>JAVBJN010000063.1:0-3163 GCA_031546985.1 Chitinophagaceae bacterium
GAGGTAAGTAGGGAGAAGTTCTAGGCACTACAAATAGAATCTAATCTATGGAGATTTCCATAGCTGTATTTTTAGGTTAAGATAACATTCATAGGTTTTAGTTGGTAGGCAATGTACCGACAGATAAAAATCTATTCTTAGTTTTTCAGTCAAAATTTCAAACGAAATATTCAAAATTACCTGCTATTTCTGCTGTGGTAGCAAAATTAGCAATGACTCTGGCAAAAAATAAAAATTATTCGCTCATTTTTGACTTTTTTTGATTGAATTTACAATGAGCGCTAAATAAAAAACTGCCCCTATTTCTAAGGGCAGTTTTGATAATAAAAATGATCTACTGTAAATTGTTCTCCAGTAAAAATTGCTGCGTCAGATGAATACAGGCTGGTTTCGAATTATAGTAATACACAAGCTTACCAGTATTATGTAAGTACCATACGGCCATTTCGAGTTTATCCTTATTTCGAAGCGAATTGGGTCCATAGCTGTATAAAACTTTTTTTGGTATAACATAAGTACCATACTTATGATTCTTCACTAACCATTGGGACAGGAGGCTACCGTTGTTGAATGCCTGCTCCTGAAGTGTTTTCTCTCCGAATAAGTGTTTGAACTGCTCAAGATAGTAGTAGCCTAGGTCTATGGCTGCCTGAGTACATTCTAGACTGATTTGCTTTGTACCATATGTATAGTAATGTAACAAAGCAGCAATTCGAGCAACATTATTCGCCATTTTTGAGGCTGCATCACGGATATCACTTAGACCTCCCTGCCAAGACAGTTGACTCTCTATATGGTTATAAAACTGAATCCATATCTGTTTTGCCTCAGGCAAGAATTCTAAGGTCACTCTGTGCCCATAGGCTTGGTAAGACGATGATTGCTCCAATATCTCTGTAATACGTGCATAATATTTTTCAATGTACTCCCCACAATTTTCGCTTAAATCAGGGTTTTGAAAAAAACGGTGCCCTTGTGTTGATTCAGGATAACAAACCAACATTCGAGCTAAAGTACCTATATGACGAGCTGAATCATTTTGCTTCTCAAGCATTTGTTTCAGCATTTTTGGCTGTATCATCAACGCAAGAGTTAAACGTCCATTCTCAATGGTGAAGCTTTCGCTGTTTTTACGTTCAACTCTAATCGTATCACCATCATATAGAAGATTTATATTGCTCAACCAGTTTGCGTTAAACTTATTTAAAATATTGCTTGCATCAGAAGATGTTAAGGTCGCATAAGGAGACGCCCCTGACATTCCATAAAGCAACGCCTCAATTGTGGTATCTGCAAACAGTGTTTGGCACAATTGTATTTTTTTAGGCTTGTTTTCTATAAGCTCAGCCAGTTCTTGCTGATAGAGTTCAACGTTAGGATCATCACTTTCAATAGCCTTTTGAAAACATTTCTTTGCTTTTCTATACTTTACTTGCCAAACAAACATTTCTTGCTCGTAATCTTTTAGAAGACGCTTATTTTCTTGTTTCCGCCTGAGCTCATAATCTAAAAGTGGTTTGGACGTTAATCGATCCACAGTACTCTTACGCTCAGAAGATTCTGCAATATTCAGGGCATACAAATCAGTTGGTGTCTTTGCCCCAGTTGGATTTTTGACATCAATCATTCCCTGACAGGCAGAAGAGAGATTACTGAGTACTGATAATATGATTAACGCTAATGGTGCCTGCGTTTTTTGCTGAATCTCATGAATGGTTTGCACCAAATCAGATGAACAGCTTTTTAAAGCATTGTTAGAACTAAACATTACTTTATTCCTAAAGAAGGCCCTTCTAAGTTCTGCTCAAACAATGAGACAGATCCTAAAAGAAATTAAAAGAAAAGTATCAGCTTTTTTATCAGCTAAGCTATTAAAACTAAAAACTAATTCTCTTGGCCGGCCCTAAGAAAATATAACTACTCACAAAATACAAAACTAGGTTCTGCTTGAAACAAAAACTGCTTATTTATTCATAGGTACACCTTTCTGAGATGGCGGTTGATCATTAAAATTGCCTCCTTCCTATTGTTTAGTTAAATGATTTCGTTAATTACTTTTAGAGCCATCTCGTTGCTCAATACGCATTAAGACCCATTCCGTGATCTCACTATTAATCCAACCTATGCATCTAGAAGAGATGCGGATGGGGATAGGAAAGTCTGAATCATAGTATTTTGATTTTGGGTTTAAAAGTAGATAGAGCATCGAACGACTAATACCTATTCGCTCAATCACGGCGTTAAGGCGTAATATTTTATTTGGATGGTGTATGTGCACGCTTAACCCCCTAAAATAAGACCTAATTGCTTAGGTTTGGGATTAAGGTAACCAGTCGCTTGAGTGCGAACAAGAGTGGATGGTAGAAACATATTTGTTGGCTCCTATGGATTTAGTAAGAGCACAAATAATATATCTAACCATTTTTTTTTGGAAAGGGCTGATTCCCCCTAAAATACAGAATAAATGCTTAACTTTTCACACAGTCACCACTATCCATTTGATTTTAATCCCATTTAACTTTCCCTCTATTTAATTAAGAAATATGCATCATCCCAGCAATTACTTTAGCTAAGTCTTCTTTAATATTCTCATTTTGCAAGTCTAGCTGCATGTTTTTACTCAACGGTACCTGGACTTTACCAAACCCATCAGGATACTTATTCTTGAAGCACTCAACCGCAGTGAGAGCTCTTGAACCTTTACATGATACTTTTGCTTTTACAGCTACCTCCATAATTGGTCCCCAATATTTTTTAGCAAGAGAACAAACAATCCTTAGCTCTTGAGAAAATCCTATACTTTTTTTATCAGGGGCAAAAATAGTATTTTTTTGCTTTTTAATTAACTGTAAAGCCGCCTTTATTTGTTTCTCTGACAAACCAAGTTCGGCATCAAGATATTGTTTGATTTCATCTTTAGTAGGGTAGAATGACTTTCTTCCATTGACTACTGCGCCATGAGAATGGGCTAACTTAACTAATCCTTTTAGAATGTCAGATAAAAAAATTTCATTTCCTGTAAAATTAGGTGCAGAAACTTCAATTACATGACCTGACCTTTCTCCTAGCGCACTTTTTAAGGTCACAACATCATTCTCAAGTAGGTAAGTATCCTGTCGTTTGGCCGAAATGGTTTCAAAATTGTGCCAGGGATTAAAAAAGC
>JAVBJN010000020.1:0-137543 GCA_031546985.1 Chitinophagaceae bacterium
AAGCATCGTACATAGCGGCCAATACCTCTGCCGCTACCTTTTCTTTTTTGCTACCGGCAATAGTCACCGTCCAGGTTTCTTTAGCACCTGGCAGTACCTTATTGCGATAAGTACCTATGGTCACGGTCAGGTCTTTATTGCTCCAGGGCACCCGAACAGTGTGCGATTGGGTGTAAATACGGTTGTTCCAAACCCGCAGCGCCTGCACATTTACATCGCCACGGTCGGCCTCGGCCACATTCATTGCAATAGATGCTGCCCCACCCTTTAAGTGGTAAATTTCTTGTGTGGTACTTTCAGGATGTTGCACTACCGCAAGCAAATGGCTGCTGCTTCCGGCACCGGCCAGCTTAACTTCTGCACGGGAGCCGGGCTCGTAAGCCTTGTCTGACGCCATCAGCATAATGGCTTCTGATGCAGGCAAGTCTCCGGTTTTGCTATTGTACACCCAAAAGGTTTTCATTTGTTTTACTTCCGCACCAAAAGTGTCTTTTGTGGTAAGCTCCAGCACATACCAACCGGCTTTAAGATTAGCGAGCAGGGGTTCTTCGGTTGGTGTGGCATCCACATTCAGGTCTTTGGTTAACACTGCTGCGCCACGCGTCCAGCTCAATGGCTCGGCCTCTTCTTTGTATTCATCCGTTGGGAAATCTTTGCGGAAGGTGGCTTCATCTATGATATACTGGTCGGGCGCATCCCAATACCGTTTTTTAATAGGGTAAGCCGGACTGTTGAGCGCAAATACCGTGGCCTTAACCTTGGCCGCCACAGGGGTACCAGCCAGGTTTTTAGCAGAAACAAATACGGGAGTCAATGCTGCCGCATCGTTCTGTTCATTCACCGTAGCATCGAGCGTCATAGCGGTGTACCCGGCAGAAACTGATGTGGTTTGCTCGTGCGTTTCGCCATTAATATCGGTTACAGTTGCCGTTACGTTATAATCGAATACCGGTTGCGTTTTAGGATCTACCGAAGCATCGGGCACCAGTTCAAAAGGTATGGTAAAACTGCCATCGGCAGCGGTTTGCAAACTGCCTTGCGCTATTTCTTTATCGGGTGCCGAAGGGCGGCCCCAGCGCCAGAAACACCAGAAAAAGGGCCAGCGGGCACTGCGGGTTACACGATAGGTTACTTTAGCACCATCCAACGCATTGCCGGCATAAGCCATGGCTTTTCCTTTTACCGAAACAGATCTGCCCAATTTATAAGTGGCGGTCTGCGGCTCATAGGTTACTTCAAACTTAGGGCGTTTGTACTCTTCTACCGAAATATAAACACTGCCATATTCTGTAGACAAGGTATAACCTCCGGTAGCCAGACCCGTAGGAATAGCAAAACTTCCGGTTATAGAACCATACGGGTTGGTCTGTAGCGTTTTGGCTTCAATTAACTGACCGTTGGGGTCTGTAAAGGTCACTTTCAGGTCTTTGTGCTGCACCACCTGGTTGTCGCGTCCCTTTTGTTTTTGTTGCAGCAACAATGCTTTATAAAACACCGTTTGTCCGGGCCGGTAAATAGAACGGTCGGTAAACACATAGCTGCGCAGGGGTTCGTTAGTATTTTCTTCACCGTAATACCCAATGTACTGGCGATCGTTCAAATCCAGTTTATCATTTCCTTTTTGTATTACTACCGATACATCACCTTCATTACGGTTCATTGGTTCTGTAATAAAATGCCCTTCGGCATCTGTGGTTTGCGTATACCGCTTTGTCACTTCCATTTTCCGGCTTGTGGTGCTCCACTTGTTGAGCGCAAACAATACTTCGGCCTGTGCCACAGGGTGCCCGTCGTTGCGGTCCAGCACATAACCTTCCATTTTACCGGTTTTATTCTCGAGCCTTACCATGCTCAGGTCAGATACGTTAAACGAAACATAGGCCAGCGGGTGCTGTGCTTCATCCATCTTTTCATTGCCACAAATCAGCAAGGCGTATTCGCCACCGGGTAAACCCTCTGTCTTAAACTCGAGCCGGTGTTGTTTCAGATCTGCCGTAGCCGGGCACGGAATGCTCCAGCTTTTAACCGCAGGTTTGCTGCGCAGAACTTGTGCCCACGAATCACTTTTGTTTTGAGCAGTAGCCAATTCTTCGCGGGTTACTTTTACCACCCGGATATACACATTGGATATATTGCTGTATTGCAGCGAAGAAAGAAAAGGCTTGCCAACCGGCACCACATTTTCGGTCTGCACCAGTAATGACGGCCGCTCCAATGTCATTTTCAGGTTAAAAGCCAGCGCAGCAGCTTCTGTGTTTTTAAATCCGGAGATGATGGTGCCCAGTATAGCCGCGGCTTCTGCCGGGTTGCCTTCGTTGGCTGTGGGCATATTTCTACCACCACGTTTATATCCGTAGCCCCCGTTCTGGTCGCCAGCCAGCAACTCTGCATAGCGGTACAGGGCCAGTGCGCCTCCTGCATCTTTCGGATGCTGGTCGTACAAGGCTTTTAACGCTTTCATATACACCTCGCGCTTATCGGGCGCTGTGCTTTGGTTGTATACATACTGCAAGCGCATTACATCGGCATCGAGCAAGGCGGCAGTATTATTGTCTTTTACACGAAAGCGCAGCCATTCCTGCAACGATTGCAGCAACAACCATTTATAGCTGGCAGAATCGGGGGTGGTAAAAGTGTGTGTTACAAACGACTGTACGGGCGCAAAAGCTGCATTATCGGTGAGCACAAACTCGGCCACGGGTTGCCGGTTAGGGTCGGATGTGTTAAAATGGTCTACCACCCTGGCCATAAGCAGGTCATACATATACGGCCGGAGCCCGGCTGTGTTTTTACCCTTTACAACAATGGGAGCATAGGCTTCTGCCTTTGTGCTTTGCAGCACTTCTTTGTCTTTTACAGACGCCAGATATAGGCTGGTTACCTTATCGGTAAAATGGTGGGTATCCCAGGTGGTAAAATCGGCAGAGGCATCACCGGCTACCGCCGTGCGGTCCATAATCTCCCACTGGTGATTGGAGTAGTAATTCCAGTATTGCTCTGCCAGCAAGCTGCTGTAGATAGCCTTTTCTACCGCGTTTTTACTTTGCGCCAGTTGCTGCTCCAGGTCGTTAATTTCTTTTACCAACGCGTTCTCTGCATACGATTGCAACGAGTTTTTATAGATAAAGGCCTTGATCTGCTCTGCGGTTTTACCTTCTTTGGCGGCACGCGCATACGCTTCTTCGGCAAGCGTAATGGCCTGCTTCAGATCCTTATTCCGTAAAGCCTCTACCTTTTTCCAGGTAGCATCGTAATAGTTAACCGGCATTTTCTGTGCATTTACAGCCACTGTTATACCCAACAGGGCAGTGAAACAAATTTTTCTAAACATATCGGATTGGGATGCGTTATTCGAATACTAAGATGATGCCGCTTTAGGAGATTTCCATAAAACGGTTCCATCATTTTACGCAAGTTCGTTTAATTTTAACAGATCAATACCAGGTCAATATGAAAACAGCATCGGGATTAGCCCTCCTAACGGCCTTCGCATTGCTGCACCTTATGGCATGCCACAGCAGGCAAAAACAGCTTGCCGCTCCCGATGCCAGCCTCAATGGTCACTGGTTATCGCAACCGGGCTGGAGTACCATACAACATGAGCAGAACCCGCATCCGGCACTGCCTTATGAAGGATTACTGGAACTGGCCATTGACCGCGACAGCGCTTTGTGGGTGAACAATGGATTTGAACAGGCGCATTTAAAATTGGTTACTTATACGCCAGACAGTATTAAGGTGCTGGGCATGGCAGAAGATACCAGCTGGCTGGTGCGCAGAAACAATAAGTTATACCTCTGTTACAGCAATATTACCCATGTTTTTGAACAAGTAGATACCGCTGCCAGCACCCAATCGCGTATGGAATGGTATATGAACAACCAGTTCCTCGCAGGTACCTGGCATGATACGGCTACCAGCCAAAACATGTCGCTTAATGCGGATGGGAAAGTAACGGGGTCGGATTACGACCAATACCGGATATGCATTGGCGGCGATTGTTATTGCAATTATACAGAGCTGGTGGGCTTTACTGGCAAGGGCAAACCTGAATTACTACGATCTTGGGAGCGGAAAGGCGATACGTTGAAATTATACGAAGCCCTGCTTACTACCCTGCCCGATGAAAAACCTTGCTACAAACGGGGCAAGCTGGAAAAGATATACCTGCTCTGGCCATAAGGGATAGAAACCTATTGGCATACCTGCCCCTTATCCGGTGGCGCAGACACATGGGGCAACAGTTCTCCATAGAGATCCTGCTTCCCATGTGGGTACACCTGCTTCATATCATCAATCAGTGACGCCAACTATAGCGTTAACCGCTACCCGATATTCGCCTTCTGTTACTTTTTTTGCGGAAAAAAAGTAACGCAAAAAAGCCGCCCGAAAACGGATACGCCACGTTTTCGGGTAGGTACCTTGATTCTACAGTTGCATACGGAGACTTCAGCTTAGCACCCCCGGAAACGTAATAAAACAAAAACTCCGCCCTTGAGAGGCGGAGTTTTTTATGAGGTATGCTATAGCTTATTAAGCAGTAGCACCGGCTTTGCTCATTACAGCGGCCATAGTCTTTCCGATATCGGCAGGACTATCTACTACGCTGATACCGCACTCTGCCATAATTTTCATTTTAGCAGCAGCAGTGTCATCAGCACCACCGATGATGGCACCTGCGTGACCCATACGGCGGCCCGGAGGCGCTGTTTGGCCAGCGATGAAACCAACAACCGGTTTAGTACCGTGTGCCTGAATCCATTTAGCAGCTTCTGCTTCGAGGCTACCACCGATTTCACCAATCATGATGATACCATCGGTTTCCGGATCGTTCATCAGCAGCTCTACCGCTTCTTTGGTAGTAGTACCAATGATTGGGTCGCCACCAATACCGATTGCGGTAGAGATACCCAGACCAGCTTTTACTACCTGATCAGCAGCTTCGTAAGTCAGGGTACCTGATTTAGAAACGATACCGATACGGCCTGCTTTGAAGATAAAGCCTGGCATGATACCTACTTTAGCTTCGCCGGCGGTGATTACACCTGGGCAGTTAGGACCAATCAGACGGCAATCATGACCAGCGATGTACGCTTTGGCTTTGATCATATCCTGTACAGGAATACCTTCTGTGATACAGATGATTACTTTGATACCTGCGTCAGCAGCTTCCATGATCGCATCAGCAGCAAATGCCGGTGGTACGAAAATAATGGAAACGTCTGCTCCTGCTTTCTTTACTGCATCTTCTACAGTATTAAAAACCGGACGGTCCAGGTGAGTGGAACCACCTTTACCCGGAGTAACGCCACCAACTACGTTGGTACCGTATTCTATCATTTGAGAGGCGTGGAAAGTACCTTCGGTACCTGTAAAGCCCTGAACGATTACTTTGCTGTCTTTACCTACTAAAACACCCATGGATGTATGTATTTAATATAGTGTTATAAAAAGTCGGTGGCAAAAATAAGGGAATTTGCCCCAAAAGCAAACTACAATATCGGGAACAACCGCTCCCGACCTTATCTTTTGGGGTTGAAACGCCCCCTTGCCCCGAAACTGGCTCTGTTGTAGGGCGTATTACATATGAATACGATCCATATAACGAAATGGACGGATAAAGGGTTAAGAATTAATATAATCTTTACATGAGGTCTCTTCTCCCATAACCTGGCAGGTGCGCAGCCCCCGCAGTGGCAGGACAAGCTCTGACAGGTTAAGCGATGCTTTAACCACCCGAAAATCAGCGATCATCACATCAGACATCGACGTCTTATTCTCCCGTTTTGCGTTGCTGCATTTCCATCATGCGCATTTCTTTGGCATCGCGCAAAAAGTCGGAGGCAAAAATGAAATCGTTGAGTTTTTCATCTTTGCTGTAAATAATATCCTTATTGCTGCCTTCCCATTGTTTGTATCCCTGGTACATGTACACAATATGGTCGCCGCTTTCCATTACGGTATTCATATCGTGGGTGTTTACCACCGTGGTTATGTTATACTCTTCGGTAATTTCCTTAATGAGCTTATCAATCACCAGTGAGGTTTGCGGATCGAGGCCCGAGTTGGGCTCATCGCAAAACAGGTATTTGGGGTTAAGCACAATGGCGCGGGCCAGCGCTACCCGTTTTTTCATACCACCCGAAATTTCGGAAGGGAATTTTTTATTGGCGTCTTTCAGGTTTACACGATCCAGCACCTCATTTACACGGGCTACTTTTTCGCGGTACCGCATTTTAGAAAACATTTCGAGCGGGAACATTACGTTCTGCTCTACCGTTTTACTGTCAAAAAGGGCCGAACCCTGAAACAGCATACCAATCTGTGTGCGTATCTCTTTGCGCTCCTGCTCCGACATGGCCCAAAAATCCTGGCCATTGTACAGGATCTGACCGCTATCTACCTTCAGCAGGCCTACCATGCACTTTTGCAATACTGTTTTACCACTACCGCTGGAGCCAATAATAAGGTTGGTCTTACCCGCTTCCATCTGGCACGATATATCGTGCAGTACCGTTTTATCGCCGAATGACTTTTTTACATTTTTTGCTTCAATCATACCTCTGCAGGTTTAAGGTTACAGGAATACTGCAGCCAGACCATAGTCGGCAAACAGGATAAGAATACAGCTTACCACCACCGAAGTAGTAGAGGCCTTACCAATCTCAAGCGCACCACCTTTTACATTGTAACCGAAATATGCGGAAATACTGGAAATAATAAAGGCAAATGAGAAAGCCTTGATTACCGCAAAGTATACGTTAAACGGTATAAAAGATTGCAGCAAACCTTGTTTGAACTGCTCTGGGCTAAGGATGCCGGAAATACTGCCAGCCATATAACCACCGCCGATAGCGAGAAAGCAAGACAGGATAACGAGGCATGGAATCATGATGATAGCACCGAGTATTTTAGGCATAATGAGGTATGCTTTGGTATTGATGCCCATAATTTCCAGGGCGTCGATCTGCTCACTCACACGCATATTGCCCAGCTCAGAAGCAATTTTGGAACCTACTACACCCGCCAGCACAATACAAACTACCGTGGGCGAAAGCTCCAGGATGGTAGAGTCGCGCACGATCTGGGCAATTACAGGCTTGGGAATAATGGGGCTTACCAGCTGGTAAGCGGTTTGCACCGTGGTTACCGCACCCAGGAAGGTAGAGATAATGAGCACAATACCCAGAGATCCAATACCAATATCGTTACACTGGTGCATAAATTCTTTCCAGTACACCCTCCAGTTTTCGGGCTTGGAGAACATACCGCCCAGCATGATAAGGTAGCGTCCGAAATGCTCCAGGAATTTTTTGGTTAACATGTTTTCTATTTGGTTTTTGAGGTTCTTTTGGCCGGGGCTGCTGCTTTTACACTAGCCTTGGCCGGTTTGGCTGCCTTAGCCGCCGTTTTTTTGTTCATTTCGTTTTGCTCCTGCACTTTCTCACATTTGATCTGCGCATCTACCACCGCGATAGATACCATATTTACAATCTGGCGAATGGTACTGCCCAGTTGCAGCATGTGCACCGATTTTTTGATACCCAGCAAAATGGGGCCTACCGCTTCTACATTGCCCAGCTCCATAAGCAGGTTATAGGCAATATTACCCGCAGCAAGATTAGGGAAAATAAGGATATTAGGCGATTCGTCCTCGAGCGAGGTAAAGGGGTAATTCTCTTTCAGCAGTTCTTTATTAAATGCCACACTACCCTGCACCTCACCGTCTACACTCAGTTCGGGATATTTTTCGTTCAGTATGTTTACCGCATCGCGCACCTTACGGGCCTCATCGAGATTGCTGCTGCCAAAATTGGAATAAGACAGCATAGCCACTTTGGGGTTCACATTAAAATGCGATACCACCCTGGCGGTAAGCCGTGTAATATCTACCAGTTCATCGGCAGTGGGGTTTTCGTTAATGGTGGTATCTGCAAAGCAAACCGGACCTTTTTTGGTAAGCATCAGGTACATACCAGCTATCTTTTGCACATTGTCCTGCTTGCCTATTACTTCCAGCGCCGGGCGTATAGTATCGGGATACTTGCGGGTAAGACCTGAAATAAGTGCGTCGGCCTCGCCGGTTTCTACCATCATACAACCAAAATAGTTGCGCTCGCGCATAATCTTTTTGGCTTCGTAGAGGTTGTAACCCCTGCGTTTGCGTTTCTCAAAAAACAGCTCGCCAAAATGGTTGCGTTTTTCTTCCATTTCCTCACTGCGCGGATCTATGATGGTAACGCCGTTCATATCCAGCTCATGCTCCGCAATCAGTTTTTCGATCTTTTTACGGTTGCCCAGCAATACCGGAATGGCTATACCATCGTCTTTGGCGATTTGCGCGGCTTTGAGGGTTTTAAAGTTTTCGGCCTCGGCAAATACCACACGTTTGGGGTTTTGCTTGGCTTTATTGGTTATAACCCGGAGTATGTTTTCGTCCTGGCCCAGGCGCTTGTTCAGCTCTTCTTCGTAAGCCTTCCAGTCTTTGATCTGCTTGCGGGCCACACCGGTTTTGATAGCGGCACGTGCCACTGCCGGCGATACCGTGCTCAGCAAGCGCGGGTCCATCGGTTTAGGAATGATATAGGTAGGGCCAAAACGCAGGTTTTTCTCACTGTACGCCATATTTACGAGATCGGGCACCGGCTTTTTGGCCAGTTCTGCCAGAGCGTATACCGCAGCCAGTTTCATGGCTTCGTTAATACCCGTAGCCCTTACATCGAGCGCCCCCCGGAAAATGTAGGGAAAGCCCAGCACATTGTTTACCTGGTTGGGATAGTCGCTGCGGCCAGTGGCCATAATAATATCGGGACGGGCAGCAATGGCATCTTCGTAACTGATTTCGGGATCGGGATTGGCCAGCGCAAATACAATGGGCTTGCGGGCCATGCTCTTCACCATCTCTGCCGAAAGGATATTGCCCCGGCTAAGGCCTATAAACACATCCGCACCTTTCATAGCCTCTGCGAGCGAAGCTACCTTACGGTCGGTGGCAAATATTTTCTTCTGCGCATCGAGGTTTTTACGGTCTTTGGTGATGGCGCCTTTGCTGTCGAACATCACCATGTTTTTAACATTGGCACCCAGCGCCAGGTACAGCTTGCTGCAACTGATGGCCGAAGCGCCGGCCCCGCTGATGACAAATTTCACCTTCTTAATGTCTTTGCCCACCAGCTCCAGCGCATTGAGCAGCGCCGCCGATGATATGATGGCGGTACCGTGCTGGTCGTCGTGCATTACCGGAATGTTCATTTCCTTTTTCAACCGCTCTTCAATCTCAAAACACTCGGGTGCCTTAATATCCTCCAGGTTTATGCCGCCAAAAGTGGGCTCCATGGCTTTAACCACCTGCACAAACTCATCTACATTGCGGCTGCTCAGCTCTATATCGAACACATCAATATCGGCGTAGATCTTAAAGAGCAAGCCTTTCCCTTCCATCACAGGCTTGGAGGCTTCGGGGCCAATATCGCCCAGGCCCAGCACAGCGGTACCATTGCTGATTACCGCAACCAGGTTGCCTTTGGTGGTGTATTTATATACGGATTCGGGGTCTTTTTCAATTTCCAGACATGGCTCGGCCACACCGGGAGAATACGCCAGTGCCAGATCGCGCTGGGTTTTGGTCTCTTTGGTGGGTACGATCTCAATTTTGCCCGGTCTCCCTTTGGAGTGATACTCCAGGGCATCGTTCTTGCGGATCATTTTAGACATGTACCATCGTTTATTAAGCCGGAAAATTACAATAAAAATAGGTTAACCTTCTGTTTGCTTTACACGTTATGGTTTAGCTTTTTGCCTTATCTTGGCCCAAAATTCAGGAAGATGATCCAACGTATTCAATCCATCTGGTTACTGCTGGCAGCATTGTGTGGTGCAGGCGCCATATTTTTTCCGTTTGCATTACAGGCCACTTCTCCCAAATATACCGAAGTGGTAGACCTTACGCCGCTTACCCCGCTACAGCATATCCCCAGCCTGCTTACCGTTGCAGCCTTTATCATATTGTGTGTTGTAGCTATTTTCAGTTATAAAAACAGGAAGGCGCAATTGCGTTTTTGCCTTATAGCAGCTATTGCCGCGCTGGTCACTTTTGTGCTGGAGTTCTTTAAAGTGCGCCAATCCCTGCAGGACGGCATTAATACCTTTTACCGTTTTGGCATTGTAATGGCGCCGGTTGCGCTGCTTTTTATCGCTATGGCGATGCAGGGCATCCGCAAAGATGAGAAACTGGTAAAATCGCTGGACCGGTTGAGATAAAAAAACTTACTTATAAAAAGAGGCCACCTGCTAGCAGGTGGCCTCTTTTTATTTTATTAGAACTATAAAATTCATCGGTTACTATATATACTTCCCCGTATAACTCTCTTTTACTTTCTTCAACCCTTCTGGCAGCCCTTCGTACAGGATTTCTCCGCCGCCTTCGCCACCTTCGGGGCCCAGGTCTATTACCCAGTCTGCGGCTTTAATTACATCGGTATTGTGCTCAATAACCAATATACTGTGGCCTTGCTCTATTAGCGCATGGAAAGAATTGAGCAGTTTATTAATGTCGTGGAAGTGCAGACCCGTAGTAGGCTCATCAAAAATAAACAGGATATGCCCCTGTGCTTTTCCTTTACCCAGAAACGAAGCCAGTTTTACCCTTTGCGCTTCGCCGCCACTCAGGGTATCGCTGCTCTGGCCCAGTTTTACATAACCCAGTCCCACATTGCTCAAGGGTTGAATCTTGCGGGCTACTTCTTTTTCGTCTTTAAAGAATTCGATGGCTTCATCTACGCTCAGCTCCAATACATCGTAAATGCTCTTGCCCCGGTAAGTTACTTCCAGCACTTCGTCCTTAAACCGTTTACCGCCACAGCTTTCGCAGGTGAGGTGCACATCGGCCAGGAACTGCATTTCTACTACCACTTCGCCTTCGCCCTTACAGGTTTCGCAACGGCCGCCCTCTACGTTAAAAGAGAAGTGCTTGGGTGCAAAACCCCGCATTTTGGCCAGCGGTTGCTTGGCAAACAGGTCACGTATCTCGTCGTAGGCTTTGATGTAAGTAACCGGGTTAGATCGGCTCGATTTACCAATCGGGTTCTGGTCTACCATCTCTACCTGTGTAATGCTGTCGATATCGCCACCAATGGAAGTGTGCGCGCCTACTTTATCGGCATACTCCCCCTTCAGCTTCATTAGCGCAGGGTAAAGAATCTGTTTTACCAGCGTTGTTTTACCAGAACCACTTACGCCGCTTACCACGCACAATACATTGAGTGGAAATTTGGCATCTACATGTTTCAGGTTGTTCTGCCGGGCGCCCTCTACCGTAATACTTTGGGTCCATTTACGCTTTACCTTAGGCACGTCTATTTTGAGTTTACCACTCAGGTATTTACCCGTCAGGCTGTCTTTATCCGTTAATATTTGCTCATAATTGCCGCTAAAAATCACTTCTCCACCCAGGTGGCTGGCCAGCGGGCCCATATCTATAATATGATCGGCCTCCAGCATCATTTGCTCATCATGCTCTACCACCACTACGGTATTGCCCAGATCGCGCAGGTTTTTCAATACCCCTATCAAACGGTGGGTATCACGGGCATGCAGTCCAATGCTTGGCTCATCCAGGATGTACAAGGAATTGGTAAGGTTGCTACCCAGTGAGCGGGTAAGTTGTATACGCTGGCTCTCCCCACCCGAAAGGCTATTGGCCAGGCGGTTGAGGGTTAAATAACCTAAACCTACATCGAGCAAGGTTTTGAGCCGCTGGTTAATCTCGATAAGAATACGCTTGGCAATAAATGCACGGTGCTTATCCAGCTTGAGGCCGGCAAACCAATCGGTAAGGTCCTGCACGGGCATCAACACCAGGTTGGCAATGGTTTTATCTTCAATCTTTACATACAGCGCTTCTTTACGCAAGCGGCTGCCTTCGCACTCCGGGCAGGCGGTACGGCCACGGTAGCGGCTTTGCATTACACGGTATTGCACCTTGTACAGGTTTTGCTCCACCATCGCAAAGAAATCGTTAATGCCACTTACATGACTACCGCCTTTCCACAAAAAGCGGTATTGCTCCGGCGTAAGGTCTTTTACCGGTTTATGTACCGGAAAATCGGCTTTGGCCGCACCACGTATAAAAGCATCTCTCCACTCGCCCATCTTTTCGCCACGCCAGCAGGCCACCGCACCATCAAACACACTCAGGCGGCGATCGGGTATCACCAGGTCTTCATCTATACCCAGCACCTGGCCAAAACCTTCGCAGGTGGGGCAGGCGCCGTATGGGTTGTTGGAAGAAAACAGGTTGGGGATCGGTTCTTCAAACTTCATACCGTCCATCTCGAACCGGTTGTTGAACCCTTCTGTCTTTTCGCCATCTATCTCCAGCAGGCAATCGCCTTCACTTTCGTAAAAAGCAGTTAAAATACTATCCGACAAGCGGTGCAGGTCTTCTTCTTCAAAAGCCTTTACCACAATACGGTCTATCAGCACATAAGATTTGGCAGGCAAAGTAAGCGCTTCGGCTTCGAGCAGCTCTTCGATGCGCTGCACACCATTCCATGGACTTTTTTTATCGGTAACATAAATACGTGTAAAACCCTTCTGCATCAATATGTTGAGCGCGGCTTTCACCTCGCCTTCCTGCTGTAAAGGCACCAGTATGAGCACTTTAGTTTTAACGGGTAGTTTCTGAATATAATCCACCACATCGCTCACTTCATCTTTCTTTACCGCCCTGCCCGATACCGGCGAGTAGGTAATGCCTGCCCGGGCAAAGAACAGCCGCAGGTAATCGTAAATCTCCGTCATGGAGCCTACAGTAGACCTCGACGTACGGGTTACCACCTTTTGCTCAATGGCAATGGCGGGGCATAGTCCTTTAATATAATCTACATCGGGTTTGTTCATCCGCACCAAGAACTGGCGGGCATATGCGCTGAGGCTCTCCGCATAGCGGCGCTGGCCTTCGGCAAACAAAGTATCGATGGTTAAGGACGACTTGCCCGAACCCGATACGCCGGTTACCACTACCAGCTTATTGCGCGGAATGCTTACTTCTACATTCTTAAGATTGTGTACCCGTGCGCCTTTTATATAGATCTGATCCTGCATAGACTCTAATGCAGGTGCTGTTTTTTTACTTTTTGCCATAATGAACTCCAAAAAGCGATGCTACGCTTTAATCTGCAAATTTGTGGATACCTTTTGAAAAAACCATCTTCTATTTGAAATGCGGGGCAAACGCAAAGCGTTTTAAAATATATGTCAGAGAATTATCACTTTTTTAACAATCGCCCCAACCTTATGTATTGAATGCTCGTCTTATATCTACAACCGGCCTTTGAAATGTTTAAGACGAACTACTATTTTTCGTTTTTTTCATATCTTACCGGGAAATAACACAAGTTTAACGCCACAAATTGCACTTATTATAAGATAAACTTTTACACCTAGACATTTGACCTATTACATACTGATTCTTGTACATCTAAAGGGTGAAGTTTATGCAAACAATGCTGCAATTGAACGATCAACAATTGATTGAACTGTTCCTGAAAGGGAAGGAAGAGGCTTTACAGGCGCTTATCAACAAATACAAAGACAGGGTTTACACCTCTATATACCTGATTGTGAAAGACAAATATCTTGCCGAAGATATTTTTCAGGACACTTTTCTTAAAGCTATCCAAACCATTCGTAACGGTAAATACAACGAGCAGGGCATGTTCCTGGCCTGGCTCATGCGTATCTCCCACAACCTGTGTGTAGATCACTTCCGCAAAATGAAAAAAATGCCGGGTGTAACTACTGCCGACGGACAAGATATTTTTGCACTGCTGCCCTTTACCGATCAGAACGTAGAAGATAAGATCATGCGCCGCCAATCGCACGAGCGGGTGCGCAAGATGCTGGAGTTCCTGCCAGAAGAGCAACGCGAGGTGGTGATTCTGCGCATTTTCTCCGATCTGAGCTTTAAAGAGATTGCAGCCCTTACCAATGTAAGCATCAATACCGCCCTGGGCCGTATGCGTTACGGACTTATAAACCTGCGTAAACTGATGCTCGAAAAACAGATTACTTTATAACTACGGATTTCGGGTTATATTTAAATGCGAATCGTGATTGATTCGCATTTTTTGTTTTACTTGGATGATTGTTAGCTTAATATGAGTATTCAATTGGCTTATTCGGCATGGTGGATACTGGTGTGCCTGCTGGCCGGCTTAGCCCTGGCAGCATTACTGTACTACTCCAGACCCGACCACAATATTTCGAAGAAACTGCGCTTGCTGCTGGCCTCCTTACGGGGCCTGGGCATTGCCATACTGTGTTTTCTGCTGCTGAGCCCGTTTCTTAAACTGAACCGGAACCAAACGCAAAAGCCCGCTGTAATTCTGCTGCAGGACAATTCCCTATCGGTAGGCCGCCATTGGGCTGGTACCGACAGTACCGTATACCTGAAACAGTGGCAAGACCTGAAAAAGAAACTGCAAGCGGATTTTGATGTAACGGATTACCGTTTCGGACAATCGTTGCAGGCAGGCGGCACACCCGATTTTAAAGACCCCATCACCAATATAGACGAAGCGCTGGACGAAGCTACCGGCAAAACCGCTTTGCAGGACAATGTGGCCATTATACTGGCTTCGGATGGGTTGTTTAACGAAGGGGCCGATCCGGCTTTTCGCAACTACCCTTTTTCGGGCAGCCTGTATACCCTGGCTTTGGGCGATACCACGGCACAAAAAGACAGCCGCATTGCGCAGGCATTGTACAATAAAGTAGTAAACCTGGGCGACCGCTTTACCATCAAAGCCGACCTGGTAGCGACCGGGCTGGGCAATGAGAGCAGCACTTTTTCTGTTTTTCACCACAATGCGGGCAAGACCGTTTTCAGCAAAGCGGTAACCTACCAGGGCAACCGTTTTACCACCGCTGCCGAAATGGTGCTGGATGCACCCAAAAGCGGGCTCCAGCATTACACCCTCACCCTCCAACCGGTTGCCGGCGAAATCAATACCTCCAACAACAAGCTGGATGTGTTTATAGAGGTAACGGAACAAAAACAACGCATACTTATTGCGGGCGCTGCACCCCACCCCGATATTGCAGCCCTCAAAGCTGCTTTGTCGGTAAACAAACAAAACGAAATTACTATCAAAACCGGCGACGAACTGCCAGCTTCGGCGACGGGTTACGACCTGATTATTGCGCACCAGCTGCCTTCGGTATCGCAACCAGCAGGCGCGCTTTTTAACAGCATTAAACAAACCAATACATCGGTATGGTTTATTACCGGCTTGCAAAGCCAGTTAAACCTGCTCAATACCGTTCAGCAAGCCGCAGGCTTTGCCAATGTAAAAGGATTGAGCAATGATGCATTTGCACAGCTAAACCCCAACTTCAGCTACTTTACGTTACCGCCGGGCAGCGCTGCTGACCTCGCCAAACTACCGCCGCTTACCAGCCCCTTTGCCGATATTAAAGCCGGAGGTGGCAGCCAGGTATTGCTTACCCAGAAAATTGGCAATGTAGCTACGCAAAATCCTTTGTTCATTTTACAGGTGCAGGGCAACCAGCGCGTGGGTATATTGGCAGGCGAGGGCTTGTGGCGCTGGCGCATGCACGACTACCTGCAACACCAGAACTACCAGCTTACCAACGATATTATTCAAAAAGCAGTGCAATTGCTAGCGGCTAAAAAAGACCAACGCAAGTTTCGGGTATCGCCTTCCAAACTGGTGTTCTCCGATATTGAACCGGTGGTGCTGAACGGGGAATTGTATAACGACAACAACGAACTTATTAATACAGCCCAGGCCACCGTTACCCTGCGCGACAGCAGCGGCAAAGCCTACCCTTACGACCTTATTAAAACAGAAGCGGCCTATACCGTAAACACCGGCGCTCTGGCCCCCGGCAATTACACCTTTGAAGCCACCACCAATATGGCGGGCAAAAAGCTGAACGCCAGCGGTGCGTTTACCGTAATTCATACAGAGCCTGAGTTGTTGCAAACCACCGCCAACCATCGGTTGTTGTACCAACTATCGCAGCAGTATGATGGCAAAATATTCTACCCTTCTCAAACAGAACAACTCTACCAGGCCATTAAACAAAATCCCAGGCTGAAACCGGTGCTTAAACAACAAAAAGAAAGCAATCCGCTTATAGACTGGAAATGGCTTTTTGCAATACTGGTACTCATTTTTGGTACCGAATGGCTGCTGCGCAAAAGAAACGGGCTGTACTGATGTCTGATCGCAGATGTAATGATCGCAGATTTTTCCAGCGCGAGAAATAATGACACATCACCACAACCCAGCATAATAATTGTATCGGGCAGGGTAACGCTTGCCAGAGACTCCGCCTTGCGCTTTGTTTTCTTCCCGCACCGGGCAAATCAGATATCAGCCAATCATACCTCAAAAATTGTGGTTCCTTGTGTTTGTTTCATACGGATGCCCCAAATCACTATCTTTGAAAAAAACCGTTTTATTTATGATCAACCTGATTTGGATTCCTATTCTCTTACTCCTGATCCTAATGTGCTTTGTAACGGTGCAGCAAGGTTACATTGGCGTGGTTACCGTATTTGGTAAATACCGCCGCATTCTTTCTCCGGGTTTGAATTTCAGGATTCCGTTTATTGAAAAAATTTATCGCCGCATTTCTATCCAAAACCGTTCGGTTGATTTGCAATTCCAGGCTATTACACAAGACCAGGCCAATGTAAATTTTACAGCCATGGTGGTGTACTCTGTATTAAACCAGGAAGAAGGCACTATTAAAAACGTAGCCTTCAAATTTATTGACGAGCGCAACTTTATGCAGGCGCTGATCCGCTCTATCGAGGGGTCGGTACGTGCATTTGTGGCTACTAAAAAACAAAGCGAAATCTTATCGCTGAGAAGCGAAATCATACACCACGTTAAAGAGCAACTGGATGTGCAGCTGGAAGAATGGGGTTATCACCTGATGGATCTGCAGATGAACGACATCAATTTTGATGAAGAAATTCTGCGCTCTATGGCCAAAGTGGTAGCTTCCAACAACCTGAAAGCCGCTGCGGAAAACGAAGGACAAGCCTTGCTCATCACCAAAACCAAATCTGCTGAGGCAGAAGGTAATGCCATTAAAATTGCAGCAGAGGCAGAGCGCCAGGCATCGCAATTGCGCGGGCAGGGTGTGGCGCTGTTCCGGGAAGAAGTGGCCAAGGGTATGGCGCACGCAGCCAAAGAAATGGAAGAAGCCAAACTGGATGCTTCCTTTATCCTGTTCTCTATGTGGACAGAATCGATCAAGCATTTTGCCGAAAACGGTAAGGGCAATACCATCTTCCTCGATGGCTCTGTAGATAAAATGCAGCGCACCGTACAGGAACTGATAAGCGTAACCCGCGAAAGTCCGCTCAAAAAGTAAAGAACCAACCACCATCATAAATTGGCAAACCTTATTAAAAGAAGCTTATGAAGAAACTATTGATTCTCGCGCCGGTCATGGCCCTGGCGATGAGCAGCAAGGCACAGAAACTCAGCGGCACCTGGATGATTGAAAACTACGAAACCACCAAACCCGGACAGCAAAATGTAAAGGTGGCCAACATTGGCACGCTCATTTTCAAGAAGGGCAACAGTGGTGAGAAGAACATCAGCTATTCTGTACTGGACAATAAAGTGGAGGATAAAACACCATTTACTTACCTGCTCCATGAAGACTACATCACAGTATCCAGCGATGGCTCTGCTTTGAACAAAACATGGATCATGGTTCAGAAAAACAAAAAGTACCAGAAATGGTATTCTACCGACGGAGCCAATTCCGTACAAATACTAGAGTTGCGCAAGCAACCTTAATTAAAAATCCCCCGCAGTAGCTGCGGGGGATTTTTTTATGCTTTAAACCTCAGTTGGTTATACCATTTCGTACACTACGGCCGCACCCTGACCTACACCAATACACATGGTAGCCAGACCGTATTTACCGCCACGGCGGCGCAGCTCGTACAACAGTGTGGTAGAGATGCGGGCACCGCTGCAACCCAGCGGGTGACCCAATGCGATAGCGCCGCCATTTACATTCACCTTAGCAGGGTCCAGTTGCAGATCGTGCATGCAGGCCAGCGATTGTGATGCAAAGGCTTCATTCAGCTCTACCAGATCCAGGTCATTCACAGTAAGACCAGCGCGCTGCAATGCCTTCTGAGAGGCTGGTACAGGGCCAATACCCATCACCGCAGGATCTACACCCGCTATAGCCATGCCTTTGATTTTGGCAATCGGTTTGAGGCCGTATTTCTGCACCGCTTCTTCACTCGCCAGGATCAGTGCAGCAGCGCCATCGTTTACACCACTTGCGTTACCAGCCGTTACGGTACCACCCACTTTTTTGAAAGCAGGTTTCAGTTCGGCCAGTTTCTCCAGCGGTGACATACGCGGATGCTCGTCTGTATCAAACACCAGGGTTTTACCTTTGCCCAGCTCTACATGCACCGGCACAATCTCTTCTTTAAACTTACCAGCGGCCTGCGCTTCGGCAAATTTACGCTGGCTGTCGAAAGCGAACTGGTCCTGTGCTTCGCGGCTGATATTCCAACGCTCTGCTACATTCTCTGCGGTTTCGCCCATGCTATAAGGATGGTGCAATGCAGACAGTTTAGGGTTGATAAAACGCCATCCGATGGTGGTATCATACATTTCGTGCTTACGGCTAAAACCGCTGTCGGCCTTAGCCATTACAAACGGTGCACGGGTCATGCTTTCTACCCCACCGGCAATATATATTTCGCCATCGCCGCACATAATGGCACGGGCACCATCCATCACAGCCTGCAAGCCAGAAGCACACAAGCGGTTAACGGTTACACCACCTACCGTAATGGGCAAGCCTGCGAGCAGGGCCGACATACGGGCTACATCGCGGTTATCTTCTCCGCTCTGGTTGGCAGCGCCTGCAATCACGTCCTCAATCGCATTTACATCCATATCCGGATTACGCTCAACCAGGGTTTTAATGACGTGAGCCAGCAGATCGTCCGGGCGAACAGTGCTCAGAGAACCGCCATATTTACCAATTGGAGTACGGATGGCATCGACAATATATACAGTACGCATGAATTTAAAATTTGGCCGTAAAGCTACACAAAAATCGCAACCCCATCCACCTATGCATGGCATCATATTTGCGCCTTCTGGTGCCAGAACACTACACCATGAAACGCCTCTTTTTGCTCCCCTTTTTGCTACTTGCTGCGCTTTGCACTAAAGCTCAGCTCGATACCAATTCCGTAAAACCATATATCCGGAATTGCGCCGATTCGTTAAGCGCTTCGTTTAAGACCAGGGACTGGTATAAACTGGCCCGGTTTACCAATCCCAACCTGATACAGATGATGGGCGGTGAAAAAAACTTTGCCGAAACCGTGCAGAAACAGATGGACCTGATGGGTCAGGATGCGATACACGACAGTAAAATCGGAAAGGTATTGCAGGTGGTACAAACCAATAAAGGCTGGCAATGCGTTACCGAGCATGTGCTGGATATGGAAATGCTGAACAAACCTGTGCACCAAAGCACCTACCTCATAGGCACATCATCCGATGGCAAGCATTGGTACTTCCTCGATGCCAATGCCACCACGGGGCTTTCGGCCATTTTTATCCCGGAGCTGGATAAGCGGCTGGTTATTCCGGCAGATGTAAGTAAAGGTAAGTGAGGCGGAGACGTGAAAAGTGAATGGTGAATAGACCTGTAGCAAAGGTGAGACGTGAAAGGTGAAAAGGCGCGAGTCACGATCACAGATCGGAGATCGAAAGATTTTTTACCCGATTGGGCAAAAAAAAGAGCCTTTCGGCTCTTTTTTCGTTATCGGATCATACTGTCTCCAAAATAGCTGTGTAGCACCTCGGGGAGTTGAATGCCCTCTGGCGTTTGTTTGTTTTCCAACAGGCAGGCCACAATTCTGGGCAGCGCCAGGGAGCTTCCGTTAAGAGAGTGCACCAACTGCGTTTTGCCATCGGCATTCTTATACCGGATCTTCATACGATTGGTCTGGAAGCCTTCAAAGTTGCTCACAGAGCTCACTTCCAGCCAGCGTTGCTGCGCGGCGCTGTACACTTCAAAATCGTAGGTAAGCGCAGAGGTAAAGCCCATATCGCCACCGCAAAGGCGCAGAATACGGTATTGCAAGCCCAGGTTTAGCAGCAACTGCTCAATGTGCAGCACCATTTCTTCCAGGGTTTCGTATGATTTATCGGGATGCGTGAGTTGCACGATCTCTACTTTATCGAACTGGTGCAGGCGGTTCAAACCACGCACATCCTTGCCATAAGAACCCGCTTCGCGACGGAAACAAGGCGTGTAAGCCGTCATTTTAATCGGCAACTCGCTCTCTTTTACAATCTCATTGCGGTAGATATTGGTTACCGGCACTTCCGCGGTGGGAATGAGGTAATATTTATCTTCGGTTACATGATACATCTGACCGTCTTTATCGGGCAGCTGACCGGTACCATAAGCACTATCGGCATTGACCATATGCGGCGGCATTACTTCTGTAAAACCTGCGCCTACGTTATAATCCAGAAAATAGTTGATGAGCGCTCTTTGCAGGCGTGCTCCTTTGTTGATGTAAACCGGGAAACCGCTACCGGTAATTTTTACACCCAGTTCAAAATCAATGAGGTTATATTTTTTAGCCAGATCCCAGTGCGGCACCGCATCTGCACCCAATTGGGCTTCGGGGCCACCGCTTCTTACTACCTGGTTATCTTCGGGGGTTTTGCCCATAGGCACACTTTCATGCGGCAGGTTAGGCAATTTCACCAGCATATCATGCTGGTTTTGCTCCAGCACGCCCAGTTCGTCAGAGAGGGTTTTGGCACGCTCTTTATTGGTAGCCACTTCTACCTTCATTTGCTCGGCAGCGTCTTTATTGCCCTGAGCCATCAGTTTACCGATTTCTTTCGAAGCCGCATTGATTTTTGCCGCCAGCTCATCATTTTCAGTCTGAACTTTACGGCGCTGCTCGTCTACCGACAGAATTTCATCTACCAGTTGGATATCAGCAAAATTCCTGACTTTGAGTCTGTCTTTCACAAATTCCGCATTCTGACGGATAAAGGGCAATTGTAACATGCGTTTCTAATTTAAAATCTAAAACAAAGATAATCGTTGATTGAAATGATACAGGAGTGATTTTATGCTCCCTTTTAATTTTTTCTATCCCAGGTATTTGGCCACAATAGGCACCCGGCGACCTACTCCAAATGCTTTGGGCGATACGCGGATGATGGGGCAAAACTGGTTGCGTTTGTATTCGTTCATGTTTACCAGGCGCAAAATACGGTGCACCAATGCCGGGTCAAAACCCATAGCAATAATCTCTTCCGGCCCCTGGCGGCGCTCTACATATTGGTACAGCACACTATCGAGCTCCATATAATCGGGCAGGCTGTCGCTGTCTTTCTGACCCGGGCGCAGCTCTGCCGATGGGGCTTTGTCTATAATATTTTGCGGTATAATCTCTTTATGCCGGTTAATGTACCGGGCCAGTGCATACACCTGCATTTTGTAAGTATCGCCCAGTATGCTTAACCCGCCGGCCATATCGCCATACAAGGTGCCATAGCCCGTGCTCAGTTCACTTTTGTTAGAAGTATTGAGCAATATATTGCCAAACTTATTGCTGATGGCCATCAACAGATTGCCCCGCACGCGCGATTGCATGTTTTCCTCAGCCACATTAAACGGCAGGTCTTTAAACAATGGACTCAGGCTTTGCTGCAACTGCTCAAATACCGGTTTAATGGGAATGATTTCATAAGGATTATCCAGGTTTTCGGACAGTTTTACTGCATCGCTGATGGAATGGTCGGTAGAGTATTGCGAGGGCATCAATACCGCCAATACATTTTCGCGACCCAGCGCTTCGCAGGCCAGGGCCAGCACCACCGCAGAGTCGATACCGCCCGAGGAGCCCAGCAAGGCTTTTTTGAAACCCATTTTATTGAAATAATCGCGAATGCCCATTACAATGGCTTCGTACACCCGGTCTATGTTAAGCTCTGGCATATAAATTTGCGGAGCCAGCTCCTGGTCGGGAATATCGCCCGCCGCTTTAACCACGGCATCTGTAAATCCGCCATCTTTAGTCCAATCCACGCCGCCCAGCGCTTCTTTAAAATACGGCAGCTCCTGCACCAGGTTGCCCTTACTGTCCATTACAAAAGAGCCGCCATCGAACACGATTTCGGTTTGCGAACCTACGGTATTGCAATACACCATCGGAATGCCGTATTTCTTCACATTGTTCTTAACACTGGCCAGGCGGTCTTCGGCATGGGTATAATCGAAAGGCGATGCACTCAGGTTAATCATAATATCGGGCTGGTGCACCATGAGCTGATCCATTGGGCAAATGCGGTACAGCGGGTTATCGTCCAGGTTCCAGATGTCTTCGCACACCGTTACCGCCATTTTCACGCCTTTATATTCCAGCACATTCCATTCGTAGGCCGGTTCAAAATATCGGTATTCGTCAAACACATCGTAAGTAGGCAGCAGTGTTTTATGCACCACACCCTGAATGGCCTGATCGTACAGCAGGTAAGCGCTGTTAAACAGGTCTTTGCCCTCCGGGCGTGGGTTTTCGGTAGGCGCACCAATGAGTACCGCTATGCCATTGGCATGCTGCGCTATATCCTGCACCGCCTGCTGCGACCTGCGAATGAAATCTTTAAACTCCAGGAAATCGCGTGGCGGATAGCCGCATACGCATAACTCGGTAAATACCACCAGATCGCCTCCGGCGGCTTTGGCCTCGTTTACCGCTTCTATAATACGGGCGGTATTACTTTCAAAATTGCCTATATGATAATTCTGCTGCGCAAGAAATATTTTCATTACTAGATGTATAGAATGCAAATATAACCCAGCCCGGCGGCATTCGGATACGGCATAAAAAAACCGTTCCCGCAGTATTGCGGGAACGGTAAATATTTAAAATAAACGACAATCGTTAAAACAGCATACCTACGCGCAGCGCAAAATTATTGAGGCGTACGTTACCATCTTTAAACGTAGGCAAGCCTTTGTAGTTATTAGGATTGGTTACATCGGGCAGGAAACCATTGTTAAAGAAAATGCCCACATAACCGCTCAGTTTATCGGCAAACGGATACTCCATACCCACGCCCACATTCATTTGCAGCATAACGGGCGATATAGCGGTACCATTGCTGGCGCTCAGTTTTTCCTTACCGTCCGAAACAAATTTTACTGTATTCATATTGGCATCGTACCCTTCAATATCGTAAGTGGCTTTTTTACCAATGTTGATGCCCAACGACAGTCCAAACTGACCAAAGAAGCGCATGTTGGAGATCTCATCGGTACGCAATTTAATAGCCACCGGAATTTCTACATACTGCAAAGTGTAGTTCATATTTGCCTTACTGGCCACACCAGCTGCTCTTTTAGAAGAATCGACCAGGTTGGCGTTGATGGAACCACCGGTATGATTTACCTGCGCGCCCAGCACCAGACCATAGTTTTCTGCAAAATAATACTCGGCTACAAACCCATACTGGAAGCCCATTTTAGAGCCCCCGTTTTCTACCGCATACGATTTATCATCGCTTTTGGTAGATGTAGGCCGCATCCACGATAAGGTAGGAGCCACGTAAGCGCCAAACCGGATCTTGTTGTAATCCATACTCTGCTGTGCCTGTGCCGCACTAAATGACAATAATGCACCCAGTACCAATACCATTATTCTATTCATAAGTTAATCATTTGAGCCGCAAATTTAGGGGTACTGGCCGAATTAAAATGACAAATAAATTTTATACAGGCTTATTTTCTCTCATTTCCGGTAACAAAATAATAAATTGGCAGTTCTAAAGATCACTGAATGATGCGTAAAAACTGGTTACTGGGCCTTGCCGCTTTGGTTGCTGTAACAATTTCTGCCTGCAATGGTTCCAAAGCAAAGAAAGCGCCGGATGTGTCGGGTGTGGATGTAACTTTACAAACATCCCGCTTCGACAGGGCTTTTGCCAAGATAGATACCAATAATATTATGGGAGGATTGCAACAGTTGCATACACAATATCCCGAGTTTCTGAATTTCTATACCGATACACTTATGCACTGGGGCAGTATTTACCACCCAGATGAGGCTTTTAGAAACAGCGTGCACCACTTTCTTACCTACAAAGATTACACAGGGCTGTATGATACGGTGCAAAAGCACTTTCCCGATACCAAAAAGATTGATGCAGAGCTTACGCAGGGTTTTAAATACATGAAACATTATTACCCTGCCTATAAAGTACCTAAAGTTATTTACTTCGTGTCGGGGCTCAACTACTGGAGCGCGGTAAGCTACGAAAGCGTTATGGCCATTGGGCTGGATATGTACCTGGGTAAAGATTACCCGTTCTATGCCTCGGTACAGATACCCGATTACATGACATCGCGCCTGGAGCCGGCTTATGTTCCGGTAAATGTGTTTAAAGTAATTCAGCAGGACTATTATCCCTTTTCTGCCGAGGGCCAAACGCTGCTCGACATGATGCTGCAAAAGGGTAAACAACTTTACTTCCTGGATCTGATGCTGCCGCAAACCGAAGACAGCATTAAGATTGGCTACTCTTCGCAACAAATAGCCTGGTGCCATGCCAATGAGGCGCAAAGCTGGAATTTCTTTATTGAGCAAAAAATGATTTACGATACCGACTGGCAAAAAATACTGCGGTATGTAAACGACGGCCCTTCTTCTACAGGTATGCCACAGGAGTCGCCGGGCAATATAGGCAGCTGGCTGGGTTGGCAGATCGTAAGACGGTATATGGAAAAGAATCCCAACACCACCATTGAGCAATTGATGAAACAGACCGATGGAATGGCATTCCTGAAAGACTCGGGCTACAAACCTTAACTTTTATGTTTTTTATAGCGTCGAAAATATTGGGCGTATGCACAAAGCCGGTACTCTGGGTACTGGCTTTGTTGCTGATAGCCGTTTGCAGCCGCAATGCTTTGCGCAGAAAGCGTATACTCATTGCCACTATCGTATTGCTGTTTGTATTCAGCAACAACTGGTTGCTGAATGTGGTAACCCGGCAATGGGAACTTACTCAGCAAATCCATTCGGGTCATTATACTGCGGTTGTTGTACTGGGCGGATATTCAAAATTTGATTACCGCAACCAGCAGTTGGACTTTAACGATAATGCAGACAGACTGCTTAATGCGATAGCGCTGAAACACGCTGGCCTGGCCGATTACCTCGTTATTTCAGGAGGCTCGGGCAATATGGCCAACCCTGATGAAAGGGAAGCCCGGCTTACCCTACCTATGCTGCTGCAATACGGCATTGACACAACCCATGTGCTGGTAGAAGACCAGTCTAAAAACACCTCCGAAAACATAAGACATACCAAAACGGTATTGGCACAAAAAGGATTGCAACCGCCGTACATATTGGTTACATCTGCATTTCACATGCGCAGGACGCTGGCTATTTGCAAAAAAGAAGGATTGGATGTAGTGCCACATTGCACCAATCTGTACCAGCAAACGGCACCGCACCAAAACTGGGATTACTACATTATTCCCGATCTAAGGGCTTTATTTGGTTGGGAAAGATTATCGCACGAATGGCTGGGCATGCTCTCTTATAAACTAACCGGAAAAATTTAAATTTTAGTTCAATTTAAGCGGTGCGATAAGATCAAACTCCGGAATGTTTACTGTAAATGCGGATTTGGTGTGCAGGTTTTCCATCTGGTAAGTGCCATACATTTTACCGATCTCTGTACGCAGGTTGCAACCCGATACATACTGGTATGACTCTCCGGGCTCCAGCATAGGCTGCTCACCTACTACCCCTTCGCCCTCTACCTCGCGGTAAGAACCGTTGGAATCGATGATGTGCCAATGTCTGCGCAGCAGTTGTACCGGCACATTGCCCATGTTTTCGATGGTAATGCGGTAAGCGAACATAAATTCTCCATTCAGCGGGTTGGAGAAATCCGGCTGGTAAAATGTCTCTACGGTAATGCTTACGCCCTCTGTAATCTGTTGAACCATTATCTTCTATGGTATTACTGTAAAAATAGCGTTTTTCCTTTCATATTATGCCCTCAAACCCATTCTACATGCTCTTCTATCCAATCTGCCGCTTCAAAATTGCGGGCATCGGCTTCAAACCTGTTGTTGTAATATCCTTTACGCATCCAATCGAGCACATATAAAAGTAAAAAACGGAGCATGCCCCACTCTTCGTATTGCCATACATGGCGGCACTCGTGCAGTCTCCAGCTTGTGGTTTTTAAAAACTCATCGCGGCTGGCACCATATAAAAAAACCGTGTGACCAATAACCATGGCCACACGGGGAGTTTGAAGTTTGCGGGCGGCAAGCGCTGCCAGCCAGCTATGTTCTTTGATGTATATTTTAATGGTTCTTTCCACTGTTTAGATTAAAACAATGTAAAGGTACGGGAGATATTGAAACCCCATCTAAACTCACCATCGAGCCAGTTGGTGGTGGTTAATGGCAACATCTGGTTTTCGGTAATAGCCGTAGCGTTGGTAAAGTTGATGTGGAATACGTGGCCGCCGGTTTCAATTTCAAATCCAATACCAATAGGGTCGTAGAATTTGAGGCCTTTGGTGGCCAGCATAATGTCTTTGCTCTCTTGTGTACGGAAAGTGTGGAACCAGTCGAGCGTAATACCCATGCGTTTGGTAAACATGAAACGGGCGCCTGCACCTACAGCAAACATATCGTTCATATCGCCGTAGCTTACCAGGTTGCGGTGAATATAAGAACCCGACAACACAGCAGAGAAGCGGTTGTTAAATTTGCGGGCCGCCATTACCTGCGTAAAGTAAGTGAGGCGCTGTGCAAAATCCTGGAATGCTGCGGCAGACTCCGGGTTGGTATTGTAAGTGCTTTCCATACCGCTCGCGCAGATATTGCCCAATACGGTTACGGCCAGCGGCATATGGTTGTCTTTGGTTTGCTCCAGCAGCTTGTATTTCAAAAAGCCTTCCCAGATCTGGCGCACTTCGGTAGCGCCTTTGTTGCGTGCAAAACCTGCCATTAACCGGTCGGTAATACCATATTCAAAACCAATACGGATATCGGTAGAATTATCCAGACCAAAAAAGGTTTTCATACCGCCGTTGGCACCGCCAATATCACCAAAACGGTGGTCTACCCTAAAATCCAGGTCGTGTTTCTTTAAGGTTTCGTTGCTGTGCCCGTTAATCATACGGGTCGATTTAAAGGTAGCATACACCTTTTCGTGTTTCTTAAGCGACTGCTCGCTATCGAGCATTTTTTTCAGGTCTTCGTCATTATTCTGAGCCATGGCAGAACCACCCAACAGCAGTCCCAGGCCAATAAGTAAATATTTGCGCATATCCCGGAGTTTCCGATTAAAAAATAGAGTTAGAATTATTTCCTGGGTTCATAACCCGCGTTCACCGTTACATCTACTACCTCGGCAATGTTTTTCGTTACCATCTTGGGTATTTCGATGTTGTGGTCTTTGATCTTTACTTTGAAAGTAGCGTTCACCACCATTTTACCATTTTTTACTGCAACGGTACCTTTGGTGCTGTAATCTTTGGTCACGCCATGTATGGTAAGTTTACCACTACAGGTTACAGTATATACCCCATCTTTGGAAAGATCGGCTTCATCGGCAATTTTGCCGTTAAACTCCGCATCGGGGTACTTATCGCTTTCCATATAGTTTTCGTTAAAATGCTCCTGCATCAGCTTCTTCTTGAATTCGAAACTGGTGATGGGCACTTTAAAATAAACTGCATGGGTTTGGGTATTGATGGCAGAAGCCGCTTTTTTAGACACGGCGTCGATATCTTCGAGTGGTGCTTTAGAGAAAAAGGAAATCTCTGCGTTTTTAGACATCCAGATATCCTGCGCATGTGCTGCCGAAGAGAGCCCCGCAGCGAGCAAAAAAGCAATGAGTATTCTTTTCATATTCCTTAGGGTTTAATCGTTAGCAAGTGGTTTATTGCAGGTTTAATTATCGGGTGCACCGTTCTCAATCCAGCATTTGATCTTCTTCTTCTGATCTTCGGGCAGGCCACCGGGAGGCATATCGCCTTTTACCAGCACACGGTCGGCAATCATTCCATTGTCTACATAAATTTTGATCTCGCTGTAGCTGGTCAATGGCATAGGCGCTGCGCCACCCGCGTTGTGGCAACCGGTAGTGTTGCAACTGTTTTGCATAATGGGCATGATATCGCCCGAGAAAGTTACTTTACTGCAATCTACAATAGCAGCAGGGTTGGCAGCCTTATCTTTCGTACAGGAGGTAATGGCAAGCGCGGCGGCTCCGCATACCAGTATGGCCGAAATGAATGTCTTCATAATCACATATTACATTAAAAAATTCGATTTTTTCGCAAACAGCTATTAATCAAGCCACTTAACTGTGAAAGTTACCAATTAATGTGTTGCAACATCAAAAAAAGGACGATGAACCCGAATAAATAAAGCCTGAACGCGTATTTACTACATACGTTCAGGCTTTACGATCAGATGTGGGTGAACCCAAATTATAACAACTCCCAGGCTTCGAGGATCTGGTGCGCGTGTTCTTTGGTTTTCACTTTATCGATGATGTGTGCAATACGCCCATCTTCGTTAATGAGGAAGGTGGTGCGGTGCGTACCATCGTAGGTACGGCCCATGAAATGCTTTTCGCCCCAAACCTTATATTTTTCTACCAGTGTATGGTCTTCATCTACCAGCAGCGGAAAAGGCAGGTCAAATTTTTCTTCAAACTTTTTGTGGCTTTTTTGCCCATCGGTGCTGATGCCCAAAATGGCAATGCCCTTTGCAGTTAGTTCATCGTAATTGTCTCTCAGGTTGCAGGCTTGCGTGGTGCAACCCGGCGTATTGTCTTTGGGGTAAAAGAACAATACCACCTTTTTGCCTGCAAAATCCGATAACGACACTGTATTGCCATCCTGGTCTGTAGCCTTGAAAGCAGGCGCCTTTGCACCTTCTTTTAATGTGGTCATATGCTTCTATCGTTTAAAATTCAGTGTATATACCGTTTGGTTACCGTTTTCGTCGGCCGCCGTTACTTTAAGCGCATGTTTCCCGGCAGGGCATTTTTCATCAAAATCGTAGTAAAACACATTGCCCCGCTGCACAAAGCGCAGCCATTTGCCATCCAGCTCGGCCCGGAATTTATCTACGCTGGTAATGGCATCGGTTACCGTAAAACTAATGCGCGAAGCCTTGCTCAGATCGGCATCGGGTTTAATGGCCGAGGCAATTTTAGGACCCTGGGTATCTGCCACCAGCTTATAATCCCCAAAATCGCGCACTTTCACATTAGCCCAGGTACCATCGTACTGGGCAGCCTTACCATTTTGCTTACCAAAAGCGCTTTGCACAATGGCCAGCTTATTTTTCTGATCGGGCGCAATGACTTTGGCCGGTTTAATGCGCAGGTCAAAATAAGTATGCACGGGTATTGCAGCAGAACCCAGCGCTACCAGGTTGCTGAGCGCGGTGGTCATAGGTTTGGAGGAAGGATTGAGACATACATTATCGTACAATGCGTTTTCGGGCATACTGAGCTGGTAATCTGCTCCAGAAGCTACATTTATCTTACCCGGCACCAGCAGTTTGCCAGCGCAGGCTGTAGCCTTTGGCGTGCCTTTCTGCACAATACAAAACTGCAATACAGAGGTATTGCCCGCAGCATCGTCTACTTCCATACGCACCTGGTGCACCTTACCATCGCTGATATCGAGTACGCCATTCAGGTTATTGAAGCTCTGGTAAATATCGAGCCTGTCGCCCGGCATTTTAAAACAGCACTGCAACCAGGGACCGCCCGATTTGCGGGTTTTATAATCGGCATGGGCGTTCATATAACGGGTCTCGTCATAGCCAATGTTATCGAGCTGAAAAGCAAACTGCGGTGCATCGTCCAGGAAAAGACGCATTTCAAAGATACCCAGTGTGTTATAACTGCTGTTGATAAAATCATCGGCGCTCAGCGCCAGGCCTGCAGCATAGGCGTTTACCTTAAGGGTATCGGTAGGCGGCACATATACATTTCCCTTCTTATGCAAGGCTACCAGCACCGGCGATTGCTCATACAAGCTGTTTTCTTTATTGTAAATGGCCAGTCTGTTCAGCACCGGAGCTTTGGTATCTGCCACATCGAAGCCAAACAACAGGGGGTTTAACGGCTTTTCGTTGCGGCCGTCGCGTATCTCAAAATGCAGGTGCGGTGCTTCGCTGCTGCCCGTATTACCGCTCCAGGCTATCATTTGCCCTTTTTTTACCGGAAACAGCGAGGGTTTCAGCTCCTGGTCTATCCGCCAGCTTTCGTTTTCGTATTGCTTTTTCTTTACATACGCATCCAGTTCCGGCGCATATTTATTGAGGTGGGCGTATAACGTAACATACCCATTGGGGTGGGTAATATAAATGGCATTGCCAAAACCACCCGGTTCTATTTTAATGCGCGAAATGTAGCCGTCGGCTGCTGCATGTACCGGCAGGTTTTCCTTTTGCTGGGTTTTAATATCTATGCCCGAATGGAAATGGTTGGGCCGGCATTCGCCAAAATTGCCTGCCAGCTCGATAGGCACATTCAGCGGATTGCGAAAATACCCCTTGGGATAAGCCTTTTCGGGGAAAAAAGATTTGGCCTGTGCCAGTGATCCTAACATCACACAACCTACCGCTAATAACCATGTTTTACCGTTGTTCTTCATTACCTACCTCCTTCATAATTGATTTTATCATTTATCAAAATTTGCTTAATTTGAGTCCAAACAGTTAATTATTTTTCTGAGCTTAATCATTTCCCAACAATGAAAAAGAAGAACTCGCTCTTGCCACTGATTTCGATATCAACGCTATTAACTTTTTCTGTCTTTGCTATCTTCGCGGTGGTGAGCCTTTCCTGCAAAAAACAAGCCAGCGCTCCTGCAAGTATCTCCGGTAAAAATAACAATGGTAATATTGGAAAACCACTTAATTATGCCCCGGTAAATACTTCAGATGGTTATATGTTCCAAATAGGTTTAAATATTGGAAAGAAACCAGGAAACTTAACTAATGATTGCATAAATCACATAGCACGACTTTGCTGGTATATGAATATTGCTGCACCCAACCCTAAAATTGAGCCCGGCAGTCTTTGGGGCAGTGTTGCAATTGAAGATGAGCATCTCTTTTGTTCTTTTAAGAAAAGTCTGATTAGTCCTATAGATTTAGAACAACAATTTTCTACTGATGTATGGGTGGTCGATTCTCCCTTCACCATTGAAACGTACGCGAGTCCCAACGCTGAGCCTGCAGAGTACACAGTAGCTATAGGCAACTACCCGGTTTATGAAACAGACAGTACCTACTACATCTGGTTTAACAAAAGCTACTAAAACATATTCTATCATGTAATAAAAACAGGCAATCCATGTGGATTGCCTGTTTTTATTGGGGATACACGGCCCACATATTCCATTTTATTACCTTTGCGCTTTCAATACGCGCAATATGTCCATAGAGGTTAAAGCACTTACTAAGTTATACGGTGAGCAAAGAGCAATAGACCAGATCAGTTTTGAGATTCCCAAAGGGCAGATTGTGGGCTTCCTGGGCCCCAACGGCGCCGGAAAATCCACTACCATGAAAATCCTTACCGGTTACCTGCCCCAGAGCAGTGGCCAGGCCAAGGTTTGTGGTTTCGATGTAGAAACCCAGTCGCTGGAAGTACGCAAGCGCATTGGCTACCTGCCCGAAAGCAATCCATTATATTTTGATATGTATGTACGGGAATACCTTGAGTTTTCTGCCGGCATGCACCACATGGAAAAAGACAAACGCAAAGCACGCATCGACGAAATGCTTCAACTCACCGGGCTCTATCGCGAAGAGAAGAAAAAGATCGGCGCGCTTTCTAAAGGATATAAACAACGGGTGGGCCTGGCACAAGCCATGCTGCACAATCCCGAAGTGCTTATCCTCGATGAGCCTACCTCGGGCCTCGATCCCAACCAGCTGGTAGAAATACGCGACCTCATTACCTCCATTGGTAAAGAAAAGACCGTAATGCTCAGCACCCACATTATGCAGGAGGTGCAGGCTATGTGCAACCGGGTTATCATCATTAACCGCGGCAAAATCGTAGCCGATGATGAGATCCAGAACCTGCAGGCCCGTAAAACCGGCAGCAATGTAATCGTGGCCTTCGACAAGGCCATCGACAAAGCGATACTCCAAAAGCTCAATAACGTTCAGCGAATTGAAAACAGCGGACAATTCAGCTTTAGCCTGGCTACCGCGGAGCCTGATAAAGTGCGCAAGCAACTGCTGGAGCTGTCGGTGCAGCACAACCTCAATATTCAATCGCTCACCAGCAATAACCAGAACCTGGAAGACATCTTCCGCGAGCTGACTGGCGAATCCAAGGCGTAAGCCCTGTATCTGTAAAAACATAATCCTTATATTAATTCAACAATCATCATGAGTATCATTACCGAGATCAAAGCCCGCCAGATTCTGGATTCAAGGGGCAATCCTACCGTGGAAGTTGACATCATTACCGAAAATGGTTTCCTGGGCCGCGCTGCGGTTCCATCCGGTGCCTCTACCGGTAAACACGAAGCGGTGGAATTACGCGACGGCGATAAAAAGAAATACTTGGGCAAAGGCGTTCTTAAAGCTGTAAAGAATGCCAACGAACTGATTGCTGAGCACCTGCTGGGCTGGGATGTATTTGATCAAACCGGTATTGATATGCTGATGCTGGAACTCGATGGTACCGACAACAAAGCCAAACTGGGCGCCAACGCTACCCTGGCCGTAAGTATGGCTGTGGCCAAAGCAGCAGCGCAGGAAGCTGGCTTACCGCTGTACCGTTACATTGGCGGCACCAATGCCAAAACACTGCCTGTGCCAATGATGAACATCCTGAACGGTGGTGCGCATGCCGATAACAAAATTGATTTCCAGGAATTTATGGTAATGCCCATCGCCGCTGCTAACTTTAGCGAAGGGCTGCGCTGGGGTGTGGAAATTTTCCACTCACTGAAAAACGTACTGAAAGACAAAGGCTATAGCACCAATGTTGGTGACGAAGGTGGTTTTGCTCCAAATATCCAGAGCAACGAAGAGGCTATTGAAATTGTACTGAAAGCAATTGAGAAAGCCGGTTACAAACCAGGCGACCAGGTTGCGATTGCAATGGATGCTGCCAACAGCGAGCTGTACAACGAAAAAACCAAGAAATACGTTTTCCACAAATCCGACAACAAAGCGCTGAGCAGCGAGGAAATGGTAGAGTACTGGGTTAAATGGGCTAAGAAATACCCTATCGTATCTATCGAAGATGGTATGGCAGAAGACGACTGGAAGGGCTGGAAAATGCTTACCGAAGCGCTGGGCAATAAAGTACAGCTGGTGGGCGACGATCTGTTCGTAACCAACGTAAACCGTCTGGAAAAAGGTATTAAAGAAGGTGTAGCCAACGCACTGCTGGTAAAAGTAAACCAGATTGGTACCCTGAGCGAGACCATCAACGCCGTTTCTATGGCCCAGTTCAACAATTACAACACCATTATGAGCCACCGCAGCGGTGAAACCGAAGACGCTACCATCGCCGACCTGGCAGTAGCGCTCAACTGCGGTCAAATCAAAACCGGATCGGCCAGCCGCTCCGACCGTATGGCAAAATACAACCAACTGTTACGTATCGAAGAGGAATTAACCGGCAAAGGTTATTATCCCAAAAAATCTATTAATTTTGGTAAGTAACAGGTAATTACCAAAAGCAGTTCTGAAAGTGAATATGGCAGACAAAGCCTGCCTGGCAGGTGGAAACACCCTAGATTATTGCCCAATAAGGTTTTGAGACCTCTCTTTCAGGACTGCTTTTTTCTTTTCACCAGATTCTGGCCTTCCTATGAACATCAGATCCATTTTCAACCTTAAGTACGGCAAGTTCATACTCGCAGGGGGAGCCTTTGCGGTTTGGATCATTTGCTTTGATGAAAACGACCTGGTAACCCAATACAACCTGCGCCAGGAAGTAACAGAAACAGAAAAAAAGATCGAATACCTGAACCAGGAAATCGAAAAATCTGAAAAAGCCCGCCAGGAACTGATCTCCAGTCCCGATAAGCTCGAAAAATTTGCCCGCGAAAACTACCTGATGAAACGCGACGATGAAGATCTCTTCGTTTTCAAGCATGTAGACCAGCCCCCAACCGAAGCAGAGCAGAAATAAACACCAGGCCTACCTTTAGCCCCTGGTCACTTTATTTTTTATCCACATATCCTCCGCACTTCCAAAACCGGAATCATTTTTGTGTTTACCATTTGTTAAAGGAAAATAAAATCTTTACCGCGATATACGTAAGCTTACAAAAGCACGTTTTAGTGGTATATAAAACCCGCTTATGGATAATTTTACACCAGATGATCTCCTGACATTATTTTTGTTTAACGAACTAGAAGAACATCAGAAGACCGAGCTCAACCAACTTCTGGCAGAAGACCTTTCCCTGCAAATGAGATTAAAAGCCTTACAGGAAGGGCTGGGACAGATTCCTACAGAACTGCTTTCGCCCAGGGCAGAAGCCATTGATTACATTATGGAGCAATCCGGCACGGCCAGTTCGGTACACTAAAGTTCCGTTGCCGTAAACGTTTTTGCAGTCGCAAGACCTGCAATTAAATGGTTATGGATAGATGCATTAAAAACAGTAATTTAATGTAAACATCCTGCAACCATATGTCAGCAAGCCTGCGTTTCCACGTTATTCTGATTGGTATCGTCTGCATATTGTGCGGTGTTACAAAACCTGTATGGGCTCAAAAAGCCGATACTACGGCCAAAACCACCGAAAACGCCGCACCATCTGACACCACCGTTACCCCGCTGCTGCACCGCCTCGAAGACATTAGCCGCGACCTGAACCACTACAACAGTATTCTGCGCCGGGGCTTTGATACGACCGAAGTAGCCGAACAGCTCCCTCCTACCGAGCAGCTCATTAAAATTATCAATACCGTTGTGCTAAGCAGCCGGCGCAGTATGAACCTGCGCAGCATGAACGCCATTAAGGCTATGCTGCTGCAATTGGAGGAGAATCATGAAAAATGGCAGGACAACCTGTTTAAATACAGCAGCCAGCTTACCGAAATAGACAACCAGCTTACCCGCATCAGCACCGACTCGTCACTACGGCATGTGCCGGAAGATCCTGCGCTGAAATTGCTTTACGGCCAGCAAATAGAGGAACTGAGACCCAAGTGGGAGCAGGTAGCCGCCCAAAACAAAAAAGCCATCCAAAAGATAGGGGTACTGCAAAACAGGGTTGCGTCTAATTATATTGCCATTACCGATATACTCGATGAGCTCAGCTACCGCATCCGCACTATCCAGAAACAGATTTTCCGGCAGGAGGAAGCCTACCTGTGGAAAGCCAGACCGGCCGATTATAAACAGGATTTTGGCGCTGTTTCAATCAATTCTGTTCGTGCTACCGGGCAAGTGCTCCGGTTTTATCTTTTCTACAACCAGGATATTCTTATCATAATCGCATTAATGGGCCTGCTGTTTACCTGGTGGGTTATTCATAATTATGCGGCCGTCCGCAAAAACTATGCAGATCCCGATACTATACTGGCCAGTATTACCTACCTAAAACGCAATCGCATTGCCGGCTGCCTGGCGTTTACATTTACCATATCGCCGTTTGTGTTTCCGCAACCCCCGCTGGCGCTCATGGAGCTGTTCTGGATGTTGCAGACCTTTGTACTATGGCTCCTGGCCTGGCGAACCTGGAAAGCCAAAGACCGCCGGGTATGGTTTTCGGTAATGATTCTCTTGTGTCTCTTTTCCCTGGCCAATTCCCTGGCCGATCCGTCTTTGGGAGAGCGGTACCTGCACCTGGCCGGCCAGATTATAGGTTTAGCCGTAGCCGTTTACCTTATTTTCAACAAATCTTCTTACGAGCCGGTACCCCATAATTTTAACCGCGTAGTGGTATGGGTATTTACCATCCAGATTGGCCTGGCTTTTATCTGCAACGTATTTGGGCGGCTTACTTTATCCAAATACCTCTCGCTGGGCGCCGCGTTAAGCGCCATCGAAGCGCTGGCTTTATTCATTGTAACCGAAATTATTCTCGAAGCCATTTACCTCCAGGTAGAGGCGCATAAAAACAGCAACCGGCTGGCATCTTTCTTCGATTACAACCGCATTAAACAAAGCCTTACCTCTTTCCTGTTTCTTGTGGCGGGCATTTGCTGGGTATTTATTTTGCTGCGCAACCTTAACATGTATGAGGGCATACGCGATTATGTAATCGATTTCTTTAGTAAAGACCGTAAAATAGGCACCACCGTAATTACCTATGGCAGCATCTTCATTTTTATACTGGTGCTGTGGATCTCCGTTTCCCTCTCCAAAGTGCTGGTCTTTATTTTTGGCAAAACCCAGGGGCAGGCCATCAATAAAAAAAGTCGCTGGGGCAATGCCATTCTGCTGGTGCGACTTGGCATTATCGGCGCAGGTATTTTGCTGGCCTTTATTGCATCGGGCATTCCTATGGATAAGCTGGCCATCATCATCGGAGCATTGGGCGTGGGTATCGGTTTTGGTTTGCAAAATGTGGTAAACAACCTGGTATCGGGCATTATCCTGGCCTTTGAGCGCCCTATCGAAGTAGGCGATATTATTGAGGTAGAGCAGCAATATGGCACGGTAAAAGAAATAGGCATACGCAGCAGCAAAATCGTAACCCTGCAAGGCTCAGAAGTAATTATTCCCAACGGCGACCTGCTCTCGCACCACATTACCAACTGGACGCTTACCAACCAATACCGCCGGGCCGAGTTGCTGGTGGGTGTGGGTTACGATACCGATCTGCGGCAGGCAAGGCAAATACTGAGCGGCATACTCGAAGGGCAAAAAGATGTACACACCAATCCTAAATTTAAGGTGCTGGTACACCAGTTTAACGACAGCACCATCGACATCCGCATCCTGTTCTGGGCCGATATTGACCTTTGGGTAGACCTGAAAAGTGAAATACTTACCCTCATCCACGAAAAATTTAACGAAAACGGCATCGAAATAGCCTTTCCGCAGCAGGACATTCACATTAAATCCATGCCCGATTTTTTACAGCCCAAGCCAGAAAACAACGAAACGGATGATGCACAGCCCGATTAACCTTTTATTTTTGCAGCATGACCAAGCAACAACGTTACCAGGCTGTTATCGATTACTTTACAGAACACTCGCCCGACGCTGAGACCGAACTGATTTTTGACAATCCGTACCAGTTGCTCGTTGCCGTCGCTTTATCTGCCCAATGCACCGATAAGCGGGTAAACCTTACTACACCGGCTATCTTTAAAAAGTATCCCGATGCCGAGACTTTGTCGCACGCTACATTCGACGAACTGTTTCCGCTTATCCGCAGCATCAGCTATCCCAATAATAAAACCAAACACCTCATTGGCATGGGGCAAATGCTGGTACAGGATTTTAACGGCGAAGTGCCTATGACGGTAGACGAGCTGGTAAAGCTGCCAGGTGTAGGCCGCAAAACAGCCAACGTTATCACCTCTGTAATAGACCAGCAACCCAATATGGCGGTAGACACGCACGTGTTTCGGGTATCGGCCCGCATTGGCTTAACCACCAATGCCACTACACCGCTGGCCGCAGAAAAACAACTGATCAAACATTTTCCCGAAGCGCTCATTCATAAGGCCCACCATTGGCTCATTCTCCACGGCCGCTACGTTTGCATAGCCCGCAACCCCAAATGCGATATCTGCGGGCTTACTACAGTATGCAAATATTACCAGAAGCTACAAAAAAAGACATCAAATTAAAGAAATTTTAAAATTATCAGACTACGGAAATACAATTCAATATATTGTTTATTAAATAAATACAAATTATAAATACAACACATTATATTTTTATTGATGAACAATAGATGTTGATATTTTTATATTCATTTTTTGGCCCTAACATTGCTCCGCTTTAGTCAGCCCAACAACCCTAATGAATATAAAGAACCATTTCGTCCTGTTGAAACAAAGAGATTTTGATCACCACCTCAAAACCCAACAGAATGACGATGAAAACACCACTATGGCCAGCCAGAACCTTGAATGGCCTGCTTGTTTTAGCTACAGTTGCCGGTATGGCATCATGTACCAAGGACAGTCGTAACCCGGAAGCACAAAACGTGCGCGTGAATGAAGGTACAGATGCCCTGTTTTCTACAGGTGCATTAAAAAGCTCGCCCGACCAGCTGCAAAGCGTTGAGCGCTTCCGCCCCATTAGTCTTGAAATTCTGGCAAGAAGGGGAAAACCCAGTACTGGAGGCTCCACCACTACACCTACAAACCCTGCCACACCCACAGATCCAGTTACCCCCACTACACCTACAACCCCCACCACACCTGCTGCATACCCTGCTGCCTATAGCCTGGATATGCCGGTACCTGGTACCCAGGGCGGCGAAGGTTCATGCACGGCATGGTCTACTACTTACGGTGCGCTTTCATTTCTAAACAGAGCTGGTAACGCGCCATATGGCACAGGTACGAATATGCTGAGTCCCGAATATGTGTACAACCAGACTAAGTTTTCTACCTCTGCTACCGATTGCGTTTCGGGCGCGTACATTACTACCGTGCTTAACCTGCTTACCAGCCAGGGTGCCTGTACCTGGGATGCCATGCCTTACAGCTCGGCCAACGGATGCTCTACCATGCCTAACGCCACGCAGCAGTCTAATGCCAACAGCCATAAACTACATGGCTATAACCTCATCTGGGCCAGCTACCAGGGCAGCAGCAGCACGCTTATAACCAACATTAAAAACTCTATTTACGCCAACAAACCTGTAGTGATTGGACTGGATGTATACCAGAACTTTCAAACGCTGGGCGCAAACCAGGTGTTTACCGGCAATTCCGGCGCTTATAAAGGTGGACACAGCATGGTGGTTTGCGGCTGGGATGATAACCTGCAGGCTTTTAAAGTAATGAACTCATGGGGTACTGGCTGGGCCACCGGCGGATTTGGCTACATCAGTTATGCCGCTTTCCCTTCTGTAGCCTGGGAGGCGTACTCATTGTATTAAACTTGTTCCCGTTCCATCACCACCAACAAAACCGGAGGCTTAGCTTCCGGTTTTTGTTTTGTTCTCCACATCGCTGTCTGAAAGCAAAATTTGGCCTAACTTAATGGCATGCAAACACTGCGAAGCTTTCAACAGTTTATCAGCAGCCAGTACGTGTCCTATGGTGTGCGCATAACCACAGGTGTATTACTTCCTTCCGTAATTTTTTACCAGTTTGGCCATGTGGCCGAAGGGATGGCCCTTTCTATTGGCGCGCTTTGCGTAAGCCTTACCGATACACCCGGCCCGGTACACCACCGGCGCAATGCCATGCTGTTTGCTATTTTGCTCAATTCCATAGTAGCTATTTTGGTGGGTTTGTGCAGGCCATACCCATTGTTGCTTGCCTGTATGATTGGCGCCCTGGGCTGGTTCCTGTCTATGTTTTCTATTTATGGCAGCAGGTCGGGAGCGGTAGGCGCGCTGGCGCTCATCATTATGGTACTTTCTATAGACGATCGCATACCTATGGAAGCCATTTTCCAGCACTCCTTACTACTGCTGGCCGGAGGCGCCTGGTATATGCTGCTGAGCCTTACCCTGTATCGCATTAAACCCTATTCGGCAGCGCAGCAGGCCCTGGGCGAATGTATTATAGAAACCGCCCGGTACATGAAAGACAAAGCGGCGTTCTACAGCGAGCATCCTGCATACGAGCAGGCCTATAAAAACCTGATGCAGGAGCAAGTGCGCATTCACCAACTGCAAGACCAGGTACGCGAAATCCTGTTTCGTACCCGCAGTTTCATTAAGGATACCACGCCCAAAGGCCGGAGCCTCTTGCTTATTTTCCAGGAGCTGGTAGACCTGTTTGAGCACATTATGACCTCGCAACAGAACTACCCCAAACTTCACCGGCACTTTGACCATACCGGTATTCTCAACGATATGCAGGCCATCATCATAGCGCTGGCAGAAGAGTTGGAAGAGATTGGAACGGGCCTGCAAATGAACCGCCACACTTTTCCCAACCGCCATATCGGGCACCTGTTGCAGCAAACCGAAACAAAATTTCAGTCGCTGCGGGCATTGGCCTTGCAACCCGAAAGCCTCGATGGCTACATTAGCCTGCGGCATATCATATACAACCTCAAGGAAATTCACCAGCGCATTATGCGGCTGCACCGCCTGGAGCGTTTTCCCGAAGGGCTCAATCTGCCCTCCGATCTTACCGAAGATTACCACCAGTTTATAGGCCGTACCGACTTTACCTTTCAAAAGCTGAAAGACAACTGCACACTGGCCTCCAACCAGTTTCGTCATGCACTGCGCATTGCGGTGGGGCTGCTCATAAGTCTGGGCGTGGCCCATTTGTTTCAGCCCGGCCATGCCTATTGGATATTGCTTACAGTGCTCACCATTCTGAAACCCGCATTCAGCATATCTAAACAACGTAATATTCACCGTATATCGGGTACCGTAATTGGCTGTTTAGTGGGCGGCCTGGCGTTGTACTTTATTTCAAATGGTGTGGTATTGTTCATCTTCATGGTGGCGGCCATGATTCTATCGTACAGCCTGTTGCAGAAAAAATACCTGGCAAGTGTCATCTTCATCACGGTATATGTGCTGCTGGCCTTCCACTTTCTGCACCCCAGCGATTTTACCAAACTGGCGGGCGACCGTATACTCGATACGCTTATAGGTTCGGTTATTGCCTTCCTGGTAAGCCGCTTTGTATTGCCCAATTGGGAGAGTGAGCAGATCGAAACCTATATGCAGGAAAGTCTGCTGGCCCTGCGCGATTATTTTGAAAAAGCAGCAGCTGGGTTTACCGGCCCCATGCCGCATATTACCGCCCTTAAACTGGCCCGCAAAGAGGTGTTTGTAACCCTGGCCAACCTGTCGGACACGTTTCAGCGCATGCTTAATGAACCTTACAACAAGCAGCCTGAGTCGCTGCACGCCTTTGTGGTACTCCAGCACAGTCTGGGCAGCCATATCGCGTCCTTATCGGTATATGAACGGGCCTACTCCGACCAATTGCGCAATCCCGATTTTCAACCGCTGATAGAGCAGGTAAAAACCCAGCTGGAATATGCGCATGGCATTATGACGGGCAGCATTCTGCTCTCGCCGGGCGCTAAAGAAATGACCCTTCGGGAACAACCCATGATGATACGCCTGGCCTTATTGATGCAGCAACGCGCAGAGGAACTGAGTGTGGGCGATATCAACAACCCCTCCCGCCACGATACTTCTAAACTAAAAGTAGTACTGGACCAGTTTGAGCTGATCTACGCATTAAGCAAAGACACCGCACAACTCATTAGCCGCTACCGGCAAAAAATTCAACCCATAAAAAACAGCGCACCGGAAAGTGCGCTGTCGTAAGCATTTTTATTTCTTAAACCTGACAGGAGCTTCGTGCCTGGCAGGTTATTTATCTTACATGCCTAAGCGCTACATGGTTAGCACAGGATTTATCGAAGACTAGTGTTTTCAATATTCATTGTTCTGAAGAGATGCTGCTTACCTCATACTTCAGGCGCAGCATGGCACATTAAGAATCAGGCATCAACCCATCATACCGCTAACATTCACAGATCGTACTTCGGAGATCAGCGATATTACTACTGCCTGTTTTGCTTAATATCGTCTACCACACCCGGATCTAACAGGGTAGAGGTATCGCCCAGGTTTTCCAGTTCTCCTTCGGCAATCTTGCGCAAGATGCGGCGCATAATCTTTCCGCTACGGGTTTTGGGCAATCCGGCTACAAACTGGATCTTATCGGGTTTGGCAATGGGGCCAATAAGCCTGCTCACCGTAGCCAGTATATCTTTTTTCGTGAGTTCGGGATCGTTAATATGCGAGCCATTGTATACCACATAAGCATAAATACCCTGCCCTTTTACATCGTGCGGAAAGCCTACCACAGCACTTTCTACCACCCCGGCGTGCATGTTTAGCGCATTTTCTACTTCTGCGGTGCCAATGCGGTGCCCGCTTACGTTGAGCACATCATCTACCCTGCCGGTAATGCGGTAAAAACCATCGGCATCGCGCAAAGCACCGTCACCGGTAAAGTACAGATTGGGGTAGGTAGAGAAATAAGCTTGTTTGCAACGCTCATGATCGCCATACGTGGTGCGGATAATGCCCGGCCACGGAAACTTAATGCACAGGTTGCCCGATACATCGTTTCCTTCCAGCTCCTTACCGTTTTCATCTACCAGGCAGGGTTGTATCCCCGGCAGCGGTAATGTAGCGTAAGAAGGCTTTTGCGGTGTAATACCAGCCAGGTTAGAAATAAGTACGCCGCTGGTTTCGGTCTGCCACCAGGTATCTACCACCGGGCATTTGCCTTTACCAATATGCTCGTGGTACCAATGCCAGGCTTCTTCGTTAATAGGCTCGCCCACGGTGCCCAGCACTTTGAGCGAACTCAGGTCATGGCTGTTTACCAGCTCCAGACCAAAACCCATCAACGACCGGATAGCTGTAGGCGCGGTATACAGCACATTCACTTTAAACTTGTCTACCACATCCCACAAACGGCCGGCATCGGGCCAGGTAGGCACCCCTTCAAACATCAGCGTGGTGGCGCCCGCGCTTAACGGGCCATATAAAATATAGCTGTGCCCGGTGATCCAGCCAATATCTGCGGTGCAGAAATGCACATCGCCAGGCTGGTATTGAAATACGTTTACAAAAGTATAATTGGTATACACCATATACCCGGCACAGGTATGCACCACGCCTTTGGGCTTGCCGGTAGAGCCGGAAGTGTACAGTATAAACAACGGATCTTCTGCATCCATTTCTTCGGCGGTACAATAGGTGTTACCCAGGGTTTCTACCTTCTTAATCTCATCCTCCCACCAGAAATCACGGCCTTTGATCATGCTCACCGGGGTACGGGTGCGGGTGCACACAATCACTTTTTTTACCGTTGGGCATTGCACCAGCGCATCGTCTATCACACTTTTGAGCGGAATATCTTTGCCGCCCCGGTAAGCGCCATCGCAGGTTACCACCAGCTCGCAGCCCGCATCGTTAATACGATCGGCAATGCTTTGTGCGGAAAAACCGCCAAAAACCACGCTGTGAATGGCACCAATGCGGGCACAAGCCAGCACGGCAATAGCCAGTTCGGGTATCATACCCATGTAGATGCAGATACGATCGCCCTTTTCTACCCCATGCGTTTTAAGCACATTCGAAAACTGCATTACCTTTTGGTGCAGGTCACGGTAGGTAAGGATGCGGTAATGCTCCTCCGGATCATTAGGCTCCCAGATAATAGCGGGTTTATCGCCCAAAGTACCCAGGTGACGGTCCAGGCAGTTTTCGGTAATATTCATCTTACCCCCTGCAAACCATTTTATATCTGGCTCCGTAAAATTCCAGTCCAAAACTTTATTCCATCGCTTGCGCCAGTAAAAATTGCCGGCCACATCGCCCCAGAAGCCCTCCGGATCCTGCACACTGCGCTCATAAGCACTGAGATAGGCTTCATAACTCTTTATCTGATAAGATGCTGACATTGGTAGTCCTTTTATTGGTATTAAATTAACGGCCTTAATCTGATTTGTGCAAAAAAACTCTGTTAAATTCACTTCTACCCGGACTTAAACACAGCATATACGACCATAACAATTAATATTATTATTTTTGATGACCAATACTCCGATATGCCATTGTTATACATCGACCCGGGAAGCAGCAGCTTTTTTATCCAGTTCCTTATTGCAGGAGCGCTGGGCGCCGTTTTTTTCTTCAAAAACACTTTCCGCAGGATTAAGATGTTCTTCACTAACCTTTTCAGAAAAGGCGATAAATAATTGAATCCATCCAGTATGCAAGTTCCGGGATCTTACAGGGACCCTGCCGGGTTTATGATCCGGCAGCAAGGCAAGGTTTACCGTGTGGTACAACCCGGTTATGCTATGCCCTACACCCAATTGATGAAATCGGGCCTGTATGAAAAGCTTACGGGCGGCGGGCAATTGCTGGCGCATAAAGAATTGCCGGTACCAGCAGCATATGCCGGGGCATACCGTTTCCTGGAGCCGGAGCAGTTAACGGCTATAAGCTATCCCTACGAATGGAGTTTTAGCCAGCTGAAAGATGCGGCCTTGCTTACGCTGGAAATTGCAGAAAAATCGCTGGAATACGGGCTTACGTTAAAAGACGCTACGCCCTTTAACATCCAGTTCCGGAACGGGAAACCCGTTTTTATAGACACCCTATCGTTCGACAACTACGATACCAAAGCGCCGTGGATAGCCTACCACCAGTTTTGCCAGACCTTTCTGGCACCTTTGCTGCTGTGCTGCTACAGCGATGCGGATAGCAATAAACTGCTCACCATTTACCCCGAGGGCATTCCTTTACAGATGGCGGCCAACGTAATTCCGCTGCACAAACGGATGAATGTGAACATGATGATGCATGTGGTAATGCCGGCCAAGGTAAAAGGAACCGGAAAGAAGAACAGCCAGTACCAGGCGGCTTTTTCCGAAACCAAATTCCGGCAGATACTGGAGTCTTTGCGGGCATTGGTATCGGGCCTCAAATTACCGGAGCAGAAAAGCACCTGGAACCATTATTACGAAGAAGATACTACCTCGGTATATCTTAAACATAAAGCACAGCAGATTGCCCAATGGTTAAAACTGTTGCGGCCTGCATCCGTGGCCGACTGGGGCTGCAATACCGGGCATTTTAGCAGGCTGGCAGCCCAGTACAGCCAGCAGGTGTGGGCTATAGACAGCGATGTATATTGCATAGACCGCTTGTACAATAGCCTTAAAAAAGAGACATTGCCCATTACGGCCATCAGCGCGTCTATCACCACACCGTCGCCGGCTATTGGCTGGAACAATGCAGAGCGCGAACGCCTGCCCGACCGCACCCACAGCGATGTGGCTATGGCGCTGGCACTGGTACACCACCTGGCCATCAGCAACAACCTGCCTTTGGGTTTTATAGCGCAAATGTTTGCAGAGCAGGCACCCTATCTCATTATTGAGTTTGTACCTGCTACCGATGAGAAATGTGTGCAACTGCTGCAACAGCGCACCCGTACCTATCCCGATTATACCGAAAGTGCTTTTGAAACCGCTTTTGGCCAGTATTTTGAGATCACCGATAAGCAACCTATTCCTACTTCTGAACGGATACTGTACCTGATGAAGAAAAAATAAACCTGCTATGCCATCCCAACCCAACCAACCTCATAGCCGGAAAAACAACGTATACCTGCTGCACCTGGTGCTGATGCCCGTTTTTTTTGTGCTCAAAATGATGAGCGACTACAACGGTTTGTACCATACCGCCAATGCCCTAAAATGGGGAGCGATATATATTTCGGGCAGTGTGCTGCTTTTCGGTTTATGCTGGTTAACCAACCGAAACCGGTTTAAAAGCGCCACACAAACACAGGTTGTACTCACTTTGTTTTTTTACTTCGGTTACCTGCATGGTTTACTAAAGCAAGCGGCACCCGATGCCTTTATTGCCAAATACGCCTTTGTGCTTCCGGCGGTGATAGTGCTGGCCCTGGTTGCATTATGGCGCATCCGCAAAACCACGGGCACCAACCTGCTTAAGCTGAACCAATATTTGCTGCTGCTGTACGCTGTGTTTATGAGTGTAGAGGGTATAAAAGCACTGCAGTCTAAAAAAGCAGTGCCCGTAACGTCACACACATTCGCATCCAAATCTGCACAGGCTGTTTATCCCAATGTGTATTTCCTCATTTTTGACGAATACCCCAGCAGTGTTTCGTTACAGGAAAAACACGGTTTTCGCAATCCGCTCGATAGCTTTCTTACCGCCCGGCAGTTCTTCATTTCGCGCAGCAGCAGCAGCAGTTATGATATGACACCGCTGAGCATGGGCTCTACCCTGAGTATGAATTTTTTGCCACTGGCCAAACAGGAAGAGCGCCTGAGCCGGCTGTACCTGACGGGTGTAACAGCAGTGCAGCACAACCCGGTGTTTAAACAATTTAAAGCGCTGGATTACGAGATCATCAACAACAGTATTTTTGATATAGACGGGTATCCCTGCCTGCAAAAACCGAGGTTTACGTACTTCAACGATTATATTTTTTACTACCAGACTTTATGGGGCAAAATTCACGACGATATCTGGTTTAATGTAGTACTCCACCCTACGGCAAACAAGATCTACGATTTTAAAAAAGCGGAACAGCAAAAGGAAATGGCACAGTTCACCAACATTATGACGCTGCCGCTGAATCGCTTAAAAACATTGAGCCTGCAAACACCGGAAAAGCCCACATTTCAATATGCACATGTGGTGTCGCCGCACTTGCCATTGGTGTATGACCGCAACGGCCGTTTCGACTCTGCCGGGCTTATTAAACCTTACCGGGCCGAAGCGTTTATAGAACAGGTGCTGTACATTAACACGCAGATCGAAAGCATTATTACCAATATACAGGCTAGTAATGCGGGCAAACCATATGTAATTATCCTACAGGGCGATCATGGCGAGGGAGAATCGCTCTATAGCCCAACTTACGGCTCTATAGACCGCTATAAGAACCTGAACGCTTATTACTACAGTGATGGAGATTATACGGGTTTGTACGATGGCATTTCATCGGTGAATACTTTCCGGGCAGTATTCAACAAGTACTTCCAGGCGGGGCTGCCTATGCTGCCCGATTCGAGTGTATACATTAAACCAAAATAGGGATCGCTGATTTCTGATGTATGATTTGAGGATTTGCCCAACGCGAAAAAACAGCGCAACATATTGGCTGACCGCTGATTTGTGATCTGTGCGAGATTAGAATTTCAAAAGAAGAGATCCGGCTTCCGTTCGCACCTCCCCGTATGAACGGGACTGGCAGGTCTAACAAAGGTGGCTAAGCCTTAGTAACAGAGGTGGCTGAGCTTGTCGAAGCCCCGAAGCTACAACATCGCCTTAATCGCCGCTACCAATTCGGTTTTAGTAATAAGCACCCCCATCACCTTATTGTATCCTTTGGCATCGACCAGGTATCGGTCGCGAATAATTTTAATCAGCTGTCCATTGTTAATTTCCGGTATCAGTACCTTTTTGTAGCGTTGGAGCACATCGCCAAGGTTGGCAGGAAAAGGCCGCAGGTAGCGGATATGTGCATGCGCCACTTTATACCCTTGCGGCAGTAATTCTTCTACCGCAGTTTTGATAGCACCATAGGTAGATCCCCAGCCCAGTACCAGCACATCACCTTCTTCCGGCCCATTGTCTATTTCCTGCGCAGGAATATGATCGGCAATTTTATCGACCTTGGCCTGGCGGGTATTAATCATATGCTGGTGGTTATCGGGATCGTAACTCACATTACCGGTTATATCCTGTTTTTCCAGTCCGCCAATGCGGTGTTCCAATCCCGGTGTGCCCGGCACCGCCCAGGGGCGCACCAGGTTTTCATCCCGTTTATAAGGCATAAAAGCATCTTCGCCTTCGGCCAGTTTCTTTTTAAAGATCACTTCAAAAGGTTTCAGATCGGCAGTTTGCGGAAACTTCCAGGGCTCGGCACCATTGGCAATGTACCCATCGCTCAGGAAGATTACCGGGGTCATATGCTGCACCGCAATGCGGCAGGCCTCCATCACTGCATCGAAACAATCGCTGGGCGTGCGGGACGAAACGATGGGCATAGGCGACTCTCCATTGCGGCCATAATAAGCCTGCAATAGATCGCTCTGCTCCGTTTTGGTGGGCAACCCCGTAGAGGGCCCTCCCCGCTGGATGTCGATAATCACCAGCGGTATTTCGAGCATCATAGCCAGGCCCATTGCTTCGCCTTTCAAAGCCATACCCGGGCCCGATGTAGTGGTTATACCCAGACTGCCACCATAAGCCGCGCCAATAGCAGCGGTAATGCTGGCTATCTCATCCTCGGCCTGAAAGGTTTTAATACCAAAGGTCTTATACTTGCTCAGCTCATGTAAAATATCTGAAGCGGGTGTAATGGGGTACGTACCCAAAAACAAGGGCAGGCCGCTCATTTTAGATGCGGCTACCAAACCATACGCCAGCGCAGTATTGCCGGTAATGCTGCGGTAAATGCCGGGTTCCTTATCTGCTTTGGCAACAGTATATCGTGTGCTAAAAGCCTCGGTGGTATCGCCATAATTAAACCCGGCCTGCAAGGCTTGCAGGTTGGCATCCAGTATCTCGGGTTTATTGCCAAACTTCTCTTTCAAAAAGTTCATGGTGCTGTTCATATCGCGGTTGTATAACCAGTATACAAAACCCAACACAAACATGTTTTTGCAACGGTCTTTTTCTTTCACCCCCAATCCCGTTACTTCTTTAAGCGCTTCGCGGGTAAGTTTGGTAATGTCTATTTTATGCAGCTGGTAACCCAGCAGCGAGTCGTTTTCTAGCGGGTTGTCGCCCTCTGCATAATTGGCCAGGCGCAGGTTTTTGGCATCAAAACCATCGGTATTGGCAATGATAATGCCGCCCGGTTTAAGTGCTTTGAGGTTTACCTTGAGCGCGGCGGCATTCATAGCCACCAGCACATCGCAAAGATCGCCGGGTGTATATACATTGTGGCTTGCAAACCGGAGCTGAAACCCGCTTACGCCAGGCACAGTACCTAAAGGCGCGCGTATCTCTGCCGGAAAATCGGGGAAAGTTGAGAGGTCGTTGCCCACCAGGGCGGTATTGTTAGAAAATTGAGTACCTGTCAGTTGCATCCCATCTCCACTATCGCCTGCAAACTTAATCACCACATCTTCGAGCGTAGTTGATTTACCAGACATGAACGTTACAATTTGGCTTACTTAAAATTAAGTGATATAAACGAAAAGCCCCCAACAATCCTGTAGGGGGCTTTCTCTATTAGCAAAATATTTGCGTTTGTAAATTATCCTTTGTAGGTCTGCAATAATTCGTAGAAGCGGAATACATCTTCAAAGCTGTTGTACATGGGTACCGGTGCAATGCGAATCACGTTAGGTTCGCGCCAGTCAGCAATTACACCATTGGATTCGAGGTAGTCGAATACTTTGCGGCCATCTGTACCAAACAGCATACTGATCTGGCAACCTCTGCGCTCAGGCTCTGCAGGTGTAATGATCTGGAAATTGAGGTGATCCAGTTTACGCAGCAGGAAGTCGAGGTAAGCGGTCATTTTCAGGCTTTTTTCACGCAAAGCGGGCATGGTCGCTTTATCGAACAGGTCGAGCGATGCACGGTGCGCTACCATGTTAAACACAGGCGCATTGCTCATTTGCCAGCCGGCAGCACCTTTGCGGGGCACATAACCTTTCTCCATTTTAAAACGGGTCTTCTCTTCATTGCCCCACCAGCCTGCCAGGCGGAAAGTTTCGGGATCGTTGCTGTGGCGGGCATGTACAAACGCGCCACCCACGCCACCAGGCCCGGAGTTGAGGTATTTGTAAGAACACCAGCAGGCAAAATCCACATCCCAGTTGTGCAGCTCCAAAGGCACGTTGCCCACAGCATGCGCCAGATCAAAACCAGCCAGTGCACCTACAGAGTGCGCTTTGGCGGTAATATCTTCCATATCGTACAACTGGCCTGTATAGTAGTTTACACCACCCATGAGCACCAGTGCCAGTTCATTCTTGTTCTTTTCTATCGCAGCGATAATATCTTCATCGCGCAGGTGCAGCTCGCCCTCGCGCGGCGCTACTTCTACAATAGCTTCGTTAGGGTCGAAACCGTAAAAGCGTACCTGTGTTTCTATGGCGTATTGGTCGCTGGGAAAAGCGCCGGCTTCCATCAGGATTTTATACCGCTTTTTATCGGGCAGGTAAAAACTCAGCATCAGCAGGTGCAGGTTTACCGTAAGCGTGTTCATAGCTACTACCTCATCCGGCTCGGCGCCTACGATCTTGGCCAGCGGTTCGTTAAACTGCTGGTGGTAGGTCATCCACGGGTTGCGCGCGCGAAAATGGCCCTCTACCCCAAACTTAGCCCAGTCGTCCAGCTCCTGCTGAAACAGGTGCGCGGCCATCTTAGGCTGCAAACCCAATGAGTTGCCGCAGAAGTACAGGGCGTCTTTATCGTTGATCTTAGGAAAAAGGTAACGTTCACGAAAGGCAAATAAAGTATCCAGGTCGTCCATTCCCCTGGCAAAATCTATAGAGGCTTCAAAAGGTTTGTTCATGATGCTGAAAATATTGGGTGCAAAAATAAGCACCCGGAGACAAAAGGCCTAATAACACTAAATATTGACCTTTTGATCCAAAAATTCCACCAATTCATAATAAAAGACTAATTTGTCTTCTATTTTAAAACAACCTAATTTCTCTATGAAAAACAAAAGTATTGCATTATTTAGCTTCTTCCTGGTTTTAGTAGCGATCTCTTCTTGTCAAAAAAAGCACAATGAATCTGCTTCCCATCCGAATACCAGTCAACTTTTAGGTAAGCCATATAAGATTTATAGTGGCCAAACCAACACTATAGAACTAAAAGAGATTTCTAAAAATTATAAAATGTTTAAAACAAATAGTGGAATGAATAGCTGGAATAGCATTACAACACAACTTGCTATTCTCGATACTCCCGAGATGAATAACTTTTATTCAACTTTCACGAAAGATATCATAGGAGACATTAATAAGGATATACCATGTGAAGTTTTCATATTCATGGATAAATATTCCGGGAATTTCGACTTTCAGAGCATTAAGGGAATCAGCTATATATCTGCAAATTATAACAATAAGAACTTAGAGGGATACCAGCATGATTTTTACTCAGTCTCTGATAAAAACAGTACTCTTGATAAAAATCTATCTACAGAGTTGACTGTGATTTCTTCCAGAGATGTTCAGATGCTTCTGGCTACAAGTCTTAAAAACACCTTTGCAGAAAGCCCTTATATCCTAGAAGTGAAATTGAGAAACGACAATTTAGTAGACTTACAACCCGACAAAAAGCTGTCACAAACACTTCTCTATAAAAATTATCCCGGGGGAGGCCCAAGCTATGCATGCGGCCCTCACCCTACCTGCAACTATACTAATCCTCTAGCAGGCTGCGCTCCTCAGCCTTGGGGCACAGGAACTCCTTATTGTTATGTACAAGGGCAAGATTGCCAGGCCTTAAGTACGAATGACCAAGCAGATGACGCAGGTCTTTCTCCACTACCCCTTGCCAATGCTTATGATTTCAGAGATAATTTTTTACGTAAGTACAAGATTGGGGAAAAGTACATAGAATATTACCATACATTGTCTTACTGTAACTATGTATTTGACATAACTTCTGCTTCAAATATTAAGGCACAACTTCAATTTGCATATGCAACATTTGAAGTTGCAAATAAATTGCAATATGGAACAAATGACGCCATTCCAATTACAGAGGAGTACTACAATGCCAGCATAAATCAAATTTCGAAATACAAAACAATAGTTAATAACGATGAAATATCAGTAATACTATCTGATATTCAGGCAGATCTCGAGCAATTCAAAGGTCTGACCAAAGATCGAATTTTATCTAAAATCATGTAACTTCCTTACCTGAAGAGGTGTATTTATTCAAAATACACCTCTTCTTTTTATATTATGCGTATTATTTTTATTACAGCATTCAAAATTCTCTTGGTTTTTGTAATATCTATGCTTACCGACAATATTGTTAACAACATTACATTGTTAGCCATACCAAATCGGGCAAGCATTCCCTTTATCTTCCTCTGGGGCGTGCCTTGCCAAGAGTCATATGAAAGCCCATTAATACCTTTCTTAGTTTTTCTTTTATATAAAATAATATTCACTGCTATCCTTTATGTGAAGATTAGAAAAAGACACATTTTCCTACTGAGCATTTACCTGTGTATTTTACCAGCTTATTTTATTACATTGTTATTAAACATGACATTCGTCAGCGGATTCTTTTTTTCAAACATCCCGCTTTATCACTTGGGAATGACATTATTTCATACCCCACTTAGCATAATAGGCATAATCTCAATATTAGACATATTGCTTTTATGCTATTTTTTTTACCCCTCGAGAAAACGACTGCATTTCCGCTAGTCCGAAATATTCATAAATTTGGCAAGCTTTTTGAAAATTATTCACCAAAACCTATTCAGACATGACCAAAACAAAAATACTCGGACTGGCTGCAGTTGCACTGAGCGCCCTGGCGGTTCCGGCCTCTGCACAAAACTATAAGATCGGATTGGGTGGCCGCTTAACGCCGGATGGTATTGGCGCCAACGCCAAATTCTTTATGAATCCTAAAATGGCGATTGAACTGCAGGCTAACGTAGGCGGACTGGGCTGGTACAGCAGCGACGGATCGAGCACCACCTTTGCAGGTATTTTTGAATACCATATTCCTATGCCTAAAAGAGAATGGCAGATCTTCTTCGGTGGCGGTTTACACACCGGTGTGTGGAACCACAACGGCGACTGGTACTACAACGACCAGCGGCACGATCAAAACGAATTTATCTTTGGTATCAACGCCATTGGCGGTGTAGAATACAAATTCAAGAAAATTCCGTTGGCGCTTTCCGGCGATTTCAGACCGGCTGTTAACTTTGTTACAGAGCCCAAGTTCTTTGCGCACAACATGATTGGTGTAGCGGCACGTTACACTTTTAAATAGACGCCCGAACAATCACATACACACAAAACGCAAAATGCCTCCGTACGGAGGCATTTTGCGTTTTGTAAACCTTTTAAGATAAAGCTTAGTCCTGCACCGCTTTTACAATAAGCGACGCTATTTTTTTCTGGTAATCTTTGTTTTTGAGGTTGGCGAGGTCTTCGGCATTGCTCAGGTAGCCGGCTTCTATGGTTACAGCTGGCACCTGCGCGTTGCGCAGCACCACCAGGTTCTTTTCGGCCATTTTTACGCTGGCTACACTGGTGAGCAAGGTTTTCAATTTTTCGGCCAACCATTGCGATTGGTTGCCACTGGCGTTGTCTTTATAATAATATACTTCTACCCCTTTCTGATCGGCGTTACTGGCGCTGTAATTGGCATGCAGGGAGATGAGCACTGTTTTAACCCCGGCTTCGCTGCCTTGTTTGGCCCTTTCTTCCAAAGTAAGAGAAGCATCGGCAGAAGTGCGGGTTTGTACCATTTCTATATGCTGGGCTTTAGCCTCGGCCTCCAGCGCTTTGGCCAGTTGCAGGGTAATATCGCTTTCTTTATCGCCACCGGCCGATACCGCTCCGGCATCTTTACCACCATGCGCGGCATCTATAACAATGCGGATTTTCTGCGGGCCTGCCGCATATGCCTGCAACGTGAGACCTGCCAATACAGTTAATATAAGACCTGTGGTTTTCATACGGTGGAATTTTATGTAAGATGAATATAATACTTTTTTCATTTAAAACAGTACGCCGCACCCGCCTCTGGTAAGCCTTACACGAATAAATTCGTCAATCCACATTTTCGTGTTATTTTTGCGGCGCTTTTAACTTTTATATCCATGCTGAAAGACATTCAAGTTTTAAATGAAAAAGAAACCCGCGCCGGTTTTGGCGATGGTATCTTAGAGGCTGCACGTAAAAACCCCAACATCGTAGCACTGACCGCCGACCTGGCCGGATCATTAAAACTCAACGGGTTCATTAAAGAATTCCCTGAAAGATTTGTTCAGTGTGGTATTGCCGAAGCCAATATGATTGGTGTGGCAGCGGGTCTTACCATTGGTGGTAAAATTCCCTACACTACTACTTTCGCCAACTTTTCTACCAGCCGTGTATACGACCAGATCCGTCAGAGCGTAGCATACAGCGGTAAAAACGTTAAGATCTGTGCCTCACACGCCGGTCTTACCCTGGGAGAAGATGGTGCTACCCACCAGGTGCTGGAAGATATAGGTATGATGAAGATGCTGCCGGGTATGACGGTGATCGTTCCTTGCGATTACAACCAGACCAAAGCCGCTACTATGGCTATTGCCGATTATCAAGGCCCTGTGTACCTGCGTTTTGGCCGTCCAAAATGGCCAAACTTTACTGCAGAAGACCAGACTTTTGAAATTGGTAAAGCACAGGTGCTGAGCGAAGGTACCGATGTAACCATCTTTGCCTGCGGTCACCTGGTATGGAAAGCTATCGAAGCCGGTAGAATCCTGGAAGAAAAAGGCATTAGCGTAGAACTTATTAATATCCACACCATTAAACCATTAGACGAAGCGGCTGTAATTAAGTCGATCCGTAAAACCGGTTGCGTGGTAACTGCCGAAGAACACCAGTTTAACGGTGGCCTGGGCGATAGCATAGCCCGTGTAATTGCACAAAACCACCCATGCCCGCAAGAGTATGTGGCGGTAAACGATACATTTGGCGAAAGCGGCAAACCTACCGATCTGCTAAAAAAATACGGATTGGACAGCAGCAACATCATTACCGCTGTTGAAAAGGTACTGGCCCGTAAAAAAGGCTAATCCGCACCAAGCTTTAACATTTTTTATCATACTGATACACAGCCCGGTAGTTCATCTGCCGGGCTTTTTTGTGCTTTTGATTAAATTTTCGGCGTTGAAACATGGGTTTTAGCCCAATTTTTGGTTAATTTTGATTATCGACCTCATTTTACCCGAATTAAATAAAACGTAAAGCATGAAGCATTGGTTCAGGAAAAATGCTAACATTTTTCTATGTGGAGTTATTATGGCTACCGTATCCGGTAAGCCTGTGCATGCTGCAAACAACAATGAGGCCGAGGTTATTGTTAACGCAAGCAAGACCACTCATTACATTCAGCAAGTGTATAAGCAAATCAGTTTTCCGGAAAACGGCAAGCTGAATTACGCAGTATTTGAAAAAGCCATGACGGGCTACCTGAACCTCAGGGAAGCCGGCAAGCTGGATCGTTCCAACATTTTAAGCATCTGCGACTTTTCATTATCTGCCAATACCAAAAGGTTGTGGATTATTGATGTAACGCAGCGCAAAGTTTTGGTGCACAGCCTGGTATCGCACGGGCAAGGAAGCGGCGAAGAGTATGCCACGAGTTTCTCCAACACACCGGAGTCGCACCAGAGCAGCCTGGGCTTTTATGTAACCGGAGATATTTACTCTGGTGATAATGGCATGAGCATGCGCCTGTACGGTATGGATGCGGGATACAATTCCAATGCCTTTGACCGCGCCATTGTAGTACATGGTGCAGATTATGTGAGCGACGACTTTATTAAGGGAAATAAACGCCTGGGCCGTAGCTACGGTTGCCCGGCTGTGCCGCAGCCGCTTACCGGTAAAGTGATCAACACCATTCATGATGGCAGCTGTCTCTTTATCTACTACCCGCAAAAGAAATACCTGGCATCTTCGTACTGGCTCAATAAAAAACTGACCCGCCTGCCCGATGATAATATCGAAACCGGCTTGCTGGCTTCTACCAACAATGGCTTGCCCGAAGGCGTGAGCATGATGAGCGGAAACCTGGAAGCGGGTAGCAAATTGCCCAATGGCAGTACCGTACTTTCTGTAATCTCTACCGGAAAAAAATATGATCTGCCCAAGTCTAAGCCTGTGCAGATCAATCTGGATAAATTATTGGGAATGGATCAGCGTATTTTTCTGAACTTATTGTCCCGCTTGTAAACATCGGGCACAAAACACATATTACCTGCACTATCGGGAAACACTGTAAAGTAAACGATATGCACACCTACTGACTGTGGCGGTTTTACTGCCACAGTTTTTCTTTTTACGATAAAGGTATCAATCTCTTCTTCGCTGTATTTACGAGGGTCGTTGAGCAACATGGCCGCAAACTCACGTGGGTGGTGCAAGCGCACACAACCTGAGCTCTGGGCACGGCTGCGGTTCTGAAAATCGGACCGGTGCGGTGTATCGTGCATGTATATCATCCACTTATTGGGCATGTTGATTTTTACGCTGCCCAATGCATTACCCGCGCCGGGGTCCTGGCGGTAAATAAAGCGCCTGTAATTATCGGAGGTAACCGTAGACGCATCTACAGGCTTACCATCCATATTGTACACTTTCAGCCCTTTTCTGCTGAGGTAAGCTGCTCCGCTGCTGGTTACGCCAGGCAGCACATCTTTTTTAAGAATGGTAGGCGGCACCGTCCAGTTAGGGTTAAATACTACGTTGGAAATACTGGCATCCAGTTGCGGGGTCTGGCGGGAGGTTTTACCCACCACTACACGCATCGTGTAATGCATCGTTTCTGTAGAATCGTAATAATACAACCGGTACTGCGGCACATTGACCAGCACATAAGGATACCTGAAGGCCTGGGTTAACCAGCGGCTGCGCTCCAGGTTATACCGGATCTGGCTTGCTTTATCGGCATAAGACCTGTTGAGCACTGAGAGAAAAGCAGAGTCAACTTTACCCGTTGTGCCCAGGCCGTTGTAATACTGGTATTGTTTTACAAAGCTGTAGCCCAGGCTATCTTCACCCTCCTGCTCGTTGGTATTGGCACCCAGCTCCTGCGCCACTTTCTGGCGTATGAGCGCAATATTTCCGGAAGTGGCCTTGCCCAATGTATCGTGTTCTTTAAGCTGTGTATATTTCTGCAGCATGCTGCGCAGGTCATTGTACCAGGGCATTTGCGGACGCAATTGGTTTACTACGGCGCCTATCTCACCTTCTTTTACCACCTGCTCCAGCGCGGTAACGGCAGAGAAGGTAGTATCGGTACGGTTAAACCACAGCGAATCGACCACATTAGGTTCATACAGACCATACACCATATCGCGGCTCATGTTCAAAAAAGCCTCGGTAAGCTGCATATCGAGTAAGCCTGCCTGCTCGGCAGGTATCTCATCGTGCCGCTGCGCCGATTTACGAAATGCGTCTACTTTTTCTTTGAGCGCGGTATAATGATACTTTTCTGGGTCAAGCCCATCCCATTTCGTGTCTTCAATAGTGGCGATAAGGCTGTCTGCCATGCTTTTAACGCCATCGCTTTCTACCCACAGCGCTTTATACTCGCCAGAGGCGTAGGCTTTGCGAAGCTCGCCCAGCTGAAAAACAGTGTCTTTATCCAGTACCAATGGATGAAGGGAGTCGCTTTTGGTAAGCACCTGCTGCAAATGTGCGGCCACATCTTCTGTGCTAACAGGACTTACAGATAATATTTCTCTTAACCTGTTGCCGGCAGGCTGGTCTTTACTTCCGCACGAATACAATCCGGCTAGTAAAACAATAAGGCTGATTGGTTTGATTGGTATGCTATGCATAATTATAAGGCAAAGATAATCCAGGCTTTCGGGTTAAATCACCCCTGCGAGACAAAAAAAAGTCCCTAAAACATTAAACCTGCTATCCTGTTTAAAGTCTAAATAATGTTATTATTGACCGTAAGATTGGCCCATGTTTGTACCAACTGATCAGCACATACTGGATAGTTTTCAACAAAGTTCTACCCGGGAGCTCGCTTTTACGCAGCTGGTACACAAATACCAGGAGCGTATCTACTGGCATGTGCGCCGCATGGTGGTCAATCATGACGATGCCAATGATATATTACAGAATGTGTTTATCAAGGTGTGGAAACACCTCGATGGCTTTAGGGCCGATGCCAATTTGTATACCTGGCTGTACCGGATAGCCACCAACGAAACCCTTACCTTTCTGGAACAGGAAAAAAAGCGCAGGGCGGTCTCGTTCAACGATGTTGAAACAGGATTAAGTAACAGGTTAATCGCAGATAAGAATTTTGACCCGTCCAGGATAGAATGGAAGCTGCAGCTGGCCATTCAAACCCTGCCCGAAAAACAAAGGCTGGTCTTTAACCTCCGGTATTATGATGAGATGCCTTATGAAGAGATGTCCAAAGTATTGGAAACTTCAGAAGGCGCTTTAAAAGCTTCTTATCATCATGCGGTTAAAAAAGTAGAGCTTTACCTTCAATCGCATTAAACCTTTGTTCCAAAAAACGGTCCAAAACTTATGCCACAGCATAAAGAAAATATAAAAGAACTGGAACAGCTGGGTGCGGCACACCTGCTCAAGGGCATTCAGAACCCGCTCTCACAACCACCTGCAGGCTATTTTAACGGATTGGCCCGCCAGGTAGCAGCGCAATTGGAAGAAGCAGAAAAACAATCGTTGGGCGTATTGGACACCCTGCCCCGCACAACCGTTTATCCGGTGCCGGAGGGTTATTTTGAGCAGCAACCGGCCTTGCTACTGGAGACTATCCGCAATATGGAAACAAGGGAACAGAAAACGCCGGTGCGCAGGCTGCGGGTACAACGCTGGCTGGCGGCCGCAGGTATGGCTTTGCTCATTAGCGCGGGAGGTTATTTCTTTTTGCATACGCCTGTGCGCATGCCCGACCCGCTGCAACAACTCAATACCATCTCCGATCAGGATCTGGCCGCGTATATTGAAATAGATATGGACCAGGTAGATGCCGAAACATTGCTGCAAAGCAGGCCTGCCCGCACCAATAACACTAACAATATTCCTTAACGAGCGCTTTGGCTCCTACCACCTTTATCATGAAACGACTTATTGCCATATTGTTTATATGCCTCATGGGTGCTACTGCTGCCCATGCGCAGGATTTTTTTCAGAAGATAGAAGGTATGAAGCTGGATTATGTTGCGCAAAAAGTAACCTTCACCCCCAAAGAATCAGAAAAATTCTGGCCGGTATACAAGCAGTACCAGGCAGAGCTTACGCAAATAAAAATGCAGAAGTTTAAATACAACAAACAACTGCGCAACCAAAATTCGGGGCTCAGCGATGAGGAACTGAACGAAAACCTGGATAAAATGCTGCAGTTTGAACAGCGGGAACTGGAGGTAAAACAGAAATACAAATCAGAATTGCTGAAGAGTATCTCCATCCAGAAACTGACAGAGGTATACAATGCAGAGCGCGACTTTAAACAGCAGGTGCTGCGCAACTACCAGGATCGTAAGGAACTGAAAAAAGGATAAAGAAAATCATCTGCCCGGGTTATCGAAATCAGCGTTTGGCATCTCATCCCTATCTGTTATCCTGCCATCGCAGCATAACCCGGCTCCAACATCCATTTCAGCTTTCTGTTACTTTTTTTGTTTATAAAGGCGTATTCAATTTTATCTTCCGGATGGCGGCATCTGCTGTTATTTGGGCTTCCAACGCTCCGTTGTCATTTACCCATAAAATATATCCTTGTTGTTTAAGGCTATCCAGCTGCTGCCTGCCTGGTATAAAAGGATAGGTAGTAATGCCGGTATAAAACATGGCTTCTACCGGGCGGGGATAATTTAACAACACCACATTTTTGCCTGCCGGTTCGTTTTTAAGCTTCTTTAAATCGGTTACCCATGCAGGGTTTTTATCGCGGTTATCAAAGGGTTTTACCCGTTCCAGCATATACCGAAAAGGCAATGCTAACAGTAATACCAGCACCAGCTTGCCCAGCCAGGGATATCTCATACGGTGATACTGCGCTGCCAGTACAAACCAGAAATCGGCAGTCATTAAAAACAATGCAGGAGCGGTAAACAACAAATAGGCCTGCATTTTGGTAGCCGCAAATGAAAAGAACAGAAACGGCACCAGGAACCAGATGAGAATAGCCAGCCGTTTATAGTTGCGGTAATCCTTAATGCACATCCAGCCAAACCAAAGCAATGGCAGGTAAATGAGTTCGCCGTAGTTGATGCGTATTTTATCTATAAAGAAGTAAAAAGGCTGCGCATGCCCTTCCAAACCTTGTGTGATGTGCATCATATTAAACTTCGACTCCCAGGCCGCCTCCTGCGGAAAAGCATGATGAATATACCATTGCCAGGGATAAGCCACCACAAAAACCGTAAAACACAATACCACAAAGTGTTTTACCACGTCTCTTTTACTTAGCCGCCCGGCATCCAACACGAGCAATAGCCATACGGGAAGCACAATAAGCGCAGGCAACCATTTACAGAGAATGGCCAATCCAATTGCTACACCTGCCAATACATTGTAAATAACCTGCTCTCTACGTGCAAACAATACAGACCATAACACCGCCAGCTCTACAAAAAACAGGAAAAACACATCGATATGATCGGTTGCAGCCCGGCCACCTGTCATTTCGATAATAAGACCATTAATGGCAAAAAGAAAGGCTGCCAGGTAGCCTCTTTTACGGTCAAACAGATTGGCACCAATAAGATAGGTAATCCCAATGCCCATTACAGTAAGCAGCAATGAGGGCAAGCGGAGCGCCATTTCGCTCACACCAAAAATTTTCATTGCAAGCGCCATGCTCCATAGCGGCACAGGTTGCTTATGCACCCAGATATGATTGGCCGACCATTCCTTAAAATCGTAAGGCAATACCGGGTGGGCATACAACATGGGCGTAAACGGATGGTCAATCATATTTTTGGCTACCAGTGCATGGTAGCGCTCGTCCCACTCGTTGAGATAACCGTCGGAAATAACCAGTAAGCGCAGCACAATGGCGCCCAACATCAGCAGCCCAACTGCCTCATTATATTTTCCCTGTGTATATTTTTTCCACGAAAACCAACCCAATGCTGCACACAACAATACAGCTACAATGCCCTGAAACTGGTTGCTCCACCAAAAAGCACCCGATAATCCTATATCCATACCAACAAACTCCTAAACAAAAAGGATATGCACGCCTGGGCTGCATATCCTTCCTAAATTAATTTACAATCCTTAAAACCTGTAACCGATATTGAAAGCAAACTGCCCAATAGGGATAATCTCATTGCTATCCCAGATATTGCCGTTACTGGAGTTGTAGTTCTTATTTATATTTCTATCAAACTCTGAGTAGTAATTGATACCTACAGCCAACTCAATACCCATATACACTTTACCTGCAATAGTGGTATTGAGACTGTTATTGACCATAAAGCCAAAACGTGTATCGGAATACTTACCGTTTACAGTTATGTAATTGCCCTGGTTATCGTAATAGGTCTCATTTTTATAATGCTGGCCTACGCCCATGTATATCTGCGGACCAATGGCATAACGTACTATGCCCTGGCGCGAAGGATAGAATTTAAAGGTAGGTGCAATATAGCCATAGGGGTTATTGATGCTGAATGCCAGCGGCACTCTAATGCCCAGGTATCCATCCATCAGAATGCGCTCATAAGCCACATTTACACCAAAATCCTGCCCAAAAATCTGGATGGGCGCAACGGTAACAATATTGTTTCCCAATGCAGGCTTATCGCCCGCATCCTGCGCCGATGCTGCGAATCCCGCAAGCATCAACAATGAAAAAGCCGCTTTTTTCATGTTTCAATTATTAATTTAATGTACCAAGATACTAAAATCCGTCGCCATCGAGCATATTACCCAAACCACCCAGGATGCCGCCTTCTTCTTTACGCTTGGTAGTGCCGTAGGTAAGAATACGTGCCGCCAGCCTGCTTACCGGAAGCGATTGTATCCAAACCCGGCCGGGGCCGCGAAGTGTAGCAAAAAACACGCCTTCGCCGCCAAACAAAGTATTTTTAATGCCTCCTACAAACTGGATATCGTACGCTACCTGTTGGGTAAAGGCTACAATACAACCGGTATCTATCTTAATCAATTCGCCAGGCGCCAGTTCGCGCTCAATAATGTGACCGCAGGCATGCACAAAGGCCATTCCATCGCCTTCGAGTTTTTCCATAATAAAGCCTTCGCCGCCGAACAGACCACTGCCTAGTTTGCGCTGAAATTCAATACCAATGGATACGCCTTTGGCTGCGCACAAAAAAGCATCTTTCTGGCAAATGATTCTGCCGCCCAGGCGGTGCAGATCCATAGGAATAACCTTGCCCGGGTATGGTGCTGCAAAATGAATGCGCCTTTTATCGTGGCTGGTGTTGGTGTAAGCGGTCATAAACAACCCCTCGCCTACCAGCACACGCTTACCGGCATTGAGCAATTTGCCAAACAAGCCACCGTCTTGTTTCTGGGAGCCATCTCCAAAAATGGTTTCCATCTGAATGCCATCCTGCATCATCATAAAATTGCCGGGTTCGGCAATCACGGTTTCCTGCGGATCCAGCTCTACTTCTACCACCTGCATCTCTTCTCCCAGAATGCGGTAATCTATTTCATGATTTTTAATCATAGCCTTTTATGGTTTTAAACGAAAATACCGGATTGCCATTACGAGCCATCCGGTATTTATATCAAAGGTCAAAATTCATGATTGCGTTGCATTATTGCTTTACCAACTGCAAACGGTAAGCGCCCGACTGTACCAGGTAGCTACCGGCAGGCAGCCCTTGCAGGGATACAGACACTGATTCTCCGTTTTTAACCGGTACGGACCGCACCTTGCGCCCCATCATATCCCACATTTCGATAGAAGTAATTTTCCTGTCAAGTACATCAATCCGTACTATATCTGCCGCAGGGTTGGGATACATTCTAAATGTAGGAGCAATAGCTACTTCGCGCACACTGCTGATGGCTGCATTGAAGGTATCGGCCCTAAGATTTTGCTGGTGCTGGCTCACATCATCATTGTATTTAATGAGCAGCACTTTAGACATATCGTCTACCGTGGCATAGCCAAACACATACTGCACCTTATCGCCGCTCAACAGAATTTTCTGGTAATTGGTTTCGGTACCAGTGTAAAAAGAGTCGATCACACTTTTGTTTCCGGTATCGTTGTTGATACGATAAAAGGATGGAGACTGCGAAGGAACCGGTCCCCAGCTGTAAGCCTGGCCGGCATAATAAGTGTAGTTATTGCCATTGTATACCCAATCGGCAGCTTCGGTACCGCTCTCCTGCAAGGTATTCCAGGTGGTGGTGCCCCCCTGGCGGAAACAGGTTTGGCTACGACCCATGGTATCTTCTACCCCTACAAAAATGAGTCCTCCGTTATAGTTGTAGGCACCGTAAATCTGGTCGTTGCCAAAAATGGTAGGATTGCCCCTGAGGCCCGAATCTATTGCAATGAAGAGACCATTGATCTTATTATACATCGTCCAGATGTATTTACGGCTGTTGAAACCGTAGTAGAACGTGTACATAAAATTGTTCTGGAAATAAATATAACCACCGCCAAAGCCCATTTCGGGAATAGGAGCAGCCCATTCCTCTATAGCGTCTTTGTTAATGTAGTGTACCGAATCGAAGGTCTGGTAACCGAAATTGCCCTTCTCATCCCAAAACGCTTTTTCGATAAAATCGGTAGTAGCGAGGCGAATCCAGAGCAACTGATCGTTGCCATCGTATTTACGCATCATCATACCTACCGAGCTGCTGTATACCAGGCGTTTTTCCTGCTCATCGTTAATGTCGAAATAAAAGGTGCTGTTGTCTATGGCTATGGTATCTATAGAGAGCGTGTTACCTGCCGGGCTTACCTTCCAGATGAGCAATTTAGGAATATAGTTAACACCGCCATCCATCCGGTAAATAGATGCCGTAAGGTAGCTGTTGCCGCTTGCGTCTACCTCCAGGAACTTATCTGCCACAAAACCAAAAACCGGCAGGGAGAGCAGGCTGTTCCAGGCTACGGTGCCGTCTTCGTTGTAGCGGGTCTGGATCATCTTCAGATCCATATAAGCCGAACCTACCGTACGGTTCGTATATCCGCTCACCAGCACACCATTATTCGCGGTTGCAGCCGCCAGTGGTGTAAATGGCTCCGACGATTTATAGGCGAAAGTTCTCGCCCATTCCCGGTGCGACTGAGAGAAGCCCGTCAGGCATCCCAACAGTAAGGTCAGGAGTACAAATGTTTTTTTCATAGTTCTTCTTTTTAAATAATACCCTTTATACCTGTTCAGACGCATGCTTAACATGCTTTGGTTAGGCAGGTGCAAAAAAAAGCCGGAACACAAAGTGTTCCGGCCTCTGTTTATTTTTTCTGTTTTTTACCGAACAGCTTCATTTTGAGCCTGTAGTACAGCAAGTACATTACCGGCACCAGGATAAGTGTAAGGAAAGTGGCAAAGCTCAAACCAAAGATCATGGTCCAGCTGAGCGGCCCCCAGAACGCTACACTGTCGCCTCCAAAATAGATATGCGGATTAAGTTCGCTGAACAAACGGGCAAAGTCGATGTTTAACCCTACTGCCAGCGGAATAAGACCCAGCATAGTAGCGGTAGCGGTGAGCAATACCGGCGTCATACGGGTGCGGCCCGCTTCGAGCAGCGCTTCGTACACCGGCATACCATCATCGAGCATCAGATCGGTAAACTCTACTAACAGAATACCATTTCGCACTACGATACCTGCCAGGGCTACGATACCCACACCGGTCATAACGATGGAAATGTCCATTTTAAAGATACCGATACCCAGCATTACCCCGATAATGGAGAAGATAATCTCGCTCAGGATAATTACGGTTTTACCTACGCTGTTGAACTGCGTTACGAGGATCAGGAAGATCAACCCAATGGCAGCCAGCATGGCATTGCCCAAAAAGCTCATGGTTTCCTGCTGCTCTTCCTGCTCACCACCCATGCGGATGCTGATGCCGGCAGGTGCTTTAAATTCCGTTTTAATGGTACGGTCTATGGTGGCTACCACCTCGTTCGGGTTATGCGTACTTAACACGTTGGAGGTAAGCGAAATGATCCTTTTCTGATCTTTCCGTTTAATACCGCCATAGGTGTTGGAATATTTCAGATCGGCAAAGGCGCTGATAGGCACCTGGCGTATCTGGCCGCCCATACCCATATCGCGGTAGGTGATCTCCATATTCTTAACCAGGTCTATATTCTGGCGCTGGTCTTTATCCATACGCAAGGTAATAGGGTAATCGTCGTTGGCATCGCGGAAACGGGATACTTCTTTTCCGAACAATGCAGTACGCAGATCGCCTGCGATTTGCCCGGTAGATATACCTTCGCGGTTCATACGCTCCCGGTCAAGGTCAAATATAATTTCGGGTTTATTGCTCTGGAAATCGCTGCGCAATTCTTCTACACCACCAATCTGTTTTTTAACCAGGTAGCGTTTCAATTGTTCAGAGGTGCTGATGAGCGAGTCCAGGTTGTCGCCGGTAATCTCAATTACAATAGGCTTAGGTACCGGAGGACCGTCTGACTCTTTGTCTACGGTGATCTCCGCACCAGGGAAACCTTTTACCGCCGCACGGATCTTATCCAGGTATTTGGCCGAAGATTCTCCTTTACGGTCGGCAAACTTCACAAAGGCTACCGTCACCTTACCCTTATTGGGGAATGTACCCATCTCACCGCTGTTGGGGTCAATGGCGCCTACTGCTACGTTGGCAATAACCGAAGAAACGATGGGATTGTATTTATTCTTCTTCAGGTCAATATCTAATGCACCATATACTTTGCCTTCCAGCTCTTTCAATACCTTGTTGGTATAAGCCTGGTCGGTACCCACCGGCAGGTTAAGGTATACGTATACAAAGTTGGGCTCTGCACTGGGGAAGAATACCACTTTGGGACCACGAATACCTACAAATATGATAGAAACGAAAAACAGTACAATAATGCCTATCAACACCATTACCGGACGTTTAAGGTTCCAGTCCAGCAGGCGCACGTAAGCATCCTGCACCTTGGGCCATACCTTGTTCTGGAAGCCTTCTACCCATTTGTAAATCACAAATTTATTGAACAGGTAGATGAGGTAGATAAACACAATAAAGTTGCCCATACCCCACGACTGTGCTACGTAGAAGATGAGCGCCAGCGCACCAAAAATCACCGATACGATAGAAGTACCACGGGTCCATTTGCCTGCGTTCTTGTGGGCTTCGTCGTGCGTCTTCATAAAGTCGACGGCAAATACCGGGTTAATGATATAGGCCACCAATAGCGATGCGACGAGCGTAATAATCAATGTAATAGGCAGATAGAACATAAACTCGCCAATTACCCCTTTCCAGAATGCCAGTGGCACAAAAGGCATAAGTGTGGTTAAGGTACCAGCCAGTACCGGAATAAACACCTCGGCAGTAGCTTCCTGCGCCGCGGCTTTAATAGGCACTTTACCGTTGTTGAAAATACGGTGCGTATTCTCGATCACCACAATGGCATCATCTACCACAATACCCAGCGCCAGCAGGAACGAGAACAGTACAATCATGTTCATCGTAAATCCTAACGATGGCATAACCAGGAAGGCGATGAAACATGACAACGGTACCGACATGGCTACGAACAACGCGTTGGTTACCCCCATGAAGAACATGAGGATAATGGTTACCAGCAAGAAACCGATAATGATGGTATTGATGAGGTCATGCAATGTGGTACGGGTAGCATCTGACTGGTCGCCCGTAATTACAACGCTCAGTTCTTTAGGATACTCATTCTTACGCAGGTCTTCGGCTATTTTTTGCACCTTATCCGACGCATCGATCAGGTTTTCGCCGGAGGCTTTAATGATATTGAGTGTAATTACATTTTTACCGTTCAGGCGGGCGTAGCTCTCCTGCTCTTTGTAGCTGTCTTTTACATCAGCGATTTCGCGCAGGTAAATGCTTCCGCCATTCTGGTTTTTAATGATGATGTTGCCAATCTCTTCGGCGGTTTTAAATTCCTTTTTGATACTGATCTGGCGTTTTTCCTTACCCATTTCTACCAAACCAGAGGTAAGTGAAATGTTTTCGTACCCAACAGCAGATTCAATGTCGCGGAAAGAGATGCCGGCGATGCCCATCTTGAACATGTTTACATCAATCTGGATCTCACGTTCCGGCGCACCTACCATATCTACCCGCTTAATTTCCTTGAGCCCTTCGATACGGTCTTTCATATCGTCGGCATACTTCTTCAGACGGTCCAGATCGTAGTTACCAGAAATGTTCACATACAGGATCGGAAGCTCGCTCAGGTCAATGTCCATTACTTCGGGATCATTGGGCAGGTTGGTAGGCAAGTCTACTTTGGCTTTATCTACCGCGTCTTTTACATCCTGCTTGGCCTGTTTTACTTCTACATCGGTATTGAACTCTACCACCACAATGGAGTAATCCTGGAAGCTGTTGCTGGTTACCTTTTTAATCCCCGTGAGGTTTTTTACCTGCTTTTCGATGGGTTTGGTTACCAGGTTCTCCATATTTTCGGGAGAGGTACCAGGGTAGATGGTCTGCACAATAATCTGCGGCAGCTTAATCTCCGGAAAGTTCTCCTTCGGGAGTTTATTGTATGCCATGATCCCCATCAAAGTGATGATGATCGTGAGCACATATATACTGGTCCTGTTGTTAATAGGCCAGTTGGAGGGATTTAATTTATGACTCTTGAAGTCCATACAGTTTGGTTAGTTGCGTAAACAATCAAATACAACTTGGCACTAGAAGGTAACGGTATCTCCGGCATCGAGGTTTTCGTAACCGGTTACTACCACTTTATCGTCGATGCTGAGGCCACTCAGAATTTCGACTTTGCCATCATAATTCTGGCCCAGTGTTACCGGGGTTATTTTGGCTTTGCCGCCGGCTACGGTAAATACAGTATTGCCCTGGCTGGTGCGCTGGATGGCGCCTACCGGAACGGTAATGGCTTTAGGGTTAACATAATCTACCACCTTAATAATAGCTACCATATTGGGGCGCCATTTAGGGTTGGAAGGCAGTTTTACATCAATCGTGAAAGCACGCGAAACCGGGTCAATGGTTTTAGACACATGCGATACTTTGGTCATAAAGGTGTCTTTCAAATCGGGCAAAATGATTTCTACAGCATCGCCATTGCTTATACGGGCGGCATAGTTTTCGCCTACGTTTGCTTTAGCTTTCAGATCGCTGATGTTTACAATTTTAATCCCCTTCGTACCTGGGTTTACCATATCGCCAACCCTCAAATCAACCATGTCAACTTCGCCAGACACGGGGGCTTTTATTGTGAACATTGCTTTCTGGGAAAGCTGAACATTTCTCTGTTTTTGCAATGATTCATAAGTAGCCTTTGCCGTAATGTATTGTACCTCAGAGCCGATTTGCTGGTTCCAAAGGTTTTTTTGCTTTTCGTACAGGGTTTTGGCCACCATAATCCTTTGATCCAATTCGGCTAAGCCCTGATCTGCCACATTATCATCTAGCTTGGCAAGCAACTGACCTTTGCTAACACGTTGCCCCGCAGTAACATAAACAGCCGACACCACACCAGGGCTTTGAGAAGTAGCCAATACGGCTTCGTTGGCATCAATCTTACCCTGTACTTCTACATAACTGCGAAAGGTGCTCAGGGTTATATCCTGCACCTGCACCGGCACAGCTTTGGCAGCAGTTGGGTTTTTAGCGGCTATTTCTGTTTCCAGTTTCTGGATCTTATCGTTTAGGGCAATCTGTTCTTTCTTCAGTTTTTCCAGCTGGGCGGCCTTGTTACCGTCTTTGCCGGCTTCTTTGGCACCGCAGGATGCCAGTGTAATAACAGTTGTTGTATATAGTGCGATTCGCTTTAACATAACACTAGTTTATTGTTGTTCTCTATTGGGTTTATAATTTGCCTGTGGCTTTAAGCAGCGCGATACGCGATACGTATGCATCCAGCAGGGAATTGAAATAATTGGTTTGGGCTACGAGCAACTGGGAGCTGGCATCGAGAATCTCGAGGTTGGAGCCTACCCCTTCGCGGTATTTAATCTGGGTTACACTATACACCCGGTTGGCCAGGTCCATTGTAGCTTTGGAGTTGGCCAGGGTTTTGAGGCTGTTTTTTAATGTAATGTTGGCCTGGCGGAATTCAAGATCCAATCCAAGTTTCAGATCTTCCATTTCGTTCTGGGCCTTCTGTACATTGTATTTGGCCTGCTTTACCTGGTTTACCCTTTTCAAGCCTTCGAACAGGGGCACACTAATATTTAAGCCATAATAAGCGCTGAAATAATACTGCCCGTTAAATACTTCGTTAAAGGTATTGGTTGCAGTATTGGAGCCGATGTTGCCAAAAGCTGCCAGGGTGGGCAGTGCGGCAAAACGGTACCTTTTAAGATCCAACTCTTGTAATTTGATGTTGGTGTTTTGCATTTGAAACTCCTTACGCACCGAGTAATCCAGCGAAAAAGCATCGTCTACCACGCCTTCCTTCAGCATTTCTTCATTCAGCGAGTCGGTAAGCACAATAGACTGCTCCAGGGGCATGCCCATTTGGTATTTGAGCACGTTCTCGCCCAGCTGGTACAGGTTCTCCACTTTGGTAAGCTCATTCTGCATATTGTTTTTCTGCACCGTAATACGGTCTACATCAATACGCTCCTGTAAGCCCTGCTCATAAATGCCGGTAATTTCCTTCTCTACACGCTCAATATTGCGCACATTCTCCCGCAGCAACTCAATGCCTTTGGCCGCAATCACTACATTAAAATAAGCCTGGGCCACTTGCTGTTTCAGGTCTATTTCGGAGCGCTCTGTATTTAAGTGCGCCAGCTCTTCCAGCGACTTGCGCGCCATCAGGGCTACGGTAATACTACCGTCAAAAAGGATCTGGTTGGCTGAGATACCGCCCTGGTTGGTATAATTCAAGCTGAACTTTACCGGAATGGTGGTGCCTGGCTGGCCCACAAAATCGCCCGGTAAGATCTGCGTAGGAATTACCGCATTGTGCACAAACTGGCCATTAGCCTTAATGTTGGGCAATGCCAAACCGGTTACCTCTGCGTTTTTGGCTTTGGTAATGAGCTCTTCCAGCCTTACGTTTTTATAACGCATCTGGTGTTCCTTAGCATAAGCGACGCATTCCTGCACGCTCATTTTACTGACGTCCTGGGCGTATGCACGTATGCTTCCTATTGCAGTTAACAGCAATAGCCCGGCTCTCCTGATATTCATATATGATGATTGAATTTTTGTTTATAATGATTTATCAATTCCAGTCCTTTTAGCGATACAATACCATGCAGGTAAAGCTCCAGAAGCTCCCGCTGCACGGTCTTCTGGTCATACTGGTCGGGGAAAGTATATTGTGCAGACATGCCACTCATGAGTGAATTGATTCTAAACCTGGCTATGATGTCTACATTAAGCTCTGCACGGTACAAACCTTGTTCGATACCTCTTAACAGATTGTCGCGTACCACATTGAACATAAAGCCATCTTTGTAATGCTCAAAAATGCGGTACACCGTTGGGTGAAAACGCTGTAAATCCCACACCACCACAGGATTTACCTTACGAAAAGTGTGGTCTACAAACAAAAGGGCTTTAAATATTTCCTCTACTGCATCTGCAGAGGCTTTACCGTCCTCTTCGGTTTGCCGTTTCATATCATCTATAAAATGGATCACCGTAGCTTCTACCAAAGCGTTTTTGTCTGCGTAAAACTGGTATAACGTCTTTTTGGAGACACCAGCCATGCGGGCAATGTCGTCCATCGTTACCGACTTGTAGCCATATTGTAAAAACATGTCGTTGGCTACACGCAAAATCATTTCCTGCGTTTCCATATAACAAACAAAACTATGGAAACTTTTAACACAAAAAAAGTTTCCTAAGGCTAAATAAAAAATGATTTTTGTCAAACGGCCAGAGAATTTTTATCAGTTTAACCCTGTGGCTCGAGTGGCAAATAAATCTCAACCTTAGTACCAGCGGGCGTTCCGTCGGGGTTATAGAGGTCGGTAATGGTATAAGACGTAGACTGGCTGTTTTTTTCGTTGTACCATTCCAGGCGCTCTTTGGTGATGAGCAAGCCCTTGGGTTTGTGCCGGTTTATCTCTTCATTGGCCGTTTGATTGGCGGTAGATTGTTTGCGGCCTATGCCATTGTCTTCGATGGTGCACACCAAAAAGCCTCCCCTGGCATGAAAAGAAGCCTTAACAAACCCACCTGGCTCTTTGCGTGGAATGAGGCCGTGCCAGATGGCATTTTCGATAAACGGCTGCAAAATCATGGCCGGCACGGTACAGGTACGCGGATCTATTTCTTCACCTATTTCGAAAGCAAAGGAGAATTTATCGTTAAACCGGAGGGCTTCGAGCACAATGTAATTTTCCAGCAGTTTCAATTCGTTATCCAATGTAGTATGCGCATCGGCAGAATTATCGAGGATGTTGCGCATGAGCTTGGCAAACTTGCCCAGGTACTTGGTGGCATTGGAAGTATCCTTTTTTAATACATAACTCTGAATCCCGTTTAGCGCATTAAAGATAAAATGGGGATTCATTTGCGAACGCAGCAACTTTTGCTCTATCTGGCTTACCCGCAGGTTTTCCTTGAGCTTCTGTTGCCGTATATACAGGATGCCCACCACCACCAGCAATACCAGCATTAGAAATGATGCTACCAGGAGCAAGGCCATACTTTGCAGGTACTTTTTCTGCTGCTGGTTTTCTTTGGCCAATGCACTTAAGTAGCTTTTGGTTCTATCGTATTGGTACAATAGTTCGAGCCCGGCTACCAGTGTAATATTCTTTTCGTTGAACAGCCTCTCTTTATAAATCCGGGCCGAATCCTGGAAGGTATATGCCTCGCGGTATTGCCCTTTTTGGGCATAAAGTATGGCTTCATTTTCATACACCTGGTGCAGTAAATAAGATGCGCCAAGCTTGTTGGCCAGCGTATGAGCCTGGTTCAAATAGGCTTCGGCCTCATTGTTTTTCCTAATACCTATACCCGCTTCGGCAAGCCTTATGTACAGCCTGCACCTGAAATACAGATCATTGGAAGCCTCTGCGCCGGAAATTGCTTGCTGCAGGTATTCCAAAGCGTTGGCATACTGCCCGTTAAGTAACAACGCATTGCCTATGTTTTCATAATTGCAGGCAATACCGTAGGTATCTGCTGTGGCTTTAGAAAGCTGTACCGCCTCCTCAAAACAGGCAAATGCAGTATCGGGTTTGTGTTTACGCAGGTAAACGTCTCCCACATCATTCAATATTGCTGCCTGTGCCGGTATATCTTTACGTAACCTGCTCCATACCAGCGCCTTTTTAAAATAGGGCAAAGCCACATCCGGCCCGTGCGTTTTCAAAAACACTTTACCTATACCCCGGATAGCCAATTGCCGGTTAAGCGTATCATCAATCTGCTCGGCAAAGCGCACCCCCAGAAAATAATAGACAATAGCACGGTATTGCTCATCCAGCATATAACAATCGCGGGCGGCAAGGTTATAACTCAAAGCCTGCGCCAGGGCATCGTTTCCGGAAGAAAATATTTGAATGGCAGACAGGTGCATACGAAGCGCCATGCTGTACGCTGCCTGATTAAAGTAGATATTACCCAATTGGTTATAGATGCGGGCCTTAATACGGGATTCTTCTAATGGAGCTATTTTTTGTTTTATCGCCGCAAGGTCTTGCAGGGTAACCGGGTTGCCGGGAGGGGGCCCGGGTTGCTCACCAGGGAGCCACTGCCCTATTTTATGCAGGAAGGTAGAATCCGCAGGGGCATGCAGCAACAGCCTTAATACACTGTCTCTGGTATCCTGCGCCTGCACACTTAATAGCATGACTGCGCAGATGAGCCACAAAACAAATTTTTTGCCCAACATATGCGATATGGTTCCTGGTGGTTCAGATGGCTGCACCTACCCCAAATTCGACAAAGTCGGCATTGGTCAGATAGGTTTTAAGCAGTACTGAAAGATACAAACGTTTTATCCAACTATTATAGTTTTCATACAAGTATACATTGCCGCCAAGCTTCTGGTACACTTTGTTACGCATCAAAAATTTTCCATAATAAGTATAGCCTACCTGTAATTGAATGCCGCACCTGCCCAGCAAAAACTCGTTGCCGGCAAATACAGACGCATGCAGCGACCGTTGCAGCTCCTCGCCTTTAAAAAGCTCATTATTTTTAATAAAGGTATAGGTACCGGTGGGCAATGCCAGATCGAGACCGGCAAAAGCCCGCATTTTTTTGAGCCAGGTTTTGCTGGGGTATACACCCAGCCCGTATACCGGGTAGCGCGGACCGCCCGGCACCATCAGTTGCACAAAACCCATGGTGTATTTCACATTAAGGTTCCAGCTGTTGCGCTGGTTATCCGCTTTTACCTCAGCGCCCTCATGCGATGGAAGGCCGTAAGGATAGTAGGTAATACCGGCATGAAAAGCCACGAGGTTTAAGCCCAGGTTGGGTACGGTAAAGTTGCCGTTGGAGAGGTGGGTGAGGTTGCCCCCCGCCTGCACCGAGAGATATTTGCTTACCCGGTACTGCACCGACATATCAAAAACCGAGAAGTTGTTGATAGTGCTGCCAATAAAGTTGTTCATGGTATCGGCAAATGGGGTACGGTCGTAGTGCCTGCTGGCCAGGCCAAAACCTCCGCCTACGCTTAAAAACCATTTAAACCGCTCGTTATTGATAAACCGCAGCTGTATATTGGGGTATATGCCTAAAGCCCTGCCGTAGAAGCGGTTATCGCCATAATCGGTATACATCAATCCCAGCCCTATCACAGGTTTGTTCCAGCGTTGCTGCCAGGCTTTTTTTCCAGAAGTATGCTGCAAAAAATTGACCTGCACCGCAAAAGCCGATTCCGGCACGGGCAGCACAATAGAAGAGGTGTGTTTCATTATTCTGCCGCCCAGCACATTTACTTCAATGCCCAGGTTCTCAGGGGCGGGTATCTGGGCATGGGTATTTCCGGCAGTGAGCAGCAGCGTAAACAGTAAAAACAGCAATCGTTTCATAGCAATCTTCAAAAATAATTTATTACGCATATGAAGCGCACCATTTCTTTTCACTTAATTTTGGCACCGCAACCTATAATCTATGACCCGCAACGCGAAGTATTATTCAGGAAAAATATTACGTTACTTTTTCCAGGGCCTGGTAATCATCGCCCCTATGGCCGTAACCATCTACGTAATATATATCCTGTTTATCAATATCGATGATATTCTTCCTTTCCCCAATATGCCCAGGGGTATCGGGTTTGTAATCATTCTGCTTACCATTACGGTGATAGGCTACCTGGCTTCTACCCTTATTATAGGCCAGTTCCTGTTCCGGTTTTTCGATACCATACTGGAGCGCACGCCTTTTATTAAATTGATTTACAGCTCGGTAAAGGATATTATGCAATCTTTTGTGGGCGACAACCGCAAGTTTGACAAGCCGGTGCTGGTTATGATACGCAACAACCCCGAAATCTGGCAGGTGGGTTTTATGATGCACAACGATCTTGAAAAAATAGGTCTGCAAGACAAGCTGGCGGTATACGTACCACACAGTTATGCAATATCTGGCAATCTGTATATAGTTGATACTGAAAACGTAAAACGACTCGAAGGTATGAGTACAGTAGAAGCAATGAAATTTGCTGTAAGCGGTGGCGCAGTAAATTTTGAAGAAGACGACCACCATAAAAAGAAAATTTTTAAATGAAAAGATGGTATAAACTAACCGGTCTTTTGAGTTTATGCTTTCCGTTTTCTGCCTGTGCATGGGGCTTTTACGCGCACGAACTCATTAACCAACACGCACTATACCACCTCCCTCCCCAAATGATGGCTTTTTATAAGCCGCAGCTCAAAGCCTACCTTTATTACGCTACTGCGCCCGATCGCAGAAGAACCAGTACGCCCGGCGAAGCCCCCCGGCACTACCTGGATATGGACTACTATGCCGTAACCGCTCTGCCCAGGCAATGGGACAGTGCCGTGGCACGGTATGGAGCCGATATGCTGCTCGAGCATGGCACCGTGCCCTGGACCGTATTGCGTGTTTACAATAATTTAACATACGCCTTTAAGCAGAAAAACGGCCCGCTTATTCTTAAATATTCGGGAGAATTAGGTCACTATATCGCCGATGCTTGCGTACCTTTACATACGCATTCCAACTATAACGGGCAAAAATCCGGGCAGGAAGGAATACACGCGTTGTGGGAATCGAGGATACCAGAGCTATTTGCAAAAGAGAAATATGATTTTTTATTTAGCAAAGCTTTGTATATTTCGAATCCAAGCAATTATATTTGGGACGTAATTGAAAGTAGCCACAAAGCTACCGACAGCGTACTGAGTCTGGAGAAAAAGCTAAGCCAGACCTTTGCTCCGGACCAGAAATATGCCTTTGAACAACGCACCACCACCATCCTTGTAAAAACTTATTCGGCATCCTATGCACAAGCGTACCATGACCTGTTAAATGGCATGGTTGAAAGACGTTTAAGACTGGCAATTGAAACTGTGGCATCGTTCTTGTATAGCTCTTGGATAAATGCCGGGCAGCCCGAGCTGCCTAAGCTCCAAAAAGTTGATGTAACAACCAATGTTACTACGGAAACAGACAGTATCCTTTTCCTGCAACAAAATTGGGACAAAGACCGCTACCAACGAGAACATGAATAATGCCCCTATTGTTATAATTGAAAAATAGAGTATGCTGATTCATAATTTTAATGCAGGCCCAGCAGCATTGCCGGGCGAGGTTTTGTATAAAGCAAGTAAAGCTGTTATGGGGTATGGACCCAGTAAAATGTCCATACTGGAATTGCCGCACAGAAGCGAAGCCTTTAAAGAAATTCTCGATAATGCTACACGTCTGGTACGTGAGCTTACTGGTCTTGATGAGTCTTATCATGTACTGTTCCTCCAGGGTGGTGGACGCCTCCAGTTTTCTATGGTGCCGATGAACTTCCTGCGCGAAGGCGATACGGCGGCCTATACCGATACCGGCCTTTGGGCGGCACTCGCTGCCGAAGAAGCCGCTAAAATCGGCGAAGTAAACGTGGTTGGCTCTTCCCGCGAAGACGAATACAGGCACATTCCTAAAAACATTAAGGTACCGGCACGTTCCCGCTACCTGCACATTACAACCAATAACACCATCTACGGTACCCAATGGAACGAGCTGCCTAAAACCAACGTACCGTTGGTAGCCGATATGAGCAGCGACATCCTGGGTCGTGAAATGGACTACGCCGCATTTGACCTCATTTACGCAGTAGCCCAGAAAAACATTGGTATAGCCGGTGTAACGATGGTGATTGTAAAAGACAGTTTCCTTAAAAAAGCCAATAAAGACCTGCCGGGTTACCTGAGTTACAACAACCATGTAAAAGCCGGTGGCCTCTATAATACGGCTCCTGTATTCAATATCTACGTTACCATGCTTATGCTGGAGTGGATTAAGGAACAAGGTGGTGTAAAAGCCATGCACCGCATTAACGAAGCCAAGTCTCAACTCATTTACAATACCCTGGAGCAATTCCCGTTTGTAGACCTGCATGCCGCCAAGGCAGACCGCAGTATGATGAACGTGGTATTCGACATTAAAGACAAAGGCATGAAAGATGAACTGCTCCGTTTTCTCGAAAGAGAAAAAATCGAAGGCGTACAAGGCCATCGCAGCGTGGGCGGCTTCAGAATTTCGCTCTACAATGGCGTGGAAATGCGCAGCGTAGAAACTTTGGCACAATGTTTGAATGAATTCTCCCTGAAGAAAGCATAGTCTTTTCTGTGGTATGTTGCAAAAGAAAAACGCCCTGATTGGGCGTTTTTCTTTTTTAGGCAACTGATACACAGGCCTTTACTTCCGTTATCCGTCTCTCATAATAATGTAGTAACTTTGCACACTAAATTTTTCACAGATGAAAAATCTGCGACAACTCACGCTGGCCCAGATAGAAGCGATATTTGAAGAATGGGGCGAAAAGAAATTCAGGGCTAAACAGGTTTATGATTGGATATGGCAGAAACACGTAAATGCCATCGACGACATGAGCAACGTATCTAAAGAGCTCCGCCAGAAACTGAAGGAGCACTACTATCTCCACAAAGTAAATGTACACCATGCGCAATACAGCGAAGACGGCACTATTAAAAGCCGCCTGCAGCTGCATGATGGCCATTTCGTAGAAGGCGTACTTATCCCTACCGATACCCGTATGACGGCCTGCGTATCCTCGCAGGTAGGTTGCAGCCTGAGCTGCAAATTCTGCGCTACCGGTTATATGGACCGTAAACGGAATCTTGAATACGACGAGATCGTAGATGAGGTAACCATCATTAACGACCAGGCGCAAAAGCACTTTAACAAACACCTGAGCAATATCGTGTTCATGGGCATGGGCGAGCCTATGCTCAACTACAGCAACATGATTAAGGCTATTGAGCGCATTACCGCACCCGATGGGCTGGGCATGTCGCCTTCGCGCATTACGGTGTCTACCGCGGGCGTAGCCAAAATGATTAAAAAGCTGGCCGAAGATAACCCTAAGGTAAACCTGGCCCTCTCGCTGCACGCAGCCAACGATGCCAAGCGCAACGAGATTATGCCTATTAACGAGACCAATGATCTGCAAACGCTTACCGAAGCGCTCACTTATTATTACAACCTCACCAAGAACCCTATTACGTTCGAATATATCCTGTTCAACGATTTTAACGACAGCCTGAAAGATGCGGATGAACTGATCAAAATATGCCGGAAGATCCCTTCCAAAGTAAACCTGATCGAGTACAACCCTATTGGTATGGCCCGTTTCGAAAAACCAGACGAGGAAAAGGTAGACCACTTTATGGAATACCTGCAGCGTCACAAGGTTAATGCACGCCTGCGCCGTAGCCGCGGTAAAGATATAGATGCCGCCTGCGGTCAGTTGGCCAACATTAACCACTAGTTCCCTAATATTTCTAACTGTTGAAAAACAGCACAATTATGACAACCCGTAAACCCAACCCTTCATCCAGAAGGGGCAACGATAAACCATCTTTCCAGGGCGATAAACGCGAGGGCAACCGTCCCCGTTCCAATGGCCCTTTTAAACCAGCTTCCGGCCCGGATAACCGCTCCGGCGAAAAGAGCTTTGGCGATAAACCAGGCGGTTTCCGCAAAGACGATAGCCGTGGTGGTTTTGGCGCCCGTAAAGAAGGTGGCGATAACCGCCCTTATGGCAAGCGCGAAGGCAGTTTCAGAAAAGAAGGTGGCCAGCGCGATGAGCAAAAACCGCAATACGGCGCAGGTCCTTCACGTGGCGGTAACTCCAGCCATGGTAGCCCGCGCGAGCGTTTCGGCAAAGAAAGCAAAGCAGAGCAACATACAGGAGGCGAGCACAACAACCGTCGCGACAAACCTTATACCAACGATAAAGGAAGAGACAAGGATTATGTAATCGACTTTCCTGATACCAAAAAAGGTGGCCGCCCTTTTAAACCCCGCCATGAGCAGGTAGAGGAGAAAATGCCACTGAATAAATACATTGCCCATTGCGGCATCTGCTCCCGCCGCGATGCGGTAGACTTAATTAAGTCGGGCAAGGTGCTGGTAAACGGCAAACCAGTAAACGAGCCTGGTTATAAAGTGCAGGACACCGACAAGGTAACTTATGGCACCAAGCAAATGAGCGTGCAGAAAAACCTGGTGTACCTGCTGCTGAACAAACCTAAAGGCTTTATTACCACTACCGAAGATCCGCAAGGCCGCAAAACCGTAATGGATCTTGTAGCCAGTGCTACCGAAGACCGCATTTTCCCGGTGGGCCGCCTGGATCGTAACACATCGGGCCTGCTGCTGCTCACCAACGATGGCGAGCTGGCGCAAAAACTGGCGCACCCCAGCAACAACATTAAGAAAGTATACCATGTAGGCCTCGATAAAGACCTTACCAAGGTAGATTACGAGAAAATAATGGCTGGCCTGGCCCTCGAAGATGGTGTAGCCAATGTAGATGCACTGGCTTACCTGGAACCGGGCAATAAACGTGAGCTGGGCATCGAGATACACATTGGCCGCAACCGCATTATCCGCCGCATTTTCGAATCGCTGGGTTATGAGGTAGAAAAACTCGACCGTGTGCTGTATGCCGGCCTTACCAAAAAGAATATTCCAAGAGGTAAATGGCGTTTCCTGAACGAGAAAGAAGTGATTTACCTGAAACATTACAGAAAATAACCCGGGTTTGATGATGGAAGAAGTGTTGCAACCCCAGAACCAGAAATACATACTGGAAGTACTCTACGAAGACGACGAGTATATTGTAGTAAACAAACCCAGCGGCCTGCTCACCATTCCCGACAGGCACAACGACCAGTTGCCCTGCCTGCAGAAACTGGTGACCGAAAAATGCGGAAAAGTGTTTGTAGTGCACCGCCTGGACAGAGATACGAGCGGCGCCATTTGTTTTGCCAAAACCGAAACATCGCATAAATTCCTCTCGGCCCAGTTCCTTACCCGTACAGTAGAGAAATACTACAACGGCCTGGTACACGGCCGCCTTATGCCTGCCAGTGGTGTGGTAGAAGCCCCGCTGATGGAGCATCCGGTACAAAAGGGCAAAATGGTGGTGAACAAAAGAGGCAAACATGCCATTAGCGAATACGAAGTGATTGGCGAATGGGGCCTGTACTCGCTGGTTAAGGTAAAGATTCTTACCGGCCGTACGCACCAGATTCGTGTGCACATGCAGCACCTGGGTCACGCTATTGTATGTGATGAGCTGTATGGCACTGCCCAACCCGTATTGCTCTCCGGCATCAAAAAGAAATTCAAACTTTCGGGTAAGGATTTTGATGAGCGCCCACTGCTTAGCCGCCTGGCGCTGCACAGCAGCAACCTGAAGTTTACCACAGAAGAAGGTAAAGTGATTGAAGTAGAAGCGCCATTGCCTAAAGACATGCGCGCAGTGGTAAGCCAATTAAACAAATGGGCTAAATAAAAGCAAAACAGATATTTTGATATTCGAAACGGGAATCGCTTAACGGTGGTTCCCGTTTTTTATTTCCAGATAAGGATGTCATGCGGCCCCGCTTGTCCCGCCCATGTGGGGAGATACGAGGAAGCAGCATCTCCTGAAAAAGAATAATGAATGGAGCGCTCCTATTCTGGAAAGACTTTTCAGACCTGGCAGGACCTCGTAATGACGGGGCAAGCGCTGACAGGTCTTCTCTCGCCCATTGACCTTTTCACGATTGGCCATTCACATAAAACAACCCGCAGCCGGAAAACGATTTCCGTTCTCACTTTTCACCTCTCACCTTTCACCTTTGCCTTTGAAATTTCGCCCCCTGCAATTATCGCTGGTAATGTGTAGTTTTATAACGTTACCAAAATGCTGCTCCTATGCCAGTTACCGTGCTCAGAGGCCAGATTGTAGACATTCCTGACCATTCCATATACCCCGGCGAGATTACCATCGAGGATGGCATTATTACCGCCATTCACCCGCTGCGCGAAGCGCCGGACCAATATATACTTCCAGGTTTTATCGATGCGCATGTGCACATCGAAAGTTCCATGCTCATTCCATCGGAATTTGCAAGGCTGGCGGTGGTACATGGCACCGTGGCTACGGTTTCGGACCCGCATGAGATAGCCAATGTATGCGGCTTGGAAGGTGTGCAGTTCATGATAGAAAACGGCAAGCAGGTGCCCTTCAAATTCATCTTTGGCGCACCATCCTGCGTGCCGGCTACTGCTTTTGAAACCGCAGGAGCCACCCTCAATGTAGCCGATGTAACGGCACTGCTGGCACAGCCCGATATTTATTACCTCAGCGAGATGATGAATTTTCCCGGTGTGTTGCACAACGATGCCGAGGTAATGGCCAAGATAGCCGCTGCCAAAGCGGTGAACAAACCGGTAGATGGTCATGCGCCCGGCCTCAGGGGCAAAGACGCGGCGCAGTACATTGCAGCAGGCATCAGCACCGATCACGAATGCTTTACCTACGAGGAAGCGCTGGAGAAACTAAAACTGGGCATGTACATCCTTATTCGTGAGGGCAGTGCGGCCCGTAATTTTGAAGCGCTTATACCGCTGCTTAACGATTACCCTGATCATATCATGTTCTGCAGCGACGACAAGCACCCCGATAGCTTGCTGCTGGGCCATATTAACCAACTGGCAGCCAGGGCTGTAGCCAAAGGTATAGATGTGTTTAAAGTGCTTAAAGCGGCCTGTATTAATCCTGCGCTGCACTACCGCATTCCCTGCGGCATGCTGCAATCGGGCCATCATGCCGATTGTGTGGTGGTTAACAACCTCAAAGAATTTAAAGTACTCCAAACCTATATCAATGGCGAACTGGTAGCAGAAAATGGCAAAACACTTATCAACAGTGTACCCTCAGATACACCCAACCAGTTTAACTGCAGCCTGAAATCGGTAAAAGATTTTATGGTGGCAGCCAATGGTTCAGCGCCACTCAATGTAATAGAAGCGCTGGACGGGCAACTCATTACCCGCAAACTGCAAGCCGAAGCCGTGATCTCTGATGGGCATCTTGTGTCGGATATCCCTAACGATATTCTGAAAATAGCAGTGGTAAACCGCTACCACGATGCACCAGTGGCTATTGCATTTGTAAAAGGTTTTGGCCTGCACAAAGGCGCTATTGCTTCTACCGTAGCCCATGACAGCCACAACATTATCGTTTGCGGCACCAACGAAAACGATATGGCAGAGGTGGTGAACGCACTTATCGATTGCCAGGGCGGCGTATCGGTAACCGATGGGCACCATACCCGTACACTGGCGCTACCGGTAGCGGGACTCATGTCTAACCACGATGGGTATGAAGTGGCTGCAGAATATACCAAACTCGACCAGATGACCAAAGCTATGGGCGCTACACTGGAATCGCCCTTCATGACGCTTTCGTTTATGGCGCTGCTGGTGATACCCAGCTTAAAACTCAGCGATAAAGGCCTGTTTAACGGCGACACGTTCACATTTACATCTTTACAAGGCTAAACCCATTTCTACATGATAAAACAACTAGGCGCTTTTGCCTTTTCTGCATTTTGCCTTTCGGCCAACGCGCAAACGCCGCCGCCGCAAACCGACATTTACATTATGGATATTGCCATTAACAATGGCAGATTTACAGTGTCTAATGCCAAGCCTGTAGCCAACAAACCGGGCTACGAAAACCAACCTTACTTTACGCAGGATGGCAGCAAACTCTACTATGTAGCCGCACCTTTAAGTGGCAAAACCGATGTGTGGCAATATGATGTGCGGTCTGGTAAGAAACAGCAGATCACCAAAACACCTAAAGAAGCCGAATACTCACCCAAACCCTACGGCGAGGACGGAAGCATTACCGTGGTACGGGTAGAAGAAAACGAGAAAGACCAGCACCTCTATGAATACGATACCAACGGCAAGCCGCAACGCAACCTGCTGCCGGAGCAAAACCTGATTGGCTATTACAATTTCCTGAACCCCGGCAAAGTGGCTACGTTTGTATTGCCGGAGCCTTTTACACTGGAATTGTTTGACCTGGGCAATGAAAAACGTTCTATCCTTACGGCTAAAGTGGGCCGTTGTTTTCAATACCTGAACCGGGAGAACATCATTCTCTATATTGATAAATCGACCGAAGGCAGTTACCAGATCAAAGCCTGGGATTTTAAAACCAGCAGCAGCAAAACCATTGCCGCTACACTGGAAGGCGAAGAAGATTTTTGTGTAATGAACGATGGCAGCCTGCTTATGGGGCACAAGGGCAAACTGTTCCGCATGGAGTGGAAAAACAACCCGCAGCCTTCCTGGCAGAAGATTGCAGACCTTACGTCGCTGGGCATCAACAATTTTTACCGCATCGTTATTTCTCCGCAAAACAACAAACTGGCGCTGGTGAACTACACTGGTGAAAAACCATAAACAATATAAATACCCTTGAGGGTTTCACCAGACCTACACCGGAAGTAGCATCTCTCTGCAAACAGATCCTGCACCCCGCATGAGCGGGACAGGTTTCGCGACATAAACAGGTAATGGTGCTTTTATTAGCATAACAAACGGGCTGCGCACAACGCAGCCCGTTCTCATACACCATCCCTGTGCACTTCATGTGGCAGAGGTTAGATTAATGAACCTAAAGCCATCCTCTATATGCCCAATGCTGCTACACAGCGTTCTTTACCTACTTAGGCATCACTACTTTATCGATCACATGAATTACACCATTGGATTGGTACACGTCTTTGATGGTTACATTGGCCATATTGCCTTTCTCGTCTTTGAGCATAATGCCTTTTTTACCAGGCATTACCCACAGCTTGCCACCTTGCACAGTGGTGAGTTCTACTTTACCATCTTTGGCCATCGACATTAATTTTTTAGCATCGTATTTACCCGCTACTACATGGTAAGTGAGCACAGAGGTGAGCATCGCTTTGTTTTCGGGTTTCAGCAGGCTTTCTACAGTGCCTTTGGGCAGTTTGTCAAAAGCCTCGTTGGTAGGCGCAAATACGGTAAAAGGACCGGCAGATTCGAGCGTACTTACCAAGCCGGCGGCTTTTACAGCGGCTACCAGGGTGGTATGATCTTTAGAGTTTACCGCGTTTTCTACAATGTTTTTAGAAGGATACATAGCGGCACCTCCTACCATTACTGTTTTTTCCATAGACTGGGCCATGGTGCTATAGGCTGCGCCAAACATGAGGAAGGCGGCTACGGAAGTGATCTGGAATAAGCGTTTCATAATTAGTGAATTTGCAGATACATACGCCGCTGTGCGGTCTTTGGATTTCGGGAAGGCTAATTTTTTTCCGGGGGCAAACACATTATTATTTATTAAATTAGGTAAACAATCTTTCTCTTATGGCAGCAGAATGGCAGGATGGCATTTTCAGGAAGATTGAGGATGCTACCTACAACACCAAACGTTTCTGGATCGAAGTGCCCGGCGCCAGTGAGTTTGCCTTTAAGGCGGGACAGTTTGTAACGCTCGACCTCCCCATACACGAGAACAAGCATAAAAGATGGAGAAGCTACAGCATTGCCAGTGCGCCGGATGGCACCAATCTTTTTGAATTGCTGATTGTATTGCTGGATGGTGGTATGGGCACCTCTTTCCTGTTTAATCAGATTAAAGAAAACGACCCGGTACAGGTAAAGGGGCCATTGGGCAATTTTGCCATTCCGGAGCTGGACCGCGACCTGTTTATGATTTGCACCGGCACGGGCATTGCGCCTTTCCGCAGTATGCTGTATACGATTCAGCAACACAATATTCCGCACGGTAATATTTACCTTGTATTTGGCACGCGCAAGCAGCAAGACCTGCTGTATAAAGAAGAGATGGAGCAATTGGAAAAAGACATACCCGGTTTCCGCTTTATTCCTACCCTGTCGCGGGAAGATTGGAACGGCCAAACCGGATATGTGCATGAGGTATACCTCGACCTTTGTAAAGACAAACAGCCTGCGCATTTTATGCTCTGCGGCTGGAAACTGATGATTAACGAAGCCCGCCAGCGCTTAGCCGAAATGGGTTATGAGAAAAAGTATATTCACTTTGAGTTGTACGGGTAAAACTAAAACACTCTTTTCGTCAATCTTATGCCCAGGCCCGGGGCTTTTTGCAGGCTTACTTTACCATTGTCGTAACTCAAGCCTTCGGCCACATCGGAGGCCAGCAACAATGGCCCATCCATATCTACATAATCGAGCAGGGGCAAAAACTGCGCAATAGCCGCACTACCAATAGAGGTTTCGCACATACTGCCCATCATTACTTTAAGCCCAAGTGATTTGGCCTCGGTAATCATACGGCGGGCGGGTGTCATGCCGCTGCATTTGGTTAGTTTAATATTGATGCCATGAAAACCTGCCGCACATTTGGCTACATCTTTTTCGCCCACACAACTTTCATCGGCCAGTAGTACCAGTGTGCTCTTGGCTTTTATTTCCGGCATGGCAGCATCTTCTTCGGGCGCTAACGGTTGCTCCAGTATGGTTACGCCCAGGCGTTCCAGTTCGGGAATAACTTGTAAAGTATCCTGAACCGACCAGCCACCATTGGCATCGATGCGGATTTCGGCATCTGTTACAGCGCGTATTTGCGCTACAGTAGCCACCGCGGTTGCAGCATCGGGCAGTTTTACTTTATAAATGGGCCAGGGATGCGCTTTTATTTTTTCCTGCATGGCGGCAATGTCGTCAAACCCAATTGTGTAGCTGGTAAGCGGTGATTGATCGCCGGTTACACCCCACAGGCCACGCACGGTGGTTCTGCGCATTTTGGCAAACAGATCCCAGCCTGCTATATCCAAAGCCGCTACCAAAAAGGGTTGCGTTGGGTACAAGTGATGCAGAAAATGCCAGAACCGCTCCGGGTCCATTAAAGCGTACCGCTCAATTACACCACGCTTTTCTTCGAGCGACTGGCGCATACTTTCAACAGATACGTTGTAGTAGTTAATCTCCGGCGCTTCGCCAAAACCGGGAATGCCTTTAAAATCGAGCGCCACCAGCAATGCGGGTTGGTCGGTCTTGGTGCCATGCGCGGTTGTAAAGGGATATTGAAAGGGGGTATGGATTTCGGTATGAAATAGCTTGAGCATAGTCTTAAATTAAAAATGGCCGGGATTAAATCCCGGCCATAAAAGTAACACTAGTATTTATTACATAATCGCTTTCATCACAATCTCGCGTACCTGGCTGAGCGGAATACGCTCTTGCTGCATGCTATCGCGGTGACGGATGGTTACGGTTTGGTCTTCTTTTGTCTGGTGATCTACAGTAATGCAGAACGGTGTACCAATTGCATCCTGACGGCGGTAACGCTTACCAATCGCGTCTTTCTCTTCAAAGAAGCAACGGAAGTATGGTTTACATTCTTCCATCAGTTCTTTGGCCAACTCTGGCAAACCGTCTTTTTTAGTAAGCGGGAAGATGGCCAGTTTAATAGGCGCTACTCTAGCAGGCAGGCGCATCACCACACGGCTGTCTTGCTTTTCTTCGGTACTCAGGTCTTCCTCAGCATAAGCCTGGCTTATCACCATCAGCACGGCACGGTCCAGACCAATAGAGGTTTCTACCACATAAGGCACATAGTTGCCATAAGGTTTGCCATTCTCATCCAGATCGTTGTCGAAGTACTGCATTTTTTTGCCGCTAAACTCCTGGTGGCGTTTGAGATCGAAATCGGTACGGCTGTGAATACCTTCTACTTCTTTAAAACCAATAGGGAAATTGTATTCGATATCGCAGGCGGCATCGGCATAGTGGGCCAATTTAGCGTGGTCGTGAAAACGGTATTGATCGGCAGGTATACCCAGGCTCAGGTGCCATTTCATACGGGCTTCTTTCCAGTACTCATACCATTCTTTCTGGGTGCCGGGGCGTACAAAAAACTGCATTTCCATTTGCTCAAACTCGCGCATGCGGAACACGAACTGGCGGGCTACGATCTCGTTACGGAAGGCTTTACCGGTTTGTGCAATACCGAAAGGTACTTTCATACGGCCGGTTTTCTGCACATTCAGAAAGTTTACAAAAATACCCTGGGCCGTTTCGGGGCGCAGGTACACTTTATTATCATCGTCGTCGGACGCTACAGCGCCAAACTCGGTAGAGAACATGAGGTTAAACTGGCGCACATCGGTCCAGTTGCAGGTACCGCTCACGCTACAGGCGAATTTGCGGTCTTCGATCAATTGCTTCAGGCCTGCAAAATCATCGTTGCCCAGCAATTGTTCCATTTGTTCCAGCAGGGCTTTAGCTTCATCTGCCTTACCTGCTGCTTCCAGTTTGTCTGCTTCGGCTTCGATCAGGTGATCTACACGGTAGCGTTTTTTGCTGTCTTTATTATCAATCATCGGATCGCTGAAGTTGTCAACGTGTCCGCTGGCTTTCCAGGTTTTAGGGTGCATGAAGATGGCAGCGTCAATACCCACGATATTGTCGTGCATTTGGGTCATGCTTTTCCACCAGTAATCGCGAATGTTGCGTTTGAGCTCCACACCGTACTGACCATAGTCGTATACGGCTGCCAGTCCATCGTAAATTTCGCTGGACGGGAAAATAAATCCATATTCTTTACAATGCGAGATAATCGCCTGAAATCTGTTTGTATCGTTTGCCATGGGCGCAAAAATAAGGGGAATTACTGTTATTTAAAACGGAAGGTGATTTTAGGGGTTTCCCGCGAGGTAATGGGCGATTGGCTCGCAGCGGCGCTAAGAAAAGAGCACACGGCGACACAGCGACACGGCGGGGCTACGTGAGGTTACACACGAGGACGCAATGAAATGGCTCACAGCGGCACAAAGACACGGCGGGGCTGGCACGAGTGATTGCACGCAGAGGCGCACAAAGGTATCGCAGTATCCAGACCTGACAGGAGCTGCGCGCCTGGCAGGTCTTTATTAGTACGGTGCCTGAGCTTGTCGAAGGCCACCATTGACGATTGACTATTCCCCAATCAGACATCAGACATCCTCAAATCAGACATTTCACTTATCCCTTCAGCTTCTCGTTGTTGCGATGGCGGTCCGCATCACGGATGTTCTTTTTCTCGAAATTCTTTTCCAGCGCGGTGGTGAGGTCTACCCCCGTTTGGTTGGCCAGGCAGAGCAATACCCACAGCACATCGGCCATTTCATCGGCCAGGTCTTTGTTTTTATCGCTTTCTTTAAATGATTGCTCTCCATACTGGCGCACCATAAGCCGGCTTAGCTCGCCTACTTCTTCCATTAGAATGCCCAGATTAGTAAGCTCTCCAAAATAGCGCACCCCAACCGTTTTAATCCAGCCATCTACCTGCTGCTGGGCTTCGCGGAGCGTAATCTCTTGTTCCATAAGTGTTTATTCTTTGTTTTTGGTATCTATTGTAATGGTAACCGGGCCATCGTTTACGAGATCTACCTGCATATCGGCTCCAAACTCGCCTGTGGCTACGGGCTTACCCATCAGCGTTTCGAGCTGTTTTACGGTTTTTTCATACATAGGAATGGCAAACTCGGGCCTTGCTGCGGTGATAAACGAAGGGCGGTTGCCTTTCTTCGTTTGGGCATGGAGCGTAAACTGGCTCACCACCAGCACATCGCCCGCTATGTCCTGCACCGATAGGTTCATGAGCCCTGCTTCGTCGTTAAAAATGCGCAACTGCACTATTTTCTTGCACAGCCAGTCTATATCCTCATCGGTATCGGCCGGTTCAATGCCTACCAAAATAAGTAATCCCCTGCCTATGGCGCTTTTCTGTTTTCCGTCTATGGTAACGCCAGCCTTGCTCACCCGCTGAATAACTACCCGCATATCAATGTTTTGTTCAAAAATACAGCATAGCTTTGTGCCATGCCGGACATCCGAAAAGAAATTAGCTATAAAACCTCCCGCAGCGGCGGAAGCGGCGGGCAACATGTAAATAAGACCGAAACCCAGGTAGAGGCCAGCTGGAACGTTATGCAGTCTGCCGTTATTGACGAAGACCAGCGTTTATTACTGCTGAGCAAACTCAGAAACCGCATTACTGCCGATGGCAACCTGAGCGTAAAATGCCAGGAAACCCGCAGCCAGCTCGATAACAAACAACGGGCATCGCAACGGCTGGAGCAACTGGTAATGGCTGCGCTGGTGCCTCAAAAACAACGCAAAGCGAGCAAACCTACCCGTGCATCGGTAGAAAAACGCATACAGGCCAAAAAGATGGCTTCGGAGCGTAAGCAAAACCGCCGGAAAGACTATGGCATGTAATTGCCAGCCTGCAAACCACAATAACCTTTACTTTTAAATAAATTCCGAGCCTTGAGCTTAAAGAAACTGGCGGGACAAACCGTCTACTACGGACTGAGCAATATTGTGAGCAAACTGCTCAACTATTTTCTTACGCCCTTTTACCTGGGCATCCTGAGCAGGGCATCTTTCGGCGAAATGTCGAACGTATATGCCTACATACCATTTGCCAATATTGTGCTCACCTATGGTATGGAAACTGCCTTTTTCCGGTTTGCACGCCAGGAAGACCAAAAAAAAGTACTCAGCACGTCTACCATTTCGCTGCTCCTTTCCACCATCAGTATTACGATTATACTGTTGCTGTTGCAAAACCCCATTCTTAATTCCTACACCGGCGAGCTTGCGGGGCTCTCGGGGCACCCGGAGTATTTTACCTACGTGGTGCTCATTATGGCTTTTGACGCGCTTACAGCCATACCCTTTGCACAGCTACGGCTCGAGGGGCGGCCATTGCGCTATGCCGCCATTCGTATAGCAGGTATCATAACGGTTATTTTCTTCAACGTATTTTTCCTTTCCTGGTGCCCCAAATTATATGCCCAGGGTTATCACTGGCTTCCTAATGTAGAGCCGGGTGTAAACCAATTGGGTTATGTGTACCTGAGCAATATGATGGGCAGCGCGGTAACCTGGCTGCTGTTTTTGCCGCAAATCCTGCGCATTCATTGGAAATTCGACACCGCACTCTGGAAAAAAATGCTGCACTATGCCCTGCCGCTTATTATTGTGGGTATGGCGGGTATGGTAAACGAAACTTTTGACCGGGCCTGGTTTCTGCCGCAATTTCTGCCGGGCAGCGATATGGAAGCCAAAAAAGAAACCATTGCATTGTACAGCGCCAATTACAAACTGGCTATTCTCATTACCATGTTTATACAGGCATTCCGCCTGGGGGCAGAGCCGTTTTTCTTTAAGCAGGCAGAGGAGGGCAATGCCCAGCAGGTGTATGCCCGCATTATGAAGCTGTTTGTAATCCTGCTCTGTTTCATGTTCCTGTTCGTAAGCCTGTACCTTAATGTGTGGAAGATTTTCCTGCGCCAGCCCTTCTACTACCAGGGCATGACCATTGTGCCGGTGTTGCTGCTGGCCAATATGTTCCTGGGCATTTATTACAACCTTACCATCTGGTTTAAACTTACCGACCGCACCACTACCGGCGCGATAATTACTGTAATTACCGCGATACTGGCCTTTGGGCTCAACTACTGGTGGATTCCGGTTATGGGTTATTACGGTGCCGCGCTGGCTACCATGACCTGCTATTTTATCCAGATGGCTATTTGTTACGCCTGGGGGCAAAAACACTACCCTGTGCCTTACGAAGTCCCCAAACTGCTGCTGTACATTTTCCTGGCAGTGGGTACCTACCTGCTGTTTAACTGGATAAACACTACCTACATTACACCCGGCGATATTTATGCGGCCCGGCCGCTTTCGCTGCTCACCGCCACGGTTATGTTTGGCGCGTATTTTTTCTTTATGCTGAAGGCAGAGAAAAAGGAGTTTGGCCAATTGCCAATTGTGGGGAAATGGATTGCTAAATTATAGGCTGGTAAGCGTCCGTTGATGGAATTTCCCGTGGGGCAGCTGCAATAATTTTATACCCTTGTCAGGAAAGCAGGATCTCTTCTTCTGTCATCCTGCGGAGCGAGGCACGAACGAAAGCAGGATCTCTAATGGAGAGATACCGCTTTTCTCCTACGTCAGATGCAGGAGGACAGAAATCACCTGAAGACCCTTGTTGCATAAGGGTAACAAAAAGAAAACCCTGCGCTTTCTGTAAAAGAAGGTGCAGGGTTTTCATATTACAGGACTAAGGCTTACAGTCCCAATCCTACAAAAGGGTTATTCATTTTTTCGGAACCAATGGAGGTTTCCGGACCATGACCGGAGTACACAATGGTTTCGTCGGGCAGGGTAAACAAGCGGGTGTGGATGCTCCTAACCAGGGTGTTGTAATCGCCACCCGGCAAATCGGTACGGCCAATACTCATCTGAAACAGCACATCGCCGCCTACCAGCCAGTTATCGGCTTCATTGTAAAAGCAAACATGGCCGGGCGCATGACCGGGTGCAAAGATCACTTTAAGTGTACCACCGCCAAAAGGAATTTCCTGGTTGTCGTGCAAAAAGGCTTCCGGCTCGGGTGATGGATCTAACGGCACGCCATATCCTTTACCAATGGTAGGCGCAGCCTGCAACAACGGCAAATCAAGCTCATGAATATGTGGTTTGAGGCCATATGTGTCAAATACCCATTTATTGCCAAATACATGATCCAAATGACCATGTGTATTCAACAACATTACCGGTTTAAGCCCGTTATTATCGATATACTGTTGCAATTGCAGCCGCTCTTCGGGCGCATAGCAGCCCGGGTCTACAATAATGCACTCTTTATTGCCTGCAACCAGCACATAAGTATTCTCCTGGAAAGGATTGAAAGTAAATCCTTTAATATGAATCATCTGTTAATCCGATTTTAGTAACTTTAGTTCAAAGATATCATAATACCAGAAACACATGCGCTACAGGCCCTCTGCATATATATTTCCCTTACTGTTATCGGTTTGCAGTGCGGCTTGGGTTTCTCCGGCCCATGCTCAGGCAGCCCAGGAAGAATTTGGACAAAACCGGGTTCAATGGCGCAAGTTTTCATGGCAATACCTCGATACCACGCACTTCAGGGTTTACTTCTACGATAAAGGCCGCAAGGTGACCGAACTGGCCAAGATTATGGCCGAAACCGAGCTGCGGTCGATACAGGAAGAGATGGATGCGGTTTTTCCCCGCAAGATTAACCTCATCCTGTTCAATTCCTTTACCGATTACAAACAGACCAATATTGGCAAAGACCTGCAACTGATCAACGCTGCCGGTACGCTTGATGTAGTGGGCGACCGTATGCTTATCTACTACAATGGTACCATACCCGACCTGCGGCTCCAGATCCGCAAAAGCCTTGCCCGTTCTATTATGGAGCGCATGCTGTTTGGCGAAAACGTGCGCGAAATTGTGCAAAACGCGGTATTACTGAGCCTGCCCAAATGGTTTACCGATGGGTATGTACAATACATTGCCGAAGGCTGGACACCTGCCAAAGACAACCTGCTCAAGAGTAAATTAATGAGCGGCCATTACAAAAACTTTGACGACCTGGTGCTCGAAGACCCCAATCTGGCGGGCGCCTCGTTCTGGAATTATGTGCGCATGGCCAATGGCAAGCAGGCTGTAAGCAACCTCATGTACCTTACCCGTGGCAAAAACGGCATTTCGGGTGCTATTGGTGCGGCGATGCGTACACCCTATAAAGAAACACTTAAGAACTGGAAAGAGTTCTACCTTAAAATATACCAGGAAGATATTGTGCAGCAGGAAATGCCCGATACCGTAAAACGTATGGCTACCCAAAGGGTAAAACCTGGCATTATTACCCGCACTTATGCTTTTAACCCGCTGAAAAACGAGTTTTCTTACGTGCGCATCCAGAATGGTATGTACGAAGTGGTGGTAGAAACCGCCGATGGCGTAAAATCGGTGATCGTAGAAAGTCCGATCCGTGCACTTACCGAAATGGCCGATCCCGATTACCCGCTCATCAGCTGGGCGCACCGGGGCAATAAACTCGCGATACTGTTCGATTATAAAGACCGGATGCGGCTAAAGGTCTACAACTCCTTTAAGAAGAAAGTAGAAACCTTTTACATTCCCTATAAAACCTACCAGCGCATTACCTCCATGCAGTTTATGGAGAATGACGAAGAGTTGCTGCTCTCGGCTGTGCGCAACGGGCAGAGCGATATATTCATCCACAACTTTAAACGCAACAAGTTTAAGCAACTGACCGACGATGCGTATGATGATGTGCAGCCCACCCGCATCCTGTCATCATACCGCAAAGGCATAGCCTGGGTATCGAACCGCCCGGGGCACGACCTTAACGATCATGAAGGCATGGTCAATTACAGCGGTGGCAACTACAATGTCTTTTTCTGGAAAGACCTGCCCAACAATACCAAACTGCTCAAGTGTACCGATGTTAAAGGCAACCACGTGCAGCAGCCCATTCAATACGGCGACGATCGCATTGCTTACCTGAGCGATGAAAACGGTATTCAAAACCGGTATTTCATCAACTTTGTGCGCGATACCGCCAACAACGATTCTACCTCGCTGGAGCCGGCTACCAATTACAGCCAGGGCATCATGTACCAGAATTTTCTGTACAACCGCAATGCCGTGGGCGATGTAATAAGCATGAACGGGAAATACTATTTCCTGCGCACGCCGGTAGATACGCTGAACCAGAAACCGAAAATTTCGGAACTGAAGCCTACTTCGCTGATGAAAGATGTGCTGAAGACCCAGGACCCTATGCAAACCATTGCAGAGGATAAACAACCAGAGATCTTCAAAAACTACTTCCTCAACGATTACGAAGAAGAGAACGATACCCTTGCCGTAAGAGCAGATAAAGAACCCAACCCGTTTACTGCACCGGTATCCAATACCGACGATCTGGTGGGCGACAACACTGTTCCTGAAGCACCTGGCAAACCCGCCAAACCCAAGCGGTACGATTTTAAATTCGCCACCGACTTCCTGGGTATACAGCTCGATAATACCTTGCTCATTACCCGTTACCAGCCCTTTAACTACCTCGGCGGCCAGTTCGAAAACCCTACCCTGGGTGGTATGATACGCCTGGGCATTACCGATCTGTTTGAGGATTACCGCGTATCGGGCGGCTTCCGTTTGCCACTCGACTTTAACGGTAGCGAATACTTTGTGCAGGTAGACAATTACCGCCGCAGAATAGACTGGCGGCTGCTCTACTACCGCAAAACCGTCTTTAATTATTACGACCTGCGCAACCAGCGGCCACCCTACTACTCGCCATATGCCGAGAGAGGCCGTGTAGCCACCAATTATGTAGAAGGTACCCTAAGCTACCCGTTTGATGCAGTACGAAGCCTGCGCCTGCATATGGGTTTCCGCAGCGACAGGCTCACTTTTAGCTCGCAGAACCAATACAGCCTCGACATACCAGACGATTACCAGAACCGTGCACTGGCCAGGCTGGAGTATGTGCAGGACAATACCATCAGCAACGCGGTAAACCTGCGCGAGGGTACCCGTTTTAAACTGTTTGCCGATTACCATTACCGGTTAAACAAGCCCAACAACAGCATGTATAACTTTGGGTTCGACTACCGGTATTATAAAAGACTGTATCGCCAGATTACCTGGTGCAGCCGCATCTCCGGCGCGCACAGTGGCGGCGACGATAAAATATTGTATTACCTTGGTGGTGTAGACAACTGGTTAAACCCGCAATTCAGCACCGCCACACAGATCGACTACAATGAATCTTTCGCGTATCAGGCCACTGCAACAGCCATGCGTGGTTATAAACAAAATGCCCGGAATGGTAACACTTACGGGTTGATCAACACCGAATTGCGCATCCCTATTTTTACCACGTTTATTAAGCGACCGCTGCAATCGGCTATGCTGCGCAACTTCCAGCTGGTGCCGTTTATCGATATTGGCGCAGCATGGTATGGTTTATTGCCTACAGACGATGCGCTGTCGCCCAATTATGTTTACCAGCAGGATCAGGTTACGGTTATACTCAACAGCAATACGCCCACTGTTCCGGTAGGCTATGGACTTGGCGCACGCACCACATTACTGGGCTACTACATTAAAGTAGATGCCGGATGGAATATCGAGCGCAGATCGTATAACCCGTTGTGGATGTTCTCGATAGGTTATGATTTTTAACTTTGGCATGCAGGTTGTTTATATGGACTGCTTAAGAATGACCAGGAGAACGTATGATGAAACTGAATTTTACAATTTTATGTGTATTGCTTACAGGTACAGCGTGGGCTCAGCATACAGACAGCATACCAGCGTCTGGCTTGCCTCATGACAGTCTTGTATCACATACGGTTGTATTATCCGATTCATTAACCGCGCTCGATTCCCTTAAGCGGAAAGACAGCCTGCTTACCCAATCTTTTACGCCACCGGCACGGGCCGGAAACTTTATTATTACCGGGCAGGTAAAAGATGCCAGCACCGGCGAGTTACTGCCATTTGTAAATGTATTTTTCCCCAAGAGCAGTGTAGGTATGCCTACCGATATGAACGGGCGTTTCCGGCTTAGTTTTCAAAACTTTCCCGGCGATACGCTTAATGTATCCTACCTGGGCTATAAAACCCTGAGACTGGCCGTGAATAAAACCCTGCAGGAGCAAAACCTGCGGCTGGAGCTGGAAAGGGGCCCCGCGAGCCTTAAAGAATTTACCATCAGCGCGGGCGAAGATCCGGCATTGCTGCTGCTCAAGCGCATTATCAAACGTAAGCCGGCCAATAACATAGACCGCTTTAGCAATTACCATTACGAGCTGTACAATAAACTGGAACTCGATATTGATAAGATCCGCAAAGACCAGTTCGATGGCAACTTTGTGACCAAACCCTTTAGCTTCATTTTCGATAATATAGACAGCACTTCGGAAGACAAACCTTTTCTTCCGGTTTTCCTGTCAGAAACCCTCTCGGACTATTATTACCGCAAAGAGCCCAAGAAATCGAGAGAGATCATTAAGGCCACGCGCACTTCAGGTATTAAAAACAAGAGCCTGAACAAATACCTGGGCGGTTTTTACCAGAACATTAATGTGTACGACAATTTCATTCCGGTTTTTGATAAAAAATTCATTAGCCCGGTAAGCGATGCGGGCGCCTTCTACTACCGGTACAAGCTGGTAGATACCCAATACATCTACAACCGTAAATGCATACAGGTGCAGTTTATGCCCAAGCGTAAGGGAGAGAACACTTTCGAAGGCGAGTTCTGGGTACACGACACCACTTTTGCCATTCAAAAAATGAGCATGGAGGTGAGTGGCGATGCCAACCTGAACTGGATCAAAAAAGTATCGCTGGTGCAGGAATATATACCCGTTACCGATAGCAGCTGGTTTTTGGTAAAGGATAAGTTCATCGCCGATTTTATACCGCCGCATGGCAATAAATTTGCCGGATTTATAGGTCGCAAAACCACTACCTACCGCGATATTATTGTAAATAACACAGAGGTAGATTCATTGCTGGAAGACAAACGCCTGAAGCAGGATGTAACCTTACTGACAGGTGCCGACGAGAAGAATGAAAATTACTGGAATGAGCAACGGCACGACTCCCTGTCGAAGAACGAGAAATCGATCTACGCTATGGTAGATACGCTGCAAAGCATGCCATTGTTTAAAACCTACTCCAATACCATTACGCTGCTGGCCACTGGCACGCGGCAATTTGGCGCTATTGAACTGGGCCCTTACTGGAACATATACAGTCACAACCCACACGAGGGCAGCCGCTTACGTTTCACGATGGGTACCACGCCCAAATTATTTAAAGACATTTACCTGCAAGGTTATCTTGCTTATGGCTTTTACGATCATGCTTTTAAAGGAAAAATAAGCGGGCTGTGGCTGCTCAATCGCTCGCCCCGCTCTTACATTTTTGCATCGTACACCCACGATCTCGATAACTCTACGAGCTATTACGACGAAGTAAGCCAGGACAACTTTCTGAGCATTGCCATCCGTAAGAAAGGGGTACCCTGGAAATTTGTATTTACCGACGAAAAACGGGTGGAATACTACAAGGAGTTTTACAGCGGCTTTGGCTTTCAGGTGTACAGCCTGCACAAAAATGTAATGCCCTACGCGCCGCTGCCTACCAACGATATTTTCCTGGACGAGAATGGCAATGATGTGCATTGGCTCACCAATACCGAAGTTGGCCTGCGCCTGCGTTTTGCCTACAAAGAAAAATTCCTGGAGGGCAACTACTACCGGGTAAGTCTGGGTAGCGGCTACCCCATTTTAGATTTAAAACTGGGGGCGGGCATTAAAGGCTTGTTCAACAGCCGCTACAGTTACCAGAAAGTAAGCCTCAGCATTTCCGACAACATGTCGATTCCACCGCTGGGCAAGATCTACTACAATTTCTTTGGCGGCCAATACTTTGGCACCCTGCCCTACCTGTTGCTGGAGATTGTGCCGGGTAATGAGTTCTACTACTACAACAAGTACGCATTCAACATGATGAACAAATACGAGTTTATTGCCGACCGTTATGCTGGTTTCAATTTCGAGCACACCATTGGTGGTGGCGTATTCAACTACATTCCTTATGTGCGCAAACTCCGCCTACGTCAGTTCTGGAATGCCAAAGGTATTATCGGCGACCTTACCAAAGAGAACCTGGAGCTTAACTTCAACAAAGGCTATCCGTTCCAAAACCTGGCGGGCAACCCATACCTCGAAGTAGGTACAGGTGTAGAAAACATTCTGAACGTTTTCCGCGTAGATTTTGTGTGGCGGGTATTGCCCCAAACCCAACCGGGCGAGCCACAAAATGGCCACTTTGGTATATTCGGCAGTATGAAGTTCCAGTTTTAAGAAAGGGTTAGCCGGATTTGCTATTTTTAGTATCCGAAATCCCTACCATGGAAAAGAAGATTCCTGCTACCCGATCATTTCACTTTTTTGGCAACCACGGCGCGTTGCGCAACGATACGCTGGGCTATATACACCAGACATCGCACCAGCTGGGTCATTTCTTTAAAATACGGGCCGCGGTATTTCCCGTGCACATCACCACCGATCCTGCAGTGGCGCAACACCTGCTTCAAAAAAACAACAAGAATTACGGTAAGGGAAGGGGCTACCGGGTAATGGCAGAGTTCCTGGGCGAAGGGCTGCTTACCAGCGAGGGCGAGCACTGGCTCAAGCACCGCCGCATTATGCAGCCGGCTTTTCATAAAGCAAAGCTACAGGCGCTGGCCCAAACTATGCTCAACTATACCAACGAATCTATTGCCAATCAACCCGCTGGCGTAACCATTGATGCCAGCCAATGGATGAGCGCATTAACCATGCACATTGCAGCCGGCACCTTGTTTAGCTCCGATGTGGGCGATGATATCGATAACATTTACCAATCCTTTAGCCAGATCAACGCGTTTGGCATTTCTATGATACGGCAACCGCTGCGGTTCCTGTTTTCGAAAGTATTTAAAAGCCTGCGCCGCGATTTTGACGACAATGCCAAAGTGATGGATGCCATCATTTACCGCATTATACAAACCCGCAAGCAACACCCTGCCCAGCACCACGATGACTTGCTGGGCTTGCTCATGGAGGCTAAAGATGAAGATACCGGTGAGCCGCTTAGCGACCAGGAGTTGCGGGATGAGATCATTACGTTGTTCCTGGCCGGCCACGAAACCACCGCCAATGCTATGACCTGGATGTTGTACCTGCTGGCGCTACATCCCGATAAGCTGCAACTACTTAAACAAGCGGTAGCTGCTACCACGCAAGGGCAACCGTTTGGCGTGCAACATATTTACCAATGCCCGTACCTGCACCAGGTGATACACGAAACGCTGCGCCTTTTTCCTCCGGCATGGACCATTGGCCGCAGGGCATTAGGCCCCGATCAGGTAGCCGGTTACGATATTAAAGCCGGCGATAACATTATGATTGTAGTACAGCAGATACACCGCAGAGCAGACCTGTGGCCCAATCCAGATGCTTTTATGCCCGAGCGTTTTGAGACCGAAAAAATGAAACAATTGCCGCCTTACGCTTACTTTCCTTTTGGTGGCGGGCCAAGATTGTGTATTGGCGAGCATTTCGCTATGATGGAGATGAGCCTCATACTGGGCCGTATGGTACAGGAATTTGACTGGACACTGGAAGAAAGCAGCAAAGCAGTAAAGCCGCAAACGCTTATCACGCTCCGGCCCGACCGCCCTATCCGCATCCGGCTACAAAAAAGCGGTAGTTAATCTACTACCGCTGCTATGCTTTTGAGGATAATGGCGCAGGCCTCCCGTATTTCTTCTTCTGTAATGGTCAATGGTGGCACAATGCGCAGGCAATTGGCTGCAAACAGGAACCAATCGGTAAACACACCGTTTTCGATACAGGTGTCGATAATCTGTTTATTCGTTTCAAAATCTTTAAACCCTACTGCCAGCATTAGCCCCTTTTGGTGCACATAACTAATGGCAGGATGTTGCAACAGCTCTGCAAACAATTCGCCTTTTTCTTCTGCCGATGCAAAAAGTTGTTGCTGCAACAAATATTCCATAGCAGCTTTACCGGCCGCGCAACACACCGGATGCCCGCCAAAGGTGGTAATATGCCCCAGCACCGGATCTTGTGTAAGCGCGTTCATCATATGCACATCGGCTACAAAAGCGCCTAATGGCATACCGCCGCCCAATGCTTTGCCCAGCAGCAATATATCGGGCACAATTTCAAAATGTTCAAACCCCCACAATGTACCGGTACGGCCAAAGCCCACTTGTATTTCATCGAGTACCAGCAAAGTGCCGGTTTCGGTACAACGCTCGCGCAAAGCCCGCATCCAGCGCACATCGGGCACCAGCACGCCGGCTTCGGCCTGTATGGTTTCCATAATTACACAAGCGGTGCGGTCGGTTATATAATCGAGACTTGCAAAATCATTATAAACTACATGATGGATACCCGGCAATAAAGGCCTGAAGGCATTGCGCCAGTATTCATCGCCCATAATACTTAGCGAACCCTGGGTAGATCCATGATAACTGTTATTAAATGCTACAATCTCTGTACGACCCGTATACCTTTTGGCCAGCTTCATAGCCCCTTCGGTGGCTTCACTGCCACTGTTGGTAAAATATACCGAGTTCAGGTTTTTGGGTAAATGCCCGGCCAGTAAAGTGGCGTATTCTACCTGTGGGCTCTGGAGCAATTCGCCATACACCATTACATGCATATAATCGGCTGCCTGCTTTTGCACCGCATGAATCACCGCCTCATTGCCATGCCCTACGTTACATACGCTGATGCCGCCAATAAGGTCTATATATTTTTTTTCTCCGGGGCCATACAGGTGCACACCTTTGGCACGTGTAATTTCCAATGCCAGCGGCGCATCTGAGGTTTGCCCTACGTGCTGTAAAAACAACTGTCTTAATTGCATGCGGCAAAGGTAACACACTTAGGGGAGTGTGAAAAGTGAGCCGGGAGAGGTCAAAGAAACATGCGATATAAATCCGCAATCCGCCAATTCGTTCATTCACCAATTCGTAATATGTTCATTCACCAATCCATCTTACCTTTAGGCATAAACCTAAAACCGATTCTTATGGCAGTGATATTACCCGTTAAAGGAATACATCCAAAATTTGGGAACGATTGTTTTATTGCCCCCAACGCTACTGTGGTAGGCGATGTGGTAATGGGCGATGAATGCAGCATATGGTTCAACACCGTAGTGCGCGGTGATGTAAACAGCATACGCATGGGCAATAAGGTAAACATACAAGACAATGCCACACTCCATTGCACGTATGAAAAAACCAAGGTTACGCTGGGCAATAATGTATCTATCGGGCATAATGCCATAGTGCACGGCTGCACTGTAGAAGACAATGTGCTCATTGGTATGGGCGCCATTGTGATGGATAATGTACACATTGGTAAAAACAGTATTATTGCCGCAGGCGCGGTAGTATTGGAAGGCACTATTATTGAACCGGGTTCTATCTATGCAGGTGTACCTGCCAAAAAAGTAAAAGTCATTAGCGAAGCGCTGCTCGAAGGAGAGGTAAACCGCATTGCCAATAACTATCTTATGTACTCCAGCTGGTTTAAGGAGCAGGAGCCACAACCGTAATAATTTTTGTACCACATAAAAAAAGCGGTCGCTGTAATGTTACAGCGACCGCTTTTTTATTCCAGAAAACGGAACTATTATTTCTTTACTACATCAAACATTTTCATCAGGTCCAGCTCTACGCTTTTTTCAACGTTTTCGGTAATACGCCCTACCTCGTTGTGGTTGAGGTATACAATAAACGTGGGCACTTTCGATATGCTAAAAATATCGTGCTCAATATTCAGAGTATGTTTCTGACGGTCGGTGGCAAAAATCTTTACCTTATCCAAAGGGTAATCGCAGGCTTTAAGTACCTTAAAAAATTGAGGAACCAAAGTATGGCTATCGTCGCACCAGGTACCCATGAAGACAACAATTTCGTACGCACCAATTTCCTGTTTAATCCGTTTTACCAATCCGCTGTCTGGCTTATACGCATCCATACCGGTCTTAAACCACGAATAGCCAGGCTGCTGTAATTCTTTCAGCGAGATTTCGCCCACCAGCATATTGGTACCGCCTTCGGGATCTTTTACCGATTTATAGGTTTGTGCATCCTGCGAAAATCCTTGCAATGCCATTACACCGAATAAGAGTATACCCAACAGTTTTTTCATCTCCGTTTTTTATTTCTATAGCTTAAATATAATACTTGCAGGCATTATTGCTTGTTAGCCGCCTGTTAAAAAAAATCCCCTGGAAAAATTTCCAGGGGATTCTATCTTAAAAACTTAACGGCATTACGCTTTGATCAGTTTCTTGGTCATTACGATATCGCCTGATTTATTTTTCAGTTGAATCATGTACACACCTTTGGTAAGGCCTGAGATATCAACTCTGTTAATTGCGTTGTCTTTCTGGAAAGGTTGTTTGATCTGCAGTGCACCAACCAGGTTAATCACATGAATTTCAGTCATTTCCATTTTGCTATCGGTAGCTACAACAAACACTTCGTTGTTGGCAGGCACCGGATAAACAGTAAGTTTATCGTTGGTAGCGTAAGATTTGATGCCGGTAGGCGTATTCTGGGCAATGTACACAGCGGTCATATTGCCTGATGGTGTAGTACAGTCTACAACTGCAATGGCAGATTGGCTAACCACGCCACCTGGAGCAATTTTAAAACGTACTTCCAGCAAACCTGAGTCACCCACCGCAATAGATGTTGCAGTTTGCACAGAGTTCAGGTCAGCAGTGTAATAACAGGTATTGTTGTCGCACACACCGTCTACAGTCCAGCCGGTAGGCAATACAGCGCTCAGTTTGTTCAGTTTCCAATCAAAACTTGCAGCAGCAGCACTGTTGTTTCTCATAAAGTTCTTTACGTTCAGGTCTGTCGAAGTAGAAGGCACTGTTGTAAGACCTGCAGACTTAATAGTATCGGCCCTCAAAGACCATTGCGCGAACGTTACAGTAGAAAGTATCATTCCAGACAGCACAAGTAAAAGACGTTTCATAATTCTGGTAGCTTTAAATTGATGTAGTTCCAAAAATAAGGATTATGGAGGTAAAAAAAAATATTAACGAATTCGTTTTTTACATAATTTTAACGTCACTAACAAAAAAAAGGTTTATATGAAAAAAACATTATGCAAACTGCTGTTGGCCGGAAGTGCACTCCTGGGTGTTTCTACTGCTGCTAACGCGCAACTGGCAGTAGGGTCTGTAGCACCAGACTTTACGCTGACAGACATCAACGGTCAATCACAGCAGCTGTACAAGTACCTGGATTCCGGTTACACCGTAATTATGGACATTTCTGCTGCCTGGTGCGGTCCATGCTGGGCTGTGCACAACAGCGGTGTTTTAAAAACACTGTATAACGAATACGGTCCTAACGGTACTGTATCTCCTAAAAAAATAATGGTTCTCTTTGTAGAAGGCGAAGCACAAAATACTACTGCACAGCTTCATGGCACAGGAACTACCCCTCCTGCTACTTATGCTGATGGTACCCAAGGGGATTGGGTAACCGGCGAGCCTTATCCGTTTATTGACAACGCTACACTGAACAGTGTATACCAGATCGGAGGTTTCCCAACCTTTACCATCGTATGCCCTAACCGTACCGTTGCTTTTGCTATTGCAGGTTACAACCAGGCTATGTTAAACAAATCTTTCTGGTTGCCTTATATGCAAAACTGTCCGGTTGCTACCCAACCTACAGATGGTTCTGTAATGAAAGACCTTGCTATCAAAGATGTAGTATGCCCTGGCAACATGGCGCTTTCTGCTCCGATTCAAAACATGGGTACTTCTCCTTTAACTGCTGCTACAGTTGAAGCTCTGATCGGCGGTAACGTAGTAGCTACCCAAAACTGGACTGGTAACCTGGCCAAGTATGGTATTGCTACCGTTAACTTCACCGGCACTGGCGCTATTGCTGCAGGTACCAACAACGTACAGTACAAAATCACTGTAGGTAGTGATGCCAATGCGAGCAACAACACCCAGAACTATGCTGTAAAAGGAAGTACTACTACTAACAAAACACTGCGTTTGGAAGTGAATACAGATGCATTCCCTGGTGAAACAGAATGGAAAGTATTCGACGACAACAATGCCGTTGTAGCTTCTCACAAATACACCGCGGGTACTGGTACTAACGGCCAGGGTGGTCCGGATGCACAAAGACTGTTCCAGCACTACCTGGATCTGGATGCTAACAAATGCTACCGTTTCCAAATCACCGATACTTATGGTGATGGTCTGACAGGTGTTCCTCAAGGACAAACCATCGGTAACTTTAAACTGTATGATGCCAACACCATGGTGTTCAACATCGGTGGCGATTTCGGAAAATCGGCTGAGTCTAGAACTCTTACTGGTTCAGCTGTAAACGGTATCGAATCATTCAGCAATGTTGAATCATTCAAACTGTATCCTAACCCTGCTGCCAGCTTCGTAAACATCGATCTGACCACCAACGAAGCATTTGGTGCCAACATGCAGATCGTGAATATGGTAGGCCAGGTAGTTAAAACACTTGACAAACGTAACTTTACTTCTGGTTTCAACCGCGTAACCATCGACACTAAAGATCTCGCTAACGGCATTTATATGCTGCAAATGGAATCTAACGGTCAGGTTAAAGCTGAAAGATTTACCATCAGTAAATAATTTGGACGACCTCCCAATAAAAAATCCCCGCACAGGTTGCGGGGATTTTTTTTTACAATTACCAGCACTAAACCGTCAATAATACTAAAAACGCAGCAAGCACATTCAGATGAATGTGCTTGCTGCGTTTCATAACCTTGCGAGAATCTTATTTCTTACCTTCAAAATTGAGCACTACCGAGTTAATACAGTAGCGTTTATACGTTGGCGGAGGCCCGTCGTCAAAAATATGACCCAGGTGGGCATCGCAACGGCCGCACAATACTTCGGTACGAGTCATGCCGTGCGTACGGTCGTCCTTGTATTTCATACTTTTTTCGGAGATCGGCTCAAAAAAGCTGGGCCAGCCACAGCTGCTTTCAAACTTGGCATCCGACTTAAACAAAGGGTTGCCGCAAGCGGCGCAGTAATAGGTACCGGCCTCAAAATGGTTCCAGTACTTACCGGAAAAAGCCCATTCCGTTCCCTTTTGGCGGGCCACCTGGTACACTTCTGGCGAAAGGGTTTTCTTCCAATCCTCTTCGCTCATGTCTACCTTTTTGGTTTCGGTGTGGGAATACACCGGATTTTTAGTGTTATCCATCTTCTTTTGTGAGAAACTACATTGGTTCAACAATAAAGTTACCAAACCCAGCACAATTACCTTTTTCATCTTCGTAAATTTTATTCCGGCAGTGCCGGATCGGGGTTTATAATAGCAATTTACAACTACTTACGCTGGCTGCCATTAATCGGATTTGCGTTAACAAATCTTTACAAATACCGTAATACGGCTAAAATTGTGTAAATTTGCCCCTTTCAACTACGTAACAACTTATGTTCAATCTGGTTTTATTCGGCCCTCCGGGTAGCGGTAAAGGCACTCAGTCGGCTAATATCATTGAAAAATACAATCTGATTCACATCTCTACCGGCGATCTGCTGCGCCACGAAGTTTCTACAGAAACTCCGCTGGGCCTGGAAGCTAAAAAGTTTATGGATCAGGGCATGCTCGTTCCGGATGAAGTAGTAATTGGCATGATCAGCTCCAAGCTGGATGCCAACCCCAACGCGAGCGGTTTTATCTTCGACGGTTTTCCCCGTACCGAAGCCCAGGCCGAAGCACTCGATAAATTGCTGGAGTTTAAAAATACCTCTATCTCGGCCGTACTTTCTCTGGAAGTAAGCCAGGAGGAACTGACCCAGCGCCTGCTGCACCGCGGCGAAACCAGTGGCCGTAGCGACGATACCCTTGAAGTAATTCAGAAACGTGTAAAAGAATACCACGCCAAAACAGCGCCTGTTGCAGAATACTACAACAACCACAACAAACTGGTGCGTCTGAAAGGTGAAAAGGCGGTAGACGAAGTATTTGCAGACATCTGTAAAGAAGTAGACCAGCACGTTACTGCTTAAAGCATATTGATCAGCCTATTGCTGAACCATACCTAAGGATGTCGGGCATCAGCGCCAGGCATCCTTTGTTTGTAAAGGCCTTTGAGCCATTGTTAACTGTTTAATGTAAGAGCATCGTGGAGAATTTTGTTGACTATATCCGTATTTTTTGCCGTTCCGGCCATGGTGGCGCAGGAAGCAAACACTTTATGCGTACCAAATTCAACGCCCAGGCTGGTCCTGATGGTGGTGACGGCGGCCGTGGCGGACATATTATTTTACGGGGCAACAAAAACCTGTGGACCTTACTGCACCTGCGTTATTACAAAAACGTGCATGCCGAAAACGGTAAACCGGGTAGTAAGAACAATAGTACCGGCCGTGATGGTGAGGATGTGATTATTGAAGTGCCATTGGGTACCATTGCCAAATGTGAGGAAACCGGAGAAATAGAAGCCGAGGTGCTGGAAGACGGCCAGGAAGTGATCTGGCTGCGCGGCGGCCGTGGAGGTTTGGGCAACAGCAACTTTAAAACTGCTGTAAACCAGGCGCCGGAATACGCACAACCGGGCGAGGATGGTGTAGAAGGTTTTAAATACATGGAGCTGAAAATGCTGGCCGATGTGGGATTGGTAGGTTTCCCTAACGCGGGCAAATCTACCCTGCTGTCTACCATCTCTGCCGCCAGGCCCAAAATTGCCGATTATGCGTTTACCACCCTTACCCCGCAATTGGGTATGGTAGAATACCGCAACGGGTTTTCGTTCTGCATGGCCGATCTGCCGGGTATTATCGAAGGCGCCGCCGAAGGTAAAGGACTAGGACACCGTTTCCTGCGCCATATTGAGCGCAATGCGGCCTTGTTGTTCATGATCCCTGCCGATAGCAACGACCACCGCAAAGAGTTCGAGATTCTGCTTAATGAGCTGAAAGAATACAATCCCGAACTGCTGGACAAAAAAATGTTCATTGCCATCAGTAAAAGCGATATGCTGGATGAAGAATTGAAAACTGCCATCAGCAAAGAACTGCCCGAAGAAATTCCGCACCTGTTCATCTCCTCTTTATCCAACTACAACCTGCAGCCGTTAAAAGATATGCTGTGGACGGCGCTGAGTGAGAGCGTAGTAAGCGTTATTCCTTCTGTAGAAGCCACTACCGAAGAAGCGGAAGAAGAATACAACGAAGAAGATTAATTGAAATACATTTTTGATAGGAAACGCCCCGATGGGGCGTTTTTTTTATGCCCGCCAGGGCAAATCATTTCTCGCCCGGGCTTCGACAAGCTCAGCCGACGGGCAGGACCTTCGGACCTGACAGGTCTGAGCCTTTCGTTGGGGTGACTGAACCTGTTGGTTTAGGTGACTGAGCTTGTCGGTTTGGGTGGCTGAGCCTGTCGAAGCCCCCGTTCCTGTAATTTCCACGAAAGTTCCCTTCTCGTTCGTTAAATTTGTGACTTTCGTAAAAAAAGTCACGATAATCATGAAGAAAATTTTATTAGGACTTGCCTTATTGGGTCTCACACTTCCGTCGCGCGCCGATGAGGGTATGTGGTTGCCTATCCTGCTGGGCAAAAATTATGACGACATGGTAAAGCACGGCCTTAAAATGTCTGCCGACCAGTTGTACAGCGTTAACAACAACAGCCTGAAAGACGCCATTGTTCATTTCGGAGGTGGTTGCACCGGCGAAATCATTTCTTCGGAAGGATTACTGCTGACCAACCACCACTGTGGTTTCGACCAGATTGCTACCCTTAGCTCTCTGGAAAAAAACTACCTGCGTGATGGCTTCTGGGCTAAAGATAAAAGAGAGGAAATTCCTGCTCCGGGCTTGTCTGTTAAGTTCCTGGTACGCATGGAAGACGTAACCGATGTGGTTATGAAAAACCTGAAAAAGGCTAAAGGTGCCGATTTCAACGAAAAACTGGCTGCCGCCAGCAAAGAGATCGTAGATGCTGCTACACAAGGCGGCCGCTACGAGGCAGAAGTGAAAGACCTCTACAACCGCAACCAGTATATGCTGTGGGTGTATGAGAAATTTACCGATGTGCGCCTGGTGGGTACCCCTCCGGAGTCGCTGGGTAAATTTGGTGGCGATACCGACAACTGGATCTGGCCCCGCCACACTGCCGATTTCTCTATGTTCCGTATTTATGCCAACCGCAACAACCAACCTGCGGCTTACGCTCCGGACAACGTGCCTTACAAACCTAAACATCACCTGCCTGTTTCCATCAAAGGTGTAAACGAAGGCGATTATGCGATGATCTTTGGTTACCCTGGCCGTACCAACCGTTACGAAACCTCAATGGGTGTGGATCTGGCTATCAACGAAACCAACCCAAGCATCGTTAAACTGCGCGACAAACGCCTGTCTATCATGCGTGAGCAAATGGAAAAAAGCCCGGCCGTAGACCTCAAACTGTCTTCGCTGTATGCCCGTATCGCCAACTACTGGAAGTATTTCATTGGTCAAACCGAGCAACTGAAGCACCTGAAAGTAGAAGATACCAAAAAACAGCAGGAACAAGCTTTCCTGGATTGGGCTAAGCGCAATAAAAAGAAAGAATACCTGAACCTGTTTACCGAGTTTAAAGCAGCTTACGATGCTTACAAACCTTACAACAAAATTTCATGGTACCAACGCGAAGGTTTCTATGCTTCCAAACTGTCTTCCCTGGCTTCTATGTTCGACAGTGTAGATTCATTGCTGGCACAGCCTAACTACGACAAGGCGAAACTGCAAAAGAAACTGGATGCCATCAAAGGTGCAAGAGCCCGCATGTACAAAGAGTTTGACTGGACTACAGAGCAAAACATTTTTGCCGCTATGACCAGCATGTACTACAAAGATGTGCCGGAAAACCAGCATCCGGATGTGTACAAAAACGTAATCTTCAAAAAATACGGCAACAGCGACTGGAACAAAACCTTTAGCGATTATGCGCAGGATGTATTCCAGACCACTATGCTGCTGGATAGCGCCAAGTTTGCACAATTTATGGCCAATCCTTCCAAAGCTGCGGTAGACAATGATCCGGCCATCCAGTATGCGCTGAGCTTTGTACACAACTACACTGCCAATTACGATGCTAAAGTGAAAGCTTTTAATGAAACCAACAAAGAGCTGAGCAGCAAATACGTAAAAGGGCTTACCGAAATGAACAAAGACAAGCTGATGTATCCCGATGCGAACAGCACTATGCGTGTGACCTACGGCAACGTTAAAGCTTACCAGCCTAAAGATGCTACGTTCTATTCTTACTTTACCACCATTGATGGTGTAATGGAAAAATACAAACCAGGAGATGCTGAGTTTGACGTGCCTGTTAAGCTGATTGATCTGTACAAAAAGAAAGACTTTGGTCAGTATGTAGATGCTAAAGACAATAACCTGCATACCTGCTTTATCACCAACAACGATATTACCGGTGGTAACTCAGGCAGCCCGGTAATCAATGCGCAGGGCGAGCTTATTGGTTGCGCATTTGATGGCAACTGGGAAGCAATGAGCGGCGATATCTTCTTTGATCCTAAGTACAAGCGTACCATCGTTGCAGATATCCGTTATATCCTTTTCCTGATCGACAAATATGGAGAAGCGTATAACCTGATTAACGAAATGGACATCAAAAAATAAGACCGGCTAACGGTTAAAGCAAACGGGCTGCGGATAATCCGCAGCCCGTTTTTTATGTAGAAGACATTTCAACCTTTGAATAAACCAAGCTCGTTTTTAAAGCGTCTTGCCATGCTGCCCCGACCGGAGTAAGGGAGCAGTATCTTTAGCGTGGAGTGCCAGTTGGAAACACTTACAGGTTATTCTCGTACACCACTTTTGCTACCGTTTCGCCTACCATTTTAAGCGTGTTGCGGTCTATCACATCCATATTGTCTTTGCTGGTGTGCCAGTGCTCCTGGAAAGGCGACATCTGGTTGCTGCGCAAACCTATAATATCAATGGTAGGAATGTTTGCAATTGTATTTACAAAGTAATGATCGTCGGTAATGGTACTGCCCTGCTGTGATTGAAACACATTGCCATAGCCCAGGCTCGCCGCCGTATTCCACACCCCACGAAGAATTTCGGGTGCGTATTGCATCGAATAGCCTTCCATCGGGAAGGTGGCGTTTTTACCGCCTACCATATCCAATAAAATGCCGTAGCTGGCTTTGTAATTGGGCACATGCGGGTTCTTAGCCCAATATTGGGTACCCAAAGCGTAAGAGGCTTCGCCATGCTCGGTTTTGCCATAATCTTCTACATCGGTAAGTACAATATCTACCCCTACATCGGGTTTCTGGCCCTTAAAAATGCGGGCCAGCTCCATGAGCACGCCTACACCACTGGCGCCATCATCGGCACCATCGAGCTTACCGGTTGGGTTGGCGGCGTCTTCATCTGTCCAGGGGCGTGTATCCCAGTGCGACATGAGCATGATTCTTTTCTGCACCTGCGGGTTAAAAGAAGCGATCACGTTAATGCATTTCAACTGTTTGCCATCGCCACCTTTTACGGTTGTTTCCTGCACATGCACTTCATCTGCCCATTGCTTTAAGCGGGCAATCATCCAGTCGGCACATTTGCGCTGCGATTCCGAATTGGGAATACGCGGCCCAAAGCTTACCTGCTTGGCCACATAAGCATAAGCGCTATCGGCATTAAAGGCTGGTATTTTTATAGCCGGCTCGGCCAGTTTTTCTTCTTTGGCAGTAGTATTATCTTTCTGCTCTCCGGAGTTGGAGCTACCGCAGGCTGCCATTAAACAGGCAGAGGCGAGTAAAACCGAAGTGATTTTTTTCATTGGATTTATTCAGCTTTTTGAATGCCTAAATTACAAATTGCAGGGTAAACACCGCTACAAACTGCTACACCCTTAGCCCAGCTTGCGCAACCAGGTGTAGCGCAGCAGCATTTCGAGCACCAGCAGCAACATAGCTACCGCCGCAAAGGGGAAAAACAGTTCCGTATACCGTTTATACGAATTGATCTCAATGCTGGTTTTTTCCAGCTTATCAATCTCTGCGTAAATATTTTTAAGCTGGGCATTGCCCGTAGCCCGGAAATACTTACCACCGGTTTCTTTCGCAATCTTATTCAGCAAAGGTTCGTCGATCTGTACCGGCACTTGTTGTTTCTGCATACCGTTGGGTGTAGGCACGGGCATCAATGCCATACCTGTAGTACCCACGCCAATAGTGTACACCCTTATTTTAAAGGCTTTGGCTATTTCCAGCGCGGTTACCGGATCTACCAGGCCAGTATTATTTACCCCATCGGTAAGCAGGATAAGCACCCTGCTTTTACCGTTACTATGTCGTAAGCGGTCTACACCTGTAGCCAGGCCCATACCAATGGCGGTACCATCCTGCAGCATACCACTTTTAATGCTCATCAGTTGCTGTTTGAGCACGCTGTGATCGGTGGTAATGGGGCACTGGGTAAAGCTTTCGCCAGAAAAGATAACCAGGCCAATACGGTCGGTAGGTCTTTCGTCGATAAATTCTTTAGAGATCTTTTTGGCCGCTTCCATCCGGTTGGGCGAGAAATCCTCTGCCAGCATGCTGCCGCTCACATCGAGGCTGAGCATGATGTCGATACCTTCGGAATTAATGGTTTCGTTGGTAAACGTACTTTGCGGCCGGGCCAGTGCCAACACCAAAGCCGCTAAGCCAATAACCCGCAACACAGGCAATAAGGCGCTCATGCGCACTTTGGCCGATGGGCGGGCCTGTTGCATGCCCTGCACAGAAGATACTGTAAAACGGCTACCGTGTGCTGCATTACGGCGGTATTGCCACCACAGCATAACCGGAATGAGTAACCACAACAGTAAAAACCAGGGCTGGGCCAATATAATATGTTCAAATCCGGGAATCTTCACTGCCAATTATTTTTCTTGAGGGTTAACGGTTTCTTCTTCCGGCACTTCTTCTACCTTAGCCTTGGTCCACTCGATAAGCGCTTTTACACGATCCATGCTGCCTTCATTCTCTTCGGGTCCGGGATAGGTTTTGGCAAACTTCACAAGATCGGCCAGGCGCAATACATATTCTACCTTCTCCCGCTGCTGGTTGAGCTGGGTTAATGGTTTTATAGATTGTAAAAAGTCTTCTGTGGTTTGCTCTACCGCGGGGATACCAAAACGCGCTTCTACGTATTCTTTAAAAATTTCGGTGAGGCGGGAATGGTAGCTTTTGATATCGCCCCGCTGCCATACTTTCTCCCCTTCCAGTTGCTGCAATGCACGCAAAGCCACAATATGGGCCGGTTCTGGCGGTGGCGGTGGTATAACTACAAGTTCTTTTTTGCGGCTCTTTCTCCAATACACATACGCCAGTATCAAAGCCAGCAATGTGGTAAATGCCAGGTACCAGGGCCAGTAATCCAGCGCGGTCTTGGGCACATTCATTATATCGTAAATGGGCTTGAAGGGCTGCGTGGTATCTACTGCTACAGAGCGGATGTTTACCAGCACCGAATCGGTGTTGATCGTATACGGCTCCGAACCATCCATGGGCTTTACATAAAACTGCAAGGAGGGAAATGTGAATTGCCCGGAGTCGAACCCGGTAACGGAAATCGTCTGGCGCAGGTGTTTGAGGCCATTCACGGTATCTACCCGCACAGAATCGGCTTGCTCCAGCCCCTCAATACTTTCGGGAATAACAGGCCATTGCAGTTTTTCCTGGTCGGGATTGGTTACAATATCGAACACCAGTTTTACCGGCTGCCCAATAAGAATATGAGCAGAGTCGACCGTGGTGGTAATCTTGGTTTGCTGCGCCCAGGCGGTAGTTATACCACCGGCCAGCAATACAAAGCATGCAATAAGTTTCCTGATATAATCTGCCATAACCTTAGTACAGTTGGCGTTTTTGCTATTGGCGTCCAACACTTTTCAACAGCGTTTGGTTTATTGGAATAATCGTTTGTCTGGCATTTAAGCCCTTTGCAGAAAAAAGCTCTGCAATACTTTTACATAATCTTCATCGGTACGTACGCCTATTAAACCAGCGCCGGCTTTGAGAAAAGCCTGTTTGGCCGTTTGCTGGTAAGCATCGAACCGCTGCGTGTATTGCTGCTGCAACTGCCGGCTACCGGTATCGATGGTCATGCGCTGCCCGGTTTCAGCATCTTCTACCTCCATCAGCCCCACATCGGCCAGCTCACGGTCGCGCTTATCGTATACCTGCAAGCCCACTACATCGTGCCGTTTAGAAGCGATATTGAGCGCATCCTGAAACGGCGCCGAAATAAAATCGGACAGCAGGAACACAATGCTGCGCTTCTTCATCATATTATTAAGGTAGCGCAACGCTTCGGATACACGGGTCTCTTTACTCTCCGATGCCTCCAGCGTAATCATCTCGCGAATGATGCGCAGGATATGCGATTTCCCCTTTTTGGGCGGAATGTATTTCTCTACCTTATCGCTGAAAAAAATTACCCCTACTTTATCGTTATTGGTAATGGCACTGAATGCGATGGTGGCGGCTACTTCGGTAATGAGATCGCGCTTGGTTTGCTTTTGCGTACCAAACAAGGAGCTGGCGCTTACATCAATCAGCAGCATTACATTCAGCTCTCTTTCTTCTTCAAATACTTTGATAAACGGATGCGAAAAACGGGCGGTTACGTTCCAATCGATGTCGCGCACATCATCGCCAAAAGCGTATTCACGCACTTCGCTGAACGACATACCCCTGCCCTTAAACGCCGAATGGTACTCACCAGAAAAAATATGGTTGGTGAGCCCACGAGTTTTTATCTCGATGCGTCTTACTTTCTTTAATATTTCTGCCGTAGTCAGGTTCATAACCAGGTAACTTATTTAGGTTGGTTAACACAACAATACCCAAGCCTGCTATGGTACTTCTACCGCGTTCAGAATTTCCTGCACAATGTTTTCGCTGGTAATGTTTTCTGCTTCCGCTTCGTAGGTAAGCCCTACGCGGTGGCGCATTACATCCAGGCAAATAGCTCTTACATCTTCGGGAATCACATAACCGCGGCGTTTGATAAACGCATACGCCTTAGCTGCCAGCGCCAGGTTGATGCTCGCACGGGGCGATGCGCCATAAGCGATAAGCGGCTTCAGTTTGCTGAGTTTATAGTTTTCGGGATTACGGGTGGCAAATACGATATCGAGGATGTATTTCTCAATTTTTTCGTCCATATACACCGAGCGCACCAGCTTGCGGGCTTCTACAATATCCTGTGTAGAGATCACCGGTTGTATGGGGTGCATGCCTTCGGGGTTCAGGTTGTAGCGGATAATCATGCGCTCTTCTTCCATGGTGGGGTAGCCAATGACCACCTTAAGCATAAAACGGTCTACCTGCGCCTCTGGCAGCATGTAGGTTCCTTCCTGCTCAATTGGGTTTTGGGTAGCCAGCACCAGGAAGGGTTCTTCCAGTTTAAAGGTATTGTCGCCAATGGTTACCTGGCGTTCCTGCATGGCTTCGAGCAAGGCGCTCTGCACTTTGGCAGGGGCACGGTTAATCTCATCCGCGAGAATAAAGTTGGCAAACACCGGTCCTTTACGTACCATAAACTGGTTTTGCTGCTGGTTGTAGATCATGGTACCTACCACATCCGCCGGCAACAGATCGGGTGTAAACTGTATACGGCTGAACTTGGCCTGGATAGCCGATGCCAGCGATTTAATAGACAATGTTTTGGCAAGCCCCGGCACCCCTTCGAGCAGGATGTGCCCATTGGCCAGCATAGCCAGCATAAGGCGTTCTACCATATACTTCTGTCCAACTACCGCCTTACCCAATTCCATAGCAAGGAGGTCGATAAATGCGCTGGACTGATGAATCTTATCGTTTAATGCTTTAATGTCGAAAGCAACCTGATCCATTATTTCAATTTTTAAACCGTTTCAAAAATAACAGCGGCGATGCTAATATGCTGTTAAAATACTCTAAATCATTCTTAAAAACCAATGCAGCCAGGCATTTCATTAGCCGGCGCCCATGCCCCGCGAAAAAACTACCTTTGCAACTTTCAAGCCACAATTATGGAATCATTTGAACAACAATGGAAAAAAGTAGAAGATTTTCTCACGCAGCGCTTTGAGAAAACGCCTGATATGGAAGCGATCCTGTACCTCATTGGCATTAACGAGTTTGGCAATCCCGACCGCGAATTTACCAAAGAGCAGAAGCAGGACCTGATGCACATTGCGGTATGCAGCCTGCTCTCGCAAGCGGGTTATTTTAAACTGGACAGTCACGACGAAGACGGATGGCCGCATTATATAGCCGTAAAACCAGTGCCTGCAGGCGGCCTCGGCGAGCAGGAGCAATTACTGAAAGAACAGATTATTGCGTATTTTAACCTCCCTTAAATCTTACATGAACATGAAAAAAATACTGATCACCGCACTGGCGCTGGGTTTAAACATCATGGTTTTTGCCAAAGACCGTATTGTAACCATCTCTACACCTAAGGGCGATATTAAAGTAAAACTATATGACGATGTGCCTAAGCACGCCGACAATTTCTATAAACTGGCCAAAGAAGGTTTTTACAATGGTACGCTTTTTCACCGCGTTATTCCGCAATTCATGATACAGGGCGGCGATCCTGAATCGAAGAAAGCGCAACCGGGACAAATGCTGGGCAATGGCGATATTGGATACCGCATTCCGGCCGAGTTTAACACCAAATATTTCCACAAACGTGGCGCCCTGGCTGCTGCACGCGATAATAACCCTAAAAAGGAATCGAGCGGCTGCCAGTTCTACATTGTACAGGGTAAAAAATATACAGACGAAGATCTGAACAATATTGAAAAACGCAAAGGCGTTAAATTATCGCCAGAGCAGCGCAATGCTTACACCACTGTAGGCGGCACCCCGCACCTGGATGGCGAGTATACTGTATATGGCGAAGTGATTGAAGGCATGGAAGTGGTAGATGCTATTGCTGCTGTACCCCGCGACAGGGCCGACCGTCCGGAGCAGGATATTGCCATGACGATGAAAGTGAAGAAGAAAAAGAAATTCCTGCTGTTTTAAAAACAACGGGATTGCTACCAATACAAAGGGCGGAAGATTATCTCTTCCGCCCTTTGCTTATATATGCTCAGATGATTCTGTAACTTATTTAACCACCTCGGCCAGTTTGGCTTCCAGCTCGGCGCCACGCAGGTTAAAGGCGATAACCTTACCATTGGGGTCGATCAGGAAATTGGCAGGAATGCTGTTTACGCCATAGATACGGGCCACTTTGGTTTGCCAGCCCTGCAGCTCACTTACATGGCTCCAGGCCAGTGCATCTGCATTAATAGCATCAATCCATTTCTTTTTATCGGTATCGAGCGATACGCCCAGTACGGTAAAGTTCTTGTCTTTAAATTTAGAAAAAGCGCCTACTACATTAGGGTTTTCGCGGCGGCAAGGTGCGCACCAGCTGGCCCAAAAGTCTACCAGCACATATTTGCCTTTAAAGCTGCTCAGCGAGAGTTGCTTGCCCTCTGGTGTAGATAAAGTAAAGTCTGGGGCCGGGCCACCAATAGACACACTGTTTTCGGGCACATCACTGGCGGTGGTGAGTTTGTTGTAACGCTCTACAAAAGCTGTAGCCAGTTTGGAGCTGTTAAAACGTTTATCGAGCGCACGGGTAAATTTTTCCAGGTAAGCGCCTTCTACCTCAGGGTTAAGCATGCCTACTGCAAACAAAGCACAGGGCAGGCTCTGGGTAGTATCGGCATAGCCTTCTACATAATGCACAAAGTGCTGGTTCATGTCGGCCATTTCCTGTTTGGCCTGCGCCTGCAAACTGTCCTTGCCGGGTTTAACCTGCAGGGAGTCGAGAATCACATACATGGTTTGCACATCGCGCAGGTGCTCCCGCATTACGGTTAAAAAACCTTTCATGCTTTCGGAGCCGGGCGATCCGGTAATATTGTAGTTTTCGAGCGAAGCCCAGTCTCCGGTAATCTTAGCATGGTCGTTGCTCAACGCCAGCATGATGTAACGGTCCTGTTCAAAGCGAATACGGTACAACCCGGCTTCGGGCGCCACACCTTCCAGTGAAAAAGCGCCTGAGGCATCGGAATGCACAGTGTCAATTATTTTAATCTCATTGGTATTGATCTCTTCGAGATATACTTTCTGAGCGGGCAGGTTGGCAATTTTTGCATCAACCGAAAAAGAATTCTTGTCTTTCGACGTACACGCAGCCAATACTGCCATTCCCAAAGCCAAACAATAGCCTATCTTTTTCATACAGCAAAGGAATAAAATTTTACCGAGCCGCAATGTTAATGCTTTTGTAAGTGCTGTTAAAATATTCCTAATTTTTATGCGTGGTGCGAACTTTCCAAACTAATCCTTTTGCTTTGTAGTTTTTTGAGCCAGATCGGCCACCAGCAAGCCTCTCACAAATTGATTGTATATTAGCTCCCGAAGATTAGACCGTATGCAATTATTAAGCCAGACCGAAGAAAATTACCTGAAAGCCATCTATGCGTTAACGCGGGAGGGCGAGGAAACAGAAACCTCTACCAACGCTATCGCGGAAAAGGTGAGCACCAAACCTTCTACGGTTACGGACATGTTGCGTAAGCTGAAGGAAAAATCGCTGATCGAATACGAAAAGTATAAGAAAGTAGGCCTTACCCGCGATGGCGAAAAGGCTGCGCTGCAGATTGTGCGCAAGCACCGGCTGTGGGAAGTATTTCTGTATGAGAAACTGGCTTTCAGCTGGGATGAAGTGCATGAAGTAGCCGAGCAGCTGGAGCATATTCAATCGCCCAAACTGATAGACCGGCTGGACCAATACCTGGGCAGCCCGGAGTTTGACCCGCATGGCGACCCTATACCTACCGCCAATGGCGAGCTTCGTAAAATATATACCGTAACCCTGGCAGAAACCCCTGTGGGCAATAGCTGTAAGGTAATGGCAGTAAAAGACGGCTCTACCGATTTTCTGAAATACCTGGCCCAACTGAAACTGGAGCTGGGCACAGAACTGAAGGTGATAGACCATGTGCCTTTCGACGGATCTATGATTATCCAGATCGGCAAGAGCAAAAAGATCATGGTATCGCAAAAGATCGCAGAGAATATTATGGTGAAATAGGCTCAATGGGTTTGTCATGCTGCGGCAGGATCTCTCATAACCGGCATCATTCGTAATGAGATCCTGCATTGCGCTCATGCTTCGCTTTACGCAGGATGACAAATGCCTTGTAATATCGATCAACGCTTATTTTAAAAGAAATTGTCATCCTGCCGAGTGAGGTACGAGCGAGAGCAGGATCTCCTGGTAAGATATACTGCTCCTCCTCCCTTCGAGACCGCATGACAGCCCGGAAACAACAACCTTGAAACAAACCACCTTACAACAAGAAAGGAGCCTTGCGGCTCCTTCTTTTATTTAATCTTCTTTCATCAATTCTTTAATGTCGGCAATCATCTGCTGCACTTCCTGCGGGCTGGTACCATCGTATGCACCACGTATCTGTTTTTGTTTATCGACCAGTACAAAGCGTTCGGTGTGGATAAAATCGTCTTCGATGGGAATGGGCTGAGTGCTGGGCGCTTCTTCTACCGTAACGAGGTATGAGTAGCGGGCCATATCGTACAATTCTTTTTTATCGCCTGTGAGGAAAGCCCAGCGGTGCGGATCGGCTTCAAACTTACCGGCATATTGCGCCAGCACGTTTACAGAATCATGCTCCGGATCTACGGTGTGCGACAGAATCATAAAATCCTTATTGCCACGAAACTCCTGGAACACCTTAGCCATATTATCGTTCATCTTGGGGCAGATACTTTTACATGTGGTAAAGAAATATTCTGCAACATATATTTTACCGTCGAGGTCTTTATTGGTTACAGTTTTACCTTCCTGGTTGGTAAAGGCAAAAGCTCCTACTTTATGACCGGGCACGCCAAGTATGGGCAAATGCTTGGGCTGGCCTTTGGTGGTTTTATAGAAATAATACATAAACCCTGCGCTAAGCAGGAAAAAGAAGGTGAGCAGAAACGCGATGGTTTTCTTGTTCGTCATTTGCTGGTGTTTAAAAAAGAGACGTGCCGCAAAGGTACGGCACGTTTCTTTTGACTGGCATGACAATTATCAATTACTGGAAAGACACGCCCAGCTTCATACCCATCTGAAAAGTAGGTGCAAAATAATTTTGCGAATAGTTATATACTAAACCATTATCATACTGGGTGCCCGAATAGTTTTTGTTGCGGATACCAAACCCCAAATAAGGATCGAGTACAAACTTACCGGCTATAGCCTGGAAGCCAAACAAGATCTGGCCGCCATATACCGTTTTGCGTGCGTCATTAAAATAAGTAACATTATTGGGCGGCACATCCGGGTAATACACCCGTTTGAGCATAAACAATGGCTCCATGTAAAAGCCCTGTGCTGCACCCTTATTGTTCAGGTTCTTGATGTAGTATTTAACACCTGCGCGGAAAGTCCATCCGGTGGCGGTTTCGTAACGGTGGTCGTTAATATAAGGCCCGGTATAGTTGGTAAAATTAAAATCGCTATTGTTGTTCACCTCTTCCCAGTAATCGGTAAAGATGAAACCGCCAGCCACCTCAATACTCAGGTTGCGCATAATGCTTTGCTCCACACTCATATTAAACTCACCGGAAGGCAGCAACAACGGGTTGAATTTGAGCATGGTACGTACAGGAGCGTCGGCTGTTTTGGGAGGATCGGCCAGTGCAGGCACGCTTGTAGCTGCCAGTAACGCTATTGCGAGGGATACTTGTTTCATAGTCGTATTCATATTTACCGGAATATTTGCAATAATTGTGCTAGATCCCTGTTACCAGCAATCTTTCAATCACACGGGGGTACCAGAAATGCTCAATGGCATGCACTTTATCGGCTACCATTTGCGCGTTATCATCGGGCGATACTTCGCAGCGCTGCTGCTCTATCACCTCTCCCTCGTCATAATGCTCGTTTACATAATGGATGGTAATGCCGGTTTCGGTTTCTTCGTTCATGATCACCGCTTCGTGCACATGCATGCCGTACATGCCTTTGCCACCGAATTTTGGTAACAGTGCGGGGTGAATATTTACGATTTTTCCCGGGTAGTTTTCTACCAGGTATTTGGGCACCATCCACATAAAACCGGCCAGTACAATGAGTGACGGATTGTATTCGCGGATAATATCGAGGTACTCATGCGTTTCATAAAATTTTTTCCGGTTTATAACCAGGTAGGGAATATTGTTGGCCTCGGCCAGTTGCAATACACCTGCGTCGCGGTTGTTACTCACAATAAGCGATATGGCTATATCGGGATTACCGTTAAAATAATCCAGTATAGCCGAGGCATTGGAGCCCTTACCTGAAGCGAATAAAACAATATTGTGCATGAGAAAATAGGTTAAAAGTAAAATCGCTGTAAAAATGCCAAGATTTATTCATTTTTCAGCTATTCTCCGGGATGGAAATGTGCATAAACGATGCGGGCCTTCTTAGCGCCAATCTCGCCGGTAAGTTCCCGCTCGGTAAGCCCTTTGATTTTGGTTACAGACCGGAAGCGGTTCAATAGCTGATCTGCCGTTTTAGGGCCAATGCCTTCAATCTCTTCCAACTCATTTTTAAAAGTGCCTGCACTGCGTTTCTGCCGGTGAAAGGTAATACCAAAACGGTGTACTTCATCGCGAATGCTGCGGATAAGGTTGAGCACCGGGCTATCGTAGGGCAATTTAAGCGATTCCGAATCGCCGGGAAAAAACAGTTCTTCCTCCCTTTTGGCCAGGCCTACCAGCGTCATTTTACCCACCAGATCCAACTCGCGAATGCTTTGCATGGCAGCGCCCAACTGGCCTTTACCACCATCAATAATCACCAGCTGCGGCAGTGGCGCGCCCTCTTCTTTCAGCCGTTTGTAGCGGCGCAGTACAGCTTCTGACATAGATGCAAAGTCGTTGATGCCCGTTACCGTCTTAACGTTAAAATGGCGGTAATCGGCTTTGGATGGCACCCCGTTTTTAAAACACACCATTGCAGATACGGGGTAGCTCCCCTGGAAGTTGGAGTTATCGAAACACTCGATGTGCAATGGCAAATCGGGCAATTGCAAATCTTCCTTCATCTGGTACAGCACCTTTTTCTTATCTACCTCGCTGGTTTCGTTCAGCATCAGCACTTTTTTCTTTTGCAGCTCAAGGCGGAAATAGACTACGTTTTTCAGCGACAGATCGAGCAGGTTTTTCTTATCCCCCATTTTGGGCACCGTAATCTGTATGTTCTCATCGGGGTAGTCCATTTCGAAAGGCACCACAAACTCTTTGGCATTGCTGCCAAAAGTCTCGCGCATATTGCCCAGCACAAACTGGATAATCTCTGCGTCGCTCTCGTCCAGCTTCTTCTCTATCTTAACTGTTTTGGAGTTTACAATAGCGCCGTTCAGCACCATCATATAGTTTACGTAAGCATTATACTCATCGCTTTCTATCGTAGCTACATCCAGATCCTGCACCCGGTTGCTTACCACTACGCTGCGGCTCTGGTAATCGAGCAGGCCGTCAATCTTCTTTTTAAGCACACCGGCTTTTTCAAACTCCAGGTTGGCAGCATACTCCTGCATCTGTTGCTTGTACTGGCGTATTACATCGCTCAGCTTGCCTTTCATAATATCTTTAAGCTGGTGTAGCGACTGGCGGTAATCTTCCTCCGACTGCAAGCCTTCGCAAGGACCTTTACAATTGCCCAGATGGTACTCCAGGCACACTTTAAACTTACCGGAATTGATATTGCCAGGCGAGAGATTGAGGTTGCAATTGCGCAGCGGAATATATTGCCGAACAAACTCCATCAGCTCCCGCACATCCTGCACCGAAGTAAACGGGCCTATGTATTCAGAACCATCCTTTATTCTGCGGCGGGTAAAAAACACCCGGGGAAAATGCTCTTTCTTTATAACGATATACGGGTAGGTCTTATCGTCTTTGAGGCTGATATTGTACCGCGGCTGAAAGTGCTTGATAAGCGAATTCTCGAGCAGGAAAGCATCCTGCTCCGTATCTACAATCGTAAACTCGATGCGGCGGATCTGCTCTACCAGTTTACGGGTTTTGAAGTTATCGAGGTTCTTATTAAAATACGAGCTGATGCGCTTACGCAGGCTTTTGGCTTTGCCCACATAAATAAGCGTTTCCTGCGCGTCGAAGTATTTGTAAACCCCGGGCAGGAAAGGCAGTGTATGAGATAATTGTTGAAATTCTTCTTTAGTCATTATAACAGGAAACCCAATTCTATTAATTCCTCTCTGGTGGTGCCAATAAGCGGTTGCGACCGGCGTTGTATGCTTACATTCTTACCTACGCTGTACCATAGCTTTTCATCGGTGGTCTTCCAGAAAGATTTCTTGTGTTTTTCGATGTATACCGATTTGATTCTGCTGTCGCGCATGCGCAGGGCAATGTCCAGTTTTTGGGTGAGCATTGCCGGAGATTTGGCTTTATACATGAGGGTAGCTGTTGAGGTAGCTGTATCTACCACCCACTCATATTCATACTGCGCTTTCAGCAGGCTGTCGGAAATATCCGACTCGGCAAAGGTACGGAGGATATCGCCGGTTTCCAGCTGGTAAAAGCTGCCGTAGGTTACCTTAGCACTATCGCCGTTCTCTGTGTGTTTTTCTTCAAAAGTAACCGGCACATCCCGGTACCGGGTAAACTGGTCGAACATGAAATCACGTATACTAAAATATGGATATACCGCCGCTACCTTCTCGCGGCTGCCACAGGCGCCAAGCAATACCAATAGTGCGATTCCATAAAAATTCCTCATTTTCAAAGGCAGGTGTTTTTGCGAATGTACAACAGTATACGTTTTTTCCCTGTAACGACAGCTACCACATCGCATCATAATGCAAAATCATATATCCGTGCGGGTTATTACCAACCAATCCCCCACTCTCCGTATTATTGCACCCTGATTCAACAATCGAAACATGAACCTCGGCATACTTCCTATTACACAACTGGCCATTCACAAAGTGGGCAATAAATTTACAGGTGAGTTTCTACACCTGTCGGAGACTCCTGTAAAACTGCGCGATGAAGCGGTAGAGCAGCTGCTTTCGCAGTATTTTCTGAGTGCTTTTAAAACACCGGAATACTACCGTTTTCACCACGAAACGGCGCTGGGCTTTAACGAGGTATTCAATTTTGCCAAAAACATTTTTGCCGATCCGGAAAATTTCATGGAAAACTCGGCCAATATTGCCCGCCAGCTGTACGAAAAAAGCAACCACCCCAAAATTAAGGGCGGCGAGCTGTATGTAGTACTGTTTGAGGGCTGCCATTACGAGGGCGAGGACACCATTGGCCTGGGCATTTTTAAGTCAGAAAACAAAGAAACCTTTTTGAAAGTATACCCCGAGAGCACCAGTTACGAGGTAGAACCGCAGGATGGTATCAACATCAGCAAGCTGGATAAGGGTTGTATCATCTTCCATACCGAAGCTACAGAGGGCTACCGGGTGCTGGTGGTAGACAATACCAATAAAAACAACGAAGCGCAGTACTGGAAAGATGATTTTCTGCAAATTAAACAGGTGGAAGACCAATATTTCCAAACAGAAAACTACCTGAAGCTGTGCAAAAACTTTATTACCGAGCAAATTCCGCAGGATTATGAAGTGAGCAAAACCGACCAGATAGATCTCCTGAACCGCTCGGTGCAATACTTTAAGGAACAGGATTCTTTTGACCTGGATGAATTTGCGGATGCGGTAATTGGTAACCAGGAAGTGAAGGAATCTTTTAAAATATACAAACAACAGTTTGAAGAGCAGTTCGATACCCCGCTGGAAGATAATTTCAACATTCACAACGACGCGGTAAAACGCCAGTCACGTATTTTTAAACATGTACTAAAGATGGATAAGAATTTCCACATCTACATTCATGGCGATAAAGACATGATTGAGCGGGGCTACGACGAAACGATAGACCTCAACTATTACAAAGTGTACTTTAAAGAAGAAGAATAATGGAACGTACTGCAGCATACTGGAAAGCCCAGCTCAACCTGGCGCAACATGTAGAGGGTGGCGCTTTTAGGGAAACTTACCGCTCCCCACTGGTGATAGCGCAGCAAGCGCTGAACGCAGATTTTAAAGGAGACCGTAATGCAAGCACCTGCATTTATTTCTTGCTGGAGCATGGCGAATTCTCTGCCCTGCACCGCATTGCTGCCGATGAAACCTGGCATTTTTACGATGGCGGCACACTGCACATTTACGAAATAAAACCTGATGGCACACTGGTGCATCACAAACTTGGCCTTAACCTGGCCAATGGAGAACAACCCCAACTGACTATACCGGCGGGCAGCTGGTTTGGCTCCAGGGTAGAAGATGCGGGTAGTTTTACGCTCTGCGGCTGCACCGTAGCGCCAGGCTTTGATTTTGAAGATTTTGAATTGGCAGACCGGGTAAGGATGTCGTTAAGATACCCGCAATACTCAGGCGTAATCGCGGCGTTGACGCATTGATAACTTTGCGTCGGCAAACTTTGGTAACCGTGCTTCGACAAAGCCTGTCCCGCCCATGCGGGGCTCAGCAACCGGTAAAAGGGCAGGTGCCTGAGCTTGTCGAAGGCCCAACCCTATCGAAGTCCCAGTGAGAAGCAGCACTAATCATTTAATCATTGCAACCCGACAAGCTTTGTATCAGCCCTGTCCCGCCCATGCGGGGCTCAGCAACTGGTAAAAGGGCAGGTGCCTGAGCTTGTCGAAGGCCCAACCCTGTCGAAGTCCCAGTGAGAAGCGGCACTAATCATTTAATCATTGCAACCCGACAAGCTTTGTATCAGCCCTGTCCCGACCATGCGGGGCTCAGCAACCGGTAAAAGGGCAGGGGCCTGAGCTTGTCGAAGGCCCAACCCTATCCTTTCAACTGCTTTACCAGATCTACATACTGCTGCATAGCCGCATCTTTGGCTGTGCCTTTTAACCCGCTCCAGGCTTCATATTTGGCCTTTCCTACAAAATCAAAAGGATTAGACGGCGCCTCGCCGCTTACATCTCCTTCCGAAGCCTGTTTGTACAGCGAATACAGCTGCAGCAGGATTTCGTTAGAGGGTTTGCTGCTTAAGGTTTTGCTTTCTGCAACCGCCTGCTCAAATTGTTGTTGTAATTCCATGGCATTGTGTTTGATTAAGTAAATGCAGGCACAATACGCTTTTTATATGTGCCCAATATTCAGTAATTTAATAAAAACCAACCGAATGGAAACGTCTAATGTAGAAGTACGGAACCTTACGATAGATGACTACAAAGAGCTGAAAGAATCGATGGTAAAAGCCTATGCCAGTATGGCCGGGCTTAATTGGACGGAAAAAGCGATTGAACGGCTTATTGGCAAATTTCCCGAAGGCCAGATCGTAATCACCATCAACAACAAAGTAGTCGGTTGCGCTTTCAGCCTGATTGTGAACTATGATAAATTTGGCGACAACCACACTTACCGCGAAATCACCAACAACTTTAAATTTGACACGCACGATCCTAACGGTGATGTGTTGTATGGCATAGAAGTCTTCATTCATCCAGATTTCAGGGGTCTGCGGCTGGCCAGGCGATTGTATGAAGCGCGAAAGATGATTTGTGAAAGGCTTAACCTTAAATCGATTGTAGGTGGCGGACGTATACCCAAATACGCGGAACATGCCAAAGAAATGACACCCCGCCAGTACATCGAAAAAGTAAAAAGTAAACAAATCTACGACCCTACCCTCACCTTCCAGCTCTCCAACGACTTCCAGGTTAAAAGAATACTCAAAGGGTACCTTCCCGAAGACAACGAATCCAAAGGTTACGCCACGCTTCTCATTTGGCACAATGCCTATTACGAACCCAAGCAACACCTGCTTATGCGGCGCGATTATGTGCGCATCGGACTGGTACAATGGCAAATGAGACCTTACAGCAAGATTGAAGACCTGTTGCAGAATATCGAATACTTCGTAGATGCGGTGAGCGATTACCAATCCGATTTCATCCTGTTTCCGGAGCTGTTTAACGCCCCGCTGATGGGCAACTTTAACCACCTGGAAACCCATGAGGCCATTCGTGAGCTGGCGGCTTATACCGAACCACTCATACAGGCCATGTCGAAATTTGCCGTGTCTTACAATGTAAATATCATTGCGGGCAGTATGCCGCTAATGATTGAAGATAAATTATACAATGCGGCTTATTGTGTGCACCGCAATGGCAGTACCGACCGGGTGCTGAAGGTGCACCCTACTACTTCGGAGATCAACTCCTGGGCTATGACCGGGGGAGACGATATACACATCATCGATACCGATGTGGCCAAGATCGGGATGCTGATCTGCTACGATGTAGAATTTCCGGAGCTGTCGCGCCTGCTGGCCGATGAGGGTATGCAGATCTTGTTTGTGCCCTTCCTCACCGATACCCAAAACGCTTACAACCGGGTGCGGATCTGCGCGCAGGCCAGAGCTGTGGAAAATGAATGTTATGTAGCCATTGCCGGAAATGTGGGCAACCTGCCTAAAGTAAACAATATGGATCTGCAGTTTGCACAGTCGGCCATCTTTACCCCATCGGACTTTGCTTTTCCGGTCAATGCCATTAAGGCCGAGGCCACGCCCAATACCGAAACCATTGTAGTCTCCGACCTGGATCTTTCGCTGCTCAATGAGTTGCACCATTATGGCTCTGTACGTAACCTGAAAGACCGCCGCAAGGACCTGTATGAGTTAAAATGGAAAAAATAACACAAAACAGGTCTGATTGGCCGATGGCTGATCGCTGATTTGTACACTTTTGGGAAATATACAACGCGAGACATTTCCTGCAGATTTATGCAGATAGAAAACCATGCTGAGTTCGCAGATCTGCCGGAGCAGTATCAAGAGGCTGTTCTCCACCCAGACCTGACCCCGCATGTGCGGGGCGTACCTGGTAGGCCAAAACATCCCATGCCCTTTCACTTTTCACCTTTGACCATTGGCCGGGATTCAAAGCCCACTGCCGCTTTTTAGAAATTGATGCTTAACTTACCAGCCCAAATGCTGGCGGCTTGCGTAAGGACTTTATAAAAAATCTGGCTTTTCTTCTCTTCATCAACATATTGATAAAACCAATATGGGTATTTGGTATTGACCGGAAAGTGCAGAACATGGTAGGCCACGAGGTTTACGGCATATATGGTGCCTTGTTTGGCCTCACCTATGTCTACAGCATACTCACCGACATGGGTATTACCAATTACAACCAGCGCAGCATCGCCTCCGACCCCGACAAGCTAAAGGCTTACCTGCCCAATATACTGGTGGCCAAAACCATGATGTCGCTGGTGTACTTCGGGGTTATAACTGCCGCAGGCTGGATTACCGGCTATCGTGGCCCAGTTATAGAACTCATGCTCTGGATGGGATTGCTACAAATGCTCACCACCTTTACCCAATATTTGCGCAGTAATATATCCGGTCTCCAGCTCTTTCGCACCGATAGCTGGTTATCGGCCACCGATAAACTGATTGTAATTGGCATCTGCGGTACACTACTGTATACCAATATCACCCAGCATCATTTTGAGATCAAATGGTTCGTCTGGAGCCAGATACTGGCTTATTCGGTTACCGCGCTTATTTCCTTCATCATCATCCGTGGCAAAATCACTTTTACCTTCAGCCACCTGCACCTGGGCAAAGTATGGACGATTGTAAAAGAAAGTCTACCCTATGCACTTGCCATACTGCTCATGAGTTTTTATACCCGAATGGATGTTTTTCTACTGGAACGCTTTGCACCTGGTAACAGTGCAGAGCAGGCAGGGATCTACGCTTCGGCATACAGGCTGGTAGATATTTGTTCCATGCCAGGCCTTATGATTGCTGGTATTCTTATACCATTGTATGCCAGGTTATTGGCCGAAGACAAACCCATCCGGGAAATGGTTACCCTCAGTACCAACCTTTTAATGCCGGTGTCCCTGTCTATAGTAGCATTCAGTGTAATGCACCGGTATGGTATCATGAATTTTCTGAGTGAGCACAATAATGCCCAGTCTTACCTCGTTTTTGCCATCGTTATAGGTTGTGTACCTGCCTTATCGCTTATGTACCTGTATTCTTCCATACTGGGAGCTAATGGCCAGCTCAAACCGCTTATTCACATTGCCATTATTGGTGTGTTGGTCTATTTGGCAGGCGCATCGGTATTGATACCTGCTTTTGGAGCAACCGGTGCAGCCATTAACGCAGTTACTGCACAAACAATTGTAGGTATTAGTTATACTTTTATCACGGCGAGAAAACATCATTTACCATTCAGACCTTTATGGATAGGTAATTATATATTATTTTTTATTGAAATGGTATTACTAAACGGAATATTGCACTATATCGGATGCCACTGGTTGGTAAGTGCAGCTATTAACGTTCCGGTATTTGCATCTTTGGTCGTTATACACCGGCTCACCACCATTCCTCAAATAAAATCTTTTTTTCAACTTTCAAAGAAGTAAGGTAACCCCTATTTTTGAGCCTCAAATTTTCGTTCATGCAACAATTTCGTTTTGACCTGGTAGATACGCTAAGGATTCTGTATCAACGCAGGAAGTTTTTACTGATCATCAGCATAGCAGCGGGTATCATAAGTGCCGGCGCATCGCTGTTGCTGAAAAATGAATTCCGCTCCAGGGCTGTATTCTTTCCCGCCAATGCGCTGATGAACGAGCGTATTAATATGTTCACCAAAGACAACCTGCAATACATTGAGTATTTCGGGGATGAGCATGATGTAGACCGTGTGTACGCCATCGGTAATTCCGTTCCGCTTAAAATGTACCTGTTTGAGAAGTTTAAATTGGGGCAGCACTATAAACTGGACTCTACCGACAAAAAATACATGGAAAAACTGTTCAAGACTTTTGGCGGTTACTACCAACTCAAGAAAACCGATCTGGATAATATAGAGCTGACTGTGGTAGATCAGGAACCTCAAATGGCTGCCGACGTTGCCAATGCAGCGATGATGAAGATCGAAGAAATCTACAAAGGCTTTATGGACGATACCCGCCGGCACATTATGCTGGCACTGCAAAACAAAATGCACGTAAAAGATTCATCCATCGCCAGCCTGACCGACTCTCTGGTAAGCCTGCGCGACCATTACGGCATTTATGACCTGATATCTCCGGGCCGCAAAAACCTGATCGCAGGCGCTATACGCCCCAATGGTAAAGCAGACTTTGCAAGAGGGTTGGAAACCATCCAGATCGTAGAGGAAATGAAAGACCGCATGGTTTCGGATAAGGCCGAGTACCAAAGCCTGTACGACCAGTTTAGAACCACTACAGATGAAAACCTGAAACTGCTGCACATTCTCGAATGGGCTGGCCCCAGCGGAGAAAAAGCATGGCCATTCCGCAGCATTATTGTGCTTACGGCCGTGCTGGGTACCTTCATCGTAAGCTGTATCCTCATCTTACTGGTTTCCTACTTCAAACAACTGGCACCATCCATTACCAAAGACTAGCATGAACATACTCGCAAACATCAGGGAAGAGAAAATACTGTGGGGACTGGGCATTTTTACACTGGCCTGCCTGGCCGCTGGCATAGTGCTGGAGCAACCTTTGTTCTGCATCCTGCCTGTGGGCCTCGCTGTAGCAGGTCTTACAGTGGCCAATTTCCGCATCGTGTTCTTTTTGCTGATGTTTAGCTTACCTTTTTCCGTAGAAGTATATTTCAACAATGGATTAGGTACCAACTTTCCTGATGAGCCGCTCATGTGGCTGCTGGCGGGAACTTTCACTTTGTTCTTTTGCGCCAATCCAAAGGTTTTACCACAACAGTTTTTCCGCAATCCCATTATTTTCGCGGTAGCGCTTACGCTGCTCTGGATTCCAATTGCGGTTATCTATTCAGAAAGCGTAGTGGTATCTCTCAAATATATGCTGGCCAAAGGCTGGTACATTACCGTGTTTCTGCTTATGGCTTTCCTGGTGTTTCAGAACAAGAAAAACATCGTCACCACCTTCCGCTGCATCTTTTTTCCGCTGGTTGCTTGTGTGATTATCGTATTGTTCCGCCATTACCGCCTCAATTTCAGTTTCGAAGAAGTACATGCGTCGGTATCGCCCATCTTCAGAAACCACGTAACCTACTCCGCCCTGCTGAGCATGTTTATCCCGTTTTCTATTGGTGCAGCATTTTTAACCAAGCGTTTCAGCCTGGTTAATATCCTGCTCTGGGCGGCCAATATCATTCTTATAGCAGGGGTGTATTTTTCTTACTCCCGTGGGGCGTGGATGGCACTGTTCTTTGGCGTGGGTATTTGGGGACTGGTTAAGATCCGTAAAGTGCAATGGGGTATGCTGCTGGGCTACCTGGTTATCATTGCAGGCTTTGCCTTCATGATCCACAACAGTAAGTTCATGAGCTTTAGGCCCAACCACGATAAAACGGTGATGCACGATAACCTGCTCGATCACATGATTGCCACCTTCCAGGGCAAGGACATTTCTTCTATGGAAAGGGTGCACCGCTGGATTGCAGCAGTACGTATGAGCCAGGACAGGCCGGTTACCGGCGTTGGCCCCAATAATTTCTACGAGTATTACAAACCTTATACGGTTACTGCTTTTAAAACCTGGGTAAGCCGCAATGAAGAGCGCTCTACCACGCACAACTATTTTCTGCTCATGCTTACAGAACAGGGCTTTCCGGCTATGATACTGTATGGTTTGCTGGTGTTTGTAATCTTCTACCAGGGGCAGCGCATTTACCACCAGACAGAAGACCGTTTTTACCGCACGGTAGTTATCTCTACCCTCATCATGTTCGGCGCTTCATTCGTGAACAACTTCCTGAGTGAGCTGATTGAGTCTGATAAAATAGGTTCCCTTTTCTACATGGGCATTGCCCTGCTGGTAGCCATCGATATCCGCAATAAAAAATTAAAAGCAGGCGAACCTGTACCTGAAGATTAACTAACCTGGCGCACATCTACCGCATCTCGCAGGCCATTGGCCAGCAGGTTAAAAGCCAGTACCATGAGCATAATAGCCAGCCCGGGAATTAAAGCCAGCATAGGGTTGTCGGTAATAATAAAATTGTAATTCTCCTTAATCATAAGCCCCCACGAAGCCTGGGGCGGTTGTACGCCGATACCCAAAAAGCTCAAACCCGCCTCAATAAGAATGGCTACGGCAAAGTTCGATGCTGCCAATACCAATACCGGCCCTATAATATTGGGCATAATATGCCGGAAAATAATGCGCATATGATTGTAGCCCAAAGCCCTGGCCGCATCTACATACCCCAGCTCCTTAATGCTCATAACCTGCCCGCGGATAAGCCTTGCCGGCCCTACCCACATCGTTAAACCTACGGCAATAAATATCTGCCAGAAACCTTTACCCAATGCGATGGTAATGGCAAAAACCAACAGTAAAGTAGGAATAGCCCAAATGGTATTGATGAGCCACATGATAACCTTATCGGGCCAACCTCCGAAATAACCGGATATAGCACCAAACAGGATACCAATGGTAAGCGAAATAAGCACCGCAATGATACCCACCGAAAGACTAATGCGGGTGCCCAGCAATAAACGGCTCAGCATATCGCGTCCATACTTATCGGTACCCATTACAAAGATTTTCTTTGCTATACGCTCTGCTGCAATGTATTGTTGCAGGTTGCCTATGCCCGATGCATTGCGCACCACTTCCGACAAGGGCATTTTCTGCTCATCGCTGGTGGTTTCGTCCAGGAAATGCTGGATAATGAGGGTATCTCCGGCAACGGAATAACCTGTAATGGGGATATAGGAGAATTGATCGGGCCGCCCGTCGAACCAGCCTTTTAACCATGAAACTGGCTGCTGGCGCGGTTTGTCTATTTTCAGAAACGTCATAGAAAAACCCGGCTTACGCGCGCTGATCTCCAGCATCATGCGGTTGGCATTAGGCGTAGCATCTGGCATTACCATATAACAGCCTATAGCCACCAATACAGACAACACGATAAACCAGGCGCCCAGCATAGCCGGGCGGTTTCGTTTAAGGCGTTTCCAGGTTTTATAACTGAACGATTCTTTATTCATAAGTAATGCGCTGGCATGGCGCTGCAACGGTAAAGATAATATTTGGATCTGCAGGGCGCCACAACGCAGTTGTTACAAACCCCACCCCCACAGAAAAGATCAGAGATCCCACTTCGTCACATCAGCGATCAAACGTCGTCCTTGCATTTCCACAAATGCAGGCAGGCGTAGCTGCGGTAGGGTTTCCATTTATCCGACAACGTACGCATCTTTTCACGAAACACTTTTTTTTCCTGCATATCCAACCCAAAAACATTGGCCATGCTTACCTGTATGCCATAGTCGTCTAATGCAAACACATCTTCGCGCCCCAGCGAAAAAATGAGCAGCATCTCTACCGTCCAGCGGCCTACCCCTTTAATTTGTGTCAGGTACGCAACAATCTCATCGTCGCTCATGGCATCCAGCTTCTTGGCGGTCAGCTTCTCGTCGATGGCAAACCGGGCTATGTTTTTTACATACTGCACTTTGGCATTAGACAATCCAATGCCACGCAGCACTTCATCTGGTAGCTCAAGAATTTTAGCCGGCGTAGGTTTACCCTTGCCAAACAGGGCTATAAACCTGCTGTAAATGGTGGCCGCTACTTTTACCGACAATTGCTGCGACATAATAGAACCGATCAGCTCCAGCACAATATCTTTCCTGGCCGATAGCGTTATGGGCTCATGCGCTGCTATCGCTTTTTTCAGCCGTTTATCTTTGTGCAGGTGTTGCAGGTATTCCATAGCCGTTATTTAGCGGTTGCCAGTAGTTCTTCCCAATACTCTGCCGCACGGCGGGTATGTGGTATTACTATGGTACCGCCCACAATATTAGCCACAGCAAATATTTCATACATCTCTTCGGTATTAATCCCTTCTTCGAAACACTTACCCAGGTGGTACTTAATGCAATCGTCGCAACGCAATACCATGCTCGCTACCAGTCCCAGCATTTCTTTGGTCTTAACAGGGAGGGCACCCGCTGCATAGGTATTGGTATCGAGGTTAAACAACCTGCCTATTACTTTGTTTTTCTTTTCGAGAATAACCTCGTTCATCTTTTCGCGGTACTCGTTAAATTCTTTTATCTGGCTCGACATTTTGTGATGGTTTAGAAAACTAAATTAAGTTATTCGATACACATGCCACAGCCACAAACGTTTGCCGGAGAAACAATATCTTTATTGCAGAAGTCCTAACCATGAAAAGAAGCAACAGCCTCGTACTCCTGTTTATTCTCATCTGCGTATTAATTGCCGGATTCTTCCTGGGCAAATATTTTTCCCGGCAGGAAAACCAGAACCTGATGATACAGAACCAGTCATTTGTGCGCACCATCGCCGAGATGTCGAGCCTGGAAGTAAACGGTGTATCTACGCTCAAAAGTACCAATGTGCAGAATGATGGTTCCTTTACCGATGAAATGCGCCGCATGTTTGCCGAAAAAAGCATCTGGATATCCATGCCCTACACCGCCAAATTTGGCGTAAACCTCAAGAACCAGGATATCCGTATCGACAAAGAGAAAAATGAAGTAATCGTAACCTTGCCCGAGCCCGAACTGCTGAGCCTGGAGTTGAAACTGGACCGTATGGAAACCGGCAACCGCAAAGGTTGGCTACAGTTCAGCAACGATGATACCTACACTGCCTACCAGAAAAAAATATACGCCGATACCCGCGAGCAACTGGTTAAAAACCAAACCTATACTACCCAATCGAAAGAAAAAATAACCAAGATCATTTCGGAGTATTACCAACCGTTGAATATGCAGGTGAAGGTGCAATACCAGCAGTTGTCGAAAGGGGCTGCGGGGCAATAGAAACGATATCGTACGCTATCTACCGCCAGGCTGGAGCTGCATCTTATGATTGGGATTCACTTTGTAAGAGATACTGCTCCCTGCGAGGCAGCATGACAACGAAAATAATTGTCATCCTGCACGGATGAGGTACGAATCCGAAGCAGGATCTCACGATTAAGAATCTCTTGACAAGATATGCAGCCCCCTGCGAGGTAGCATAACAACGGAAATAATTGTCATCCTGCACGGGTGAGGTACGAATCCGAAGCAGGATCTCACGATTAAGCATCTCTTGACAAAAGATGCAGCTCCCTGCGAGGCAGCATGACAACGGAAATAATTGTCATCCTGCACGGATGAGGTACGAATCCGAAGCAGGATCTCACGATTAAGAATCTCTTGACAAGAGATGCAGCTCCCTGCGAGGCAGCATGACGGCATAAATTACACAACGGGCGGCCATTGGCCGCCCGTTGTGTTTTAAATCCAGCACGATTACATCAATCCACTAGAAATTATATTTCCCTGCCTCAACCAATGCCGCGGCAATCCTTCTGCGGGATTCTTTGGTATTGAAAGGCTCATATTTCGCAAATCGTTTAATACCCATCAACATCATGCGCAGTTCATCGCCGGTGGCAAAAGCCGTAAGCGCGTCTTTACCCGCTTTGTTGATACGGTCTGCCGCATCGGTCAGGTATGTTTTGAGGATATCGGTGTACAGCGCGGTAGCGGCTTCGCCTTTTTGCTCCTGCATTTTCATAACGCGCAGCAACGTACTTTCCGCAGCATACAGGTTAATGGCCATATCCGAAATGCTCATCAGAATTTCCTGCTCGTTTTCGATCTTCATCATCAGTTTCTGCACCGCAGCACCGGCAGTCATCAGAATCGCTTTTTTGAAGTTGGCAATCAGTTTCACTTCTGCCGCAAACGGAGCATCATCCCCGCTTCCGAAATCAGGAATGCTCATCAGCTCTTTCTGCACTGCCATAGCAGGCGTCATCAAATCTATACGGCCCTTCATGGCGCGTTTCAGGAACATATCCAGTGTGAGCAAACGGTTAATCTCGTTGGTGCCTTCAAAAATGCGGTTAATGCGGCTGTCGCGGTAAGCACGGCTAATGTCGTACTCATCAGAGAAGCCATTACCTCCATGTATCTGCACCCCTTCATCCACTACAAAATCGAGGCACTCACTACCAATTACTTTAAGCATGGCGCACTCAATAGCAAACTCTTCGGCAGCAGCCAGCACAGCTTCGTTGAAAGGTTTACCACCTTCTATCAACTCTTTTTCTTTCATATCGATGTACTGCGAGGTGCGGTACAAAGCAGACTCGGTTACAAACAGGTAAATGGCCATTTCTGCCAGTTTGTGTTTGATAGCACCGAAGTTCGAGATAGAGGTTTGGAACTGCTCACGGGTAATGGCATATTGCACACTGGTATCCATCGCTTTTTTAGCACCACCCAATGCAGCCGCGCATAATTTGAGGCGACCAATGTTGAGGATGTTAAACGCGATGATGTGCCCTTTGCCAATCTCGCCCAACAGGTTGCCGGCAGGTATTTTGCAATCTTCGAAAAACACCATGCGGGTAGAGGAACCTTTGATACCCATTTTATGCTCTTCCTCACCCAAAGACAGGCCGGGAGTGCCTTTATCTACAATAAAAGCCGAGAATTTATCGCCATCAATTTTGGCAAAAACGGTGAACACATCTGCAAAACCAGAGTTGGTGATCCAGCATTTCTGTCCGTTTAAAATATAGAATTGACCGTCGTCAGAAAGTTTAGCGGTGGTTTTGGCACTCAGCGCGTCAGAGCCGGAGTTGGGCTCGGTAAGGGCATAGGCACCTTTCATTTCGCCACTGGCCAGTTTGGGAATATATTTTTGTTTCTGCTCCGGTGTACCAAAATACAGGATGGGCAGTGAACCAATACCGTTATGCGCCGCCATGGCTACAGAGAAAGAGTGACCCGCGCCCAGCGCTTCATTGATAAGGGTAGCGGTAATAAAATCTTTACCCAAACCACCCAGGTCTTCCGGAAAAGCTGCACCCAACAGGCCCTGCGCACCAGCCTTGTCCAGGAGCGAAGGCATCAGCCCTGGTTCCAGTTTATCGATACGGTCCAGCACAGGTGTTACTTCCGAATCAATAAACGTGGCGCACATCTCTTTGATCATCCGCTGCTCTTCGTTAAAATCCTCTGGTGTAAATATATCCTGCGGCTGGCTTTCCTTAATCAGGAACTCTCCACCTTTCAACATCTTCATGGTTGTTGTTTCGCTCATGGCATATATAGTTTAAGTGTTCTGAATAAAATTAACAAAAAGTTGCAATGACAACTATAGAAGTAAAAAAAATTAACGTTTTCTTATTTCAGCGCCGGCAAACCGATTTGTACAGTAAATTTGGTGTAGCATACCATGCGCGCCGGCTGTTTTAGTGACCTTACTAAAATTAATAAAATAATGCAATCTTCCCGCATAACGATCGGAAAATCTTTTTGGCATTTTAACCATTGGGGAAAGGGTAAAACCCTGTTGATTGCCATGCATGGTTTTGGCGAGAACTGCGGGTATTTCGACTTCCTGGAGCGGCACCTTGCCGATAAGGTTACCTGGATAAGCCTGGACCTGCCTTATCACGGGCAAACCTTGTGGCGGGGCGGAAAGAACTCGCCCATCACGGAGTTAAAGACCTTTATCGAGGCTTGCTGCCACAAATATGGCTGTCACAAAGTGGTTTTGGTGGGCTACAGCATGGGCGGCCGTTATTGCCTCAAGTTTACCGAGCAGCACCCCGAGCTGGTCGAAAAACTGATACTGCTGGCCCCCGATGGCGTAAACCGCAGCCCCTGGTTTGATATGGCCAGCAAAACCACGGTGGGTAAAACCATTTTCTGGCGCATTATGCACAATCCCGGCACCTTCTTCCGCATGCTGGATATTGGGCTAAAAACAGGGCTCGTAAGCCCTTCTATGCACAAATTTGTGAACCTGCATATGAAGCAACCGGGCCGCAGGCGGCTAGTCTTCGCCACCTGGCAGATCCTGGCACGCATAGAACCCAATCTGAAACAGGTAAAAGCCAACCTCAACCATTTTGAAATTCCGATGACGGTTATCCTGGGCCGTTTCGACAAAGTGATTCCCACCATTGTAGGCCATATCCTGTCTAAAGACGTAAAACAGGTAGCGGTGATTGTGCGCGACAAAGGCCATGTGTTGCTCGAACCGTCTATTGCGCCTATCTTACTGGCCGAATTAGAGGATATTTCATGACTTTCTGGTACATATCGGGCATTTTACTGCTTGCCGCTTATGCGGCGCTGATCGCCTATTACCGCAAAGGCTGGAACCAATTGCCCCACACAGCAGCACCCACGGCGTTTATGCCCCAAACCTCTGTTTCGGTTATTGTTCCTGCCCGCAACGAAGCCGCTAATATCCCTATCCTGCTCCAACATTTGCTGGCGCAGGACTACCCGCCCCACTTGCTCGAAATTGTGATCGTAGATGATCATTCTACCGACGATACTTACGCTTTAGCTACTGCGGTAAACGATACAAGGCTCAAGGTGATCCGCATGCAGGATTACCCGGCCCAGGGTAAAGCTTATAAAAAGCAAGCCATTACACAGGGCATTCTGCAATCCAAAGGTGATTTAATTGTAACCACCGATGCCGATTGCACCATGACAGCCGGATGGATAAAAAATATTGTTTACGCTTACCAATCGCAGGGTCTGCAATGCATTGCGGGGCCAGTTAGCTATACCAATATCCGCAATACGGCAGGCGTTTTCCAAGCGCTGGATTTTATTACCATGCAGGGCATTACGGGGGCTTCATTGCAAACCGATTTTAACTACATGTGCAACGGAGCCAATTTTGCCTACAGCCGCCAGGCGTTTGAAAAGGTGAATGGCTTTGCGGGCATTGACGATATCGCTACCGGCGATGATATGCTGCTGCTGTATAAAATAGCGCAGCAGTTTCCGGGACAGATCGCCTACCTGCGGAGCGCAGATGCCATTGTGCAGACCGAACCCATGCCCGACTGGCGTAGTTTTCTAAACCAACGGATCCGTTGGGCCAGCAAAGCGGGGCGATTCCAGGACAAACGGATCACGGCTGTACTGCTGCTGGTTTATCTTTTTAATGTATGTATGGTGGCGATGGCAGTAGCGGCCCTATTCCAGCCTTTGCTCTGGTTTTACTGGCTGGGGCTGATATTGGTCAAAACCGCGGTAGAACTCCTCTTATTGGCCCCCGTAGCCCGTTTCTTTGGGCAAACGGCATTGCTCAAGTGGTTTTTGCCGTTGCAGCCGCTGCACATGGCCTATATCGTACTGGCCGGTTTCCTGGGCAATTTTAAGCAATATGAGTGGAAAGGGCGTAAGGTGCAGGATGGGAAAATAGCTAACCAGCAATAATCTACCACACATCCCTTCAGCACAAAAGATATTTCTTATAAAGATCCTGCTTCCGCTCCTACCTCGCGGCGCAGGATGACAAATCATTCCACTGTCATGCTGCCCCGCAGGGAGCAGCATCCCTTCAGTACAAAAGATATTTCTTATAACAGATCCTGCTTCCGCTCGTGCCTCACGGCGCAGGATGACAATTATTCCACTGTCATGCTGCCCCCCAGGGAGCAGCATCCCTTCAGCACAAAAGATCTCTTCTATAAGAGATCCTGCTTCCGCTCGTGCTTCACGGTGCAGGATGACAAATTATTTCACTGTCACGCTGCCCCGCAGGGAGCAGCATCCCTTCAGCACAAAAGATCTCTTCTATAAGAGATCCTGCTTCCGCTCGTGCCTCACGGTGCAGGATGACAAATTATTTCACTGTCACGCTGCCCCGCAGGGAGCAGCATCCCTTCAGCACACAAGATCTTTCTTATAACAGATCATGCTTCCGC
>JAVBJN010000032.1:0-31053 GCA_031546985.1 Chitinophagaceae bacterium
ATCTTAAGCGCATCACGCAGGTAAGCCTGGCGTTGATGGCTGTGGTTATGTTGTGGGTAAGCAAGGATTTTGGGATTACCGGCGATGAAGTGACCCAAAATACCTACGGACAAAAAGTGTTTGACTACTTTGCTTCTTTTGGAGCAGATACATCGGCATTGCAATTCAAAAACGTTTATTTCTATGGTGGTTTTTACGATTTGCTGTGTGTAACGGTAAATAAGATCTTTCACCTCGATGAGTTTAATACCCGGCATTTTATCAATGCCATTTTCGGGTTTTTGGGTATTGTGTTCTCCTCCTTGCTGGCCAAGCGTTTTGGCGGGTGGGGCGCAGCGCTGCTCACCGCATGGTTCCTGTTTTTATCGCCCAGGTTTTTCGGAGAGTCGATGAATAACCCGAAAGATATTCCCTTTGCATTGGGAATGGTGATGAGCTTTTATTTCATGTTCCGGTTTCTGGATGCTTTTCCTAAACCTACCTGGAAAGATGCGCTGTGGCTTGCCTTATCTATCGGCTTTGCGATTGGTATACGGGTAGGTGGTCTTATATTGATTCCTCTGTTTTTTGTAGGGCTGGCCTTCTACTATTGGTTCGACTGGCGTAAACGTACCGACGGTGTTTTTTCCTGGAAGGCTATGATTATCCGTGCCGGACTCATTGCGCTGGGCGGCTACCTGGCCGGGCTTATCTTCTGGCCTTATGGCTTGCAGGCGCCATTCAGCAATCCTTTTAAAGCATTGGGCGAAATGTCGCAGTTCTCTACCGGTATCCGCATGTTGTACGACGATGCGCATATCATGAGCAGCGATGTGCCCTGGTACTATATTCCAAAATGGATATGGATTACATCGCCCATTATTATTCTGCTGGGTTTGGTACTGTCGCCGGTAACTTTATTTAACAAAAAGTACAGTTTCCATAAAATAGCGCTGCTGTTTTTTGTGTTCTTTTTCCCGCTTTTATACATTATCTATAAAAAATCGCCGCTGTACGATGGCTGGAGACACCTGTTGTTCATTTACCCTGGTATCTGCATTCTGAGTGCGCTGGCTTTTACCACAGTTGCGGAATGGTTAAAACAGCAGTATGCCCGCTACGCGGTTTATGCGTTGGTGGTGATAGGCCTTGTGTTTCCTGCCAAATGGATATTGGCCAACCATCCTAACCAGATTGTTTATTTCAACGAATTCCAGGGCGGGGTAGATGGTGCGTTTGGGTATTATGAGACCGACTATTACATGAACAGCATTAAACAAGCTACGTTTAAGCTGGCCGAAATAGAAGATTTGTATCATACTAAAGATACCGTGGTGATTGCAACAAACTGCATTGAGCCCATGTATCATTATGTAGCCAAAATCAATCCTAAGATAAAATGTGAGTATGTACGGTATTACCAGCGGTACGATAAGAAATGGGATTACTGCATTTTGTTTTCCCGCTTTGTAGACAAGAACCTGTTGCAGAATGGTTTCTTTCCGCCATCCAATTCGATCTATACCGTAATGGCCGATCATACGCCTTTAACCGCTGTACTCAAGAGTAATGCTGCTTCTGAAAATGCCTACAATGGTTTTACCGCAATGGGTAAACAGGACTTTGCCAATGCGGTGCTTTTTTATCAGAAAGCATTGCAGGAAGATCCCCGTAATGAAACCGTTTACAATTACCTGGGGCTGGCATTGGCCAATTCCGGGCGCTTAAAAGAAGCTATTGATGTGATTAACCGTGGGCTGGCGCAAAACCCGGCCAATGGCGAAGCATACCAGATGCTGGCGCAACTTTACCAGGCGGTGGGTGATATGCAGAATGCACAAATGGCCAATTATAAATTACAGCAATTGATGCAGCCCAACAATTAAATAAAGGCTGCACTGGCGATACTAAATAAAAAGGGCATCTGAAAAGATGCCCTTTTTATTGGTATTATAACTTGATGATCTTATTTAAAAAATCGTCTTTCTTGCGTGTGGAAATCTCTATTACCGAGTCGTCCTGCATAACGATGGAAGCGTTTTTGCCCCGGTTGTATTTTTTAATGTAGTTGAGGTTAATGATGTGAGACTGGTGTACCCTGCAAAAGATGTTTTTGGGCAGGGTATCTTCAAAGTCTTTCAGGGTTTTGGATACTATGTATTTCTTATTGTTGCTGGTAAAAATATGGGTGTAGTTGATACGTGCTTCGCACCTTACAATATGGCTGATGTCTATAAACTCCAGGCCATCATCTACCGGAACAGAAATTTTGGCAACCTCGGGGTGGGCAAGTTGCTCAATCAGTTTTTGAAGATTACTGTTCGATGCTTTTTCTTCCAGCCGTTTCAGCGCCTTATTGGTGGCTAGTATGAGATCCGGAATCTGGATGGGTTTAAGGATATAATCGATCACCGCATATTTAAAAGCCTGTATCGCATACTGGTCGTAGGCGGTAGCCATAATGACCTCAAAATTTCTTTTTTTGACCTTGTTGAGTAATTCAAATCCATTACAGTGGTGCATTCGTATGTCGAGGTATACGATTTCGGGCTGGCACTCATTCACCAGTATTATTCCTTCTTCTACCGATTCTGCTGTACCTATTACTTCTACCAGTGGGCAAAAGTCTTTCAGCAAACCACACATCAGTGCTATGTTTGCTTTCTCATCATCTACAATTACAGCTTTTCTTCTTGTCAGCATATATAATACGGTTCTGTTGTTTGTATGGATTGGGATAATTTAAAATATAAATAAAGGGGATGATTTATGACGAAAAGATAGTTATTTCTTATGTTTTTGAGTCTCCTAATATACAGTAGAACAAACATTTCAGAGTATTATGTCTTTAATTGAGTGTAAGTTCTATATTTTCAGTTATTTTCGGAAGCCTGATTTCTACAATGGTTCCTGGCTGGTGGTTGGATTCCGGATCAATAATATCGTAATTGATTTCTTTTCCAATTATTTTTTCGATCATCTGCATGCGTTCTGCAATGAGAATGAGTCCTTTGGATGGATAATAGAAACCCTTCGCAATTTTTCTTTCTGCCGCTGCTTTTCTGCCTATCCCATTATCACGAATGATACAGATGAGTTCATCAAACCGGCTTTCGAAAATGATGTCGATCTGAGGCGCTGTAATCATATCGGCAGGAAAGGCATGCTTAATACAAATTTGATTAAGGGGAATCCTAAGCCTTGAGCTTGCCCGGGCAAGCGCTTTACTATCGCTGTAAAATATGCCGTTTTCAAAACGGATTACACTGGGTTTGAAAGGACCCAGCCACACGCGGTTTCTGGAATCGCAAAACGTAACATAGGTTTCCTGCCCTGTAAGGTTTCCTTCTTCTTTAAATGTCCGGAAAGTTGTTCCATCAAGTGTGCCTATACCATTTGTGCCATTCATACATACCAGGCCATTTTGATCCTGTATCAAACCCAATGCATTAAAACCCGCAAGCGCGGCACTTAAATCGGTTTCCCTGTGTTGCTGAGCTACGCTTGTTTTGCATAGCGTCATTAATACCAGGAAAATGGATAAGCAATATAAATGGATAGTTCTCAGCGGCACCTTGGGGTAGTAATACTTAAAAAATAAAAGAAATAGGCTGCCTCTCATTTGGAGGAGATTATTGCAACCGTTCCGGCATGGACGTATAACAATATCTGGAAAACAAAAAACAGGTGCACAAATATAAACATATAGTTATGCACCTGTTAGTATAATTAATGAACGGTATAAAATTCTTGTTAGTCCAGGAACAAGTCTGTATACAGTTTCTGCGATGGGTTTACCGCATACCCGCTCAGGTCGGTAATACCTTCCTGCTGCAATACCTCATCATCGATCAGGTTGTGGCCGGTGTAGGAGCTGTCTTTGCTGAGGATTATAGCCGCGGTATCGGCCAGTATTTCGGGTTTGCGGCTGCACTGGATCAGGGCATCGCCGCCCAGCAGGTTTTGCACTGCTGCTGTAGCAATGGTGGTGCGGGGCCAGAGGGTATTTACAGCAATATTATAAGGTTTAAATTCCGCACTCCAACCCATAGAGAGCATTGTCATATTGTATTTCGAAATGGTATACGGGATATGTGACGCTAACCATTTTTCTTTAAAACTGAGTGGGGGAGAAAGGGTAAGGATATGGGCCGACTGGCTTTTTTTGAGCCAGGGTAGCGCGTGCTGGGTAACCAGGAAAGTGCCGCGCACGTTGATGTTCATCATCAGATCGTATTTTTTACTTTCCGTGGCTTCTGTATTGGTAAGGCTGATGGCGCTGGCATTATTGATTAAAATATCGATACCGCCAAAGGTCTCGGCCGTAACTTTTATCGCATTGGCTATCTGCTCTTCATCGCGTATATCACAGGGGATGGCAATTACTTTAGCCCCCAGCGCTTCCAGCTCTTCCTGTGCAGAGTAAATGGTGCCTTCCAGTTTGGGATGCGGGGTAGTGGTTTTAGCTGCAATGGCAATATTGGCGCCTAAAGATGCCAGTTTGTGTGCAATAGCTTTGCCTATGCCGCGGCTGCCTCCGGTAATAAAGACGGTTCTGTTTTTGAAGTCCATGAGCTGATATTTGGTTTAATTTAAGTAAAATATTGCAGGCCCATAACGGATTTGTTTATTTTGGCCGTTCAAATTCCGAAATCATGGCAACACAGCAACCTTTAACTTACCTGGCCCTGGGCGACTCCTATACTGTTGGCGAACAAGTGAAAGTATTTGAAAACTTTCCGTACCTCACCACCGATCTCCTGCGCAGAAAACAAATGCAGGTAATGGCTCCCGATATTGTAGCCGTTACAGGCTGGACCACAGACGAACTGGCGGCTGGCATACAGCAGCGTGCGTTGCTGCACCAATACGATTTTGTGACTTTATTAATTGGTGTAAACAACCAGTACCGTGGCCGTTCGGTAGCAGAATATAAAAAGGAATACGAAGACTTATTGCAGCAAGCCATACGTTTTGCGAATGGGAACAGTAAGCGGGTTTTTGTTTTATCCATTCCCGATTGGGGGGTAACGCCTTACGCAAAGGAACGCGACCAGGTGCAGATTGCTACAGAAATAGACGCTTATAACACGGCCAAACAAGCCATTACCGAAGCACACGGTGCGCATTACCTCGACATTACAGCCTCTACCCGTGCCAACGCTGCTACCGAAAGTTTTATGGCTGCGGATGGCTTGCACCCATCGGCCAACGAATATAAAATTTGGGCCGATGCACTGGCCCGGCAGATTTTTGAACAATTCACATCAGAATAATAAAAGGGAGGAAAATTTTCCTCCCTTTTGCTTTTATACCAAACTGTTAAACAGCTTTTCCAGTTTCTCTTTCTTCAATATTTTTTGGCCCTGGCGACCTTTGGCTACCAGCCTGTCGCCACATTTGGCCTCATAGGTGGTTATGATTTCATTGCCATTAATCGATTCCAGCGTTGCTGTAAAAATTACTTCCTGGCCTACCAGCACGGGTGCTTTATGTTCTACACTTACAAAAGTGCCAATACCTTCTTCATCGGCTTCTTTCATCTCCAGCACAAAGAGTCGTCCGCTCCATTCGGCATCTTTGGCAATAGCAAAAGTGGCATACACCGGGTGTACGGTGCCACTGTCGAAAGCCGCGACTTCATTGGTCGCAACAGTTTTACTGAAGGTCTTGGTCTGACCGGGTTCAAAAGGGTTAAGCATGAGGGATTACGGATTTGTGAATTGCGAATTACGAATTGCGGATTGCGAATTACGGATTACGGATTGCGGATTGCGGATTACGGATTATGGACTTGTCTGCCGCCAGGCAGGTACCAAAAGTATTAGCTAGTAGCTGGCGGCTAATAGCTAAGCGATATTTATCTCACAATCAAAACCGGGATGTCTACTTTATGCCGCAGTTGGTTAATGGTTTCGCCATACCACCAGTCTTTGAATCCAGTGTGGCCATGGCCGCCTACCACCAGCAGATCGGCATGGTGCGCTTTGCAGATGTCCGCAATGGCTTTGGAGCGGCTGTTGAAGCCCAGTGCCGGCTGGGCATGCAGATTCCTTTCCTGGAGTAGCTTAACGTAAGTGTCCAGTTGTTCCTGGTCTTTGCGCGATTCCCAGTCGCGGGCCTCTTTGCCATACATTTTGGCCGAAGCGCTTTCCACGATGTGGATGAGCAGGTATAAGGTATTATCGTGCCCCTGTTGAATGGCATTGGCAATAACGGCATCGTCTTTATCGCTAAAATCGAGTGCCAGTGCAATGGTATCGTAGCTTTTTACTGTTATGTCTTTCAATTCGGTGCGAGGTGTATGCAATGCAAAAGCCCTGGCTCTTCGTTTGTTCCATACCGGCACCACCATGGTTATGATCAGCAATGCAATGAAGAGCACGCCGGCCAGAATGAGTAGGCCGTGTATCCACACCGAGTTGGTAGCAACCCACCATTGGCTTAGTTCATTGTACACCATTTTGAGATTAAGTACAATAATGATTAAAGCGATGAGCCAGGCCAGCACCTGCACAATGGGCCGTATGCTGAACTCGCCCATCCGGTCTTTATCGCTTACGAAATAAATAAGCGGAATAACGGCAAAACCCAGCTGAATGCTCAGGAATACCTGGCTAAAAACCAGCAGGTCCATGATCTTGCTTTCGCCTGCTATTAAAATTACGGCAACCGCGGGAATAATAGCCAGCATGCGGCTGATGAGCCTGCGCAGCAACGGATTTATGCGGAGGTTGAGGTAACCTTCCATCACAATTTGCCCGGCCAGCGTACCGGTAATGGTAGAGCTTTGCCCGGCGGCAATCAGTGCTACAGCAAAAAGAATTGGGGCCAGTTTGGTGCCCATAATAGGCTCCAGCAGGGTGTGTGCTTCTTGTAGATCGGCAATATCGGTGCGGCCAGTGTAGTGAAAAGCCGCTGCACCAAGAATGAGTATGCCAGCATTTACAAAAAATGCCATATTCAGCGCGATGGTGCTGTCCAGGAAATTCATGCGTATGGCCTCTTTGATCGATTTACGGTCTCGTTTTACCTTTCGGGTTTGCACCAGGGCAGAGTGCAGGTAAAGGTTGTGCGGCATCACGGTAGCGCCTATAATACCAATGGAAATGTACAAAGCTTCGTCGTTGGGCAGGGTTGGTATAAAGCCTTTGGCTACGGCTCCCAGATCGGGTTTGGCCAGCACCAGCTCCAGCAGGAAGCAGCCTGCGATAATAGCCACCAGTGATATGATAAAGGCTTCCATCTTACGCATGCCCAGCCGTTGCAGGTAAAGCAGCAGAAAGGTATCGAGCACGGTAATCAGCACACCATATAAAAGATCTATGCCAAAGAGCAGTTGTAAGCCAATAGCCATGCCCAGCACCTCGGCCAGGTCGCAGGCGGCAATAGCCAGCTCGGCAAGAATGTATAGCGGTACATTAACCCAGGTAGGGTAAGTGTCGCGGTTGGCTTGTGCCAGGTCGCGCCCGGCTACCACACCCAGCCTTGCCGATAAAGATTGCAGCAGCAGCGCCATCAGGTTGCTCATGAGCAGTACCCAAATGAGCTGATAGCCGAATTTGCTTCCTCCTGCCAGATCGGTGGCCCAGTTGCCCGGGTCCATATAACCCACGCTTACCAGGTAAGCCGGGCCAAAGAATGCGCCTATTTTTCTCCAGATGTTTTTATGTTCTGATGTCGAAATACTGCCATGGACATCACTCAGCGAAATATCTTTATGTTGATCCATTTTGTTGGTCTAAGTATAAATTTAGACAAATCTAAAATTAAAATCCCAAACCAGCATCTTCCAGCCTCCTTATCGAAGAAATATTTATTTAAGTTTACAGCAGTCAAACGTAGATAAGTATATGAAATTCAGGAGCAGTTTACTGGCAGGATTGGTGATGGTATGTTGCATGGTTACAGCGCAAGCACAATTGAAGCCGGGTTTTGACCCCCAGGAATACCTTGAAATGCTGGACCTGGTTCGCCGCCAGTCAGACCTGCCTAAACCTGTTAGTGGCTCGGGAACTGCTTATTTTACGCACGATTACCAATCACCGGAGGTGGGCTTGTTTAACCGTTGGGATTTGTGGGTGCGTGCCGATAAAAAGCTGGCTGTTATTAACATCAGAGGTACCGTTGGCGAAACGGAGTCGTGGCTGGAAAACTACAACGCTGCGCAAATTCTGGCGATTGGTTCGCTGCAATTGGATAAAAATACCCGGTTCGATTACAAACTGGCGGCAGACAGCAGCGCGCATGTACATGCCGGCTGGACGCTGGGACTGGCTTACCTGGCGCCCACTATTGTAGAAAAAGTGAAGGCTTGCTACAGCCAGGGCATTAAGGAGTATATTATTATGGGGCATAGCCAGGGTGGCGCTATTGCTTTTTTGCTTACTTCATATCTGCATTACAACAACGATATTCCTAAAGACATTGTGGTTAAAAGTTATTGCAGTGCTGCGCCCAAACCGGGCAACCAGGAGTATGCCTACGATTTCGATTTCATAACCCGTGGCGGTTGGGCTATGCGGGTGGTTAATGCACGCGACTGGGTGCCGGAATCTCCTTTCTCTACCCAAACAACCAGCGATTTTAACGAGGTAAATCCATACCGTGGCATGAAGAAAAGTTTAAAAGGGCAATCTTTTATGGTGCGAAAAGGTGCCAACTATTTATACAACCGGATGGACCGGCCTACCAAACGATCGGCCAGGAGGTTTACCAATATATTGGGCGGGTTTGTGTTTAAAAGAATACAGAAGAAGCTACCCGATTTGCAAAAGCCGCACTATATCTCCAGTCACAGTTATATGACTGCTGGTGTTCCTGTTGTGCTAATGCCTGATGCGGCATACAACAAGCTTTTTCCCTTTGATGGGAAGAATGTATTTGTGCACCACCTGCTCGATCCTTACGCATATCTCGTAAATAGTATTTACCTGAGCGGCAATTAGTCACTGGCTGTTAGCCAAAAAATGAAGGCCGTTCCGCAGTATGCTTCCCGGCCTTCCCCCTCTATATATGCAGAATCTTATTGTCGATAGCCAGCACGTTTACTTCTGGCAGCTTTAGCCAACCCGCATTGCGCAGGTTGCGAAGTTTAATGTTGCCAATCAGGTAATTGCCGGCTTTGGACTGATGGGTGGTTTCGATGTTTTCAAAATCGGTAAGGTTAATAACCGTGCTGCTGCTGTAACGCACATAAATCTTGAGCAGGTAATCTTCCTGGAGTCCCTCAATAGGGTGTTGCTGCAACTTTTTGTACTCGTATTTATACTGGTAAGTGAGTGCCGAAATATCGGACAGCACTGCCGAGCCGGTAGGGGTACCGCCCGCGCCTTTACCCACAAAAGCCTGGTGCTCAGAGAAAGCACTTTCTACCCAGGCTGCATTGTATTCATTTTCGATGGTTGCAAAAAAGTGGTCGGTAGGTACCAGGTGTGGCAGCACATAAGCCGCTACTTTACCATTGGTTTTATATGCTTTGGGCAGCAGTTTTACAATACACTGGTGGTTGCGTGCAAAGGCAATATCAAAATCGTTGAGGCGGTGAATACCAAAGTGAAACACCTCCTCCGGGTTTACGAACAGGCCAAAAGCGTGCAGCAGTAAAATGCACAGTTTGTATTTGGCATCATATCCTTCAATATCGAGGGTAGGGTCTGCTTCTGCAAAACCTTTGTCCTGCGCTTCTTTCAGCGCTACATCAAAACTCTTGTTGTTGTTAAAAATGTTGGTAAGGATGTAGTTGGTAGAGCCATTAAAAATACCTTCAATACCGTTCAGCAAATCGTTGTCGTAATATTCTTCCAGGTTACGGATAACGGGAATACTCGCACAGGCCGATGCTTCGTACAGCAAAGCCGTTTGGTGTTCTTTCTGCAATTGCACCAATTCTTCGAGGTGCTCGGCAATCATTTTTTTGCTGGCCGATACTACTGCTTTCTTGTTTTTAAGCGCGGTGGTTACAATCTCATACGCAGCGTCTGCTTCAGAAATCAGCTCCACAATTACATCAATCTCAGGATCGTTCAGCAGTTCATCACGGTCGGTGGTGAAAAGGCTTTTGTCGATAGGCCGTTCTTTATCCGGGTGTTTGATACAGATCTTCTTAATGCTGGCATTGATGCCCTTGGTCTTGTGCAGTACTTCGTATAAGCCCTGGCCAACGCAGCCAAAGCCAAATATGCCTAATTGTATGGGTTTTGAACTCATTAGTGTCTTTATGTTTGAGGTGATTATGCTGTTATTGCTGTTGCGGGTTCCTTTACGGTTACGCTTTTTTCAATGGCTTGCAGAATGTCCTGCAACAAGTCTTCGGCTTCTTCAATCCCAACCGACAAGCGGATGAGGGAATCCTGTACGCCATTGGCCTGCCGCACTTCCGAAGGGATGGACTTGTGGGTCATTTGCGCCGGATGCGCCACCAGGCTTTTTACACCGCCCAGGCTCTCGGCCAGTTTAAAGTAGCGGGTAGCAGTTACCACCTGGTTGGCAGCTTCGATGGTATCGTTTTTAAGGCTAAAACTGATGATGCTGCCAAAGCTTTTTTGCTGCTTTTGGGCAATATGGTGGTTGGGATGGCTCTCCAGCCCCGGGTAGAATATTTTATCGATATGCGGGCAGTGTTGCAGTTGCTGTGCAATCTTGAGCGCGTTGGCCGACTGGTGCGAGGTGCGCAGTTCCAGTGTTTCAATACCACGTATGGTAAGCCAGCTGTCGAATGGCCCCAGGATGCTGCCGCAGGCGTTTTGGTAAAATTTGATGCGCTCTGCCAGGTAAGGAGTATTTACCACAACCAATCCTGCAATTACATCGCTATGGCCGGCAATGTATTTGGTAGCGCTGTGCAGCACAATGTCGGCACCCAGATCAATGGGGCGTTGCAGCACCGGAGATGCAAAAGTATTGTCTACCACTACGAGCGCGCCTCTTTCATGCGCAATCTGGCTGATGGCTTCAATATCGCAGATCTTGAGTGTAGGGTTGGTAGGCGTTTCGAGCCATACCAAACGGGTTTTAGACGTTACGGCGCGGGCCACATTGCTTACATCGCTGGTATCTACAAACTTGATTTTAATGCCAAATTTCTGGTACACCTGGGTAAGCAGGCGGTAAGTGCCGCCGTAGATATCGTCTACCGCAACGATCTCGTCGCCGCTTTCGAGCACTTTGAGTACGGTATCTACTGCTGCAAGGCCGCTGGCAAAGGCAAATCCGGCGTGGCCGTTTTCGAGTTTGGCAATAAGGTCTTCCAGTACTTTACGGGTAGGGTTGTTGCTGCGGGAGTAATCAAAGCCTTTGTTTTGGCCAGGCGCTTCCTGTACAAACGTAGAGGTTTGGTAAATGGGTACAGCTATAGAGCCGGTTAAGGGATCTACGGGAATAGCGTGTAAGATTTCGGTGATGGTAGACATTTTCCTGATTTTTTTCTGTTGTTAAACAATTGGAGCTTATCAGGAGAATGCAGTTGGGCAGGCTAAGTATCCTGCCGGAGTAGCGTAAAAACAAAAACGCTCTTCCGACAAGTCGAAAGAGCGTTTTAATATGCTGAATATCAAAAGGCAACTTTACAACTTATCTGCATCGTACTTACGTACGAATGGAATTAGCACCTTGTAGTTGTTACACTACAGGTTGCTAAGGCTTCACAGGGCCAGTCCCTCTGCCTTTCTTGATAAGCAAAACTTTAAAGAACGAGTGCAAAGATAGGAGCGGAAATTATATCTCCAAAAAAAATTGTCATGTGTTACACTGGAATAATAAAAATCCGGAAAAGGAAATATTGCTAAAACCCTTTGCTGTAAAGGGTTTGGTGAAATGATGATTTTACTGAAAAAAATATTTCATTTGGGTTTTCTGTTTGGTGCAGGTAATGAACGTAAACAGAGAACAGGTACAAGAATTGGTATTATCGGTGTTTTTAGAGATATTAACACTATACAACCAATGCACACCAAAAGAAAGAAGAGGAGATATGGCCAAAAAACAGAAGAAAACACGGGCCCAGTTTTGGGAGGAAGTAAAGAATGGAAGGGATGCCAATCTCAATGTGCCCATATTGGTAGAGCTGGTGCGTTTCATTCGTCCTAAAAGAATGAAGGATGTAAATACCGCCCGTGAAAACCTATTGCATGTAATTGCCGATGTAGAGCGGGATCATGCCTTACGCGAACGTTTGAAAGGTATTATAGCGGACGTGATTGCGGAGAAAAACGCGGAGTCGTTGTTTGCAGAGAGTGGGGTACAAAGCGGCAAGGGATTTATACAGGAAGTGATCAGAAAACTGCGGGAAAAAGTATTGCCGCCGCTGCCCGATAAAGAATCGTTGCAGTACGTATTGTCGCGGGTGTTTTCTAACCTGCACGATTATGTTTGGGTAAAGGGCATAGAAGATGAGTGGTGGATGCAGTTGTTTAACCTGCTGAGCACCGATCGTAGCGATGAAGTGAAGGAAAAGCACCTGAAGAACCTGATCCGGGCCATTAACCGGCTTTCTTACCGCATTGCCTCTGTTGGGTACGAAACCGATATCGTATCGCGGTTCAGCAACCAGGATGCGTTTGCAATACCTTTTCTGCAACAAAACCGGCGCTGGTCTTTCCTGGTGCGGCAGGTGCATTTAAACGCGACCTTCCGTGGCGAGCAGATGAATGAAACCATCGACCTGGTGCGGCATTCGATCAAAGAATGCAAACACAATCTTTACCTGCTTAAAGAAACGAACGAAGAATCGGGTACCAGCCTGGAGCAGACCTACCAATTGCAACGGACTTACCAGCAAATTAAACGGATGGAGCTGCTGCTCGACCTGCTGGATGAGCGGGTTATCCTGGATGAAGAACTCAGGCTGGTAAAGACCTTCAAGGAATTTGTATTTCACGAAAACAAACGATACAGCCTGCGCAACCTGTACCAGCAAAATATTGGTATGCTGGCTTACCAGATTACCGAACATAAAAGCGAAACGGGGGAGCATTACATTACCAGTAATCTCAAAGAATATGTACGCTTCTTTTATGCAGCCGCTGGCGGTGGGGTAATTGTAGCATTTGCAGCGTTGTTCAAAGCTTTGCTGCACCATGTGCACATGGCGTTGTTCTGGCAATATTTCTTTTATGGCTTAAACTATGCTATCGCTTTCGTTATCATTTTTGCCACGCATACTTCGCTGGCTACCAAGCAGCCGGCTATGACGGCCACAGCGCTGGCCCGCTCGCTTGACTCGCGTAAAACGGGTAAGGTATCGCTGCATGGCCTGGCGCTTACGTTTGGCAAGGTTTGGCGCAGCCAGTTTATTGCATTTGTAGGCAACCTGATAGTGGTGTTTCCGCTGTCGTACGCTTTAATGTACGGGCTCGATTATTTCTTTCATTTTAAACTGCTGAGCCCGGCCGAGTCGGTGCAGGCATTGAACGACCAGAACCCCGCACGGAGCCTGGCCTGGTTGTATGCCAGTATTACGGGTGTGGCGCTGTTTCTGTCCGGCATTATTTCAGGATATTTCGATAACCTGGTAAGTTATGCCAAGATAGGTCCCCGCATTAAAGTGCACCCTGGGTTAAACCAGTTTTTTTCGCATAAGCGGCTCGATAAAATAGCCAACTACCTGGATGCCAACCTGGGAGGGCTGATTGGTAATATTACCCTCGGTTTTATGCTGGGATATGCTACTTTGGTGGGCAATTTCTTTGGTATTCCGTTCGATATACGGCACATTACCATTTCTACGGCATATTACGCTTTTGGGGTACTGGGCCTGGAGCATCACCTGAGCGATGGCATGTGGATAGGTACCACAATAGGCGTGCTGGGCATTGGTTTCTTCAACTTTCTGGTAAGTTTCTCGCTGGCTTTTTACGTGGCCGTAAAATCGCGGGGTTTGGGTATGCGCCAGCTGCCGGTAGTAGGTGTGCTCATATTGCGGTATTTTAGGCAGTATCCGGTAGATTTTGTGTTTCCGCCGCCTTATGAGCGCAAAGAGGAAGAAGTTTTTCCCGAATTGGAGCAACAGGAAGCGCTTGGTGCAGAAATGGAAGAACGAGAAAGAGTCAATTTGCCTTCCTAAGCTTTTTTGTATCTTGCCATCCTATGCAGAAAGAGATTGTTGTAAGTGGAATCCGGTCTACAGGATTCCTGCATTTAGGGAACTATTTTGGGGCTATTCGCAATTATGTAAAGATGCAGGAGGAGTTTAACTGTTACTTTTTTGTGGCAGATTATCACTCCCTTACCACGCATCCCGATCCTAAATACCTGCGCGGAAACGTTTTTCGGGTAGTGGCAGAAAACATAGCCAGTGGCCTGGATCCTGAAAAGGTAGCCCTGTACGCGCAGAGCGATATTCCCGAAATTCCGGAACTGTACCTCATGCTCAATATGCTGGCTTATAAAGGAGAACTGGAAAAAACGGCTTCGTTTAAAGATAAGGCACGCCAGCAACCGCAGAATGTAAACGCAGGATTGCTTACCTATCCTACACTTATGGCGGCCGACGTGCTTATACACAAAGCGGTGAAAGTGCCTGTAGGTAAAGACCAGGAGCAACACCTGGAAATGGCCCGCAACTTTGCACAGCGTTTTAACCACCGCTATGGAGAGCTGTTTCCGGAACCGCAACCCTTTAACTATGGTGCCGAACTGGTTAAAATACCCAGCCTGGACGTAAACGGTAAAATGAGCAAAAGTGAAAACGAAAATGCCACCATTTATCTGGCCGATAGCGACGAACTGATTCGCAAAAAGGTGATGAAAGCCAAAACCGATGGCGGACCTACCGAACATGATTCTATAAAACCCGATTATATCGAAAACCTGTTTTTGTTGATGAAACTGGTATCTGCACCGGAAACGCTGGCTTCATTTGATGCCGCATACAACAATTGTACGGTGCGCTACGGCGATATGAAAAAACAACTGGCAGAAGATATGGTGGCGTTTGTGGCACCTATCCGCGAAAAAGCCACCGCTTTGCAGCAGGATGAAGCACAATTGGGCAAAATTCTGAAAGCAGGTGCAGAAAAAGCCCGCGAAAGCGCTTCGCGCACTATTGCGGAAGCCCGCCAACTGATAGGCATTCATTACTACTAACCATCATCAAGCCAGAGAGAACCATGGCAACAAAAAGAAAAAGTATTAAACATATTGCAGTAGCCGGCAACATTGGTGCCGGTAAAACCACCCTTACCAGCATTCTGGCCAAGCATTTTGGCTGGGATGCCCAGTACGAGGATGTGGAGCATAACCCATACCTGTTCGATTTTTACGAAGACATGCACCGTTGGTCATTCAACCTGCAGGTCTACTTTTTGAACAACAGGCTCAACCAGCTGCTCGAAATCCAGAATGCAACCCGCCCTGTAATCCAGGACAGAACCATCTATGAGGATGCGCATATTTTTGCGCCCAACTTGTATGAAATGGGACTGATGGCCAAGCGTGATTTTGAGAATTATTACAACTTCTTTGGCACACTTAAACGTATGGTGAGCCCGCCCGATTTGTTGATTTACCTTAAAGCCTCGGTGCCCAAACTGGTAGATCAGATACAGAAGCGGGGCCGGGAGTTTGAAGAAAACATTCGCCTTGATTACCTCAAAAGACTTAACCACCTGTACGACGATTGGATAGACCATTACAAAGATGGCCCGTTGCTGGTGATCGATATTGATAAAACCGACTTTACCGAAAATGAAACCGACCTGGCCGATGTAATTCGCAGGGTAGATGCTGAGGTGAACGGGTTGTTCTGACCAGAAAAATAGTTTCTTAAAATGGGTGTACCTAACCGGGTATGCCCATTTCTATTTAGGGCGAGTTGGTAACTTAGTCGACTAATATACCCTTTGTTGTTTTGGATGGTTGGTGTTTTTTATAGATTCATTCTACCAAACCAATCATTATGAAAAGCATTGTTACACTTGGGGCGTTTTGTGCTCTGCCGGTATGTGCTGCCGCACAGTGTCACCGGGAATTATTTAGCGCGTCCGGGCTTAATCCTTCGCCAGCAGCATTATCTACTCCGTTTGAAGACCATGCAGGGTTGCTTGCTTTTACTTCCCGTAAAAGTGCCGGAGCCATTTATCAAAACCCCTCTGCCATCCAGGGGTTTCGTTTTATATCGTGCCAGGGCATACTCCCGTTTCAATCCTTTACCGTTAGCGCGGCCTGGAACCAATTAGGTTTTTCAGATTATCGCGAGCAGGAAGCCCATCTTAAAGTAGCCATACGCGCCGGTAAAAAGGCGGGTATCGGTGCCGGGTTTCATTATTTTACCCGTATTGCCGGGGCTTATGGCAAGCAACCGGGGTATGCTTTCTCTGTAGGTATGGCTGTTAAACCTGATCCCCGCTGGTTGTTATCGGCACAGGTTCAGAATCCTGCTGAGTTTAAGTTTAATGACAGCCAAACCATTGTGCCGGTAAATTATGGACTTAAGATCGCACATGGTTTGTCTAATCAGGTGGTGCTGGGCCTGAGCCTTAGCAAGTATAACCGCGATCCGTTGCAGCCATTTCTGTTTGCCGGTTACCAGCCGCACGAACGTTGGGGAATTAATGGCGGAGTAGGTATAAATCCTGCACAGGCAGGCGCTGCGCTGTATGTAACCCTGGGTGGGTTTACATTCTGGGGTAGTTTGCAATACAACCAATGGCTGGGCACTACGCCCGGCGCTGCTTTCTCGTTTGCTGGAAAATCCTGATGTTATGCGGAAATATATGTTTTTGCTGGTACTCATGCTGGGTAGCATGCAGGCCGGCGCGCAGGACAATTTGGATAAAACGGAAGTCATACATAAGGCCGAACAACTCATGGAAGTCTCTGGCGCGGCAGAAAATGCATTGCAGAGCATAGAAGATACGCAATATGAACTGGCAGACTGGAGCAGCCGTAAAGTAGATCTGAACAGGGCCGATGACCAACGGTTAAGTGCTTTTCCTTTTCTGACGCCGTTGCAGGTAAGAAGCATTTTACAATACCGCAGGCAAATGGGCGATTTTTTGAGTGCCTTTGAATTGCAGAATGTACCCGGGCTGGATTCTGAATCGGTAAGGCTATTGCTGCCATTGGTTAGTGTGGATGAAAACCGTTTGCTGCCTTTTCGTGAGCTGTTAAAGATTGGCGAACATCAATTTTGGGCGCGATACAGCCGGGTGTTGGAAACTGCAAAAGGATACCGACCGGGGAGCAGTGGTAAAGCTCCTTACTATACCGGGTCGGCCGATCATGTGTTGGCACGCTATCGCTATACCGTTCCCGGGCAGTTTAGTGTAAGCCTTGTGGCAGAGAAGGATGCAGGCGAATCGTTTTTTAAAAGTACAAACCGCTATGGATTTGATTTTTATGGCGGGCATGTATGGCTCCAGAACCGCAAAACACTGAAGGGGCTGGCCGTTGGCGATTTTGGGTTGCAATTAGGCCAGGGATTGATTTGCTGGCAGGCCTGGGCGCCACCCAAAGGAGCTGGCAGCGTAATGATTAACCGTTGTGCGCCAGCCATAAGAGGATATACCGGAGTAAACGAATTAAATTTTATGCGTGGCGCAGGTGTTACTTTGGGTCATAAGCAATGGGAATGGACCGGAGCGGTCTCTTATCGCCGATTGGATGCTTCTGACGATCCAGTAACGGGTATGGGGCCGGTTTCGGTATCGGGTTATCATCGTTCGGTGAATGAACTGAGCCGGAAGCACCAGGTAGGTTTACAAACCTATGCCATGTCAGTAGCCTGGCGTAAAAACGGCAATAAGATCGGGTTAAATGCTTTGGCTAATTTCTTTGACACACCACCGGAAATACCCGCTTACCCTTACCAGTACTTTAGCCGTCCTGCCTGGCAGAGCTTGCATTACAGCCTGGATTATGCGCTATTTGCAGGCAATACCTACTGGTTTGGCGAGGTAGCCATGATGCAACCCACGGCGTTGGCTTTTACGCATAACCTGATGGTGCCTTTACATGCCCGTCTGGATATAGCTTTGCAATACCGCCGTTTTCCTAAAAACTATGTGGCTTTCTGGGCCAATCCTTTTGCAGAGCGGGCTGGAGGAAACAATGAAGAAGGGTTTTATGCAGGTATCCGTATAAAACCTATGCATAAACTAACCTGGGAGAGTTATTGGGATGTGTTTCGGTCGGGATGGCTGCAATACGGTGTGGATGGGCCAGGCAGGGGAAATGAATGGTTTACCCAATTGGCATATCGTATCAATAAAACGAATGCGGTTTCCTTTAGGTTGCAGATGCAACAAAAAGAACATAATGCAGTGGCTGAAGCACCTTTTTATGCATTACAAACCTACCAGCGATTTCGTGCAAGGGTGCATTATGATTATGAATTGGCGCCAGGTATCACCGGAGCCGGAAGGGTAGATTATTGCAGGTACAGCGAAGCTGAGCAGCAACATGGTTTTCTTTTTTACCACCAGGTTACGACTGCCTTGCAAAGAGGTATGCAAGTACAACTGCGCGCCACCTGGTTTGATATGGACAGCTACGATGCCCGTATTTATGCTTATGAAAGCGATGTGTTATATGGCGCTGCTGTTCCGTTTTTCTACAACCGGGGCTTTCGCTATTACTTTAACGGCAGTGTAAGGCTTACCCGCAATCTCCATTGTTGGCTCAAATGGGGGCAAACCTGGTATTTTAACCAGCCAGTAGTAGGATCGGGTTACGATGAGATTAACCGCAACCATAGGTCCGATTTCCGGTTGCAGGTTCAATACCGGATATAAGGTTTCATTCCTGCCAAAGAATTCTATTTTAGCACTATGAGTAATCCGAAAAAGTATGCCGTAATCGTAGCCGGTGAATGGGTTGTTCTAACCAGAAAAATATTGATTTAAAAGGGATGCGGGACGTACCCTGCAAAAGCCGCCAGCTCAAACAGAGTTGGCGGCTTTTTTTAAGAAAAGGGGATATTGTTATTATTAGGTAAGGGTAAATCCAAATTGAGAATTGCATTATCTCTCTTATCGACTCATAAATAGCATCTCAAATCTATTTACATCATTCAAATTTTTAAGCGAGCCTTGACTGATTACTTTGAAATTATTTATATCGTATATCGAATAAAATAAAGCAGATTTTATTCCCGATTCCATTGTACGGTATAAAGAAGAGTTTATCACAAACGAAATTTCAGTATCAATTTTCCCAAAGCTCTTCGAGATAAATTCTAAATATTCTTTCTGCCTCACTCCTGAAGGTGCTAATAATATGATGTCATTTTTCTTGGCATAATCTGATTTAAAAAAGGCTTTAAGTGTTGGGGTGAAACTTACATAACAGTTAACACAATCTGATGTTATAAAGCCAATTATAACAACCTTGCTATTAGAACTATGATCTTTTTTCCAACCCTCAATATCTTTGTAGAATTGTTGTGCAAGGGAAGAAAATGATATTCCTAATAAGATAGCAAGCATTATCGCCTTAGTTGATTTCATATTCTTCGTATTTTACTTCTTCATTTTCTCCAAATACCATCAATATTTTTTTACCCTTTGGTATAATTGCATACAGATATTTTAATTTGCTTATGTCTTTTACTCGATTTACTTGATTTGTTTTGAGATTGACTGTCGTTAAATAGAAAGCAGAATCAGCTTTGTTTTTTGATTTTAAATCTGTCATTATGAAGGCAATATTGTCATTATTGATAGCCATATCTAAGATTCTGCTCGTTGGATTATATGATGAAGGCAACGTGTAGAGCAGTTTAGACTTGTCTAAGTCATATAAATTACGGTAATCAGTCATTAACAGAGATGAATTGTTAATGGAAAAAGATGCACTAAACCTTTGTGTATAGCCTTCTGCGGCAATATTATTTTTAGAATTGAATTGTATTTCGGATACACTCTTTTTCTTAAAAACACCTTTTTCATCTACATAAACACTATAAAGAGGTAACTCTGTTTTTTTGTCACTTTCTTTTACTACTTCAGGAATTAACATAGTATCACCTTTATAATATAAACCAAAAACAGCACCGAGTGCCCCTCCAGATTCCATTATCTCATCTGTAGAAAAGAAACTGAGTTTTTGCATTTTCATAGATGAGTCCAATGTTAAAATATACATTGGTCTATGCAGCGCTGTCATGTTGTATCTGTTGGTTCCACTTGTTTTAACAACTTGGTATGGACATGCAAAAGCACATAAAATTTGAGTTTGTTTTGTGTTTGGATCATAGCCGAAATTATAAATCAAACTCTTAGCCTCTTTTAGGATTTCATCAGCATTATTCATAGAGTCGACCCATTCAGGTTTCATTTTATCCTTCATGTTGGCATAAAAAATACTTTGCGCCTTTTTCCATATTGAATCGGGAATACTATAGCTATCTACAATAGTCAATTTCTTGCTGCTGTCTTTTTGGGCAATGAGGAGCGACTCTTCTGCGCTTAAAAAAATGTATTTGTCATTACCCATACTAAAACCGGATCGGGTAATTTTTGGTTTTTTATATATAAATGTTCCTTCTGTAATTACTCCACTATCAGTTAGTTTTACTTCATTTGTCGGTTTTACTTCCTTACATGATAAAAGGGTAACAAAAAGTATAATTGTATAAGTTGCGCTTAGATTCATTTGGTTAATCATAATAATGAAAGAAAAATGAATTATTGGTAAAAGTGTAAAAGCCACTCGTGTGAGTGGCTTTTACAGTATCGTTTAAAACTGCTATAAATTAACTACTTTATAAACATTATCAGATGATAATATTATCTTAGAATTTTCTCTATAGTCTGCGCTCTTCTCTTGTACAGTAATTACGGCAGTGCTAGGTATGTATTCATGAGCAAACTCCTCACCCTTTATTGTTACGAAATTACCTGTGATGCGAGTAAAGAAACAAACCGCTGTGTTACCAATACAATAAAATGCATCGGGTCCATCAAGGTCATATTTAATACCAGGAATATAGTAGAGGTTGTAGTTTTTCAAAGTAATATTCTTTTCATCACCACCACCGAGGTATATATATCCTTCCGGATGAGGACAATGATTAGGATTTTCATTGTTTAAATACTCGATCAGACCTAGTACATTGTCTGGATTGTTCAGCGCTTCAGTAAGATTTTTAGGTGATGAAATAACTTCGTGCGTTTGTGGGTTTGCATTTTCATTATTGCTTTTTTCCTTCTTGCAAGAAGTTAACGCCAATGTGGCTAAACAGCCAATAAGTCCAAATTTTAAAAAATACTTTCTCATGTTAAATTTGTTTTTGACACGAAAATATAACATGGTATTTATAATAAGACAAAATTGTCTTAAATTTTATTTTTGATAATGTTAGTTGTATGATTTTTATTTTTCGTAATGTGTTTGATGTATCATGCGTAATTTAATTATTTCCTTAGTGCTAATTGATGGTTTAAATATTAATTAAAAATTACTGCATGGCAATAATTTGGATTGTAAAGAAACAATCATACAGCGTGTTTAACAACTTAGTCGACTAAGTTGTTAAACTTTTTAATCGGTTTAATTAATATTGCATTTTGCCAATAATCAAATTAAACCGCAACTCTTATGCATGTACAACTTAATGATGAAGAAAGAATCAGAATTTTGAATTGTAATGATGTATTCAAAATTATGCACACGGTTTTAGAGCGAGAAAACAAAATTGAACGTCATAAAAGTCATCTTTGGGTTATAAGTCTCGAAGAAAACAATCGTGTTCTTAACATTGAACTTATTGCAATGGGGCAGAAGGTATTAGATGATCTAAAGCCTGCTGATATTTACAGCATATCTTTACAAAAGTTAGCTCGTAAAATAATAATCGTACAAAATCGAGCTGATGGCCATTTGTTACCTGACGAGAATGACGAAGATCAAACAGATCGACTTATCCAGGTTGGAGAATTAATAAGAGTGCCTATTTTTGATCACCTGATTATTAATGACAAATCGCATTTTAGTTTTTCTGCAAATGGACTAATGGAGAAATTAGTTCGAAATAGCAAGTACCGACTTCCGTTTGAGGAAATGGAAAAATTAGAACAGGAAATATTAGAATCAGGTCATACAGCAGGACTCGAAGAAGGTATTGCTCAAGGGCTCAAGGATGGTCAAAAGATGAAAGCAATTGCGATTGTCAAAGCAATGCTTAAGAACGGGATGGCAGTACCTGTTATAGCAAGTATTACTGGGCTTACCGAAACCGAAGTTAAATCTTTAAAAACTCAATAAACTGACGAAGCCCTCACAAAAAGTGAGGGCTTCGTCAGTTTTAGCCCTTTATATTCAGCTTTATAAGGGTAGTTTTGCGATAAATTCCTCATTTATGGTAGTAAAGTGAGCCTGAAGGCGCAATTTAAGCCCAATCACTACGGCTTTTAGAGGGAAAATTGTTGTTTTATAAGATAATTTACCCGCTTTAAATCTTAAATCGCTCACTATTAATGATACATTGCTCGATAAGAATGCTATAATCTGCTCCTTATCTGCCATAAATGTTTTAATTGCAGTAAGATTTATACTTCATTAGGAGCATCATTAGGATTAACTACTCGTTTGCGGCCCGGAAAGCGTGCTGCAAGGTCTTCATGAATGGGTTTGGCTGATGCTTCTCCTCTAGATGCCGCTAGTTTTACATTATTATAATACATAAGACTTTCTGTATATGCCTCGCTTCCTGCTAGCATCAAGGTGTCATCAAGATCGCTGTGCAATTGGGCACAGCTGTCTAGTATTGGTCGCAATACTTCTACAACATAAAAATCCCGATTCAGTTCGCCCTGTGGTGTAAATGCAGGTACAAACTGAGGATTACTTTCGCTATACTCTGCTGCTTTGGCTACAAACGAATATGATTTGTTGCTCATTTTGGGTAAATCATGGCGTTCTGTGACCGTGAGAGATTGCAAGTATGGCGCTAACATAGTCCTGATTTCGGACAATTTTTGTAAGATTTGACTTAACTCTTGACCGCTAGGCATTTTAGTGATTCGGTTGTTCATAGTGTTAAATGTTTGGGTGAACATTAAAATTAGTAAAATACTTAATAAGTATAGAGGCATATTTTCATTAAAATCTTCCTGCCAAAGAATTCTATTTTTGCAACACTATGAGTAATCCGAAAAAGTATGCCGTAATCGTAGCCGGTGGTAAGGGCGAACGTATGCAGAGTGCTGTACCCAAGCAGTTTCTTCCGTTATTGGAAAAGCCGGTATTGTATTATTCGGTAAAAGCCTTTGTTGATGCTTTTGAGGATATTGAAATTATACTTGTATTGCCTGCGGAGTGGATCAGCTATTGCAACCAGGTGCTGAGCCAGTTTCCCGATCGTTTAAACCTGACCATTGTGCAGGGCGGGGCAACGCGTTTTCACTCGGTAAAAAATGGCCTGGCAGAAACCACTCCGGGCTCGGTTATTTTTGTGCACGATGCCGTGCGCCCGTTGCTGTCTGCTGCGCTGATACACTGTTGTTACGAAGCTGCTTTGAAAACCGGATCTGCCGTGCCTGCTATTGATGCGGTAGATAGTTTTAGAAAAGTAGATGAATCGGGCAATGCCGCATTAGACCGCACAGCGCTGCGGGTAATTCAAACACCGCAAACCTTTACCTACGAAACACTCATACCTGCTTTTGAGCAGCCATACGATGCCTTGTTTACCGACGAAGCCAGTGTGGTAGAGCGTGCCGGACAAACCATTACGTTGGTGCCGGGTGAGGAGTGGAATCTGAAAATAACCAGGCCCATAGACCTGGCTATTGCAGAAGCTATTTTAAAATTTAATCCGTAACCAGGAAGCGGTCGGCCCGCTTGCGGGAGATCTCGGGTATTTTAATGTTATTCAGGTTCAGGCTAAATGATACCGATTGCCAGAATTTGTTTTTGCCATAAACAGACTGTGCGTAATCTTTAAATTCAGGAGAGTACAGCACCGGGAAGTATATATTGAGTATATCCCAGAAATAGATCTCAAAACCCGCGTCAAACAACATACGGCTGCCATTGCTGTTCAGTTGTTGTGCATCGGCAAATGTGCCAAAATCGGCAAACAGGCGCACCGGTATTTTAAAAGGCAGGTCTGTTTTTACATTGGCGGTTACCATCCAGTTGTCGCTCACCCCAATCCTGCCCGAAAGCAATTGCGAGCGCATTTTGAACCCTCCGTCTTTGGTTACGATCTGCTGTGCCCATAAACCTTCGGTTTCGTTGCGGCCAAAGAAATAGGAGTCGTACAGGTAATCGTTCTCTCCAGTAGCGGTCGATACGAGGTAAGTACGGCTGTAATCATAATTGCCCGCATTTTGGTTCAGCGTCCAGTATTTTCCTGCAAATATGCGTCCGTAAAATGCCTTTTTACGAATCTGGTAGTTTACTTTAAAATTTCCTTCCAATCCGGCTTTAATAAAATGCTCGTTGGCTACTACATTGGCGCCATAAGAGAAGGGATTCAATGTTCTGTCGTTGTAATGATAGAAAGATAGGGTTACATAATGGTTGTCGTTGTAACCTTTTTTAGAAGTCGTAATCTTTGTTGTGGTATCGGTACTAAAACTTACGGTTTCTTCATTGATGTAGTAATATTTTAACTGAAGAATGTTCTCTACCTTGCTTCTGGCATCTTTGTTCTTAAATGCCAGCATCACACCCGGATTAATTTTATAGTGCCCGGCAACCACAGGGTCTGGGGTAAGCTCTGCATTGTAATAATTGCTGAATTTGCTGCCCTGGAGTGAGAAACGGATTTGCTCAATGGCGCCTTTGGGGTATACGCTGTAGGTAATCTTACCCGTTCCGGCAAAGGTCTTGCTATTAAAACCATACATAGGGGCCAGCAAAAACTGGAAATTGTGCGATGGGATGGTAAGGTTATGCACACCCAGCCCAAGCATAAAGCCATCGTAATTATTGTAGCCCAGCGTAGGCATAAAATAAAATGGCTGGTTGTATTTAACGCCTATACCACCAATAAGGCGTGGTCGCCAGCTAAACCGGTGAAACAAAGCATGCATCCGGTAAGTATTATTGGCGGCATTGGTTTCAGGTGCGGCATATCCTGGGTTTAATACTACTTTATTCGTTTGGGCAGTTACCGGTATGGTTACTGTTGTATCTCCGGAGAATCCGGGTAGTTTGGTGATCAGGGTAGTATCTGCAGATACGGTGGCCAGCATCAGAGGGCCGGAAAAACCAGTTTTATTTTTCAGTGTAAGTTTCAGCTGGTTATTGCTTTTTACACCTCTGCTGATGGCAAAATCGATCTTATCGGTTGTCTTTAAACCCTCATCGAAGAACCAGCTCAGGTCTTCGCCGGTCGATTGTTCAAACGATCTGCGGATATCTTCCGGCTGCGGATGTTTAAATTGCCAGGTGTTAAAATAAGATTGCATGGCCGCGTCAAATTTTTCACGGCCCAGGTATTGCTCCAGGTACACCAGCATTTCCGGGGCTTTGCTATAAAGCATGAGCCCATAATTCAGATCATCGTACCATGCACTGTGTAATTGGATGGGCTGGTCCTGGTTGCGACGCAGAAGCTGGGTGGTAATGATCGATTCGTCAAGAAAATCCAGCAGGCCAGCCTTGTTATTGCGGTCTTTGGAATAGGCTTTTTCGTAGTAGCTGTTTACACCTTCGTCCATCCACCCATAATCACGCTCATTTGATGCCAACATGCCCTGAAACCAGTTGTGGCCTACCTCGTGTATGATAGGTGTTTTGAGTTCGGCAGCTGTAGTTGCAGGCGCAATAATTGCAATAGTAGGGTATTCCATACCCGCTCCGGCCACCAATGGGCCTTCTATTACGCTTACATTATTGTAGGGGTAATTGCCAATGCGTTGTGAATAATAAGCGGTAGCGTTTTTTACAAAACCTACGCTCTTGCTCCATGCCGCACGGCTTTCAGGAAAGAAATAGGCCCTGGCTGTAACCACTTTTCCATCAGATAAGGTTACGGTATCCTGTGCAAAAACATAACGCTTGCTGGCAAACCAGGCAAAATCATGAATTTTCTCTTCTGTAAACCGCAGCGTTTTCATTTGCGTGCTGCTGGCAATTTTCTTTTTCTTGCCCAGGCTGTTTAAAAACGCAGTATCACCTTTAATATTGGCCATATTGCGGGTGTTTAGCCAGTCTTGTTCGGTTGCCGTTTGCAGGTTGCCTGTAGCCGCTACCAGGTAGTTTTCGGGCACGGTAAGCGTTACATCATAGTTGCCAAATTCACTGTAGAACTCTCCCTGGTCCAGGTAGGGCATCGGATGCCAGCCTTTGAAATCGTATACCGCAGGTTTAGGAAACCATTGCGTTACCTGGTAGTCCTGTCCTTCATGTCCGGGGCGGGAAAATGTTCTGGGCAGTTGTACCTTAAACGGCGTGGTAATGGTAACGGTTTGCCCGGGAAGTATAGGGTTGCCCAACAGTATCTCAATGATGTCGGGATTGTTGTTGTAAGGCTCAAAGGTGGCAGCTGCACCGTCGACAATAAAGCTCAGGCTGTCGATATATCCTTTCTCATCTTTCTTGCTGAAGTAGAATTTGGTGTCGCCATTTTCTACCGCCTGCCTGGTGTATTCCGAACGGTCGGTTTTAAAGGCGTTCATCCACACATGAAAGAACAGGCTGCGAAGGGTATCGGGAGAATGGTTGGTGTACTGAATGGTTTCAAAGGCGCTCAGCTGGTGCGTATGATCATTCAGGGTAGCCTGGATGGTCACGTTGGCCTGCTGTTGCCAGTATGTTTTAGATTGCGCTTCGGCGGTGGTTGCAGAAGCACATAACAGGAAAATAGGAATGAATTTATTCATAGGGTATTACTTACCCCGGCCCTGTAATATTACCAGAACAGTGTGGATCATTATTCTGAAATCGAGCGCCAGGGAGATATTCTCAATATACAACAAATCGTATTTCATACGCTCCAGCATCTCGCCCACGTTTTCGGCATATCCATACTTCACCATACCCCAGGAGGTAAGACCCGGTTTTACTTTATGTACCAGCCGGTAGTGGGGGTGGGTTTTACAGATCTGATCTATAAAATACTGCCTCTCAGGGCGTGGACCCACCAGCGCCATATCGCCTTTCAGGATATTGATCATCTGTGGCAGTTCATCGATCCGCCATTTGCGCATAATGCGCCCCCAGGGGGTAATGCGGGGATCGTTATCGCTCGACAAGGCAGGGCCGTTATGCTCGGCATTGACGAACATTGAACGGAATTTGTAGATGTAAAAAGGTGTGCCGTACCGGCCAATACGCTGTTGTTTGTAAATCAAGGGGCCTTCTGATGAAAGGCGCACTTTGATGGCTGCAAAAATGTACACTGGCGAAAGGATCAGCAACGAAAGCGCCGAGCAGGCAATATCCAGCGAACGTTTTACTACACGCTCCCAGTCTTCCATCAGATCGGGGAATATCTCTACCAGGAAAGAGCCGTAAACGTTGCTGGTTTTTACAAACCCCGTCATGATATCAAACGTATCGGGGCGGAGTTTGATGATTACTTCTTTGTGAATAAGTTTGGGCAGCAGTTCTTCCAGCTTATGGTGTTCCGATGTTTCGATGGCCACAATTACCTCTTCAATATCGTACTGGTCTATAATGGCATCTATATCGTCAAAACTACCCAGTTTGGTAAGGTGTTTACTTAACCCGTTGGTGCCATTGGGCTCTGCATATACGAAGCCACAAAAACGATTGCCCGGTGTTTTGCGGTTTTCGATGATTTCGTGGTAAATATCGATGGCTATTTTGTTGCCACCAATAATAAGGGTATTAAAACCCACTTTGCCGTCTACCAGTGACCGTTTGGCCAGGTTCAGTACCAGTATCCTGCCAATCATGGTAATGGTAAAATGAAGAAAAAACAGTGTGATGAACGCCTTGTAATAGTAGCTGTAATCGTGCTGCTCATCGTTCAGCACCGAAATAAAGAATAAAGATACCACACCAATAATGGTGCTTACCAGTGTGCGGTTAAATTCGCGTAGGCGTGATTTGCGGAAAAGACTGGTATAGGTGCCCGAGAAAAGGTAGAGCACAAGCCATCCTAATGGTACCACCAGTAATATGGTGATCCATTCGCTCGCTTTAATGATAGGGAGCACGTCTGCCACTGTCATGTTCAGGGTTTTTACTTTCCTGTACAGGAAAAACATAACCCATGATAGTGTTGCCGTAATCCAGTCTACCGCGAGAAGATTGCCTATGCCTTTGTATTTCCAGGATCTCATTTGAGGTACACCACCTTAATGTTATCAACTAAAACATACCCTGAAGTTTGTCCTGTGGGCAGCTTAGCATAAATGAGCAGTTTGTATACGCCGGTCAGCAAGGTTCCGATATCATCGCCAATGCTGATGTAGAGTTTATTCCAGTTTTCTTTAGGATTAATGGTAATCGCATACTGGCTAACGTCAATGCCGCTTTTGGTGGTTCTTAAACCCAAGCCGAAAGGCACGTTGCATTTGTAATCGATTTCAATGAATACGTCTTTACCATATGGCAAGCCGAGGGAAGATGAAGTGACACATTCTGATACCGTATGGTTGGCATCAAGAATGATCTGGCCGCTAAAACTGCCTTCAAACACTTTACCCGATTCCGATGTGCGGTAAAGGGCGGTATCTCCGCTTAGTTTTACAAAGGAATTACCCTGTTCAAAATCTTCTTTCCATAAGTTGAGACCATCGCGGTACATCGTAGTAGGATGCAGTACCTGTGTTTTGCCAGGGGTGGGCGATAAAGTAAACGGAGCGTCTTTATAAAAACTGTAAGGAGAGTGTTTGTCAGACATACCATCCACTACCACACCCGGTACTACGGAGAGTGACCCGGTTTCTTTCATGATAACCGGTATTTTGGCAGGAAGGGGGTATGCGCCCAGCAGATTGTTGTTCCAGTACACCCATACATCGGTTATTTTGGAAGAGGTAGAGCCATAGTTATTGCCCGGATTATCCTTCATGGGAATGGAATCAATCTGAACATAAGTGGGTATACTCTCTGCCGGGTTAATAACGTTGCAGGAACTAATGGCAAGTGATGCTGTAACGAATACGGATATGCTGTTTATGAATTTCATTTCGGGCAATGTGTCTTAACAAACGTAAAACGTTGTTGTTTTATTTTAAGAAGGTTGTTGTTCTGTGCCTGCATTGATCTTTTTCAGGATCTGGTAGGCCACATCAAGCGCCATTAAACCTTCTTCTGCTGTTACCGTAACAGGGGTATTGTTGATGATACTGTTGCAGAACAGCTCAAGTTCCATCCGGATGGCGTTGTTTTCCGGAATATTCGGATTTTGGATCGAAATGATCTTTTGTTGCCCGTTGCCAATATCAATAGGGAAATCGAGGAAACCGCTGGCTTCGCCGGGATCTTTCAGCTGAACGATCTCCGTTTTTTTCTCCAGGAAGTCCATTCCAATGTAGGCGTCTTTCTGAAACAGGCGCATTTTGCGCATCTTTTTCAGCGAAATACGGCTGGAGGTAAGGTTTGCCACACATCCGTTGTCGAATTCAATACGGGCATTGGCAATATCGGTTGCATCGCTGATAACCGAAACGCCGCTGGCGGAAATCCGTTTTACAGGCGATTTAACGAGGCTCAGTACAATATCAATGTCGTGGATCATCAGATCGAGGATCACGCTCACATCGGTCCCCCTGGGGTTAAATTGGGCCAGGCGGTGCACCTCAATGAACATCGGCTTCAGCTCCTGGGTCTTCAACGCCAGGAAAGCCGGGTTAAACCTTTCTACGTGTCCGATCTGGCATTTGATATTGCCTTCGTTCACCAGCTTCACCAGTTCCCTGGCTTCTTCCAGCGTATTGGTAATGGGTTTTTCAATAAAGATATGCTTGCTGTGTTTGATGGCTTGTTCTGCAATGCCATAGTGCGCTGTAGTGGGCGCAACAATGTCTACCGCGTCGCACGCCATAAGGAGCGCTTCTGCGTTGTCAAAACGTTTTATGCCATACAGCTTAATGGCTTCTTCCGCATTTTTATCGTTGGGATCTACAAAACCAACGACTTCTACCTGAGAAAGCTGCAGCAATTGCTGAATATGTATTTTGCCTAAATGACCGGCTCCGAAAACTCCTATTTTTAACATCAGTGTGGTTTAGCTTTTGAGAAGCGCAACGTACAATCTTACAAAGTAATTAAAAATTGTGCAATGTTGAAAGGTGATACTTTCAACATTTATTAAATGATGATATGATAGGGTGTTACAGAATGCCTGCATCGGCGAAGCTGTAGCTGCCGCGTTCGGCGACAATGAGGTGATCGAACAGGTAAATGTCGAAGAGCTTTGCCGCGTCTTTTACTTTTTTGGTAAGCTCTTTATCGGCCACGGATGGGGTGGGGTTGCCGCTGGGGTGGTTGTGGGCCAGTATAAGCCCCGTAGCGCCGAATTCGATCGCTTTTTTGAGTATGATCCTCGGATCGGCTACCGTGCTGGTAATGCCGCCGTTACTGATGATTTCTGAATGAATCACACAGTTGGCGCGGTTAAGCAGCAGAATGCAGAAAACTTCATAAATTTTATCAAGGAGTAAGGGTTCCAAAAGGTCTTTTGCATCCTGGCTGTTGGTAATCTTGGGTTTATCGGGAATCATTGCTGTATTGCGCCGCCTGCCCAGTTCCAGTGAAGCCGCTATGGTAACCGCTTTGGCTTTGCCGATACCCGGAATTCTCATGAGGTCTTTAATAGAAAATTTGCTGAGCTGAGCAAGATTGCGACTGCTGCAGTTGTACATTTCAATGGCAATGTCTATCGCTGATTGCTTTTTAGTGCCGTTGGCGATTAAAATAGCGAGTAGTTCTGTGGTGCTGACTGCGGTAGCACCTTTGTCCATAAATTTCTCTCTGGGCCTGTCGTCATAGGCCCATTTGCTGATTGGAATCTTCATAGCTAAATCAATTTGGTAACCAAAGGTACAAATTACTAAAAAGATTAGCAATAAAATTAACCAACATTATGGGCAAAAAAAAGCCATCCTGATTAGGATGGCTTTAAAAAAGAGCGGAAGACGAGATTCGAACTCGCGACTTTCACCTTGGCAAGGTGACACTCTACCACTGAGTCACTCCCGCAAATGC
>JAVBJN010000016.1:0-117712 GCA_031546985.1 Chitinophagaceae bacterium
AGCTGCATTCTCTTTTACCCGGTCTATGCTTACATATATCTCACCTTCTACCTTCTTGCTGCGGTCTTCGCTCTGGTCAAAAGTTACAATATCGGTAAAGGTATCGTGGTTGAGGAACTGCTGGTTAATCTCCAACAGGTACTCATCTGAGCAAAAGATATACAACAGGCTGTTGCGGGCAATACCATTGGCAGCAAATACAGTGTCTATGTACTGCGACAAAGCTCGCTTGGCTTTAAGGCCGGATTTTACTTCATGATCTACAAAACGGGAGGGCATCTTAGGTGTTTTTAAACGACAGCCCCGAAGTTAAAAGAAAATAATGGTTGATTAAAAGTGGATGACTAAATTGAGGTACCTTTGCAACGTTTATGAACCAACGCATCAAACTATCCGAGCTTCCTATTGGCAAAAAGGCTATCATCAGTGCTTTTGAGCAGAATGATATCTATATTAAACTCATGGAGATGGGTTGTGTACCCGGCGAAGAAATACTGGTAGAGACCATAGCTCCCATGGGCGATCCAATGGCCATACTGGTGGCAGGATATAACCTGAGCCTGCGCAAAAACGAAGCCGATAACATCTGGGTGGAGGTTCATCTTTAAGTTTAAGCAAGTAAGGTCGTAATTATGAAGATAGGTTTATACTTCGGCAGCTTTAATCCATTACACATCGGCCACCTCATCGTAGCAAGCCATATTGTGCAGAATACCGATGTAGATAAGGTTTGGTTTGTGGTATCGCCACACAACCCCCTTAAAGATTCTAAAACCTTACTAAACGAATACCACCGTTTGCACCTGGTAGAGCTGGCTATAAAAGACGATCCCCGTTTCCGGGTAAGTAATGTAGAGTTTACCCTGCCTAAGCCCTCTTATACCATAGATACCCTTACCTACCTTTCAGAAAAATTCCCGCTGGAGAAGTTTCATGTGATCATGGGCAGCGACAGTCTGCAAAACCTTCCCCGCTGGAAGAATTATGAGCAGCTGGTAAAGAAATATCCCATCATTATTTACAAGCGCCCGGGCTTTAGTGCCGAGCATGAGCTGCAAGGCGATATTACTGTGCTCGAAGCGCCCTTACTCGAAATATCATCCACACATATCCGCCAGCAGATAAAAGCAGGCAAGAGCATACGCTACCTGGTGCCTGAGTCTGTAGAGCAATATATAATTGAGAACAGCTACTATTTGTAATCATCGTCTTCTTTAATAATGGTATGTACATCTCCGAATTCAATCTTGTACATGCGGAGCAGCAGCAGAAAATAAGCGATGAGCAGGGGGCCAAAGATGAGCCCCATAAAGCCAAATAGTTTAACCCCTACAATCACTCCAAAGACGGTAGTTAATACAGGCACGTTGCCAAACCTTTTAAGTAAGGTAAAACGTAGCACATTATCTATTACAGATAGAAAGAAGGTACAGAACAATAATAAGCCTATACCCTGGTATACTGCTCCGGTAGAAATAAGGTATACCGACAAGGGAATCCAAATGGCTGCAGTGCCTATTACCGGCACCATCGAAAACATACCGGTAACAATACCCCAGATCATAGGCTCCTTTACCCCAAACATCCAGTAACCGCCTATGGAAATACTGCCTTGTATAAACGCCAGCACTGGTATACCAATGGCATTGCTAAATATCATATTACGCGTTTCCCGGCTCAGCATTTCTATGCTTTGCGATTGCAGGGGCAACCAATCGATAAGCATACTCTCATACTTATCGCCGCCTACCAGCAAAAAATAGAGTACAAAAAAAGCTACAATTATGTTTGTTAGCAAGTTGGCCGTAGCCCCCAGGAAACCGGGTAACCTGGCCGAAATACTGTTGATGGCCTGGTCTATGTTTACCGTGGAACGCAGATTTTCGGGCAGCCAGCCTTGTACCTGCCTTTGCATAGCTTTAAGGCCCTCTACCAGCTCTCCGCTATGGTTAAACACATAATTGAGTTTAGGCAAAAGCAGCTCTACTACCATAAATATAGGCAGCACCAATACTGTAAAAGAAACCAGTATAAGCAGTATGGAAGCCAGCATAGGTTTAAACCTGTAACGCCGTATAAGCATACGATATGGCCGTTGCAATAGAATGTAAAGTGTAATGGCGCCCAATATGCCCGGCACCAGTATATACAGCTGCCAAACCAGCAAAACTCCCGTAAGGATAATGAGGAGGAGTAAAATGATTTGCTTAATTTTAATACCAGGGATGACACTCATACCCATTACTTTAAGATTATCAATAATAACCAAATTATCTAAAACTTATTGGCATTGTTTTGGATGCCTCATTTCTACTATTAAACCTTTAACATTATGAGCAAGTCAAGTAAAACACTCACCACACTTTTGGCAGGCGTAGCAATCGGAGCGGCAGTAGGATATCTTCTTTCTATGGATAAAGACAAACGTGACGAACTTGCATGTGGCCTAAAAGACAAGTTAAACGACAAATTAAATGATCTGAAAGAAAAGTTTAACAAGAAAACCAGCGAAATTGAAGAAGAATTAGGAATATAATTATGGAAGACCTGAAAGAACATCTGAAAGATACCAAGCAGAAAATCAAGGAATACGTAAACCTCCGGATACAGCTGCTGAAACTGGAGATTTCCGGCAAACTCGCAGATGGCCTGGGGGCGTTCTCCTTTATTATACTGATAGGCATGCTGGGTATGCTTTTCCTGCTGTTTTGCTCATTTGCGCTGGCTTACCTGTTGGGCGAGCTGCTGGATAGTAACGCTGCCGGATTTGGCCTTACGGCACTCCTGTTTGTGGTACTTGCAGTTATACTCATTATGCTTCGCAAAAAAATCAGTACTTACGTTACCGACCAGGTGCTCGAAAGTATTGGAGATGAATTAGACGATTAAACCCGGTTTATACTTATGTCTATTATAGTTAAAGATAAAGCCAGTCTTATTGCTGCCCAGCAACACCTGAAGCAGCGGGTAGATGTGCTGGAAGATGAACTGGAGGTTCGTTTTAACGAAATCAAAGATCATCTGCCATCGCTGTTGCTCAAAAATATTTTCAAATTCAAGGGCCAGCCGGTATTATCGGCAGGTAGTGGTATTCTGCACAATGTACTCAATACTGCTATGGGCTTTCTGGACAGTAATATGGCCAAAACTATTGCTGTAAAAAGCGCTACTGGCCTTTTAAAATGGGAAGGCATTAAACTGGGTGTAAACCTGGTGCGCAAACTCATAGGTAAAAGCAAGAGCAAAGCCCCTAAAAGCACGCTGATGCAGGAACTCGAAGAACTGCGCAACAAGAATGCGCCTCATTAAACTACAGTATAATTTATCGTATATTCACGTTTCACCCAACATGTTGCATACCCTGCAACATGTTTTTTGTTTATAGAAAAACCGCTTATGGCAAAACAATCTAAACACCCAAAGGCGCTGCCTTTCCTGTTCCTTACCGAGATGTGGGAACGCTTTGGTTATTACCTGATGCTGGGCATCTTCGTATTGTACATGACCGATATTGACAAAGGAGGGCTGGCCATCGACGATAAAATGGCCGATGACATTTTCGGAACCTTTATCGCCTTCACTTACCTTACGCCTTTCCTGGGTGGTTTTCTTGCAGACCGTAAGCTGGGCTATGTAAAATCTATTTACCTGGGTGGCGCGCTTATGGGCTTTGGCTACCTGGGCCTGGCACTACCGGGCATGGTTTCATTCTACATTTCAATATCCTTAATTATTATTGGTAACGGTTTCTTTAAACCCAGCATCAGCACCTTGCTGGGCAACCTGTACTCGGCTCCCGAATACAAAGCCAACAAAGACTCTGGTTACAATATCTTTTACATGGGTATCAATATTGGTGCCTTTATCTGTAACATCATTGCGGCTTTCATGCGCAATAAAATAGGATGGGGCGCGGCCTTTACCACTGCCGGTATAGGCATGTTTGTGGGGCTTATCATCTTTAGTATTGGCCTCAAACACGTAAAACATGTGAATGTATTGAAGCCTGCGGAAGCCGGAGATATGTCTGTAAGCCGCCTGCTTTCTGTAGTATTTATGCCTGCCATTGGTGCAGGTGTACTGGGCTGGCTTATTCCTGGCAACCTGCTGGGCAGCGATAGTACCGATGCGTTTATTTTTGCCGCCATTCCTGTTGTTATCTTCTATGTATCGCTTTACTTTAAAGCCAATAGCACCGATAAAAGACCCATTGCAGCACTGCTGGCCATCTTTGCGGTGAGTGTTATGTTCTGGGCTGTGTTTAAACAAAATGGTACGGCATTAACCCGCTGGGCCAAGTATTATACCGACCGTTCTTTGCCTACGGCTATTGAAAAACCAGCGCAGAAACTGTATATGGCAGAGTCCATTACCAGCGTACCGGGAATGGTAACCAAGTACGACGAGCAGTTCCGCGCGGTTAAGGTAGAAGGCAAGCCTGTAAAAGAAATGGGTCTCGATCCTTATTATAAAAACCTGCAGCCCGAGAAAATGCCCAAAGAAGGAGAACCTGTGCTGCTTATGAATACCGAGCTCTTCCAGTCTGTTAACCCTGGCTGGGTAGTATTGCTCACGCCTGTGGTGGTAGGCTTATTCATTTTCCTCCGGCGAAGAAAACTGGAACCTACCACTCCTGGCAAAATAGCCTGGGGGCTGCTCATATCCGCATTATCCACTCTCGTAATGGTGGGTGCCGTGTATGCGGGCAGCGACGGTGCTATTAAAGTATCGCCCTGGTGGCTGGTGGGCTGTTATGGCGTCATTACCATTGGTGAGCTGTTCCTGAGCCCTATGGGGCTATCGCTGGTGAGTAAACTGAGCCCGCCCAGGCTTACTGCGTTAATGATGGGAGGCTTTTTCCTGTCTACATCTATCGGAAACAAACTCTCCGGCATCCTGGCCAGTATGTGGTACGATTACGACAACAAAGCCAATTTCTTCCTCTTTAACTTTATGCTACTCCTTATAGCCGCAGGCCTGGCCTTTGGTATATTAAGGTGGATGAATAAGATCTTTAGAGAGAATGTGCATTAAACGAATTACCTGATACGCTTTAACGCATACTCATATAGCCCCTGCAATATTGCGGGGGCTTTTTTATGCCTCAAAACGCCGCAAAGTGTTGGTATCAAAACCTTAACCATTCTCATAACAGATCTCTCCAAAGCCATCCTTTAGCCTTTCCAATATGAAACCAACGACCTGCATCTGATAGAAATGACCTATCGACAGACTGTTGCTAGCGCTCAGTAAGAGATGCGGCTCCTACCTTCTACAATTTTGTTAAACCCATGCCTGGCGACCAACGCAGAGCTCAGTTACCAAAACTCAGGCAGCACCGACATAACAGCGCCATAAGACTATTGCTGCATATTGATTAACTGTTGCCGAAGAAAAAAAAAATCCCTCAACAGTCCTGGTAGAATTTTTTTTTGGCCAGCGTCACTATAAACATAACTACAAAAAATTAATATAAATACAGATCAACTAAACAAACGATGGTATGAATATTTTATGATTTAGCACAGGGTTATCCACACCTACCAGTAGCAGGTTCTCAAAATCCATTTTAGTTTCATTCTTAACTATTAAAACTTGCTGCTAAAATCCACACAGAACCTACCGTTATCCACATTTTTGCCATAAAACCTGAATAACAAAACAAAAAACAATAAACATATACACATTTAACAATCAATATTATAAATATTACGAATACGGAATTCAATATTTTTACGTACAGGTTTATAGACATTGTGCAGAACACAATGCACATATACACTTTTAAATAAAAAATGACTTTCGTTTAAGGCGAAGAGATCTTTAAACAACCTTTAGAAAAGAAGAAGGCTTATCCACAAATTAACAGCCCCTGGTTATACATATATATATGGTATAGCCGCAAAAAAAATCCCCGTTCTTGCCAAATGCAGGAACGGGGATCCGTAAAATTCAATTAAAATGCTTAGAGGCCAAATTGAGCGCTCAGCTCCAGCATACGGTCTATCGGTTTTTTCGCTGCCAGGCGAAGTGTTTCATCCATCTTGATTTCGGGCAGCTCGTATTTCATGCACAGGTAGAGTTTCTCCAGGGTGTTGAGTTTCATGTGCGGGCAATCATTGCAGGCACAGGCATTATTGGGCGGCGCCGGAATGAAAGTTTTGTGCGGGGCGTTCTTCATCATCTGGTGCAAAATGCCGGTTTCTGTAGCCACAATAAATTCCTGGGCTTCATTTTGCATCGCATATTTTAAAAGTTGTGTTGTAGAACCCACAAAATCAGCTACTTGCAATACTGCTTCTTCACATTCGGGGTGCGCAATGAATTTGGCCTCCGGATGCTGCACTTTCAGTTTGGTAATTTTTTCGAGCGAGAAAATCTCGTGAACCATGCACGCGCCATTCCACAACAGCATGTTCCTTCCCGTTGCTTTGTTGATAAACGCCCCAAGGTTCTTGTCTGGAGCAAAAATGATCTCCTGGTCCACGGGAAGGCTCTCAACGATTTTTTGGGCATTGGAGGACGTGCAAATGATATCGCTTAACGCCTTAATTCCCGCAGAGCAATTTATATAAGAAATCACCATATGATTAGGATGCTGCTCCTTAAATTTTTTGAACAACTCCGGCGGACAGCTGTCGCTGAGCGAGCAACCAGCGTGCAAATCGGGCAACAGCACCTTTTTAGACGGGTTCAGGATCTTCGCGGTCTCGGCCATGAAATGCACGCCGGCAAACACGATGATGTCTGCATCTGTTTTTTGTGCTTCCTGCGCGAGTCCCAAACTATCCCCAATATAATCTGCAATATCTTGAATATCAGGCTCTTGATAATAATGCGCGAGTAATACTGCGTTTTTTTCCTTCTTCAGTTTCTTGATTTCTTCAAACAAATCGAGTGTAGGGTCCACTTCAACATCGAAAAATCCGAGCTTTTCCACATTTTTTTTTGCCAACTCTTCTTTAATCATGATAACAATAGAATTAAAATTTTAAAAAAAGGCTATTACCATTATGGCTGTGGATTCGTGTACAAAAATCCGCGATCCACATTGCAAATGTCAGAATTATTCTGTCATCCACACTTATCAACATAAAATTAACACCGGTTTTCCCTGTATTTCTGCACTTTTCATCGTTTCCGTACACACCTGTGGATAAACTTTCAATGTTAAGAAATTGTTTCGTGTGCATTTCGGTTTTGATGTGCATTACTGTGCATTATTTTGTAAAAAGATGTTTAGGTTATCCACAATGTTTGACTGGAGCAACGATTTCGGAAAATTGTACACTTCTATCCACTTCGTTTACTCATGTAATTCACAATTGGTGTGGATTGCGTGAGGTTATCCACATTTTAAGGTGGGGAAAGACGAAAAACCGCGAAATCACTGGGTGCAGGACGTGGATATTGTGGGTTGAAATTTGAAAATGGAGAAAAACAGGCGGTAAAATTTTTATATCGCTTTTACGCTCACAACAATTGTTTAGTTTAATTGAATATAACGTTCCGGTAAAGGCAAAACGGTAAAAACCAGGTTATTCTGCTTGTACGCTAAACAGGGTACATTATATATAGGGATGCCAGGCCCTGGCGTAGTGGGTAAGGAAAATGCCGGAAAAGCGCTGTACCGCTGATTTTAGGTGGTGGATACTATATTTTTTAATTAAAAAAAACTATATTTGCCTGCTTCAAAATATTATATATGTCTATTATTCAACGAATTAGGGACAAATACATTGGCGTTGTAATCGTGGCTATTGTATTAGGTCTCGTGGGCTTTCTGGTGATGGATGCTATTCATAGCAATCTGTCGAACCTTTTTGGCGATAAAACCACCTCTATTGCCAAAGTAAACGGAACAGATCTGGAGTATGCAGATTACCAAACCCGTTTGCAAGCCACCGAAGAAGGTGTTAAAGCGCAAAATCCTACTGCTACACTGGGCGAAGAGTTCAAAAGTCAACTCGGCGAACAAGTGTATAATTCAATGGTACAGGATGTATTGCTGAAAGGTGAATATGAGAAACTGGGTCTTAACGTTTCCGATGCGGAAATCCGTGATATGACCACAGGTCCTAATCCACACCCAAGCGTGCGCCAGAGTTTCACTAATCCTCAAACAGGTGTTTTTGATCCTCAGATGGTGGTGTATTATATTAATACGCTGAACCAGAAAAAAGATCCTAAAGAGAAAGCGAAATGGAATGAGTTTATCGACAACATCGTTCAGGAGCGCTTATCTTCTAAATATACCGGCATGCTAACCGGTGGTGTGTATGTACCCAAATTTGTGCTGGCAGAAATGCACCAGAACAGAGGTACACAAAGCGCCATCAGTTATGTACAGGTGCCTTATGCAACTATTGCAGACGACCAGGTAAAAGTAACTGACGAAGACATCAAAGGCTTTATGCAAAAACATAAGGAACAATTTGAGCAGGATCAGGAAACACGCAAAGTAGAATACGTTTCTTTCGATATCGTTCCTTCTAAAGAAGACTCCGTTAAAGTACTGGGTGCACTGGAAGCTGCAAAAGGCGAACTGGCTGCAACTACAGATGTTGAGAATTTTGTAAACAGAAATTCTGATCAGAAATTTGACGGCGGTTATTATACCAAACAAAGATTGCAGTCTGCTATTGGCGATACGCTGATGAACCTGCCAGTGGGTGTAGTATATGGTCCTTATTTTGAAAAAGGCGCTTTCAGCATTGTAAAAGTAATTGACCGCAAATCGCTGGCCGATTCTGCCAAAGCTTCTCACATCCTTATTGCGGTAAACGAAAACATCAGCGATACTGTAGCTAAAACAAGAATCGACAGCGTAGAGAAAGCCATTCGTGGTGGTGCAAGTTTTGCTGCACTGGCACAACAGTATTCTGACGATCCGGGATCGAAAGAAAAAGGCGGCGAGCTGGGTACCTTCCCACAGGGTATGATGGTTGCTGAATTTAACGATGCAGTATTTAATGGTAAAGCCGGTGATCTGAAAGTGGTGAAAACCCAATTTGGTTACCACCTTATTAAAATTGAAGAACTGAAAAGCTTCCTGCCTGCTGTAAAACTGGCGATGGTTTCTAAGTCTTTCTCTGCAAGCCAGGAAACAGAAAATGCCGCTTATGCTGCTGCAAGTGATTTTGCTGCTAAAAACAGAGATGCAAAAGCATTCCAGGCTGCTACCAAAACCATGAACAAACGCGTTGCAGATAATATTACCGATGTACAGTCTGCTGTGCAGGGATTGGGTCTGGCCCGCGAAATGGTGCGTTGGGCATTCCAGTCCGAAAAAGGCGCTGTGTCTTCTCCGATTGCACTGGATGGCCGTTTCATTGTTGCCAGCATGACCGAAGTACACCCTAAAGGTTTGGTTAGCGTAGATGCAGTAAGACCTCAGCTGGAGACTTTTATCCGCAAGGAGAAAAAGGCGAAACTGATTGGCGATAAAATGAAAGGTGCAAGCCTGCAGGATATTGCTCAGAAAAACGGTGGTACTGTATTGACTGCAGACAGCCTGAACTTTATGGGTGGTTTTACCTCTGCACTGGGTTACGAGCCTAAAGTAATTGGCGCTTCTTTTAACAAGGCTAATGTGAACAAAGTATCTGAGCCTATTCCTGGTGAAGCTGGCGTATTTGCCGTTACCATCAGAAACCTCACTGATATGACTAAAGAAATGCCGGCTACAGAAGAGTTTGACCGTATGCAAGCCGAAGGCGCGCTGAAAGGCAATATCTCTAACGGTATGATCATGAGCCTGCGTAAAGCAGCAGAAATTAAAGACAACAGAGCGAAATTCTTCTAGTAGATCGCTCCGCAGATATAATATTTGGCAATGGGCTACCTTCGGGTGGCCCATTTGTTTTGTTGATAGGTTATACCGTAGCTGCCATGCGGCTGAGTGGCGCTTGTTACGTAAATTTGCAGTACAGTACCTGGCTGGTGCTGTAAAAACCATTACCCCCACATTGAGATTATGGATACGATCGTAAATAAAGTGGCCGAAAGCGGCATTGTTACAATAAACCTGGAGCATTTTTTACCTACACAGGAAACAGCGGTGATAGACCTCAAAGATTACCTGTTTATGGGTATGATTCTGAAAGAGAAGGATTTTCGCGCTGCTTTGCTGGCCAAAGACTGGGCCGAATACAGCGGCAAAAACGTAGCGGTGGTGTGCACCGCCGATGCTATTATACCCATGTGGGCTTATATGCTGCTGGCTATGTATTTGGAACCCGTGGTAAATTTTGTATATTATGGTACAGAAATTGAATTGCAGCAGGCAGTGCTCCAGCGCAACCTGAAGGCGATAGATGTGCAGGAATTTGCAGATAAAAGGGTAGTGATCAAGGGCTGTGGCGACAAATCCATTCCCGAATTGGCCTACCTGGAAATAACCCGGTTGCTGCTGCCGGTGGTAAAGAGCCTGATGTATGGCGAGCCTTGCTCTACCGTGCCGATTTACAAACAGAAAAAACCAACAACAACATGAACAAATTCGTAACCGGAATATTTTGTGGATTAGCCGGAGCTGCTGTGGCTCTGGCTTTTTCGGCTTATAAAGCCAACGACGATAAAGAGAAAGGGGTAGATGTAAATGGCAATAAGGTGCAATACCGCTGGTATACGCCACCGGTACCCAAAAGCTTTGCTTTTGCAGGAGAGCCTGTGCCGCTTACACAAACCGAAATACAGGAAAGAATAGACCGGGAGATACTGGTAAATGCTTACTGGCAAAGTTCTACCATGTATATTCTTAAACTGGCGCCCCGTTATTTTCCGGTTATCGAAAAGATATTGAAGGACAATGGCATACCCGACGATTTTAAATACCTGTGCGTAGCAGAAAGCGCCTTGCAAAACCAACGTTCCTCTGCGGGCGCCATCGGGTTCTGGCAATTTATGAAAGATACCGGCAAGCAATTTGGTCTGGAGATAACCGATGAGGTAGATGAAAGGTACGATGTAGCCAAATCTACCGAGGCGGCCTGCCGCTACCTGCGTGCTGCCTACACCAAGTTTGGCACCTGGACCGCCGCCGCGGCTTCTTACAACTGTGGTATGGGTGGGTACAGCAGTTACAGCACCTACCAGCAAACCAATAATTATTATGATCTGTTGCTGCCCGAAGAAACGATGCGGTACGTATTCCGTATTCTGGCGCTGAAGCAGATTATGAAAAATGCCGAGCAATACGGCTTTATCCTGTATAAAGGAGAAACCTACGATCCCTACAAGACCAAAGCGGTAACGGTAGATACTACGGTGAATAACCTGGTTGATTTTGCTTTTGCCAATGGTACCAATTACAAAACGCTGAAAACCGTAAACCCCTGGCTGCGCGACAAACGCCTTACCGTAAAACCGGGTAAAACGTATACCGTGCAGGTGCCCGACCGCTAGGTTAGAACCACCTTCGTCTTTTAAAGATGTACAGCATAATGATGGGAATGATAAGCATGGTAAAAACGCTGATGTAAAAACCCATAGGGTGGTGTGCGAAAGGTATTTTATCGAAGTTCATTCCAAAAATACCGCCTATTACCGTGGCCGGCGCCAGTAGCGTGGTTACAATGGCCAGTACTTTCATTACCTCATTCATTTTGAGGTTTACCTGGTTCATATACAATTCCTGGATGTACATAAGCATATCGCGGTAGCTCTCTGCCAGGTCGTTGGCCTGGATAATGTGGTCGTATACATCCTTAATGTATTTCTGCGTGCGGTCGTCTATCAGTTCCGAATCGCTTTTAAGCACACCATTTACGAGCTCGCGCACAGGTGTAATGGCTTTTTTGAGTACCAGCACCTCGCGGCGCAGGGCACTCACCTGAGCCAGTGTGCGGGTGGTGGCGCGGGCCATTACCATATCTTCTACGGCTTCTACCCGGGTGCCCAGCTTTTCGATGATGACAAAATAGTTGTCTACAATAATATCGAGCAGGGAGTAAAACAAAAAGTCGGAACCGGCCGAGCGTATTTTGGAGCTGCTGAGGCGCAGCCGCTCGCGGATGGGGTTAAACACATCGCGTTGCGGATCTTCCTGGAAAGAGATAACAAAGGTATCGCCCAGTATAATGCTTACCTGCTCCATCTCTACCTCGCCACGCTGCTCATTGTAATAGAGCATAGGCAGCAGGCAAAAGATCTTATCGTTAATCTCATCCATTTTGGCCCGCTGGCCTATGCTTAAAATATCTTCGATAAGCAACGGGTGTATTTCGTAGTGCGATGCAATGCTTAACACATCGCTGCGGCGCAGCCCGTCTACATTAAGCCAGGTAACTTTGGGGCTTTTGAGGTAAGGGTAACACTCCTCTACACTGCCCAGTTTTTTCTCCTGCAGTACATCGTGGTTGTAATCAAAAACAGTGATGGATGTTTTTTCGGCATCGGATCTGTTTTGCGCCTGAAAAGGGGTATAGGTATTGATAGGCGTCTTTCTTTTCTTATTGGATGGAAAGAAAAACGAAGTAGCATATTTTTCGAACGGTAAAAACATAAGTTTATTGAATTTGGTTCCAGATCACCTCCAGCTCGCTCAGGATCATGGCGGTGGCACCCCATATTACTTTGCCATACACCAGGTAAGCAGGTGCATCCATGGTAAGATTGGGCGATGAAGAGGGGCGTACCTGTATATTGCTTTTAATACTGTCGCGGAAAAGTTCTTCAATGGGCACTTCCAGTATGCCAGCCACCTCACCCGCATCGGCCCGGAAAACCGGAATGGTTTCGCTATAGGCCACCACCGGGTTTACCATAAAATTGCTTACCGGAATAAACAACGGGCTTAACTTGCCCAGCACCGTTACCTCATCGCGCACCACGCCTACTTCTTCCCAGGCTTCGCGCAGAGCGGTATCTATAATGTCTGCATCTTCCGGCTCTGTTTTGCCACCGGGCAGGCTCATTTGCCCGCTGTGGGTTTTGCCGTCTTCTACCCGCTGCATAAGAATGGTGTATAACACATCGCCTTTGGGGTACAGCAGCAACAGCACGCCACTGCTGCGCACATCGGGAGGAATGTCCATAGCCTGTTTACGCGAAGCCGGTGCCATAAGCATATGTGCAGCACGCCCGGGCAGGGGTTGCTGTAACCTTTGTTGTAGCTGTATGATAAAATCGGGTAGCATGGCTATTGTAATCTACGAAGAAAAGGGCGTTGAAAAAGCAAAGCGCCATGAAAACTCATGGCGCTGATAGGGTTAATGCTTTACAAAATTGCTGGGCCGGCTCTCGTTGTTAATACGGTCGAGCGCGGTAACAATGTATTGGTAGCTCTCATTGGCCTGGCGGGTATTGTCGAGCATTTGCGTGGCCGTGGTTATGGTCATTATGTACCCGGGATTGGCCAGGTTAATGGGTTCGTCTTTTTTAAAACGGTACACGATGTAGCGCAGCGGTTCTTTACCGGCATCGGTCGATGTCCATTGCAGTACAGTATTGCCCTGCTGGTGGCTTACTTTAAGCTGCGGCGGTGTGGGTGCAATACTGTCTATCCACGGCATGGGCGGCACCAGGGCCGGGGTGTTGTACAAATTATTCTGGAGCGAGTCGTTAAAACCTTTAAGGTTGCGCAGAAAGTAAATGGCGCTGTAGAAGGCGCTGCCCTTTACCTGTTTATTCTGGCGCAGCATACGAATCTGCTCCGGCAGCTCTCTGGGATTGGCCCAGGGCCCGGCTGTAGCGCCATTGAGGCGGTAAAGCCCGTGCCCAATGTATACATGGCGGCCATAGGTATGCTTGCTCCACCAGTCGAGCAGTATTTCGTAAGCCACCGCTTTGTGCCCGCGCTCCCAGTACAACTGCGGCAGGTTATAATCTATCCATCCTTTTTTGAGCCACAGCAGCACATCGGCATACAGATCGTCGTAATTGGTTTGTCCGCCACGGGTTGGGGAGCCATCGGGGTCCTGGCTCTGGTTGCGCCATACCCCAAAAGGACTGATGCCGAATTTAACCCAGGGCTTTTCTGCCTTAATCACTTTGCTGATCATCTGGATCACGGTATTCACATTATCGCGGCGCCACTCATCTTTTGAGATAAAAGCCTGCCCGTATTTGCGGTACGAAGCATAATCGGGAAACTCTACGTTGGGAATGCGGTAGGGATAAAAATAATCGTCGAAGTGAATGGCATCTACATCATAGCGGTGCACTACATCTTTTACAATTTTGGTAATGTACTCCATCACTTCGGGAATGCCCGGATCGAAATACATTTTACCACCGTATTTGAGAAACCAATCGGGCCGGGTATGGGTAATATGGCCGGGCGGGTTGGGGTTTTTATTGGCATCGGTAAGGGCACGGTAGGGGTTAAACCACGCATGAAACTCCATATTGCGCTTATGCGCTTCGTCTATCATAAACACCAGCGGATCGTAATACGGATTGGGCGCTACGCCCTGCTTGCCGGTAAGGTAGCGGCTCCAGGCTTCGTGCGGGCTATCGTACAACGCATCTGCACTGGGGCGGATCTGCACAATTACCGCATTAAAACCCAGGCTCTGCAATACATTAAGCAGGCGAAGGTACTCCTGGCGCTGGGTTTCGGCAGGCAAGCCCGGTTTACTGGGCCAGTCGATATTGCTTACCGTAGCGATCCAGGCCGCCCGGAACTCGAACTTGGGATTGTATTGCTGGGCAAACGTGCACAAAAAAGAAAAGAGCAGGGATATAGAGAGAAAAAAACGTTTCACGGATTTTTAGTAACAAAAATAACCAACACATTGGAAGAACCTTGTGCGAAAAGCAAATGAGTGTGTTAAAAAAGCGAAAGACCACAACAAAGTGTGGTCTTTCTTATCAGAACGTGTTTAAAATGCTACGGTTATTCCTCTTCTTCGCCCAGGATGCGGAAAATGGCTCCTTCCAGCGAGTCGTTTATTTTAAGCTGGCATGCCAGGCGGCTGTCAGAGCCGGCATCGGGCAGGGTATCGAGCATATCCATCTCCGCATCATTCATCGGAGGCAGGTTATCTAACCCATCGAGCACCTGCACATGGCAGGTAGCGCAGAGGGCCATGCCACCGCATGTAGCCAGAATGTTGTATTCGCTGGCTTTGAGCGCTTCCATGAGGCTAAGGCTCATATCATCTGGTATTTCTAACTCCTGTCTGTCTCCGTTGCGGTCTTCTATTGTGAAATGTATGATACTCATGAAAGGCGGTTAAAAAGCGTTAATACCATTTACGGTAGTGTATTTAAAACTCAGGCGTTGCTCAGGGTATACAAACTTAAACGCGCTGTGGGCCATCAGTGCCGCTTCGTGGAAACCGCAGAGAATAAGCTTGAGCTTGTTGGTGTAGGTATTGATATCGCCAATGGCGTAAATGCCCGGCACGTTGGTAGAATAATCGGTGGTATCTACGCTAATGGCAGATTTATCGATATTCAAACCCCAGTTGGCAATAGGGCCCAGTTTAGGGCTCAGGCCAAACAAAGGCACCAGGTAATCGGTTTCCAGCGGCACCAGTTCTTTATCCTTACCGGCAATAAATACTTCTTTAAGGTGGCCGTTACCGTCCAGCTTTATTACGTTGGAGTTCAGCAGCAGATCAATTTTACCCGCTTCTGCCAGGTTAAATACTTTTTCGGCAGTGTCGGGTGCGCCACGGAAGGTTTCGCCACGGTGTACGAGGGTTACCCTTTCGGCTACATCGGCCAGGAACACGGTCCAGTCCAGGGCAGAGTCGCCACCGCCGGCCAGTACCACTTTTTTGTTGCGGAACAGCTCAGGATCTTTTACCATGTAGGTAACGCCCTTGCCTTCAAAATGCTCGAGTCTTTCTACCGTTGGTTTACGAGGCTCAAAACAACCCAAACCGCCTGCAATTACAATAACCTTGCAATGTACCTGCGTTTGCTCGTTGGTGGTGAGAATGAAAGATTCGTCGTCCTGGCGTTCAATAGTCTCTACCCTTTCGCCCAGGGTGAAGGTAGGATCGAACGGCGCAATCTGTTTCATCAGGTTATCGATGAGTTCCTGCGCTTTAACTTCGGGATAACCCGGAATATCGTAAATCGGTTTGTGCGGATATATTTCAGAAAGCTGGCCACCCACTTGAGGCAGCGCATCCATCACATGGCAACGCATTTTAAGCAATCCTGCTTCAAAAACTGAAAAAAGGCCAACCGGGCCGGCTCCTATAATACACAGGTCTGTAGTGATCATGATCAGTATAATTACAAATTGAAATCATCACTTGCAGGTGCAACCAATGACCCTTGCAAATGAAAACGGCCACGAAATTACGACAGCTGACACGGTTTTCCCTATAAAATCGGGAATTAGATTTATTTATATGGGAAAGGTTCTAATAATAAGGACAAAAAATTTGCAAAAAAATACCAATTCTGTATGGCGAAACCCTTTTTGCGGATGGTGTAAATAATTGTTTTACAGCTTATTTAGCTTTGTAAGAACTCATTTCCGGCACTTCTTGTACTAATACATTAGAGCACACGAGCGTATAGTTAAAAGTTTCATAATGTTTATCCGAATAGCAGCCGAGGGCCTGCGTTTGACCCAAACCTGCGTACTTAGGCCTGCGTTTTATTATATCGGCCCGACTGTAAGTTTGAACGATTGCGATTTTAATACAGGAAAATGGAGGGCTGAATGGTGCTTAAAATTATCCGGTTGCTGTGCTCCTATTTCTGTTTGGGTTGCCACAGCAATAATCTAACATTTAAAAAGGTGCAACGGCAATTTTTGCGCAAATGAACCAATCTTGCTTTTTTTTGTTTTAGTTTGAATAGGAGGTCCCCGTCGGTTTTGGCGGGGATTTTTTCTTGCAGCAAGTGCATGTTTAAATTTTTCGTTTTGCCAGTTGCAAAAGATTTATATCTTTATCAATGGTTGTGTCCTAAAAGCAGGCACAACACTTGCATTAACCAATAGTTAAATGATCCCAACTCATGAGACAAACAAGCGAAAAGAAAGCCCACATCATCAATGTGGCAGAAGCCCTTTTTTCTGAAAAAGGCTTTGAAGGTACCTCTATCAGGGACCTCTCTACCAGGGCAGAGATTAATATTGCCATGGTAAACTACTACTTCGGTACTAAAGAAAAATTGTTTGAAGCGCTGATCAACGACCGCGTGGATTACAAAAAAGAAGAAATGGACGAGCTGGTAAAAGACAAAAGCCAGAATGCGGTTCAGAAAATTTCGCAGCTGATAGACCTGTATGTAGAAAAGATCTTCCACAACACCCGATTTAATGTGGTAATGCAGCGCGAAGCCTCTTTGCTGCAGCGTACAGATCTTACCAATAAAATCAGCGAAGCGCTGATGTCTACCGTAAACAACATCCGTAAAGTGGTAACAGAAGGCCAGAAAGGCGGTCTGTTCAAGGATGGTATTGATGTGGATATGTGCATCCTCATTATTATGGGTGCAGTATCTCAGGTTACTTACAACAGACTCATTGCCGAAAAGGTATTGAAATCCGACATCGACAACGAGAAAAAGAAAGCGGTATTGATGGAGCGTGTTAAAAAACACCTCAAAGAAATTACGCTGGATTACCTGAAAAAATAGGAAACCACCGATAATGATAAAGCGGGGCTGTACCAATCTGGTATGGCCCCGCTTTTTTTCAGGATGGTATGGGTCTAAATCTCTTCTTTCTCCAGCAGGCCATATACTTCGAGCAATGCGCCGGCCTGTAAAAACATATGATGCAGCTTTTCGAGTTCGTTAAACGACAGGCATAGCATCGTTTGTTTGTCTATAGAAACTACAATCTTCTTTATTTCGGGATCTGCACTGGGGGTGCGGTACAGGTATTCCATACTTATGTTTTGCGCTATCCATTGAAAGCGCTCCAGGTTCATGGTGGTTAGCGTGGTACCAAATGCCAGCTGAATGCTCTTGCACTCATAACAGCGGATGATGTAGCCTGTACTATTGTGTACCAGTGATTGATATTCGCACATGGTTTTACTTTTAAATGCTCATCAGATTAAGGGGCCAACGGCAGGGACTTGACCTGTACCGTAGCGTTGCAAAGTAACCGATGTGTGCGGTAGATGATTTCAACAATCTGGAAAAAAGGTTTACATATTCGGGAATCTCTGACCCTTCGACATGCTCAGGGGCCCGGGTTCGTCCGCCGGAGGCAAATGACAGTTTTTACCCGCGTCTTCTCACCTCTTAGGTGCCTGAGCCCCGCATAGGCGGGACAGGCTTTGTCGAAGGCCACCATTGACCATTGACAATTCACCATTCACCATTGACTGGCTCACCTCTCCCACCAGGCAGGACCTGCGGACCCCGCATCAGCGGGACAGGCTCTGGAAGGAGGGGAAATTGATTTTTCCCGATTGTGATATTCTATTTCCCGAATCTAAAATCAAAATAATGGCCATCTCTGTTTCTTTGCACTGAAATTATTCTTGCTCCCCATACGGACTGTAACTCCGCTGAGTTACGGGCCAATTATCAGAACCGTCAAACAGGTTGTCCTGTTGCTGTTTTGCCATGCCTTAGCTGGCGGGTAAACCGGTAATAATGATGATAAGCACACATGAAGCGCTTAGCGCGGCCATGTTTAAGATATAAGTGTGCCCACCCCGCTTGACGATCGTTCCGGTTTGATAACCGGGAGCAAGAAGGTTGAAAGTCGGGACAGAAGAGCGGGGCGGGCACGCACCGTTTTTAACTTAAAAAGTAAATTCTAAAGTTTCTGTCATGAAAAAAACATTACTGTTATTGGGTGGTATTGCTGCATTTAGCGCTGCTAAAGCCCAGGTGGTTTTAGATACTGTTAAACTGGGTGCTGGTTATGCCAACCAGGTATGGTACAGCCTTGCCAACGATGAGCAGGCTTCAAAACCTAAAAATGAGTGGGACATCGCATTTGAAGTAAACGGCGGTACTTCTGCATCTATCCTGGCCAATACTTCTGCTGGTGTGGTGTTATATAAATATCCTAAAGGTGATATCTCTGCCTGGGGCACCGTGGATACTGCCGGCATCAATGGCTGGGCCAAACGTTACAATTCCGATACTTCATGGGCGCTTGGTGCTATTGGCCGCTACAAAGATGCCAGCAACCAACTGGATATGGATTGGGGCAAATACAATATGACTACCCACGTAGTTGCCGGCGATTCTATCTTCATTATTAAAACCGCCAGCGGTGCGTTTAAGAAATTTGTGGTTAAAGACCTTACCAGTGGTACCTACAATATCCGTTATGCCGATCTGAATGGTGGCAATGAGCAAAACAAGAGCGTAACCAAAGCCACTTATGCTACCAAAAACTTTGCTTACTACAACCTGGCTACCGACCAAACCCTGGACCGTGAGCCTGCTGCCAACAGCTGGGACCTGGTATTTACCCAATTCCCACGTTCTTTGGATAACTACGGTGTAACCGGTGTATTGCAAAACAAACAGGTGAAAGCCGTGCGTGTAGACAACCTGCCCAACGCTGCAACCTATAATAACTTTGGCGCACACACTTTGCTGACCAAAATCAGCGTACTGGGTGCCGACTGGAAAACCTTTAACGGTGCCAGTTATGACATTAAAGACTCTTCTGTTTACTTCATCGAAGACAGGGTAGGCGATATCTGGAAACTGATCTTTAAAGGTTTCAGCATGACAGATGGCAGCTTCATGTTTAGCAAAGAGAACCTGACCACCACCCCAACTGGTATTAATGAAGTAGCTAAAACCAATGCACACATGGTACTGTATCCTAACCCTGCTGTGCAGGGCCGTGCGGTAACCGTAGTGTACAACAGCGAGCGCAGCCAGGGCGATGTAAAAATCTCTCTGTATGACCTGAGCGGAAGAATGGTATACAACCAAACCCTTCCTGCGCAGAGTGGCCTGCAGCAATATGTGGTGCCCGCTACCAACCTGGGTGCAGGTATGTACATTGTAACACTGGAAGCCGGTGCTGCACGTATTCAACAAAAGCTAGTGATCCAATAATTATAATGCCGATCCGTTCCGGTGCCAACCGGGGCGGATCATTTTTATGCTTGACTACATTATGAAAAGAACGAACAACATTGTGAACGGGATCTGCCTTTCGGCAGCTCTTTTTTTATTTTCCTGCAGCCCTAAAGCCAAACAGGAAGCAAACGCGGGTCTCATTAACGAAAAGACGCGCATCGTATCGCTCAACGGCTCTGTAACAGAGATCTTGTGCAAGTTAGGACTGGAAGACAAGATCAGTGGTGTAGATGTAACAAGCACATTTCCCGAAAGCATTCAAAAACTGCCTAAAGTAGGGCACAACCGCAACATTGCTGCCGAGGCAGTGGTGGCGCTTACTCCAACCCTGGTGGTAGGACTGGATGAGCAAATGAAACCCGAACTGCTGGAGCAGTTGAAAGGGGCCAACATTAAAGTCATTCCTTTTCACCTGGAATACAACCCGCAAGGCACCAAAGATTTGGTAAACGCCATTGCAGACTCACTTGGAAAAAAAGATGCAGCCAAGGCTGTTACCGATAAAATTGATGCCGATCTGGCCCAGGCGCAGAAACCTGCCAAGCCGGTAAAAGTATTGTTCATTTATGCCCGTGGCGCCGGAACTCTGATGGTGGCTGGCGAAAAAACTGCTCCCAACCGTATGATCCAGCTGGCTGGTGCGGAAAACGCAGCTACCGGTTTTGAAGATTTTAAACCCCTTACACCCGAAGCACTGGTAAAAGGCAACCCGGATGTAATTCTGATGTTCGACAGTGGCCTGCAAAGCCTGGGTGGCATTGATGGATTGCTGCAAGTGCCTGGTATTAAAGAAACCAATGCTGGTCGTAACAAGCAGGTGATTGAGATGGACGGACAACTACTGGCAGGCTTTGGCCCGCGCGTAGGTGAGGCGGTAACCTTGTTAGCAAAGCAGTTGAATGAAGTTGCTGCCCGCTAAGTGGTTAACCCCACTGCTCATTGTATTGCTGCTGCTCGCTATTTTGCTGGCATCTGGTATTGGTGCGGTACATATTAAGCCATTGCAGAGCCTGGCCATCATTGGCCAGTGGATAGGGTTGCCCGTCGAGGGCGACTTTTCTGTTCAGCAACAGGCGGTGCTGGTCAATATCCGGCTGCCACGCGTAGTGCTGGCGGTTATGATAGGCAGTGTGCTGGCTATTTCGGGTGCCGCCATGCAGGGCTTGTTTCGCAATGCGCTGGCCGATCCCGGTTTAATCGGGGTATCATCCGGCGCTTCGGTTACCGCGGTTTTTGCCATTGTATTGGCCATGCGCTGGTTTCCCGATATGCCTGCATTAGGAAGTTCTTACGTAGTCTCGGTCATGACGTTTATCGGTGCTTTTATCACTACATTAATAGTGTACCGGTTAAGCCAGATAAACGGAAAAACGATCATTACCACCATGTTGCTGGCAGGTGTGGCCATTAACGGTCTCACAGGCGCTTTAACCGGGCTCATGACGTATTCTACCACCGAGAGCCAGCTCCGCAGCATTACGTTCTGGATGCTGGGCAGCCTGGGTGGCGCCAGTTGGAACAATGTGCTGGTAGCGATGCCGTTTATGCTCATACCATTAATTTTGTTGCCACGCCGTGCGCACATCCTCAATATTCTTGCCCTGGGAGAAGCCAACGCGACTTACCTGGGCATTCCTATTGAAAGGGTAAAGCGCAGCATTATTCTGCTGGTGGCATTGGGAGTAGGCGCTTCTGTAGCGGTATCGGGCATTATTGCCTTTGTAGGGCTGGTGGTGCCGCATATTATCCGGCTCATTACCGGTCCCGATAACCGCAGGGTGCTGTTAAACTCTGCGCTGGCAGGCGGTCTTTTACTGGTAGGAGGTGATTTATTTGCCCGCACGGTTTTTGCTCCGGCAGAGCTGCCCATAGGCATCATCACCTCGCTCATTGGTTCACCTGTTTTCCTGTATTTATTGCTTAAAGACCGGAAAACGCAAAAACTGGTGTAATGCTCATAGCCGAAGACATATCATTCAAAGTGAGGGACAAAGTGATCCTTCAGCATGTGGGTTTCGAAGTGCTTCCCGGAGAGCATATGGCTATACTGGGCAGCAACGGAGCCGGTAAGTCTACATTGCTCAAGGTGCTGTGCGGCGAGTTAAACAGTTGTACAGGTCTTGTAAAAATGCAGGGTAAATTGCTCCAGCACTGGTCTGCGGCAGATCTGGCCCGTTTTAGGGCGGTTTTGCAGCAGCACACCGCGCTTACCATGCCTTTTTTAGTAAAAGATGTGGTTATGATGGGGCGCTACCCGCACCAGAAAGAAAGATCGGCACAGCTGGACGATAATATTGTGGCAAGCGCTTTGCACAAAACGGGCATAGAACATCTTGCGGAACGCAACTACCTGCAATTATCGGGTGGTGAGCAGCAAAGGGTGCACCTGGCCCGCATATTTGCACAAATATGGCATTCGGCAGATTATGATGTGCGTTACCTGTTTATGGACGAACCCATTAACAGTCTCGACATCCGCCACCAGCACAACGCGCTGGAACTGGCCCGTGAGTTTGCCGCCGAAGGCAATTGCGTGATATCGGTGCTACACGATCTGAACCTGGCCGCGCAATATGCCGATAAAATACTGCTCATGAAACAAGGTAAGGTGCTGGCATTTGGTACACCGGCCCAGGTACTCGATCCGCAAATCATCAGCAAAGCATACGATTATAATTTATGGGTGTGTTATCCGGAAGGACACAAACACCCGGTGGTCATACCAATGGTATAAACATTATTAAAGACGCTTAAACTTGTACATTATGGAAACAACAATTCAAACCCTGCAGCAGAAATACGAGCAGGCTAAAGCAGAAAATCCAAAGTCACGCATCCGCGATCTGGCCCGCATTCTCGAAGTAAGCGAGGCGCAACTGGTAGCGTTGAATGTAGGCACCACTGTAACCCGCCTCGAAGGCGATTTCAAAGAATTGCTGAAATCGGTAAAAAACCTGGGTTATGTAATGGCGCTTACCCGCAACAATAATGTGGTGCACGAAAGAAAAGGCGTGTACAACAATGTATCTTTCGAAGGTCCTGTAGGACTGGTGCTGGATGCAGATATTGACCTGCGTTTGTTTATGATGCACTGGAAATTCGGATTTGCCGTTCAGGAAGCAGACCGTAAGAGTCTCCAGTTCTTTGATAAGAGCGGCGAAGCGGTACACAAGATCTACCTGACCGAGAAGAGCGATGCTGCTGCTTTTGACGCTATTGTAGCGCAATTCAAAGCTGCCGACCAAAACCAGGAAGTGGTAACCGAGGCTTATGCTCCTGAAGCTGCCGAACTGGCCGATAGCGCTATTGATGTAGCGACTTTCCAGGAAAGCTGGAAAAACCTGAAAGATACCCATGAGTTTTATGGCTTGCTCAAAAAGCACCAACTGAAACGCGAGCAGGCGCTGCGTCTGGCGCCGGAAGGTTTTGCCGTAAAAATTGGCAATACTGCTGTGCAGGATGTGTTTGAAATCGCTGCTGCAGACCAGACTCCGATCATGATCTTTGTAGGCAACCGTGGTTGCATCCAGATTCACACCGGCACCGTAACCAAACTGGTTACTATGGGTCCCTGGTTTAACGTGCTGGACCCAGAGTTGAACCTGCACCTGCGCGAAGACAGCATCGTAAGCTCCTGGATTGTTAAAAAACCAAGTGTAGACGGTATTGTTACCTCCCTGGAGATCTTTGATGCCGAAGGCGAAATGATTGCCCAGTTTTTTGGCAAACGTAAACCAGGCAACCCTGAGCTGGAAGAATGGAGAGCCATTGTTCAGGATGTAGTGAATAAACATGCAGATGCAACTGTGTAAAACAATACCTGTCCTGCCCTCGCAGGACCTGGAGCGAAGCGCGGCTTTCTATACCAAAGTTTTCGGCTTCGAATCCAGTCTTTATCCCGACTACGTGGTGCTGCACCGCAATGAGGTAGAGCTACATTTATGGTTATGTGCCGATAAGCATATTGCAGAAAACAGCTCCTGCTATATTCATGTAAAGGATATTGAAGCGCTGTTCGCGCATTGCGATGCCCTGGGCGTACTGCATCCGCATGGCCAGCTGGCTGCTATGCCACACGGTATGAAGGAGTTTGTAGTGCTCGATGATAATGGCAACTGCCTGCGCTTAGGCGAGCGGGTACACCCGTAACCGAACATTTTTTTCATGCTGGTTTTTTATCAGAGGGGTTGCCTTACCGGGCAACCCTTTTTGGTTTGTACCACAGAAATTCCCGATTGTGATAATAGTTTTTACCGATTGTTAAAACACTCCGGTGGTAAAAAGAGGAGTTTTGCTGACTTGCTCCCGCCGCCCGGACGTTTACTGCGCCCGGCCGATCCTATTTTTATTGCTATCGCTATATATAAACAGAACGAAATGTACAGCAGATCTTTACTTCTGTCCGCAGTGGGCATTGGCGTTTTCCAGGCTGTAACAGCCCAGCAGATCGCCGTACGGGAGGGCGACAAACCAGTTCCTTACGCCAGGGTGGCTATTGTGCCGCTGCAGAAGAGCATATCGGGCGTTACCTTGCTGGCCGATGCCCGGGGCAATACTTCTATTCCCGAGCAGTTCGAAGGGCTGCGTTGCGCTGTAAAAGTGCAGGCTATGGGATTTGAACCCGCCGCAGATACCTTGCTGGCGCAAAAAGGAGCAGCGGTGCAGCGTTTTGCACTCCATTCCAAAGGCAACGATATTCGCGAGGTAGTAGTAACCGGCCAGTATGGCGAAAACACTACCGATAAAGCCGTACAAAAGATCAACGTAATAGGCCGCAAAACCATTAACCAGATGGCTGCGCAAAACCTGCGCGATGTGCTTACCAACCAGCTCAACATTCGCCTGGAGCAGGATGCCGTATTGGGCAGCAGCATGAGCTTGCAGGGCATTTCGGGGCAAAATGTAAAGATCCTGATTGATGGGGTGCCTGTGGTGGGCCGCCTCTCCGGCAATATCGACATCTCACAAATTAACCTCAACAATATTGAACGCATTGAGATTGTAGAAGGCCCTATGGCGGTGAGCTACGGTACCGATGCGCTGGGTGGGGCTATTAACCTCATTACCCAAAAATCGCAGCAAAAAACATTTGAAACCGGCCTTACTACCTATTACGAAACGGTAGGTACCTACAACATCAATGGCCGTTTGGGTTATAACAAAGGCAGGCACACGGTGCTGCTGAATGGTGGCCGTAATTTCTTTGATGGCTGGATCGCGGGCGAAAAAACAAGTTTCGACTTTAGCGCGCAACCCGCCGATGCCCGCCGCTACGCCTCCTGGAAACCCAAAGCGCAATACTTCGGAGAGCTCAAATACATGTATCGTTTTAAAGACCTTTCGCTGAGCTACAAAGGCGGTTATTTTAATGAGCTTATCACCAACCGGGGCATGCCCGAAGCGCCCTACCAGGAGTCTGCTACCGACGATTACTACCGTACCCGCCGTATCGACAATGCTATTTTCCTTACCGGAAGTGTAAAACCCGGGCACAATGTAAATGTGCAGGTGGCTTACAACGATTTTCGCCGGGTAAAAAACACCTACACCAAAGATCTTACTACGCTTAACGAAGCGCTTTCGCAGCAGGATGGCGCGCAGGATACTACCGCATTCCAGGTTATCAGCTCCCGTGGTACCTACAGCACCGGAAAAGACCAGAAGATCAATTACGAGCTGGGTTACGATGCCAATATAGAATACGCCAAAGGCGAAAGAATTGAGGGCAATAACAAATCGATTGGCGACTACGCTTTGTTTGCCAGCGCCGAATACAAGCCGTTAAAAAACATTGGTATCCGTCCGGGATTGCGCATGGCTTACAATACGCAATACAATGCACCGCTGATACCCTCGCTTAACCTGTATTACAAAGCGACCGACCAATTGGTGATACGCGCTTCTTACGCCAAAGGCTTTCGCGCACCAACGCTCAAAGAACTGTATTTTTATTTCTACGACAGCAACCACAAAATTCGTGGCAACCGCGACCTGCAGGCAGAGTTTTCCGATAACTACAATGTATCTATCCAGTATGCCGATAAAGCGGGCGACCTGAGATACAAACTCGAAGCTGGCGCTTATTACAACGATATCCGCAACCTTATTACCCTGGCGGTATCCAACCCTTCTATTATGGAGTACTCTTACCAGAATATTGGGGAGTATAAAACGTTGGGATTCCAGTTCAATACCGAATGGGGTTATAAACAATTGAAAGCCGCTGTGGGCGGTAGTTACATTGGCCGCCTGAACAATATTCCGGAAGCTGGCTTCGAAAAATTTGCCTATGCACCGGAAGTAAGGGCCTCTATCCAGTATGAAGTGCGTAAGTGGGACCTTTCTGCAGCGCTGTTCTACAAATACACCGGCCGCTTACCTGGTTTTGGCCTGGATGCCGCCAGTAAGGTGATGAATACCTGGATAGACGATTACCACACCGCCGATCTTACCCTCATTAAACAGTTTTTCAACCGCCGGTTTGCAGTAAGTGCAGGTGCCAAAAACCTGTTTGATGTACAAAATGTGAACATGACCACCGGTGCCTCCGGCACAGCGCATACCGCTGCCGGTACCTCTTCAATGGTGGGCATGGGCCGCTACTATTTTTTAAAACTTGACCTTAACCTGGGTTGGAAATAACCGCACAGATGCAGCATTATAAAACGATAAAACTAGCAGGCCTTGCGTTATTGGGTGCAGCAACATTTACCAGTTGCATGAAAGATGAAACGCCGGTAGCACCGCACGTTGCAGGCGATGAGATAACCGCAGCGGTAAATATGGAAAGCGACTACCGCTACCAGGTGTATTATAATTTGGAAAAGAATATAGAAGTAGGGCGCAACCTTAAAACCAGCTGGGATTTGGGTTTTGAAGCCACTGCCGATGGCTACCGCGTATGGCTCAACGGTGCTAAATCTATGTGGGTGATCAACACTGGTAAAACAGATATGGCGCAGGTGAGCATTGCCGATACCGTAGGGCGTGGCGCAGATCGCAAATATGATGCGCCTTCCGGCAGTGCCGATAGTACCGCCATTGCAGACTGGCGCAGCAATAGCCCGGTATATATTGTAGATCGTGGTTTTGATCCCGCAGGAGCAGGGCAGGGCATCAGCAAGATTAAGATTGTAAGTTCAAACGCCATAAGCTACACGGTTCAGGTTGCCGATATTGGCAGCAATACGTTCCAAACCGTGCAGTTGCAGAAAGACAGTACCTATAACCTGGCTTTTCTTTCCTTAACCAGTGGCACGCAAGTAATGGTAGAGCCGCCCAAAGCTACCTGGGATATAGCTTTTTCGCAATACACCCACATGTTTTACGATCCGTTTATGCCATACCTCGTTTCTGGTTGCCTGCTCAACCGCAACAATACCAGCGCCGCGGTAGAAAAAACGGTTCCGTTCGCACAGCTTACATTTAACGATATACAGAAATATACTTTCAGCAGTTTTGTTAATGCTATTGGCTACGACTGGAAGGAATATGATTTTGACAAAGGAAAATACACCACCTATCCCAATATCAATTACCTGATTAAGGATGCCCGAGGGCACTATTTCAAACTCCACTTTATCGACTTTAACGATAAAAACGGTGTAAAAGGAAATCCCAGGTGGGAGTTTCAGCAACTATGACAAAAAGCCCCGCATTGCGGGGCTTTTTTATTAATACGATATCGTCGCCATCCGTTGGGCATGGTTTTTTCTTACCGTCAGGCGTAATAATACAGTAAGGATTAACTATTTGGTAGACATATTGGTTTTATCGGCCATATTTCTTAACTTAATATAGTTTTCATTTTATACTATACCATAACTTGTTTACCTTCGTGGCCCTTTTAAAAAAGGGAGCGGTTATTTAAATATATACCTATGGCCGTAAGTGCTAAAGTTAATCTAAGGAAAGCCCTCCAGGAAAGTTTCGGTTTCGATAATTTCAAAAACAACCAGGAAAAGATCATAAAAAGCATATTGTCTGGTAAAGACACTTTTGTGATCATGCCCACGGGTGGAGGCAAGTCGTTGTGTTACCAGTTACCGGCAATGGTAAGTGAAGGAGTGGCTATTATTGTGAGTCCGTTGATTGCGTTGATGAAAAACCAGGTAGACCTGGTTCGTAGTTACAGCAGCCTGGATAATGTAGCGCACTTTCTGAATTCTACGCTCACCAAAGCGCAGATCAAGAAAGTAAAAAGCGATCTGCAGGAAGGTAAAACCAAAATGTTATATGTAGCGCCCGAAACGCTTACCAAAAAGGAGAACCTCGATTTCTTTAAAGAAATGAAGATCTCTTTTGTGGCGGTGGATGAGGCGCACTGTATTTCGGAATGGGGGCACGACTTCCGTCCGGAGTACCGCAAATTGCGGGATATGATCGATGAGATCGATTCCGAATTACCCATTATTGCCCTTACCGCCACGGCTACGCCGAAGGTTCAGGATGATATCCGAAAGAACCTTGCCCTGCGCGACCCCGACTTTTACATGTCATCGTTTAACAGGCCCAACCTGTATTACGAGATACTGCCTAAGGGTAAGAAACAACAAACCATTAAGAGTATTGTGCGCTTTATTTCCCAAAACAAGGGAAAGAGCGGTATTATATATACACTCAATCGCAAAACCACCGAAGAGCTGGCCGATATGCTTACGGCCAACGGCATTCGTGCTGTAGCCTACCATGCGGGCCTCGACTCGGGCACCCGTGCGCAACGCCAGGACATGTTCCTGATGGAGCAGGTAGATGTGATTGTGGCTACCATCGCTTTTGGAATGGGCATCGACAAGCCCGATGTGCGGTTTGTGATTCACTACAACATTCCTAAGTCGCTGGAAAACTACTACCAGGAAACCGGCCGTGCAGGTCGCGATGGAATGGAAGGAAAATGTCTCCTGTACTATTCTCATAAAGATGTGCAAAAGCTGGAACACCTCATGCGCGACAAGCCTTTGAGCGAGCGTGAAATGGGTGCGCAGCTTATTTCCGAAACGGTAGCCTACGCCGAAAGTGGCGTTTGCCGCCGTAAGTTGCTGCTGCATTATTTTGGTGAAGAGTACAAGCAGGAGAATTGCAACAATTGCGACAACTGCCTGCATCCGAAAGAGAAACTGGAAGTGCGCGACAGTACCAAAATTGTACTCGATACCATTAACCAGCTGGACGAGCGCTTTGGCATCGATTACGTGGTAAATGTAATTCAGGGCCACGCCAATCCGCAGATACAGACGTTTAAGCACGATAAATTGCCTTGCTACGGCAGCGGAAAAATCATGGAAATCCATGATAATTTCTGGCAGTCGCTCATCCGCCAGATGATGCTGGAAGGCATGATACGCAAGGATATTGAAGAATATGGCCTGCTCAAGATTACCGAGAAAGGGCATAAATTCCTCAAAAAACCTTACCTCATTTATGTGGTGCTGAACCAGAAATTTGAGGAAGAAGACAACGTAGAAGAAGAAGCCGATAACGCACCTACAGCCTCTGCCGATCCGGTATTGGTAGATCTGCTCAAAGACCTGCGCCGCAAAGTAGCGAAAGAAAAAAGCCTGCCGCCGTTTGTTATTTTCCTCGATCCTTCGCTGGAAGATATGGCCACCTGTTATCCCACTACGCTCGAAGAGCTGGAGAAGATCCAGGGTGTAAGCAAAGGTAAAGCCGTGCGCTATGGTAAGAAGTTTGTAGAGCTGATAGCCCGCTATGTAGAGGAGAATGAAATTGAGCGCCCCGATGATTTTGTGATGAAAAGTGTGGTAAACAAGAGCGGCCTCAAAGTATTTATTATTCAGAATATTGATAAGAAGATTGCATTGGAAACCATTGCCAAAAACAAAGGCTTGCAACTGCATGAATTGCTTACAGAGATGGAAACCATTGTAGCGAGTGGTACCAAACTGAACCTCGATTATTGCATCTACGATTTTGTTGATGAAAACGATGAGGACGATATTATGGACTTTTTCCGCAATAGCGATAGCGGCGATCTTTCAGAAGCATTTGAAGAATTCCAGGAGCAGGATGTAACCATGGAGCAACTCCAGTTGGTGCGCATCAAGTTCCTTAGCGAATACGGAAACTAATCCTGTTGGCCTGTCCCTGCTGCGTTGTGGAGGGGTCAGGGCTATAAAAAATCCAGATTTTTTTTAAAAAGGTTTGGATTTTTAAAATTGGATAGTATCTTTGCATCCCATTCGACAGAGAACGGGAAACAAAAAGATGGTGCGGTAGCTCAGTCGGTAGAGCAATGGACTGAAAATCCATGTGTCGCCGGTTCGATCCCGGCCCACACCACTAGCAGAAAGCCTGAACATAATGTTCGGGCTTTTTTGTTTTAGGGTAGTTTGTTCTGAGATTAAGTATTGTGTATACGCTACAAATCTAAAGAACAGGTAGCTGAAAAGTTCGGCATTCAAATAATGTAAAGCCGGTTCCTCCGATGCATCGGGGCCGGCCCACATCCCAAGCAAGAAGATTGAACATAGCGTTCGGACTTTTTTTGTTTTAAACCAGTTTCCATCCTCCCATATTTTTCTTTGAAAAGAAAATTTTACTGCTCAAATTCCTTACATACCGGCTTGTGATATTTGTATTGTTGGTTAACAGCACTTGACCAATTATAGACAAAAAACATCCTGCTTTAAACACCGTAATGCACGCCTGACGTAAGCATTTTGCTGCGCTCTGCATACGGTGTTAATCGTAGGGTGATTGCTAAATACCAAATCAATACTATGTCACAGCAATCTTTTAGCTCCGGCGACGGGAGCAAATCCTCTGTGGGCTCTAATGCGCACCCATTAGCACAATACAGCGCCCAACCCGCATCGGGTTCCGGCAACGACACGCCATTTTATAAATCATCAGCTCCAACGATCAGCCTGCCCAAAGGCGGCGGTGCTTTAAAAGGCATTGATGAGAAGTTCTCCGTCAACGCCGTAAATGGCACCGCGGGTATGGAGATTCCCCTCCCGTTTACGCCCGGTCGTGGTGGTTTTACTCCGGCCCTGTCCCTGTCTTACAACTCCGGCAGCGGCAACAGCGCGTTTGGTTTAGGCTGGGGCCTGTCCCTGCCCGCCATCCAGCGCAGGACCGATAAAAAACTGCCGGAGTATAACGACGCGCATGGCAGCGATGTGTTTATCCTGGCAGGAGCCGAAGACCTGGTGCCTAAGCTGTATGAAAACCATGAGCAAGGTTCCATCATGAGCTATGGCGATTACCGTTTTATCCGCTACATTCCCCGTATCGAAGGCCTGTTTGCCCGTATCGAACACATCTGGCAACCCGGCACGCCCGGCAGTTGGTGGCGTGTAACCACCAAAGACAATACCACCACCTATTACGGACTCACCGAAGAAGCCCGTATAGCCGATCCCGAAGATCCAACCCGCATCTTTAGCTGGCTACCGCAACTGGTAGTAGACCATAAAGGCAATGTGCAACGATTTGGTTACCTGGCAGAAGACGAGCGCAACCTGCCCACCGGCGCGGCAGAAAAGAACCGGGTAACAAACGGTCAAAAGAAATTTGCCAATACCTATCTCAAACGTGTACAGTATTGCAATACCGATCCCATATTTATTACAGACGAAAATTCGTTCGCGCCATCATTAACCCTGGCTACCAGTTTCCTGATGGAAGCTGTGCTGGATTATGGCGACCACAGCAGTGAACACGCCATTAATCCCGACCAGGCCTGGCCCAGCCGTGGCGATGCATTTTCGGCCTTCCAATCCGGTTTCGATATCCGCACCTACCGCAGGTGCAAACGGGTGATGCTGTTCCACCATTTCAGCGAGCTGGCAGGCAAAGACCTCGTTCGCACCCTGGAGCTTACCTACCGCAACGATGCCCTGGCCGAAGGCACGCTTACCGAGGTAGATTATATCGTAGCCGCCACACAAAAAGGCTACGACTATGTAAACAACACCTGGCACAGCAAAGCGCTGCCCGCCATGACTTTCGACTACCAACCCTTAACCTGGAACACCGATATTCAAAGCGTAACGGAAAGTAATTTCAGCGGCGCGCCACAAGGCCTCACTGGGCCTTACCAATGGATCGACTTTGATGGCGAAGGCATCAGCGGCATCCTTACCGAGCAAGCCAATGGATGGTTCTATAAAAGCAACCTGGGTAACGGGGAGTTTACCCCTCCGCAAAGCATCACCTACAAGCCCTCTTTCAACGGCCTCAGCGATGGCAGCCTGCAATGGCAGGATCTGGATGCCGATGGCCGCAGGCAAGTGGTTGCAGATGCACCTATCAAGGGTTTCTGGGAGCTTTCTCCGGTTCCTGAGCCCCGCATGGGCGGGACAGGCTTTGTCGAAGGACGGGAATGGTCACCCTTTCAAACTTTCCCTAAAAATATCAACATAGATTGGAGCAGTCCTTTTACCAAAATGCTCGACCTCAACGGCGATGGCAAAGCCGACCTGCTGCTCACCGAAGACCGGGTATGGACCTGGTACGAAAACGAAGGCAAGCAAGGCTTTGATTTTGGCGGCCAGTCGCCTGTTTTCTTCGATGAAGAAAAAGGCCCGGTGTTGCTGCTGCGCGATATGGTGCAGAGCATTTTCCTGGCCGATATGAGTGGCGATGGCATGACCGACCTGGTACGCATTAAAAACGGAGAAGTGTGCTACTGGCCCAACCTCGGTTATGGAAAATTCGGCGCCAAAGTAACGATGGGTTACGCCCCCGTATTTGCCCAACCCGATCAGTTTAATCCCCAATACCTGAGCCTGGCCGATGTAAGCGGCAGTGGCGCAGCCGACTTGATTTATGTAGGCCAAAACCATTGCATCGCCTGGATCAACCTCAGTGGTAATGCCTGGAGCGAAGGCATTGTGATCAACCCATTGCCCGCCACCGACCAATACAGCAAAATCGCCGTGCTCGATTTCCTGGGCAATGGCACCGGTTGCATTGTATGGAGCAGTCCGTTGCCCCAGCACAGCCGTGCGCCCCTGCAATACATCGACCTCATGGGTGGCAAAAAGCCCCACCTGATGCGCAGTTACAACAATGGCATGGGCAAAACAGTAGCGGTTACCTATAAAACCTCCACGCAATTTTATTTAGCCGATAAAAAGGAAGGCATCCACTGGGCCACCAAACTACCTTTTCCGGTGCATTGCATCCACACCATTACCACCAGCGATAGCGTAAGCGGCACCAGTTATACCCAAAGCTATACATACCGCCACGGCTATTACGACCATGAAGAACGAGAGTTTCGCGGCTTTGGTTATGTAGAAACGCTGGACATAGAAAGGGCCCAAATTAGTACATTGGCACATTCATCCATTGGCACATTGGAAACATTGGATCAGCCCCCCGTCCTCACCAAAACCTGGTACCATACCGGCGCCTGCACCCGCGAAGGAGGATTGCTCAAACAGTACAAAAAAGAGTACTTCCCCGTAGCCGGCTGGGACGATAGCATGCCCATTGCCACATTCCCCGCAGGGATGGATGCAGCGGAGTTCTTCGAAGCGCACCGTGCGCTCAAGGGCTTACCACTGCGCCAGGAAGTCTATGCCCAGGACGGCGACGATCTGGCCTATATTCCGTATGCCGTTACCGCCAGTGCTTATACTGTAAAACTGGTACAGGAAAAAAGGAAGAATCGCTACGCGTCTTTTCTCACGCAGCCGCAGCAAAGCATGGTGTTCAGTTGCGAGCGTGATGCGGAAGATCCCCGCATTATGCAGGAACTTACCTTGCAAACTGATACATATGGTAATGTGCTGCAAAGCGCACAGGTCGCTTATCCCCGCAAAACGGTAGATGCGAATGCGCCGCAAAAAGTAAAAGACGAGCAGGCCAAAATGCATATCACCTGCACGCAAAACAGTTTTACCAACGATGCCATAACAGTAGCGCAATACCGCCTGCGTGTACCTTATGAAGCACAAAGTTTTGAAGCGCTGGGCCTTACCCAGCCCACAGGCTTATGGACGGTAGATAGCTTTAACGCAGCGCTTAATGCTGCTACGGAAATTGATTTTTCCGCTACGGCTAGCGGAGCCGAAGAAAAACGCCTGTTAAGCCATACCCGGACCCTGTTTAAAGACAATAATGCAGCCGCAACACCATTGGCTTTAGGCACCATAGAAACCCTGGCCATACCGCATGAGCAATACCAGTTGGTTTCTACACTTGCTACCCGAAACTATTGTTACGGCAGCAAAATCCAGCCGGGCATGAAAGAAGAAGGTGGTTTTACAGACCTGGATAATGACCAAAACTGGTGGTTATCCTCTGGTACCGCGCAGTATGTTGCACCTGCAACTCATTTTTACAACCCGGTATCCTTTACCGATCCCTGGGGTAAAACCACCACCATCAGCTATTGGGGTAGTTATCACTTACTGCCACAAACCGTAACCAATGCCCTGGGCCTCATCAGTAGTATAGCAGCCTACCACTGGCGCAACCTGCAACCGGTACGCATGAAGGATGCCAATAACAACATCAGTGAAATGCTGTACGATGCCCTGGGATTGCCTGTGGCTATGGCCGTAAAAGGCAAAGGGACTGAAGGCGACGAACTGGATATTGATTTATACAGTACCACAGACGAGGCGGCACAAACCGCGTTCTTCAACAGCCCAACCAGCAATGCCAACACCTTGTTGCAAGGCGCTACCTGGCGTTGTGTGTACGATCTGCACAGCACACCAGTGAGCGTGGGCATGATAGCCCGTCAGAAACATGTGCACGATGCCACACCATCCGTAACAGGGCAAAACACCGACCACTTGGTACGCCTCAGCTATACCGATGGTATGGGCCGCATCATCATGCATAAAGCCCAATGCGAGCCCAATGCTGAGAATAGCAATAAAGCCTGGATCGGCAGCGGCCGCACCATTTACAACAACAAGGGCAATGCCGTCATGCAGTTTGAGCCCTACTTCAGCGATAGCCATCTTTGCGATACCGCCGAGCAAGCGGCTAACCTGGGTGTGAGTCCTAAATTGTATTACGATGCACTGGGACGCGTGTTCAAGACAGAGCTACCCGATGGCACCTTCACTAAAACCGAATGGACCGCCTGGGAACAATTGGCTTACGATAACAACGATACCGTAAAGGATAACCAATGGTATACCGATCGCATTAACGGGCAATTGGGCACCGAAGAAAAAGATGCCGCCACCAAAGCCGCACTACATTACAACACCCCAACGGTGCAGTACACCGATAGCATGGCGAGGCCGTTTTATACCAGACAGTATCTGAAGGATAAAACAACCGCTACATCCAGTGACTATATCGATAGCTATGCCCAATTAGACATCATTGGCAATCGCATAGCGGTGATAGACGGCCGTGGCAATACGCCGCTGCAATACCGCTACAACCTGCTCAAACAACCGTGTTACCAAACCAGCATCGACAGTGGCGAAGGTTTTACCCTTACCGATGCAGCTGGTCAGCCGCTCTATGCCTGGGATGCCGACAACCGAAGGTTTGCGATGGTGTATGACGGATTAAGAAGGCCAACCAGCAAAACCGTTGCTTTTTACAATGCACCCAACTGGACCAATGCCAAATTGCTGGAAACCTTTACTTATGGCGAAGGACAGACCAACGCCGCTGCTAAAAACTTCAACGGGCAACTGTATGCGCATTGCGATGCCTCCGGCAAACAGTCTATCCCTGATGGGTACGATTTTAAAGGCAATCCTAAAAAGGTGCAGCAACAACTATTGGAAGATAAAACCGCTACCGATACAGATTGGAATACCAGCCCGGTATTGTCTGCCCTGGATCTGTTTGAAAGCACAACCCTTGCCGATGCATTGGGCCGCCCGGTGCGCAGTACCGATCCCGGTGGTAACATTACCGAGCATGTGTACGACAAAGGTGGCGCGTTAAAATCGGTGATCCTCAATGGCAGCAGTTATGTGAGCGATATCCACTACGATGCCAAAGGCCAGCGCTCTGCCATCTGGTATGGCAATGGTACCAAAACGGGGTATACCTATAATGCGAATACTTATCGCCTTACCCGTTTACTGACGGTGAATGTGAACACCGCCAGTCCCAGTTATAATGAAGTGTTGCAGGATCTCAACTATTGGTACGATCCGGTGGGCAATATCACACAGATCAAAGATGCTGCCCAGCAAACGATTTTCTTCAACAATGGTGCGATTAATCCCGACCAGCTGTTTACCTACGATGCCCTGTACAGGCTTAGCGTCGCCGAGGGGCGGGAAAAGATCGGTTTGGCCAGTTTTGGCGCTGCCGACAATACAGCCGATAGCGCCTGGAAAACCACCCACAAAGGCGACAGTAGTATGGTGCAGCGTTATACCCAACGGTACACCTATGATGCGGTGGGCAATATCACACAACTGAAGCACGAAGCTGCTAACGGAAGTTATACCCGTAATTATGCTTATGCAACCAGCCACAGCCAATTGTTGGGCACCACCGTGGGTAGCGATACTTACACCTACACCCACGATACCCGGGGCAATATGCTCACGATGCCACACCTGGGCGCGATGGATTGGAACGTAAACAATGAGTTGCAGCATATCATCTGGGGTACTACCAACCAGGCATATTACCAATACTCAGGCGGGCAAAGAATCCGTAAATATGTAGACAAGGGCACGGTAAAAGAGGAACGCATCTACCTGGGTGGTTTTGAAATTTATCGTAAATTCAACGGTAGTTCTTTGATCGTAAAACGTACCACTATTCATGTGAGTGATGATACCGGCCGCATTGCTATGCAGGAAGCCCGCATCAGTGGCAATGCCAGCGATGACAATAATACCGCTGCATTACTGACCCGCTATATTTACAGCAACCACCTGCAATCTGCCTCCCTGGAGCTGGACGAAACGGCACAGGTCATTTCTTACGAAGAGTATCATCCGTACGGTACCACATCTTACCAGGCGATGAGCGCGAGCATTAACGCTACTGCTAAGCGTTACTGTTATACGGGTAAGGAGCGCGATGAGGAATCTGGTTTGTATTATCATGGCGCCAGGTATTATGTGCCGTGGTTGTGTAGATGGGCGGCTTGTGACCCCATCAATAGTGAGTGGTATAATCAGCAAAAAGGAAATTCCAACAAAAACCTCAAAAGGCAATTTGTTGAATTGACGGCAAGTCCATATGAATACTGTTATGATAATCCTGTAAGATTTACAGACCCTACTGGTGAACAAGTGCCTAGTAATTTATATGCTGGTCAACAATTGTCAGAAGTCGTAGTTAAAGAGAAAATTAGTTTTTGGGATAAAGCAGGAGCTTTTCTTAAAGGAGCCGCAAAAGGTGTAGTAATTGCCGCTGCCGTAGTTTCTATTATTGCTTTTACTGGTGGGCTTGGGTTGGCTGGATTAGCAACAGCGATGACTTATACAGCTTTAACAGTTGGAGTTGCAGCAACAATTAAGACAGGTGTTGAATTAGTTACTGGCAAAGAGATGCTTAGCGGTCGCGAGTTAGGAAGTTTGGAAAAATATTCAATGGGAGGAGAATTGATCGGAGGAATAATAGGAGGAGGCCGTATGACAAGTGGAAAAGCAAATGTTAATGTTGAAAGATCGCCAAGTAAAAATGTAGAGTTACAGTCATCTGGGTTTTCTACAAAAACAGAAACCCCTGTTTTTTCTAAACCTACAACAACCCAGCCATCAATTTTCTCGGAACCTACCAAAACTTCCGTTTTGGAATTTAATAAGTCAATCCTTAATAGCGAAAAACTATCTGGGCATTATGAAAAAACAATAGATGTAGAGGCGGCTAGCCAGCAATACAGCTATAACAAAGTTCAAGATCCAACATATGACTGTAGTGAAATAGCTGAATGGATTTACAGAGATGTCCCAGACGGAAATATTTTGAATATCACTCCAAAGGAAGGAAAATGGCTGAATGGAATAGAATATGGAGCAAAAGAAGAATTTATGTACCACCGTGTTTTTATGAAAAATGGATATATTTATGATCCTATGTATGGAGATACTCCAATTGATGCGGATATTTATTTTGATTCATATAATAAAATGAACCCTAAAGGATTAAATATTGAAATTTATGAATAACATAAAGAATAAAGAGCTAAGTACAATTGTATGCGAAGCATTTTTAAGTCTAAATTATCCTTTTGATATTTCGAAAGCTTCAATGTGGTCATTAGAAGATCCCTACATACATCCACCCTTTTTTAGATTTAAGATAGGGGGAGATAAACCAGATTTGGTTTTTGAGAAACTCAAAAATATCATCACAAATTTTAATGGTGGATTAGTATGGGGCCTTTATAAGAATGAATATACTTGCCTTTTATTACCTGAGATTTTCTCTATTCATATTGATAGTAATCTTTATGATAAGAAATTCATGATACAACATTATGGAGGTGAGAGATACAAGGATTTAGTTGATATGGCTATCACTGATACTATTGCCTTGGCGACCCTAATCAGAAAGGGAGAATTTCTTGATTCGGATTCGTAGTTTCAACAGACACTTTTTATTCCCGGAAGGGTAGCCGTTAAAGCTACCTTTCCGGGATTTAACCATAAACTGAATTTGTAGACTTCCCCGAAAATATTATTTCTTTTAGGTATAAATCACTAAGATCCTGTTTAAAATTTATTGATTAGAAGTTTTATGGCAGATAATTTGACGATTTCTTCAGCAGCAGATTCCATCAGGAGTTCATAATTTCTACAGAGTCTCCGATCATTATCAAACCAGGAGAATGTTCTTTCAATAACCCATCTTTGGGGTATTGGTAGGAACCCATTTTCCTGTTTACCTGTCTTTAAAACAACCTTAATCACATAACCCAACTTCTTCTTCAACAATGGTGCGATTAATCCCGACCAGCTGTTTACCTACGATGCGCTGTACAGGCTTAGCGTCGCCGAGGGGCGGGAAAAGATCGGTTTGGCCAGTTTTGGCGCTGCTGACAATACAGCCGATAGCGCCTGGAAAACCAACCAAAAAGGCGACAGTAGTATGGTGCAGCGTTATACCCAACGGTATACCTATGATGCGGTGGGCAATATCACACAACTGAAGCACGAAGCTGCTAACGGAAGTTATACCCGTAATTATGCTTATGCAACCAGCAACAGCCAATTGTTGGGCACCACCGTGGGTAGCGATACGTATGCCTATACCTACGACAGTCGGGGCAATATGCTCACGATGCCACACCTGGGCGCTATGGATTGGAATGTGAGCAATGAGTTGCAACATATTATCTGGGGTACTACCAACCAGGCGCATTACCAATACTCCGGAGGCCAACGCATTCGTAAATATGTAGACAAAGGCACGGTAAAAGAGGAACGCATCTACCTGGGTGGTTTTGAAATTTATCGTAAATTCAACGGTAGTTCTTTGATCGTAAAACGTACCACTATTCATGTGAGTGATGATACCGGCCGCATAGCCATGCTGGAAGCCCGCATCAGTGGCAATGCCAGCGATGACAATAATACTGCTGCATTACTGACCCGCTATATCTACAGCAACCACCTGCAATCTGCATCCCTGGAGCTGGACGAAACGGCGCAGGTGATCTCTTACGAGGAATACCATCCGTACGGTACCACATCCTACCAGGCTAACAATGCTGCCATTAACGCAACTGCCAAACGTTACCGGTATACGGGCAAGGAGCGCGATGAGGAATCTGGGTTGTATTATCATGGAGCCAGGTATTATGTGCCTTGGTTGTGTAGATGGTCGGCGGGGGATCCGTTGGAAAATAAACGAGCTGGTTTATCACCCTATGATTATTGCTCCAATAATCCAATAATCCGTATAGATGACGATGGGATGGAGGACGAAAACAAAATTGCTCCGGTTCCATATCCAAGTGGGAAAAATAATGCTGGTAGTATTTGGTACTATGAAAACAATAAAAATCGCTCTGAAGGAACTGCAATGAATGGTGTGGATAATGTTGAAATACCAGCGGGATCGAAAATGCTATTTGTAAACACAGGAAAAGATGATGGCAAAAATTCCGGATGGCTATTGTTTGGATTTGAGGACAAAAGCGGCGAATCTTATACTTGGAACGATAAAGCAAAATGGTATATAACCCAAAGCGGTAAGGAACATGATAATCCTTGGTATAATGATTTGATGAATGCAGGGCTGAAAATAGTCGCGCCGGCAATAGAAGTTTCAGGGCTACAAGATTTTGGGATTGGAAAGGGATTGAAGGATGAGTACAATAAATATGATGGTGGCATTGCTTCGTTTGCGATGCATAAAATGAAAGAAGGAATAAAAGATATTGTTTCCGACATTGGATATGGAGGAAATCGTAGAAGCCAAGCCGCTTTGGGCTTGTGGATGGGAGCTAATACTAGTTATATGCCAGTTGCTCCAAGTGTTTTGAATGCTTATAGTTGGTTAGGTAAAAACATGACAACTGCAGATGGATTTTTGTTCGGCTCTATTGGTTTCAAAACTCCCATAAATTTGAATGTCGGGTTGTATGCATCAGAAAATACTCTAAAATATGGCACATTCAAATGGAGCACTATGGCCCCTTCATTTCTTTCAAATACTGAATGGTTTGGTAGGCGAATGTTGCAAATTTCACCTGAATTTCAACCAAAATTGGGTACATGGAGTAAACAAGTCATACCTAAAGGGACCTATTTAAAAATTGGGTTCGTTGGGCCTCAAAAAGGATTAGGATTTCATACCGGTTCATGGCTTCAACTTTATGCACCACAAGGGGTGAAATTTATTAAGCCATAAAAAATGATGGAATCCTAATTTAATAAAATAGCTCATCATTGTTTAACTTGCCATTAAACGATGATGAGCTATTAAATACATAAAATATACTAGCACATGAATAATGAATGCCATTTTGAGAATCCAACTCAGGTTATAAATATGGGAGGCCCTTGGATTGGAGATTTATACATAGGAGATCTCTTCATTTCACAAAAAATAATACTTGATAATATTATATATTCCCCTGATAGATCAGTGATTTATTTTATTCGATATTACCAGCTTGGGAACACGGTAAAGGATATTTTTTTGAAATTATGCTATTGGGATTTTAAGGAACATAAATTGTTTGAATCTTCCCAGAGCTTTGACAAACTTTATTTGAAAGGATTTGTTGAAAAAAATATAATGACTATTTGTAGAGCATTTCATAGCGAATTGCCAGAAACCTGTTACGATCTTAACCTTAGTGTAGAAAGTTTTCTACCTGCTTAATTTACAATTTGTTTAACCCGTACTGAAAATGGGCAAACTACAATAAAGGGAGACTAAATTACACATAGTTGGTTGTTTATTGCTCTCCGGGGCGTAGTGGAGCGAAGGCGTAGCCGAAGCGGAACGGAGCGGAGCCCCGGAAAGCAGCTTTTTTCTTTATACATTTTAGGCGATAGCCCCCCTAATGCATCATGTGGCCTATGGTGATTATAGTCGTGCACAAAGGCATCGGTCACTTCCCTTACTTCATCCAGATTGTCAAATAGGTACTGATCCAGTACACTTTCCCGGTAGGTTTTATTGAACCGTTCTATATATTCATTCTGCATGGGCTTGCCTGGCTGTATGTACTTAAATTCTATTTCATTGGCTTCGCTCCACAACTGCGCCAGCCTGGCTACAAACTCCGGCCCGTTATACATCCGTATCCGTTGTGGTTTGCCATAACGGGAGATCAGGTGTTTGAGCACCCAAATCACCCGGTTGCTTTTAAGGGAATAATCTGTTTCAATAAATAATACTTCACGGTTATAATCATCTATTACATTAAATGTTCTGAACTTGCTGCCGTTACTCAATGCATCGCTCATAAAATCTATGCTCCAGGTTTGTGTAAACCTGTCAGGTATAACCAATGGCTCTTTTACTCTGGCCGGCAGCCGCTTTTTTACCTTACGGCGCAAGGGAAGCTTCATTTGCTTGTATACACGGTATAGTCGCTTATGGTTAACATGTTCTCCGGCATTACGTAAACGATAATAACACTTCCAAAAGCCTTCCGTAGGATTTACCTGTGAATGTCTTTCCAGGTTGCTTATAAGGCTGCTGTCATCCTTTACGGATCGGTAATGAAGACTACTTCGGCTTAACCTTAATAGGCGACATGCCTTGCCTATGTCTTTGGGCCGCTCTTCTTTTAACTGGCAAACGATGGAGCGCTTGCTGCAAGGCTTTAAAGCTTTTTTTCGATGATGTATTTCGCTACATCGAGCTCCATTGCCAGATTCGAATACATGCGTTTTAACCGCGCATTCTCTTCTTCCAACTCTTTAATGCGTTTCAGTTCGCTCGCTTCCATACCGCCATAACGCTGCCGCCATTTATACAAGCTGGCTTTGCTAACACCGTATGCACGGGTGATTTCTTCTGCTGTTTTACCCCCTTCAAACTCCTTTAGTATGTTCGCGATCTGAACAGGGCTGAATTGACTCTTTTTCATCTTTTACGAGTTTAAAATTAAAACTTTTTGTCGCCTTTTAAATCGTACTGTTTTCAGGGGAGTTTACACACCCTCTTCTCTTTTTTGCTGCAACTACCATGTCACGTAACTCATTCAATTTATCTTTTTTAGTGTAATCGTCCACTATATTTACAGTCACTTCTGCAATAGTATATAACCAGTCACGGATGTGAAGCAAATCTTTGTCTGAATATTTAGTGCGCTTGCTATTCCATATTGTAAGTACCCCCGATTTTTCAGACAACGAATTAAGTGACATTTTCTACCCAAAAGATTGATTTCAATACAGAGCGACAGAGGAATATAGCGTTTACCACAAAGACTTGAGCAGATCCACCAATTTCCGGTGTTCAGCCACCTGTTTGGTAAATGGAAGATCTTGTTCGGTCAATAGTCTGATGTGGTTAAAATCGCCCAGGAAATCAAAAATATAAGCCTGCTCTACAAATTCGCGGCCTCTTCTGCTGCTCATAGAAAAATCGGTTTTGTGGTTGATCTTAATTTCAACAGGCGCACCGGCTTTAAGATCGCAGAGTTTGAATGCCTCCCTTTGCGGTATAGTTAGCCCAATAGCATTGTAGTTGCGGAGATGCAATTCCAGATGCGGATTCCGTTTAATTTCAAACAGGTCAAATTGAATGCGCACGCCGTGTTTAAAGTAATGTATCATACCCTCGTCATAATTGTCATTTATTCTTTTGTCATACCGGAGGTCTCTTTCTTGTGGAGGTGTATGATTATCGTCTTCAATAGTGATAAGCTCAATAGATTTCAGATCCTGGCTGCTCAGCAAATGCTCTGGCAGATAAAGGATACCATCTTGCACGTATCCCGATCGGGAAGCCATGCTTTTCCAGCTCACAGCATCTTTCCGGTCTGCAAAGGATTTTTGCGCTTTGGTGTAGACGTTAATGTTGCGGAATACCTGCACCACTTTTACTGGGCGGGTTAATAAGATTTCCTGTTGTTTCATTATACCTCCATGCTTAATGTGGCCATCTGTTATGATTTTCCGATTAATATAAAAATAAGACCGGGATATATGGTGCTGCAATGGTCATTCTCTTAGTTGTTACCCGAGATTTGCGCTACCAATAAAAAAGCCCCGGAGCAGGTAACTCCGGGGCTTTTGACGAAAGACCAAGTAGCGCTTTTATTGTTTAACGAGTCGCAGGGTAGCGGTGCCCCTTGCATTGGTAACGCGTCCAAAGTAGGTGCCAGCTTGCCATTGAGCAGTAGGGATCATAATGTTTTGCTCAAAACTGTCCTGGTATACCTGTTGCCCTATCGAGTTGAACAGTGTAAGCTGTGAAGAACCCACGCTCTTTTCTACTTCCAGTTTTACTTCGTTTTGAAATGGGTTGGGATATACAGCAAGCTCCGGTGCATCTGGTGTTTTAGATATGCCCAGGGTGGTGTTTATAAACTGAATAGCGGCCTTCATATCGGGCAGGGGACCAATATTGCCCTGCAGGCCTACGCCCTGTGGAATACCGGTTTTCTTGAAAATGTTCTTCAATTGGTCTGAAGTAAGGTATTGACCAGTGCGGTTATAGTAATACGATTGTAATACCGCCGCGCAGGAAGCCACAATAGGCGTGGCCGAGCTGGTGCCCGAAAAATTAGTGTAGTTCTGGTTAAAATCGTTGCCTACACGCAATACATCTCCATAACCGGAGGTAAATACGTTGCTGCCCCAACCTTGTACATCTACCCGGCTGCCATAGGTGCTGAACTCAGCCCTGTTGTGCGACCGGCTGGGCTGCCCTGCACCTACTATAATAGCGCCGCTATTGCCCATGGCCATATAGGGAGCATAATCGGGATCGTCCAGGTTTTGACTGCCATTGCCTGCAGCAGCTACAATTACAATACCTGCGTCCGACGCTGCTCTGGTAAGGCTCCAAACCACCTGTTCGTATTCTGCAGGCGCATACCGCTCATCTCCCGGTACACCATCAAAGCCATAGGACTGTAATTCATAAAGAATAATGTCGCCAGCTGCACTGCTGCCAATAGCTTCTGTAATAGCACGAACCCGGTCGTAGCCAAACTCCATAGTGTATTCGGGGTACAATACCATCTCTTTTGCGCCATAGGCCATGCCGGTGATGCCATAGCCGCCCGGCTGCTGTGCGTATACAATACCAAATACCGCAGTGCCATGTTCCGGATAATCAACGGGCACAACAGTATCAAGGGTCATGCCGGGGGCATAAGCAGTGTTAATGTCGTGCAGCTCTTCATGGTCTTTATTAAACCCGTACTCTACATCTTTAATATTAATACCCTGTCCGGTTAAGCCCAAGCTCCAGGCATACCGCATGTTAACGCCGGGATTGGAATCGAGGTAGGTTTGCCTGCGGTCAAAATTGGCGGTTACAGGAGCTATATCTATGGGAGGTTTAATGGCCGAAAGCGACAATAGGTTGCAGTATATAACACCGGGTAGTTTGCGCATAGCTGCTGCTATGGTTGGCAGTGCTGCGCCGGAAGTCTCGTTTGTGGTAACTTTAAAAATATTGCGGAGCTGGGCCACCGCTTTACCATTGCCGGAGGTTTGGATGGCTTGCTGCTCCAGGCGCAATAGTTGCGCTTCGGATAAGGGAATGCCTTTTTGGAGCGTTAGTCCATATTGCTGTTGCAGTGCACGAAAGCCTTCTACAGTATTGCCGATAGCGCCGGTATAATCGGAAGTCTCACCTGGGTTTACCGATAGGTCAAAACAAACATATAGGGCCTCCGGAGCTTTCTTCGGCTGAGCCTCTGCCGTTAAAAAAAACAGTAAAGCGAGTGAGAATGTCAATATCAATTTCATAACAGCTTGTTTTAAAACAATGGAAAGTCTGGTATGTAAAATACAATCAGATAACAATAGTATTACAATTTATTGTTTTGCGATTTTATAACGTTGTATGCTACCCTTGTTGTTCAGTTGCAGCACATAAAGTCCATTGGGTAAGCCGGTTAAAGGAACGCTACCGGCGCCGGTAAAGTATGGAGTGGCGCGAACTGTTCTGCCACTCATATCAAACACCTGTACCTCACCTGAAAAGCCTTTTATATAAATTTCGTTATGGGCAGGATTCGGATATACCAGTGGCAGCTCGGCAGTGGTTATGGTGGTTGTGCCTGTAGTTGGTGCATTGCCCGGTATAGAAAGATTGTCTACCGTAAGATAAGAGGCTTCAGCATTGGCAGAGTAGAACATGATGTTGGGGTTTCTGCGCAGCATAGACGGATCCAGAATTAACCGGATAGAATCGGGCATCTGATTGCTGTTGTATTGAATGGCAACGTTAAAAGCTTTGTAGCCCGCACTGGAATCCAAATCAAGAACTCCCCAGCCCACAGTGTCTTTCTGTGCGGTAGCGCCATTCCATTTGGTGAGGTATACCGAGGCCTGTGCTATATCGGCGACCTGCTCCTGAGCGTTGTTGAACAACACATTATTGGTGTATTTATAAAATCCCCGGAGTTGGGTGGGGCGGTAGTTAATCGGGGCATCCTGTATGGCTAAATCCTTGGTGTAATTATACCAGACACTAAGCTTCAGGGCCAAATCGCCGGATTGGGCGCCGGAGTCGGGCGGGTAGTAACAATAGGAGCCGGAGGTAGAAAGGGCATCGTAGGTAACCAGCCATCCCGTAGGTCTGTTTGCCGCAAAGGGCGTGATGGGATTGATCCAGTTTTCGAAATCGAGGTTTTGCAGTTGTGCACTGCCTGCAAGGGGGAGCGCCATAATGGCGGCTATAATGAGCGTAGACCTATTCATAACCGTTCGTTTTTGATGTTTAAAAGAATAATCCAAAGCTACTTGTACACTATTGCAAACCTGTTATGAAAAGAACCGGAATAGTTATGAAATTTTGAATGTATCAAAATCGTTTGTAGGGTAATCCGGTACATTATTTTTTCGCAACACCGTTCCCGATCCGCAAAAAAGAAATAAGTTTGGTGCCGGAAGATTTGCTGACATTGGTAGCGAACCATTGTACAGTTCTTTCGTTAATACTTCAACCAATCCATTCATTTCACCTAAACAAAAACATTAGTATGATACAGGCAAAAGGATATGCTGCCCAGGACAAGCACGCTGATCTTGCTCCATGGAATTTTGACCGCAGAGAAGTAGGGCCGCACGATGTGCAGTTCGATATTCAATACTGCGGTGTTTGTCACAGCGATCTGCACCAGGTTAAAGACGAGTGGGGCGGTGCTATTTTTCCGATGGTACCGGGCCACGAAATTGTAGGCAAGGTGATCAAAGTAGGCGACCATGTAAAAAAATATAAGGTAGGCGATACCGTAGGCGTAGGTTGCCTGGTAGACAGTTGCCGCACCTGCGAAAACTGCCAGGAAGGCTTGGAGCAATATTGCACCAATGGCAGCACCGGCACCTACAACAGTCGTGAGCAAAAAACCGGCGAGCCTACCTATGGCGGTTACTCCAACACGATTGTGGTACACGAAGATTTTGTACTGCGCGTAAGCGAAAAACTGAACCTGGCGGCGGTAGCGCCATTGCTGTGTGCAGGTATCACCACCTACTCTCCCCTGCGCCACTGGAAAGTGGGCAAAGGACACAAGCTGGCGGTATTGGGCCTGGGCGGATTGGGCCATATGGCCGTTAAATTTGGTGTGGCTTTTGGTGCGGAAGTAACCGTGCTCAGCACTTCGCCTAAAAAAGAAGCAGATGCTAAAAAACTGGGTGCGCACAAGTTTGTGGTAACCAGCGATCCCGAGCAGTTGAAAGCCGTAGCCGGTTATTTCGACTTTATTCTCGATACGGTTTCTGCAGAGCATGATCTGAATCTTTACCTGTCGCTGTTGAGAACCAACGGTACGCATATTTGTGTAGGTGCGCCGCCCACACCAGCGCAGGTACACGCATTCAGCCTTATTGGCCGTCGCAAAAGCCTGGCCGGCTCTATGATCGGCGGCTTGCCCGAAACCCAGGAAATGCTGGACTACTGCGCCGAGCACAACATCACTTCAGATATTGAGATGATCGACATCAAAGACGTTCAAACTGCTTACGATCGCATGATTAAAGGCGATGTACGCTACCGTTTTGTTATTGATATGGCTACGCTGTAACGATAACCAATCTGTTTGTAATGGCCCTCCTGGTATTACCGGGAGGGCTTTTTTATTAAGTGTATGTCAGTTTATTGAGCTCGTTTGTGATCAGGGTACTTAGGCCTAAGTCACAGTAGTACAATAGCGGTATCAAGGCACTAACCCGAAAACGAGGTGTAACCGTTTTCGGGCGGCTTTTTTGGGTTACTTTTTTTCTGCAAAAAAAGTAACAGGGGGCGAAACGGATTTTAAGGCTGAGGTCTTTATGCAGTAGCCGATCAGAGAGGTGTAAATGAAGCACTCAAAACCGGTTTTAAGGAAAGCCCGAGGTAACATATAGGAGGGCTTTTTTATGCCAGCAGCTGTAGTTGGTTCAATACAAATTGTGCCCGTTGCTCAGGTATGCCAATGGGTACTTCAATTACCGCATAACCATAAGCCGTATAGGTTTCGGCAAGGGTATGAAAGGTTAGCAACGCCTCGGCTTTAGTCTGTTTGCGTTCGGCATCTGTTGCATAAATCGCTTCCCAGAATGGCAGTATAAATACCTGGTTGCAGTATCTGTATTGCAGGGCATATTGGTCCATTTCCGGTATAATGTGCAGGTTAATAAGCCTGGCATAGGCCAATGCATCGGGAATGCCTCTGTCAAAAAACGTGAAGGTTGAAGGTCTGTTAGTGGCTCCTGTAAAATCCTTCGCAGAGCGCTCCAGCATTAAATGCGTGTAAGCGGTGGTGTCTTTCCAGGGCAGTGCGGTGCCATCCTGCGCTACTTGCTGGCGAATGATTTGCCTTGCGGCTTCAGGAACCGTATTAAAACCTTTACGGTGCAGGGTTTCGATGAGTGTGGTTTTGCCTGCGCCTGGCCCTCCGGTAAGGATTACAAAATCTGGCCGGTGAAAAATAGTTTGTTGCATAAATGATGTTTCGTTTTCAAAATGGGGATGGTCGTACTTATATTTATTGAATATTACATATATTTAGTATAACCTAAATCCCTGTGCAATGCTTCCGCTAAACCTGTTTTTCAGAAAGTGGCTGGGAATTGAACCTGCCCAAACGGATGAGGTCCGGTACAAAAAATATGAAGCCGATAAGGTGTATGATTTCTACGTAAGAGAGTATGAGAACCACCGGAGACATTTGTTGGAGCACATGAGCGAAGAGCGTAAGATGGAGCGGAATATTATGGTAGCCTGCGGTATCTTTTATTCGTGGTTGTCTACAAAAATAGATAATGGCGTTGGATTTGTGGGCATGATGGCGGCGCTGCCGGTTGCGGCTACTATTTTCTCTTATTTCAGGGCCCGTACCATTGCGAATGGGGTGCGGGTAAAGGCCGAATATTTAAGGCAGCTCGAAAGCCAGGTATTGGTACCAGATGCTCCTGCGCAAAACAAACCCATTGGCTGGGAACAGTTTATCCAAGCCTTTGAGAAAGGTAATTACAGTAAAAAATACGATCACAGCCTGCATGGTTTCTGGCTCATGTTTATACTGGCGGCGCTGGTTGTAGGTGGCTTATTTGTAGTGCTTGCCTACCAGTGCCCCGATGCACCTGCGAAGAGTGTGCAGATACAGATTAACAAATGACGGAAATCGTAGCAGAAAATCTTTTCTAATCAGGTTGTATTGATGGTTTAGTAATCGCAATACTGGTGATGAAGTGCCGGGATGCAATGAGGCATAGTGCATGCAAAGGCAAATAAAAAGCCCCGGACCTTATTATAGTCCGGGGCAGCAGTTGAAACCGTTAATGTTATTATTTAATCTTCGCGGCTACCATCGTCGGCCATGCGCACCATTTTAGGTGTAAACTGTGCAAGCACCTCTACGAGATCCTGTTGCGCGTTCATCACTGTACGTATGTCTTTGTAAGCGCCGGGCGCTTCATCCAATCCACCTCCGATGAGGGTTACACCGTGGTCTTTCAGAATGGTACGCAGCTCTTGTCTGGAGAATGTTTTAGTGGCCGCCGTACGGCTCATTTTCCGCCCTGCACCATGCGATGCCGAGTTGATCGATGCTGCGTGCCCTTTACCCTTTACCAGGAAACCCGGAGCGGTCATAGACCCGGGAATAATACCCAGTACCCCTTCCGATGCGGGTGTAGCGCCTTTACGGTGCACAATTACTTCCTGCCCGTTATAGGTTTCTTTCCAGGCAAAGTTATGGTGGTTCTCTACCCGTGCCAGCACTTGCGCGCCAATGGCTTTGGCCAGTTTTTGGTGAATGATTTCGTGGCAGGCACTTGCAAAATCACCCGCGAGGTTCATTGCCAGCCAGTATTCCTGCCCCTCCTGCGAGTTCAGGTCCATATAAGCCAGGTTAGCTGCTTCCTGTGGTAATGGGCACAGGCTTTTGGCCAGCTTGGTATAATGCCCAGCAAGGGTAGCGCCCAGTCCACGTGAGCCGGAGTGCGACAGCAAAGCCACATAACGGCCCTCAGGCAGGTTCAGGCTTTCATCTTCTTTCAGCAATTCGAGAATACCCCATTCCACAAAGTGGTTGCCACCGCCCGATGTACCCAGTTGCGACCAGGCTTTATCTTTCAGTTGCTGAACGATCGGGATTTGGGCAAAAACAGGGTTCTCCAACACTTCATGGTCTGAGCGGTACTGTCCATGAAAACCCTGGCCCGCGCCAAAGCTGGTATGTGCAATCAGCTCCCGTTTGTATTTGGCCTCATTAGCGGTAAAATGCGCTTCTGGTATATCAAAAATGCTCAGCGCCATACGGCAACCAATATCTACACCCACACCATAAGGAATAACTACATTGTTGGTAGCCAGCACACCGCCGATAGGCAGTCCGTAACCCTGGTGTGCATCGGGCATCATAGCGCCAGCAACGGTCACCGGCAGTTTCATGGCGGTATGCATTTGCTGGCGTGCGCCTGCTTCTATAAAGTCCGATCCGAATATCTCGTATGGTTTGGCCTCTGCCAGTTCTATCAGGTTGCTCTGGCGCGCCAGCAGTTGTTGCGCTACTTCGCTCCAGGTGGCGTGTGTGGTAAAATCTTCGGGTGTTGCCAGCAGGGTTTTTAATTCATTTTCCAGTGCATCGGTCATTTCACCATTATACTGCTCCTGCACAATATGCAGTAATGTAGCAATGGCCGGGCTCTCCGGAAACCCTAACCGGATAAATGTTTTACCTGTAATCATCTTTTTTTGTGCTGTTGTCATAATGGGTTGCTTTGTTTGCTGGTACAAAATTGAAACCCATGTGCGCAGTATTTCTGCGCAGATCAAAAGAAGGCAAAAAATAATTAAAAAAACGTTTCGACCCTCAGGAAGCAGATATTGCTTTCTATGTTTATTCGATTGGGGGTGACTAAGCGTGGGTGGGGAATTCAAATCAGTGATATAAATATAAAAAGGGAGCCCCGCTATGTAGGACTCCCTTACGCCATGCCCGAAATATAAAGCCCTAAATCTTTTTTACTTTGCCTGAGCCGCTGATGGTGGTGTTTACCGATGCCGCGCCGGTGTATTTAACCGTGCCACTGCCATTGATGCGTGCATCCAGTGTTTTTTCTACCCAAACGGTTTGGTCGCCAGAGCCATTGATGTACACATCTGCATAATCGGTTTTCAGTTGCAGGGCATTAAAGTCGCCGCTGCCGTTTACTTCCGATTTCAGGTCGGTAGCGCTGCCGGTTACGCCAATATTACCGCTGCCTTCTACTTTGCTGTCAATGCTGTTGGCGGTGGTTTGGATGTTAATATCGCCACTGCCATTCATGGTAAGGCGCAGGTGATCGGTATTAAGGTTGTTGCTGCAATCGATACCGCCCGAGCCGTTCATTACCAGCCCGTGGTAGGCACTGGCCGTTACGTATACATGCACGGTGCGGTGTGGAATGATGGTCCAGCCGTTTTTGAATTTTATGACCAGTGTATTGTTGCTCACATAAGTTTCCAGCCGGGAGATGATATTGTCTTCGGCCTCTACCCGAACCTGCTGCGTGGTGCCTTCCATTACATGCACTTTCATACTTCCGTTCACTTCCACATTATTAAAACTGGCTACGGAGCGGTCTTCGGTGGTCGTATGGCCCGAGCCGGAAAGACGGTCTTTGCGGCAACTGCTGAATAAAATGATACCTGCCAGAATAAGGAGTTGTGCGTAAATGGCCGGTTTTGCGAATAAGCTTTCCATATCTTAAAATTTTCGGTTTATAAGTAAGATGCCCGAAGGGAAAGATACCCCTATTGCAAACAGAGAAATTTTTAAAGAAATCTCAAACAGGTTAGCTGTCTAATTGTTTGTTTTTATCAACATTAACCTTGTTTTATGTTATTTATGATGGAAATAGGCAACATTTTAGTTTTTCTGTTTGGCGGAAAAAACCTACATTAGAGTAGTTAATAATTGATACTGATGGAAAATGCCAACAAAAACATAGATGCTTTTAGTGATGCGGCTTTGTTGGATAAAATAGGCACATTTATCCGTACTATCCGGTTACAGCAGAATAAAACCCAACAAGATATTGCCGATGCAGCAGGCGTTAACCGCTCTACGCTGGTCAATATTGAGAATGGCGGTGGCGGCACTATGCTCTCACTGGTACAGGTGCTGCGCGCGCTCAACCAGTTGCATGTGCTGGAGGTGTTTACCAGCACTGCACCAATAAGTCCGCTGGAACTGGCTAAGGCAGCACAAAAACAAAGACTGCGTGCCCGGGGCAACCGGCCTTCTGATACCCAACCCGAATCTGACTGGTAATGATTACAACCGCATTCATTCACATCTGGAATAAAACAGTAGGCGCCATAGCCTGGGACGAAAACACCGGGCTGGGCTCTTTTGAATATGAACCTGCTTTCCTGGAACATAACCTGGACCTGGCGCCGCTCAAAATGCCCATCGCCAACGCGCGTGGCAGGGTCTTCTCGTTTCCCGAATTGCGCGATACAGCTACGTTTAAAGGGCTACCTGGGCTGGTGGCCGATGTGCTGCCCGACCGGTACGGCAATGCGTTGATCAATACCTGGCTGGCCCGCCATGGTCGCGCGCAAAACAGTATGAACCCAGTAGAGATGCTGTGTTTTATAGGCAAACGGGGCATGGGCGCGCTGGAGTTTGACCCGGTACAACCCAAGGGCGCCAATACGGCCACACCCATTGAGATCAGCAGCCTGATAGAAGTGGCCGAAAAAATACTGAATGGCCGGGCTGGTTTTGAAACCGACTTGTCTACCAACGAAGAAAAAGCCCTGCTCGATATTCTTAAAATAGGCACCTCTGCCGGAGGGGCAAGGGCCAAAGCCGTTATTGCCTACAACCCGGCAACCGGAGCGGTAAGAAGCGGACAGGCCGCCGCGCCCGAAGGCTTTAGCCACTGGCTTATTAAGTTTGATGGCGTAACCGATGCGCAGTTTGGTGCTGCCAGCGGCTACGGAAGGGTAGAAATGGCTTACCACCTGATGGCCCGTGAAGCTGGCATCGATATGATGGAATGCCGCCTGCTGGAAGAGCATGGCCGGGCACATTTTATGACCCGCCGGTTTGATAGGCCGGGCAATAAAAGCAAGTTGCATGTGCAGAGTTTTTGCGCTATGCAGCATTACGATTTTGGGCAGGTAACATATTACAGCTACGAGCAGTTGTTCGAAACCATGCGTATGCTGCGGCTGCCTTACCCGCAGGCAGAGCAATTGTACCGCAGAATGGTGTTTAATGTGCTGGCCCGCAACTGCGACGACCATACCAAGAACTTCGCCTTTATTATGGATGATGGCGGACAATGGCGCCTGGCTCCGGCTTTTGATGTGTGCCATGCCTACCGGCCCGATAGTCCGTGGGTAAGCCAGCAATCGTTAAGTGTAAACGGAAAACGAACCGGTATTACCCGCGCCGATCTTGAAACAGTAGCGAAGCAAATGAATGTAAAGAAAGCGGGCATCATCATAACCGAGATTAGCGGCATTGTAGCCCGCTGGCCCAAATTTGCAGAGCAAACCCATACCGATCCTGCACTGAGAGATGCCATAACGGCAACGCTGCTCAACCTGCCATAGCCTGTTCCGCCCATGCGGGGTGCGCAGTTCCTGTCTAGTTACAATAAAAAAGCGGCCTACTGGCCGCCTTTATTAGCATTATGATTGGGTTTGGGCCCGTTGTTGTTTCGATTGTTGCCCGATGAGGGTTTGCGGGGACCGCCTTTGCCCTTAAAATTACGGTTGCCTCCACCTCCGTGGCCACCACCGCTACCCGGTTTGCGCAGGTGTGGTGTGTATTCCGGCACAGGACCAAAAGATTCCGGCAAAACCACTTTGGTTACCGCATGGCCCAGCAGCTCTTCGATGCGGGCAAATTTATTTTGCTCTTTTTCGCCGATAATGGTCCAGGCTACACCTTCGCTGGCAGCACGCGCAGTACGGCCAATGCGGTGTACATAGTCTTCGCCATCGCCGGGCACGTCATAGTTTACTACCAGGTCTATATCTTCAATATCAATACCACGGCTCAATACGTCGGTGGCTACTAATATTTTCAGTTTCTTGTTGCGGAAGTCGAGCAATACCTGCTCGCGTTGTTGCTGGTCCAGATCGGAGTGAATTTCTTCTACCGATAGTTTGGCTCTTTTAAGCTCCTGGGTCAGTCTTTTTACTTCCTGTTTGCGGCTGCAGAAAACAATTACGCTTTGCAGGTTTTTCTGTTGCAGCAGGTGTTTTACCAGCGGCAGTTTTTGCGCTTCGTGCACCACAAATGCTTCCTGCACAATTTTTTCGGGCGGTTTAGACACCGCAATGTTTACCTGAACCGGGTTGTGCAGCAGTTTGCGCGCCAGCTCGTTGATGCGTGGCGGGTAAGTAGCCGAAAACAGCAGGTTCTGGCGCTTGGCAGGCAGTTTTTCAATGATTTTAAGGATATCGTCCTTAAAGCCCATATCCAGCATACGGTCGGCCTCATCCAGCACCAGGTATTTCAACCCATCCAGTTTTACATACCCCATGTTGAGGTGTGCAATCATACGGCCGGGTGTACAAATCACCACATCCGCACCCTGGCTCAGCGCTTTCTTTTCGGCGGCAAACAGGCTGCCATCGCCACCACCGTAAACGGCAATGGAACTGATGGAGGTGAAGTAAGAGATGCCTTCCAGCGTTTGCGCAATCTGCACGGCCAGTTCCCTGGTAGGTACAATAATAAGCGCGTTAATCTGGTGGTGATCGTGAGGCTCGGTAATCAGTTTGTTCAGCAGTGGCAGCAGGAAAGCGGCCGTTTTGCCCGTACCCGTCTGGGCCGAAGCTATAATGTCTCTTCCGTCGAGAATCGAGGGAATAACTTGTTCCTGTATAGGGGTGGCGTTGCGGTAGCCCATGGCATCAATACCATCGAGCAAAGCGTCCTCAAAGCCAAAATCGTAGAAGTGCACGTGTGTCAGTTTAATAATATATGACCGTATCGGTCGTCATAAAAGTAACGAATTAGGTTTGCATCTATCTTATTTACCTTGATATATGCCAAAGGGCAGGTGCTTTTGCATACCATTTTGGGGCATTATGGTGTATGTCAATTTATTTTATGCAACAGAATGGGGCTGCATTTATGCTACATTGAATAGCCTGTCTTAATATTGTGTGCACGATGTGGTGTAATGTTTGCAGCACATCCGATACAATTATAAATACATGTCGGGCATACCCTATACAGATACCGCCGGCAGGTTGCAGGAAGACCGTAAATTCCTGCTGGAGCTGAGCGGCCTAAACCCATTATTAAACTACCGTACCCCTAAAGCAAAAGGTCTCGAAACCGTTTTGCCGGATATTCCAACCTTGCTGCGGCAAATGCTGGAAGGCCAGCCGGTGCGTTTTATTACCAGTGCCGAAGAAAATGCCGCGGCCAAAAACAGCCGTGTGGTGGTACCGGATACCGATCTGAAACAGTTGAGCCTCCGGTTGCAGAAAACAATGAAAGAGGCCGAGAGTCATATTGAGGAGCAGGGCGTAAACGTATTGTTCCTGGCGCTGGGCATGCTGGAATGGAAAGAGCAGGACGCCGCCGAAAAAAACTGGCGCTCGCCGCTGCTGTTGTTGCCGGTAGAGCTAAGCCGCTCCCGCAAATTCGATGCGGAGGGCAACGAAACATTTGAGCTTTCGTTTAACGAAGAAGATATTGAGCCCAACTATTCGCTCATTGCAGCATTGAAAGACCGCTACGGACTGGATTTGCCACCTATGCCCGATTTTGAGGCCAGCGAAACGCTGTTGTCGGTGCAGCAGCAATGGCAGGTTTGGATGAACGAAACAGGCCTCATGGTGGGCAATCGCCCGGGTTGGAGCGTGCAGCGCAATGTAGTGGCATTGGGTTTCTTTGCGTTTTCCAAATATTGGATGTACCGCGATCTGGCTCCCGAAAAATGGTTTACCACGCAGCATCCCGAAGGGCCTGCTTTGCTTACGCATATCCTTACCAAAGGTTTTGATGAAGGACCTTCTCCGGTGGCGGGAGATTTTCACTTTGATGCGCAAACCGATATGGAGCAGCCCGCCACCATTCTCGATTTGGACAGCAGCCAGGCCCGTGTGGTGCTGGAAGCCCGCTCTGGTCGCAACCTGGTGGTGCAGGGCCCGCCCGGTACCGGTAAGTCGCAGACGATTGCCAACCTGATAGCCGATGCGGTGTACAATGGCAAGAAAATATTGTTCGTGGCCGAAAAAATGGCCGCGCTGGAAGTGGTAAAGAACAGGCTCACCGCCGCCGGTTTGGGGCATGTATGCCTGGAGCTGCATGGCGCTAAGGCGAGAAAGAGCCAGTTTGTGCAGGAGTTGAAACAAACCATGGAGCAGCCGGTACAAGCCCGCTTATCCGAGCCGATGGATCTTGCCCGCCTGCGCGATGCCCGTAGTGTGCTGCGCAAATGGAGCGATGCCATGCATTTGCCACTGGCCAGCGGATACACGCCTTATGAACTGATGGGTTTGCTGCAATGGGTACAGGAGCGGTTAAACGGTGTAGCACTGCCCCTGCCAGGCGTTGCAGAGGCAGGGTTGCAACAATCATTTACCAGCTATCTTGGCAACCTTACCAAAACACAGGTAGGCACTCATTTGCAACCTGGAGAGGAGGCATTGGCCGTTCAGTTGCTGGAACAATTATCTGGCGATGTGGGCCAGCCAGACCAGCACCCGTTGCGTGGTGTAGCGCTGGAGCAGGCACCCCCGCCATCGCGCATCGATGCTTTGCAAAAAGAACTGGATGCCGTGCTGCAAAAACTATTGGCATTGCAAAAGACCCTGGCAGAACAGGCATCGGCTATTGCGCAATGGCCCGTAAATACGATACAGGAAACCGAAAGGTTGCTCGATAAATTATTGCTGGCAGTAGCATTGCCCGACCCCTGGTTTGCTACGGCATTAAAAGAAGCGTGGACTGGCCAGGAAGCGGTGCTGAAGCAATGGATACAACAAGGCAAAAACACCGCTTCTGTTAAGGAGGCGGCCTTGCAGCAGGTGAAAGAACCTGCACTGGATGCAGATCTCGCTACTGTTCGCGAAACATTATATGCCAAGTCCGACAATATCTGGAACTGCTGGTTCAATGGCGCCTACAAGCAGGCACGCCGTACCATGCAAAGCTGGATGGTCGAAGAGGAGGTAAAAGATATTAACCTGCTGCGGCAGGCTGCCGATGCGGTGCTGGAATACCAGTCGGCGCTTCACCAATTGGAGAAGGGATGGCCCGTGGTGCAACCTTTCTTTGGTACGTTTGGCCAGTTGGAGCAGAGCAATTTTACGCTGCTGGAGCAAGGGCTTCAATGGTGTATAACCGTGCAGCAGAAACAACAGCAAGGTTTGCTGCCCATCGATTTTGGGACACAATTGGCCCAGCTGGCTGGCAAAACCCCGCTGCTTGATACAATAAGGCAGGAGGTGCAGGCCGCTTACGACCAGGCATGGCAAGCCCTGCAAGAAATGCAAACGGCGCTGGCCGTTCAGCAATCGCGGCAGGAATCTTTCCGGGTACTTACATTTGACCAATTGCAACAACAACTATTGCAGATCAAAACCAGTTTGCCCGGCATCGCTACCTGGGTGCAGTGGTTCAGGCTAAGTGAGCAGGCCAGAAAAGCGGGCAAAGATCTGCTGGTACATTATGCTACTACCTGGCCTGCGGCAGGCACACACCTGCTCGATTATTACCGCCTCAAAGTGTGGGAAACCTTATTGCAGCAAGCCATTTCCGAAAGGCCATTGCTACAGCAGGAGCACGGCAAAAGCCTGGACCAGTGGCGGCAGACCTTTATCCAGCTCGATCAGCAACTTAAACAACATTACCGGGTAGAGATCATGAACCGCCATGCCGCTTCTACCGCGCAATTGGGTAGCAATGGCCAGGCGGGTTTTCTTCGCAGCAATGTGCAGAAAAAAAGAAACATTCCCCCCGTACGTACGTTTTTGCAGCAAAGTTTTGAAGCTATCGCATTGCTCAAGCCGGTATTTATGATGAGCCCCTTATCGGTGGCTGCTTACCTGGAAGACAAACCCGGTATGTTTGACCTGGTTATTTTCGATGAGGCCAGCCAGGTAGAGCCGGTAGATGCGTATGGTTCCATCATCAGAGGCAAACAAGTATTGGTAGTGGGCGATACCCGCCAGATGCCACCTACCCATTTCTTTAAAAAGATGCTGGCAGAGGATATGCCGCAGGCAGAAAGCGCAGGCGATAACCTCTCTGGCAGTGTAGATAGTATTATGGAAGTAATGCTGGGCCGCAATGCGCCTTCCAGAACATTACAATGGCATTACCGCAGCCAGCACGATTCATTGATCAAAGTATCGAACCAGCATTTTTATGAAGGCCAATTGGTGGTATTCCCCAGCGCCCGCCCGGCGGGACCATTACTGGGCCTTACGCTGCACCAGCTCGATTACCATACCCATCCTTACGAAGGGCAGGGTGTAAACCGCTCAGAGGCTAAAGTGGTAGCCCTGGAAGTGCTGCGTTTTGCCAAAGAACATCCCGGTAAAACATTGGGCGTGGTGGCTTTTAACATCCGCCAGCGCGATGCCATAGACCAGGAGCTGACGGTTTTGATGCGTGATAATCCGGAACTGGCCGCGTTTATGAATAAGACCGGTAAGACAGAACCTTTCTTCGTTAAAAACCTGGAGAACGTGCAGGGCGATGAGCGCGATGTTATTTTCATTTCTGTAGGATATGGCAAAACAGAACATGGTACGCTGGTGCATAATTTTGGTGCCCTCAACCAGGATGGAGGCGAGCGCCGGTTGAATGTATTAATTACCCGTGCCCGCCGCGCCAATTATATCTTCAGCAATTTTGGGTTTACAGATCTCGATTTGTCGCGTACCCGTGCCAAAGCCATGATGGTACTGCGCGATTACCTGCAATATGCCGGTGCAGCCGAAGCAGCAACACCTTTGCAGTCAGATCAAGAAGCAGAAGGCTTGCTGGAAACAGAAGTGGCCAATGCCTTGCGCAGTAAAGGTTATGAAGTGCTGATCAAAGTGGGTAGCTCAGGCTATAAGCTGGACCTGGCGGTACTGCATCCGCAACAGCCAGGAACCATGGTGCTGGGTATCGAATGCGATGGCATGGCTTACCATAAATCCCGCAGCTCCAGAGACCGCGACAGGTTACGCCAGGCCGTGCTCGAAGGTTTGGGCTGGAATCTCTACCGTTTATGGAGCACAGACTGGTTTTACAATAAGGAGCAGGCACTGAACAAGATTGTAGCGACAATAGAATCGATTATAGATAAGTCTGCAAACGAAGTAACATCTGGCAAAGAGCCAGACGCGCCACAGCCGGTGCTGCCCCAGGCGATTGCCGAACCGCGCATTATTGTAGAAACCGCAAAGAGTGTTACGATAGATGATTTTCCGGCATGTAAGATAGCAGATACCAGCAAATGGACGAAGGTGCAGGAGTTTAAACAATTGCCGGATGCGATGCTGGAGCGGTATATGCTACAGATTGTAACGGCAGAAGCTCCGGTGGCGGTAGAACAGGTATGCAGGAGAATTGCCGATGCCATGAACCTGATTCTGGGTAGCCGGGTACGGTCGCGGATCGAAGATCATGTGCAGCAGGCGGTTCAGCGAGGACAACTAGCGCAGCAAGATGGTTTCATTATAATAACCGGAAGTGCCGCAACTCCGCCACGTGACTTTAGCGAGCATCCGTATAAACACATCGATATGGTAGCGCCGCAGGAGCAGCAGGAAGCTCTGTTGTTGCTGGTAAAAAGCGCTTTGAGCATTACCGCAGCGGAATTGCTTCCGGAGGCCGCCGCAAGGCTGGGGTTCCGGTATACGGCTCCGGTGCAGCAGGCGTTGGCCAGGGCGCTCGAAAGTTTATTACAATCGCAGCGCATAGCGCAGCAAGGAATGTATCTTGTGCCAGTAAAATAATCAGAACGATGCCAGGTTTTCCGGCATCCTTTTTTAATGAACGGTAAGCATGGACCCATTAACCGCATCGTTGTTGTATAGTGAGATAGAAAATTACCTGGAAGATCCATCCTCCGACGCCAGGCGATTTATAAAAAGGCTGATGGAAAAGTTGTTCCGGCAACTGGTTTCAGATTCCGGAAAGAGTTTTACTTCCCTTACCGCCAATATGGCTTTTGTATTGCCCAATACCTTGCTGCAACCCGATTTGCACCATGCATTAATGGCATTGCGCAAACTGGTGGTGATGCACAAGGGCCGTTCATGGACTGATGGCCGCACCGTTTGGGGCATTAAAGTACTTGCAGAAACTATTGCGGTAACAACCGGAGCGCCCATGCCGGAAACACTCCTGCTTAAGCTGGATGGTATTGCATTGCAGGTATCTGAAACAGCTGATATTGCTGAAGAACCAAATGTGCTGGCAGAAATGCGTTGCTGTATACTCGAAAAAGGACCATTGCAACAAAATGCGGAGGCGCATAAGTTTTGTGTGCTCAAAGTAGATACACCAGAGCTGGGCATCGTGTTTATGCAACTTTGGGAAAACACATCTGGCCACCTGGCTATGCTATACCCATTGCTGGCGCCCTACCAGCATTTGCAGGTATTGCATTGCAGCAAAACGAATGAACCGCATACCTGGACCACCGTTGCCGATTCTCAGTTGGTGCTGGAACCGGATGTGCTCATGGATATTAGTGATCTGGCAGAATGCTGCCAGTTTAAAGGCGATCTGCCGCTGCTGTACCTCGTAAAAAAATTGATGCCACAGCAATACAATGATGCGGCATTAAAGGGAAACCTGGTGAATGCCTTGCTGGATGCGGTACTGCGGGATGTGGAAACACCATTTAAATCCTGCTTTCGCGAGGTGGTGGCAGACAATGTATTGCAAGCATCGGCCTATGGCAAAGAAAAACTGAACGGCATTTACCGCGATATTGCCGCCACACACTGGCCCAATCTGCACCGCGCAGCTTCTTCCTTGCAAAACAAACCGGTTCGTATAGAGCCTACTTTTTTCTCGGCCCGTTATGGCTTGCAAGGACGTTTGGATGTGCTTACCGAAGATCTGCAAAACCCCGATCATAAAGAAATTCTTGAACTCAAGAGTGGCCGCGCGCCCGATTACCAAACCTGGCGCAACAATGAAATGCAGGTAGTGGGCTATAACCTGCTGCTTAAATCATCGTTTGGCGAGCAGCGTACCGGCGGTTCTGCTATTTTATATTCTGCGGCTTCGTATGAGCCAATGCGCACGGTGCGCAACAGTGTAAAGCTGGAAAGTGAATTGCTTTCGGTGCGCAACCAGGTGGTAGGTTACCTGATGCAGATTGCTTCGGGCGATTATACCATTTTGGGGCAAATTACGCCCGCTATGGCAGAGGGCCTGCCCGGCTTTTTAAGCACCGGGTTCTCGAAATATGCCGAAGGCTGGCAACAGGCATCGCCATTAGCCAAAGCGTATTACCAGCAGTTCCTGTCGTTTATTATCAGAGAATGGTTGCAGGCCAAATGCGGCCTGTACTCTGGTATGGAACGGGAGGAAGATGCAGATGGTTTTGCTGCATTGTGGTTGCAGGAAGAGCAGGATAAACGAGATGCCTTTAGCCTCATTGCCGGTTTGCAATTTATGGCACTGAACGAAGAAACCGGTGTACTAACCTTTTCGATCACCGAAAAACAGAGCCATAATTTCCGCAGCGGCGATACGGCTATTTTATATGCCCGCAGGGATGGTTCGTTAAACCCGTTGCAGCAACAGGTACTCAAAGGGCGTATTGATGTGCTGACGGATAACCGTGTTCTTTTCTCGCTCAATAACCGGCAGTTGTCGGCGTCTTTTTTCTCGGCAGCGGAAAGCTGGGTGCTGGAGCACGATATGTACGAAAGCAATTACTGGGTATCGGCTTCGGCATTGTGGTATGTGCTGGACCCTGCTTATGCATCACGCCTGGCTTGTATTTTAGGCCAGCAGGAACCCGCAGTGCAGGAGCTTGAAGTGCAAAAACCAGAAGGCTTTAACGACAATCAGTACAGCTTATTGCGGTACGCGCTCGAAGCCAAAGATTATTACCTCATACAAGGGCCTCCCGGCACGGGCAAGACCTCTACCGTGCTTACGGCATTGGTACGCGAATTGCTGCAACGAAAACAACAGGTGGTGGTGGTAGCATTTACCAACCGTGCGGTTGAAGAGATATGCAGGAAACTGAAAGATACGGGTGTGGATTTTTTGCGGTTGGGCAGCAGGCGTTCGGAGTCGGAGCAGCAGCTTCGCAAATACTGTATGGACGGGCAAATTGAGGAAGCCAGAAACTTCATTACAGGTCAGCAGGTTTTTGTGGCTACAGTAGCTACAATGGCCGCCAGACTCGATTTGCTGGAAATGCTGAAGATTAAACCCGATACACTGATTGTGGATGAGGCATCACAATTGACCGAACCGCAATTGCTGGGGCTGTTGATGCATTTTAAAAAATTTGTACTCATTGGCGATCAAAACCAATTACCTCCGGTGGTGGCGCAGCACGAACAATACTGTGCGGTTCCCGAAGGCGTATTGACGCAAGCGGGGTTAAGGGATATGCGGGTATCGGTATTTGAACGGTTGATGCAGCAATGCCGTGAAAAGGGCTGGTACCATGCTTTTGGTATGCTTACTACCCACTTCAGGATGCACGATACCATTGCAGATCTTATTAATCCTTACTATGCCGGGCGGTTGAAATCGGGCCGGGCGGTGCAGCAGGAATTATTTGCGCCGGAACCTGTTTCTGATAATGTGTGGACAAATATGCTGGCCAGGGGGCGTAAAGTGTTTATGCCTTCTCCCAAAGAATCGGTTTCCAAGCTTAACAAAGAGGAAGCCCGTAGGGTAGTATCGTTACTGAAACATTTGAAAGATAGTATGGGCGAGCAGTTTAGTCCAGATGCGGTAGGCGTGGTTACACCCTGGCGCACGCAGATCAGTTACATTCGTGAGCTGATTGGCGATGATGCCGTTTTGCAGGCAGTGAATATTGATACGGTAGAGCGTTTCCAGGGATCGGAGAACGATATTATTATTGTTTCGCTGGCAGTGAACCACCCGGCACAGTTGCGGCAATTGCAGAGCGACGGGCAGTTTGATGATGGCAAGCAATTGATTGCGGTAGACCGTAAATTACTGGTTACACTAAGCCGCGCAAGGCAGCAGGTGATATTGATGGGCTATGAACCCGTACTGAGGGTTTCTGTGCATTACAGCCGTGTGCTGGACCAGATGAATTATACAGAGCAGATATTTACAGAACAATAAATGAGATTGAAGATGAAACAAGGATGGCATAGGTTGGGTTTGATGATGGCATTGCTGGTACTTACCCCGGTAGTATGGGCAGCTCAGAAAAAGGTAACCGGTAAGGTAGTAAAGGTGGTAGATGGCGACACGTTTGATGTGCTGGAAGGTAAAACTACTTACCGCATTCGTATGTATGGTATAGACGCGCCAGAGAAGAAACAGGACTTTGGTAACCGGAGCAAACAGGCGCTGGGCGATGCTTGTATGCAACAACCCATTACGGTAATTCTTAAAAAGAAAGACCGGTACCAGCGCTGGGTGGGAGATGCTTATGATGTAAATGGCAGGCACATTAACCTGTTGATGGTAAAGCAAGGGTATGCCTGGCATTACGCAAAATTTGCGAAGAAGAGCCAGGACCTGGCGGAGGCGCAGGAATATGCCCAAACGCATAAGCTGGGCTTATGGCAACAACCGCACCCGGTAGCGCCCTGGGATTGGCGTAAGAAAAAGGCACAGGCACCAGAGTAGCATTTATTACAGAAATATCATTCCTGCAAAGTGCGTATGATTTCTTAGCAGAAGATACTGCTCAGGGCAGCATGACAATCATTATCAGGATATTAAAAAAGCAGCCCCCAACAGGCTGCTTTTTGCTTTTCATGATGATAGTCGGGGAGGCGTGGCGCTTATACAGGGTTGTTTGTGTTGTTATTGGTATCGGGTTTCGGCTTTTGGTCCATCATTTCCATCAGTTTCATGCCCAGCAGGCCGCTGATAGGGCCATCGGAGCCATTACCGCCGCTGATGAGTACTTCGGGAATCACCTTGATTTGGTTTTTACCAATTTCTTCGGTGATTTTATAACGGGTAAAGTTGTCGCCACCCATCGCCTTAACCTGCAATTCATACGCTTCTGCCGTACTCTGGCCAATAGCGAGGATCTTCTCTGCCTCCGCAATACCGGTTTTGGCAATCCGCTCCGCCTCTGCAGATGCGTTTAGTCGTGTACTTTCAGCTTGTGCACCTGCGCGCATTTTGGTGGCTTCCGCCTCTGCATTGGCGCGCATTTTAGTCGCTTCTGCTTCGGCATTTACCTGTAGTTTAAGACTGGTAGCATCACCTTCTGCTTTCTTAACCGTAGCGTCTGCCGTGCGTTGCGAGATCTCTACGCTTTGTTGCGCTTTTACGATCTCTTTTTGCATATCTGCAATGGCGGTTTCTTTTTCTACACCCTGGCGTTTTTCCTGCGCCATTCTTTGGGTTTCATAGGTCTTTTCTTCTTCCTGCGCAATCTTACGATCGGTAAGGGTTTTCATCAGCGCTTCGGGTGGCACAATGTCGCCAATGAGCGTATCTACCGCGTTTACATTGTATTCTTCCAGCACCTTACGGATATGGTCTTTGGCAGAGTCCTGCCTTTCTTTACGCGAGGTGAGGAAGGTGATCACATCGCTATCCTGCGCCGAGTTTCTAAAATAGTTACCAATGGTAGGTTCCAGCACCTGGCTCACCAGGTTGTTCATACTACCGAAACGCGCAATCACTTTTGGAGCCTCGTTAGCAGGCACGTGAATGATTTGTGCCACATCCAGGTTAAAAGGGAAACCATCTTTAGACCGCACGGTGATGGTGCTCAGGTTTTTATCCAGCGCGTGTGCTTCGCTGCGGGCATTGGCCCAGTTCAGCACCAGGTTGGTGGTGGGCACCAGTTCTACCTTCATGGTGTAGATATTAACCGGGTATTTACCAGGGCCTAATGGCTCCATCCAAACCCCGCGAAATCCTTTGCTCACAATGTTTCCGTGGCGGAAGGTATCACCGGTTACATCTTTGCCATCTTCACCAATATAACTGATCACTACACCTACATGCCCGATGGGTACTTCCGTCATTACACGTTCTTCGATTTGCACGGCCCAGGGGTTGATATAATAGGAACCTGCCAGTATCACCTGCGGTTGAAGACCACGGGTACCGCCATTGTTCAGGAAGGTGTCGATATCCTGGAAGTTGTTGTGGCCCGTAACATCTTTACCCGCGATCTGCCCTTGTGGTAGCGGCTCACCATCCAGTGTGGTAATAATGCCTACGCGGTTTTCGTGGATAATGGTTTGGTCTACTATGGTTACTTCAAACAAGTAGGTGTTGATGCGGTACGAACCCGCGGTTATAAACGCCGTTTGCCGGCCCCGTTGTCCGCTGTTGAACAGGAACTTTTCTGCATCCTGGAAATTGTCGCAGTTTACGCGTCTTGCCAGAATACGTCCGGTGGGAATCTCGCTACCATCTTTGGACAGCACTAATCCGATTTTGCCTTCAGGAATGATGGTAAAGGAAACCATATCGATTTCGAACTGCCAGGGCCACATAAACCAATACAGGCCAGGAGCAAGGGTTTGGGCCTGTAAGCCTGCTTCTCCCTGGGTAGCGATAATGCGCCCGTCCGGCAAAGAACGGTTGCCGCCAAACAACACGAATTTTTTGGTTACCAGCCCTATTTTGTCTTCGGGAACGATAACCATTCCAAAGAGGGCACGCAAAAGGATTTTGTACAGTACAGCAGCGAGTACCACCACAGGTACCCACCACCACATGAGCAGTGTAGTCATAATAATTACAATTATGGATTTAGGAAATAAATAAGAGAGAAGAGGACATTACAAGACCAATCCGTTTGGTAAACCAAACAGGCATGCGTTGTTCAAAGTCCTTTTAGGGCTGTTTACAGACGGCAGGGTGGGTGAACCATTTTCTTATGGTTAACCATGTTTTCGGCCAGGTAAAAAAACTGGGAGTTCAGTGGAGAAGTTTTTCTGGACTGAATAGTGCTAAATGTATGTTGAGCCAAATGCTCGTCCTCAGATGAGGGTATCATATCGTAGTAGATTACAGGAACAAATGTATCTCTTTTTTTGAAATCGCAAATAAAAACCGGAAAAAGTTTTGAAAGGGTATTTGGCTAATCTCTGAAAGAAGTTTGCTTTAATTATACAAATGAAATTGGTGTGTTTTGATGAGTTTGCTAAAATAATTAGCAATGCGTAAATAGGTTACACAGTGCCACAAGATCTTTGCTTTATCAAACACAAACAACCGGCGGGCAGTGCAGAGCGGACGCCGTAACGTCCTGGTCCTGAGCAGGATTTTGCCACCGCCGGTTTACATACATTCTAAGGTCCACAGGTTGACAGCCGGCGTCGCCTGTGGTTTTATAAACTTTTAGAATTACCCTTAACCAATTACCTGCACAGGCTATTGCAATAAAGTCTGTGCCTATCAAACAGTAAATTATGGCTATTAAAGACAGGGATGATCTTAACCAGGTTTTTGTAACCGGTGCAAGACCTAAAGAAGAAGATTTTCATGATTGGCAGGATAGCTATTTGCATGTGAATGATTCGGTATTGAATATTTCGCGCGATACGAATGCCAATTTCGGAGGTATTAAACTCGACAATACCTGGAATGCAGGCATGGTGCCTGCCACTTATCAGTATGGAATTTCCAGGGTTTCAGACAATAAAATTTTTTATACGCTTGATCCCAATACCAGTGTATTTCAGTTTGGTGTTCCGGCAGTACTTACGAATTGGACCACACCGCCAGCACCAGCTTACCCTGGTATGTTGGGCTTTAACCAAACTATAAATAAGGCTCAGGTTTCTCTGGGCGGTAACTGGCAAAACATTGCCACAGAAAGCTCATCAATTCAAAATCAGAATACCAACTACCAGAATGCAGATATTAGAATACAAGGGCGCGTTGAAGCAACCCGTGGTATTACTGCGGGGTTTCTTTCTGCCAATGATGTGAATGTGTTTTATGGTGTTCAGAATATTATAGCTAACCAATCTAAACCAACACTGCTGTTTACCAAAGGCGGCAATAGTATTGGCACAACAATGGAATACGATGGTAGCACCTATTCTTTTGTTCAGAAGCTGAATGAAAACCGGGCCGCTTTTCCTCCTTTTGGTGCTATAAAAGTAACCAGCCAGGTAATGGCAGATGATGCAGTGTTTGCGGTGAACGTTAATAATATTGATTCCCTGCGTGTAAATAAGCAAGGTATTGCCACTGTGCAACCCTCTGCCAGTGGTGCTGGCACATGGAAATTGGGTAAAAAGAAAAATGCTTCCGTAGCATTGGCAACAGACCAATTCATTGAAGTGGAGATTGACGGCACAATAGTTAAACTGGCGATTGTTCAATAATTATTTTCAGGAAATTACCACTGTGTAAATAGGTTGCACACCAGCACATGATCTTTACAATATCAACCATAACCAGCAAGGTTAATGCACCAAGCGGACGCCGTAACGTCTCACCTTTGCTGGTTTAAACAAATAGTTGTAAACACGTTTTACGCCTAACCAAATCAATTTTCAAATCGCTAAACCTACATCAACCTATGACAAAACTAACTGTTTTCAAAAAGCGCATTCTGAATGTAATCCAGTCACAGAATGCGCTTTATTCTCCTTCTATTTCTTACATAAAAGCAATGCGCAAATAGCTTACACACGCGCGCAACAATTTTGTAATACAATAATGCCGGAAGAGGTTCGCATGTAGCGGACGCCGTAACGTCCTTGCCTTTTCTCAAAGGCATTGCGCCTCTCCCGGTTTTTTACGATATCCTACATACGCAGTCCGGTAGCCGGCACTGGCTGCGCTTTTAATGAATCGTGAATAAAATTGATAACCAATCAATCCAATCAGATATGAACTCAACCAGTAACATTTATGGCTACGTGCGTTCTACGCAAACGAAGCTCCCTGTAGAAGGGATGAAAGTATTGCTTTTTTTTGGCGGCGACTATCTCGTAGCGCAAACGCAATCAAAAGCAGAGGGATTCTTTCAATTGATAGTGAGTGGTGCTACACTCGACACTCTTTTTCCAAGCGGCAATGTAATGCTGACTTTTGAAGTCAGAGATGCTGCGAACCATCTGCTGCTCAGTCAATCCAGTTGCCCTATATGGACCCCCGAACTGAAATCGGATATAAACCTTTGGGTAAATGCCGACCTGGTCGCGAAAACCATTGCAGTACAAGGCCGGGTGGTTAATGCCAATGGCTTGCCAGCGGTGGGCACACCTGTACGCATCCGTGAAAAGGCATTTCGCCTGGATAACCTGTTGACCGAAGGAATTACCAATGCCGAAGGGTATTACAATTTATCGGTAAATACGCGCAACATACTTACCGCTACTGCAGACAAACCAGCTACGGGTGTAGTGGAGGTTATGTCAAAAGCCGGAGTTGCGGGCAAAGTGATCGCTATCTCTGACGATTTAGCACTGAGCGGCGATACACTAGCAGTAAACTTTAACCTGCTTGGTAGCGTTTCAAGGGCAACCGAAGAGTACGCCGATCTGAAAAATACCATCATTGCCAAAGTGGGCGACATTGACCTGTCTGGTGTGGGAGTAGAAGATACTTCAGAAGTACAGCAACTCTCTGCTGCTACCGGCTTTGCCTCAAATGAAGTGCAGTCTATAGTTACTGCCCATAAGCTTAGTACCGATCTTCAACTCGATACGGATGCCGTGTATGCACTGGTGCGTAACAGCGATCCTTCTGGCAGTGAGTTGATTAACCTGGACAGCAATAAGGTGGAGGCACTGGTTACGAATGCCATTGAAACAGGCATTGTAAGGCCAGATATGGCTCCGGATATTCCGGAGGTGCAGGGAAAAGTTGCAGATTACCAGATCAAGGAAATTCTGAAGAACAAACTCGGGAACGAGAAGTTTACATTGAAAGACGGACTGGATGTAATTTTCAACAATAGCACCTTCGCAGAAGGTTTCATTGCCAAAATCCAGGATTTTGATGGGCAGGATATCAATGGTTTCTGGGCTAAATATGCACTGGACAATGGTGCCGCCAATAAGAGTAAAGCACAGGCCACTCTTCAGTTGATGGCGGTAACCGGTAACCAACCCGTGCTTTCTAAAAGGATCTACGATAACACTTCCGGCAGCATTGCTAAAATGGCGAAGTGGGACGATACCCAATGGGTTGCGCATATTAATGCGGCGGCTGTTGGTGCAACAGTGCCTATTGTACCGGTTGCGATCGGCGAAGATACTACCCTGGGTCGTGCTAAATATGCCAGCAAACTAAAGGCTATTGCCCAGGAACTGTATCCATTAACAACCCTCGCAGGCAAATTGGAAACCTCCGGTTATACAGGGCTGGTTTCGGACAATGCTGTGGCGCAGGATATGATTAAATTCATTAACCAGAATCCACAGTTCGATTTCCGTACACAAAGTGTACATGATATTAAAACCGGAAGCGTTGATCTGACTGGCATTGCTGATGTAGCAAAACTGAAAGGAGAGATCGCTCCGTTTCAGCGTCTTACCCGTATTGCTGGTGCAAAACCAGATGCTATTGAACAATTGAAACGTGCTGGTATTACAACTGCGCAACAAATCGCTGCAATGCCTTCCAGCAAGTTTGTGGCCGATTATAGTGCTGCCCTGGGTGGTATGCAGGAAGCCATGAATGCCTTTGGCCGTGCCGTACAGGTTGCACAGTTATCCGCACAAGCTGTGGTCGACATTCAAACCGCATCCGGCGCGGTAATCGACAGTACCCTGGTATTGCCCGATATTTATGCGCAGCCAGAGATCGGTGCAGATCCTGATCTGGCTACTTTATTTGGCAGCCTGGACCAGTGCGGTTGCGAGTATTGCATGTCGGTGTACAGTCCGTCTGCTTACTTCGTAGATGTGATGAATTTTATCAAAACCCATTCTACAACCAACTCAGCGTTCGATGAATTGATGTGGCGCAGGCCCGATCTGAAAGCGATTGACCTCACTTGTAAAAATGCCAATACACCACTGCCTTACATTGACCTGGTAAATGAACTGCTGGAAAGAGAAATCCTGAAAACTGCCGCTATTCCGGGGCTTGTTATTCCTGTCTCTTTCCAAACCAGCGGTACTGCTGCCGATCTTGCAGCGCACCCCGAACATGTGTCCAGAAAAGCAGGAACGACAGATTATGAAGATTATAAAGAAACCAACAGGGTATACGATACGGTACTGAAATCTGCAGTATACCCGTTCAACCTGCCGTTTAACCGTGCCATGGAAGAAGCGCGTGTGTACCTGAAACACCTGGGCTTTACCCGTTACGAACTGGTGAACCTGTTCCGCCCCATTACCGCGTTAGACAATATGGCTGGTAGCAATACCAGTAACGAAATTACGGCTTACAACCTGGCCAGCGAATCGCTGGGCATCAGCAAAGAAGCTGCAGATGTCATTATTGGTAAGGGCAGTGCCGCTGCCTGGAACTATTTTGGTTTCGCCAATGCTGCTGTTACAGGCTATGTTAGTCCTTCTGATTCGGCTGTGTTACTGAATGGTCATTGGACAGAACTGCTTGCCGGTACCGCTAAAAAAGATGCGGCAGAGTATGGCGGTCTGGATGTGGTGCTGCAGCAAACAGGATTATCGTATAAAGAATTCCTGATGCTGCTGGATACCTACTCGCTTAACCCTGTTTACCAGGCCGATGACCGCCGTATCAAAATCGTTTCGCGCGATAATATGCCTGTAGATACCTGTGTGCTTAAGAACCTGAAGCTGGAAGCAACATTGCCGGCAGGTGTAACAGACATCAAGGTGTTCTATGCTGCTTTCTTCGACAAATTGCACCGTTTTGTACGCTTATGGAAAGCTACCAAACTCTCTATCCAGGAGCTGGATGCACTGTTGGTATCGTTTAACCTGGATCAGGCTACTGGTACCGATTTTCTGAAGATAGATTCGTATATCCTCGTAGCCCGTGCTATTCAACTGGCTGGTCAAACACTGGTGCCGGTTAATACCTTGGCTACCTGGTGGTCTCTGATCTCTGATCTGAAGTATACCAATGTTGCCAGCGAACGCCAGGAGCTGTTGCCTTCGCAGTATGATAAACTGTTCCGCAATAAGAGTGTTGTTAACCCTACCGATTCTGCGTTTGATAACTACAACACCGGAAACTATACCGGGTCCTATACCTTGCATACTGCTGCTGTGATAGCTGCCTGTGGCATTACAGATAAGGAATACAAGACTGTAATCGGTAAAGTGGCCAGTATGGGCGATAATATGAATCTGTCCAAAATAAGCCGTTTGTATGCTGCTGCTGCCTTAAGCAAAAGCCAGGGACTGCCTGTGGATACCTTCTGCTATATCTCCGATCTCGTTGGCAAAAGCTGGAATGCAACCATATCCAATTTCTCCGACAGGTTAGACCAATTGGAGTACCTGCTCAGGTTTGTTGCAGAGTTGGGTGCTACACGCCTGTCTCTCGAAGAGCTGGAATATGCGTTGATGGGTAAGGATGACAAGGCACAGTTCTTTGCTCCTGAAGAAAATATCAACACTTTCTATTTTGAGAAATTACAGGCCGAGCTGAAAAAAGTAGCGCTGGAAGCGGTTATTTCCGACGAAAGCAAAAAAGTGCTGAAGAACATACTGCGCCAGCAGTTTGCCGCTCACTTTGGCCTGGATACCGCAATGGCTCTGAGCCTGTTGTCCACCTTGAAATTGAAGTATAAGAATACAACTACCGAACTGGTAGCAGAAGAGGTGCTGATCGATCTGCCATTCATTAATAGCACACTAGTAACCGATCCTTTTGCACCAGGTGCGCTGGCCGATCTTTACCGTGCGGTAGAGCGAATCGGATGGTGGACGAAGAAAATGGTACTGTCTACCGAGCATTTTGATCTGTTTAGTGCCAACCTTGTTAACCTGAATATCTGGAATCCGTTTGAGAAAACAGGCACTGCCAGTGACTTTGGCGTGCGCTCAGAAAAACTGTTCCGGTTTGCATACTGGGTTAAGATCAGAGACCGTTTTGCGGTGAGTAAAGACAATTTCAGTACGTTGCTCAACGCGGCTGCCAATACCGCCGGCAATCCGGAAACAAGTAAGGATTCCTGGATCAGTACCGTAGTGGCAATGACAGGCTGGGATACGCAAACCCTTACAAGCCTGGTAGGTGTAAAAACCACTCCTGCTACCAATACCGGTTACCTGGGCGCTGTCTCTAATGGCACACGCAATGATTTTGCAGATGCTGCTTTGTTGTGGCGTGTAGCAACAATCATGGATGTTTCTAACAGGGTAGGGCTTACGCCAGATCAGTTGATTAAATCTATGAAAGCAGACATCCAGATGGATGATGCCGTTAAAATACTCAAGGCAGCCAAAGCCAGGTATACCGATGAGCAGTGGAATAAAATTGCCAAACCCCTGCGTGATGCCTTGCGCGAAAAGCAACGTACAGCACTGGTGGCTCATATGGTTGCAGCAGGCGGCAAAAAATGGAGAAATGAGAATGAGCTGTATGCTTACTTCCTGATGGATCCGGGTATGAGCGCCTGCATGAAAACCTCGCGTTTGAAACAAGCTATTTCTTCGCTGCAACTGTTTACCGATCGTGTGATCCTTAACCTCGAAACGGTGCAAAACAATCCTGCCCAAATGATCTCTTTTAAACAGGAGAGCATTGAGCAGTGGGAAGCATGGCGTAAATGGTACCGCATCTGGGAAGCCAACCGTAAGATTTTCCTGTATCCCGAAAACTGGATTGAACCGGAATTGCGCGATGATAAATCGCCTTTCTTTAAGGAGCTGGAAACCCAGCTGCTGCAGGATGAAGTGACCGAAGATAAAGTGGAAGCGGCTTACCTCGAATACCTGGAAAACGTAGATACTACTGCACGAATGGAGCCGGTAACGGCATACCACCAGTACGAAGCTGCCGAAGGGATCGACATCATTCACGTGATTGCGCGTACCCAATCCCAACCACACTTGTACTACTACCGTAAACTGGAAAATGAGGTTTGGACACCGTGGGAGAAGATGAATATCGAGCCCAAAGGCGATCACGTTACCGCTGTGGTTTGGAACCGCAGGCTGCACCTGTTCTGGCTGACGTTTGTGGAAAAACCAATGGAGGAAGATGCCAATCCTGAGATGGAAGAGTTTAAACGGACCTATAATACAAAATGGACCTCAAGGGTTCAGTGGTCTTTTGGAAAATGGGAAAAAGGCCGGATGAAGTATTGGAACATCATGCTTAACTGGAGTGAATACAACAATGGCAAATGGGCTAGTCCTAAAGTGTCGAAAGATAGTATGGGTATGATTCCATATAATGTTCAGATCACTGAAAAAGCCAGACAGCAATACAATAACATATCATCGAATGACTATAAGACCATTTATAATCTGTTGTCGTCGAAGTATGAATTGTCTGTAAACGAAGTGTTCCGCAACAGGTTGTACCTGAGCCCGGTTATAGAACCAGGAGGAGATTTATGTCTGAGTCTGCTGTTTCCAGGAGGTGTTGATGAACTGGCTATTGGTTTGCACAACTTTATCTTCAGTGCCGGGGCCAAAACGCCTGCCGTGATGCGCGATAACAACCGCGGCTACAAGATGCTTGCTCCGGCTAATACGCTCATCAATAGCATGAAGTTTGTGGAAAACCCGGTTAATAATATGGCGGGTAAAGACAATGCATTCAGTTTGGATAACATAGGTAAGGAGCTTAGCCAGCAATATTATATCTACGCTACCGATGAAATGAGTCTAAAGAATTATGCTGATCCGATCAGAAGCGGCGATGGTAGTATTATCCTGGAAGCTACACCTTGTGGCCCGTTCCGGATTACCGCACGATCGGGTATGGCACAGGAAGAATCGATGAATTTTGATCCTAACCCTTTAACCAACCACTTCTTCTTTGAAGATGACCGCAATACTTTCTTTGTAAAAAGGAAAGATACTGCTTTCGAAAATGGCATTATTACCGGAATCGTTCGCGACCCTAACCAGATAAGTTTCCCCGCATTGGAAGACGCATTTGGTACATTTTACGGAAAGGTATTTGTAGGCGGTACTACAGGTTCGCAGTTTACCCTTGCCAGTAATGTGACGGCTAAGTTTGCAGTGACCAATCTTTATCAGTTCCAGACTTTCTATCACCCGCATGTCAACAATTTTGTGAAGCAGTTGAAGAAGAAGGGTATCAAAGGATTGATGACGTTGGCCAACCAGGTGAAGAGCGATAGTATGAATTTCTCCGGTAACTACAAGCCCAAGGGGATGGTACATACCAGCTATCCGCAAAACAACGTGGATTTCGAATATAGTGGTACTTACTCCATTTACAACTGGGAGCTGTTTTTCCATATTCCAATGTTGGTAGCACAGCGTTTGATGGATAACCAGCAGTTTGAAGCAGCGCGTAAGTGGTTCCACTTTGTGTTTGATCCTACCAGTAACGCCGATGAAAACGGAAACATAACAGGTTCTAAAAAACGGTTCTGGAAATTCCGTCCGTTCTACGAAGAAGCCGGTACCCAGATTCTGACACTGACCGATCTGATGAACAACATCAACCAGTACAAAGATCAGATCAAGGCCTGGGAGAATAATCCGTTCCAACCGCACCTCATAGCCCGTATGCGCCACCTGGCCTATATGAAAAATGTGGTGATGAAATACATTGATAACCTGATGGCCTGGGGCGACCAACTGTTCCGCAGAGATACCATTGAGTCGATCAATGAAGCAACGCAACTGTACATACTGGCTGCCAATATTCTGGGCGCCAAACCGCAGGAAATTCCTGCCCGTGCGGTGCCTGAGCTGCGCAATTTTGATGAGATCGGTAATAGCCTGGATGCATTCTCCAATGCGCAGGTAAACATCGAAACCTTCCTGGGGGCTAATGCTGCGCCATCCTGGAGTCAGAAAGGCACCAATGCGCCGGATAGTTTAAAAATGGCTTACTTCTGTCTGCCCAACAACGAAAAACTGCTGGGATACTGGGGTACGGTGGCCGACAGGTTGTTCAAAATCCGCAACTGCCGCAATATTGATGGTGTGGTAAGACAATTGCCGCTGTATGAACCACCAATCGATCCTGCATTGCTGGTACGTGCCCGCGCTATGGGTATGGACATCAATAGCATTCTGGACGATGCCAGTGGAGTAAACCTGCCGCATTACCGTTTTGCCTACATGTTGCAGAAAGCCAATGAACTAGCTGGTGATGTACGTAGCCTGGGTGGCGCATTACAATCTGCGCTGGAGAAGAAAGATGCTGAAGAAATGGCATTGATCCGCACTGGTCACGAAAAGAACCTGCTCGAGAAAGTGAAAATGGTGCGTGAAGCACAGGTAGAGGAAGCCAGTACTTCGATCGAAGCCTTGCAGAAGACGAAAGAGGTGACGCAACAGCGCATGACTTATTACCAAACGCGTCAGTTTACCATTTCGGGTGAGCAGCAGCATTTACAGTCGTTGCAAACAGGGATGATTTTGCAATCGGCGCAAGGTGGATTACAGGCCGCAGCTGGTGTGGTGTCTGCTCTTCCACAATTCCATGTACAAGGACTTGCTTCGGGCTTGACTAGTGGTGGCATGCAAATCACGTCAGTTCTAGATGCCGCGAGTGCCGGTGTTGGAATTCTGGCAAATATTAATAATACTGTCGGTTCTATGGCCATCACTCAAGCCGGCTACCAACGCCGCCAGGATGACTGGACCTTCCAGGCCGATAGTGCTAAAACCGAGCTGGAGCAGATCGATAAACAGTTGCTGGCAGCAGCGATCCGTTTGGATATCGCTAAAAAGGAACTGACTAACCATGAGCTGCAGATGGAGAACAGCGAAGAAGCCGATAGCATGATGCGCGATAAGTATACCAACAAAGAGCTGTACCAATGGATGGTTTCGCAGATGTCTGCAGTATACTTCCAGGCCTACCAGCTGGCATTTGAACTGGCCCGCAAGGCTGAGAACTGTTTTAAACAGGAAATACCATTGGTAATAATACCTGTGGGTGGGTTCATCCGCTTTGGATACTGGGATAGCTTACGCAAAGGCTTACTTGCAGGAGAAAAACTACAGTTTGACTTGCGCAAGTTAGAAGCCGCCTGGACGGATAACAATAAACGTTGTTTTGAGCTTACCAAACATGTGTCTCTGGCACTGCTGAATCCGATGGAGCTGATTCGTTTGCGTGAAGAAGGAGAGTGTGAGATTCAGGTTCCGGAGGAGTTGTATGCCCTCGATTACCCTGGTCATTACAATCGTCGGATTAAATCAGTAAGCATCAGTATTCCGTGTGTTACCGGACCATATACAACTGTAGCCGCTACATTGGCACTTACCGGAAGTTATACTCGTAAGAAGAGCAGTTATACCGTAGATGCCGTAACAACGGATAAGGTTGTAGTCTCTTCCATTGCTACCAGCAATGCCCAAAACGACAGCGGTATGTTTGAATTAAACTTCCGTGACGAGCGTTACCTGCCATTTGAAGGCGCTGGTGCTGTAAGTTACTGGAATCTCAAACTGGTCAAAGACAACAACCTGCGTCAGTTCGATTACAGTACAATCAATGATGTATTGTTACATGTAAAATATACAGCGCAGGAAGGAACTACGGTTTTTGAAAATGAATCTATGGTGAAGCTGAATAACCTGTTGTCAAATGGGAATAATGGTACAGAGCCCCAGGGTAACTATGAAACAGATCTTTCCCGTTCCTTCAGCCTGAAGCACGAGTTCACTAATGAGTGGCACGCGCAAGCTACTACTTATGACGCAAGTCCTTCAACCCCGCTGTACATAAGGTTAAAGAATGAGCGTTTCCCTTACTTCTGTGCAAACAGGTTGATTACGATCGATAAGATCACTATCAATTGTAGGCCTAAAGCAGCAGTGACCGGAGTGTATAAAATTGAATTGATGGAAATGGGTGTAATTGTCAAGACAATCCTGACTACCAATCTTCAGCAAGAGTCAGAAGCATTTAGTTTCGACGTAGACGGAAGGGTATTAGGTATCCGGATTAAAAACCCGGCCGGAGTTATACAAAAACTCGATGATTTACTCGCTGATATGCATATCACTGTTTCTTACAAATTAGGAGAATCCTTCCCTGGCCCTGGTCAGGGGGGGGATTCCCCTTACATTCCTTCTGTTTTTCCACAAAACATGCTGGCTTGGTGGAAAGCCGATGCCGTAGACAATGTGCTGGTAGCCGGTAAGGTAGATGAACTAAAAGATCAGACCGGAAAAAATAACCACATCAAAGCGGTATCTACTGATAAACGCCCAGTGTTAACAGATAATTGGAAAAATAACCAACCGGCTGTTACTTTTGCCGGAAGCCAGGTGATGAAATTGGCTCAATTGATACTACCACAGAATACAGAAGATGTGACGGTATTTATGGTAGGAGAGAAAACTGCTGCTGCTACGGCCCTTGTCTTTAGCCATAGTGAGAATATCGCAACTGCCAGTGGTTTTGGCTATACTACCAACGATTATTTTGCAGGTAGTGCGCAAGTGGACCAGGCTGTTATTTATATCAATGGTGGTTGGAATGTGCATGGTTGCCCTGCAGCAACAACATTGAATGAGAAAGCAATTTATGCGGTGAACTTTCATATGTCCAATCCGGCGGATGCGGAAGCGTTTGCCGAACTGAATGGTCTTCTCCTGAATCAGGTACCTCCTTATACTTTGGTTCAGACCGATCACGTAGGACAGTCTTTCCCGAGTGATGTCTTTTTTCTGGGTGCGAGGAATGAAAATTCACTTTTTAGCCATTTTAGTGTGGCGGAAATGATGATAGTTCCTTCAAAGGTTACGAATGAAGAGAAGGATAGTATACTTGCTTATTTTGAAGAGAAGTACGACCTGAAATGGGAAAAAAATCCGTTGTTGAAGAACATGGAAAAACTGGCATGGTGGCAGGCCGATGCGGTAAATAATGAACTGGTAAGCGGAAAGATGAATATGCTTACAGATCAGTCAACAGCTGGCCATAATATTACTGCGATATCTGCAGGTACAAGGCCCTCTATTATCACACAATGGAGTAACAATAAGCCTGCGATGGAATTCGATGGCTCTCAGTTGATGAAATTGCCCATGCTCACCATTCCTGCTAATACCAGCGATATTACGGTATTTATGGTGGGAGAGAAAACTAGCAATGACCTTGGCGTTGTGTTTGAACACGGACCGGGCCTGGATCAGGCTGATGGATTTGGATATATAATGGGTAATGGTGTAGGAGTTAGTCCTAAAATGGATTTAGCCTACCTGAGAAAGAATGGAAACTGGAATGCACATGGTGGAAATCCTGCGTTCACGCTCGGTGCAAAAGGTATTTACGCGCTCAATTTTCATATGTCTAAACCAGTGGAAACAGAAACCAGCATCGATTTTAACGGTTTTTTACTGGATTCAATTCCAGCCTGGAATGTTGTTCAGACGGATAGCATGAACCAATCTTTCTTAAGCAATGAATTTTATCTGGGAAGCCGAAAAAATCAAGTTGCAGGTATGAAGTTTAACCTGGCAGAGATGATCATAGTTCCTAAAATTGCAACAATAGAGGAGAAGAATGCCGTTGTGGCTTACTTTGAAGATAAGTATGGCTTAACATGGGGTGAGGGCTCTGTTGTAACGCCTACTATGGATGCGCTAGGCTGGTGGATGGCGGATGCAACAGAAAACGAACTGGCAGATGGAAGAGTGAATGTCTTGAAAGATCATTCTGGTAAAGGACATCATATCCCCGCAGTTGCTAACAAAAGTCCTTTGTTGTCTAGTAACTGGAATAATGGAAAACCCGCAATGGTTTTTGATGGATCAAATGCTATGAGACTACCTTTGCTGGAAGTGCCTGCAAATGTTGAAAACATGACAGTGATTATGGTTGGAGAAAAAACCAGTTCAGATACCGGGTGTTGTTTTGAGCTTTCAGATAATTTCAATACTGATTCCGGAATGGTCTTCTTCTTTAATGATTCTAGTGTAGATGAGTTTGGCATTTCGCATTCGGGTACATTAAATATGTATGGGATGCCAAGCAATTTGTCAATGAACAAAAAAGCCTTGTTCGTCTTAACGGGTTTCTTTCCTGATCCGAACCCAGAGACCAGGGTAGAGTTTAACGGAACAACCTATACAACACCATCGGCCTGGGGGACCTTTTTCGATCATGTTGGGGCTACATTCTCCAGTAGATCATTTAACATTGGTTCTCGGAGTGGTACTGCTAATTTTGGAAAATTCAAAATGGCAGAGTTGATGGTAATTCCCTCTAAATTGAGTGCCATGTCTATGGCAGAAATTAAAAGGTATTTATTCAGTAAGTATGGCTTGAAATAAGCAGTACTCAACAGATACTTCGGAGTTTATAATTGCATCGCCACCATAAAACAGTGGCGATGCTTTTTTATTCCTTCTCCACTACGTAAATACCTTACGCAACACCCATCTAATTTTGAGCAACTATACCACCGGCTTGTGCATCAACCAAAATCCCAATACTATGAAGCAACATTCTGGTTTTCTGTACTTTCTTTACATTGTGCACGATGGATCGATCTGGGACTAACCTTTCCGGTAAAGTAGAAAACCTTAAACCCCGCTCATGCGGGGTTTCTTTTTTATCCTTGAGCATAAGTAGCAGATTTACTATCCCCTGCGTAAATACCTTACACACCCTCGTGGTAGCTTTGTTATGTGATCCCGACTAAGCAATTATTGGATCCCTAACCAAATCAACTATACCATGCATCCTGAAACTTTAAAACAGGTAATGAAGTTCCACCTGCGCAACTTTAACCTGGAGCAAATGGCGGTAACCGACCAAACTGTACACGATTCTATCCTCAGCAATAACGATGGTCTGGGCGGCGCCTCTTCGCAACAGATTTACCGGTCTATGATTCACTGGACACTCCTGCAAAAGAATTGCAAAGCTGTGCAATGGCCGGTAGACTGGATGAACTGGTCTGTAACACAGCTGGCCGAAAAGCTGGTGGGCCATGAAAACTAGTGGGCTGGTCTTAACCCTTATATGTTGCAGTTTCCTGGCAACGGCACAAACAGAAACTACCCTCGCTACTACCGCAGATACCGATACGCTCTTCAGCAAACCTTTATTCGGGGACTCGTTGCTCACCGGCCGCAATTGGCTGGTGTTGCTCCATGCGCAACTGAATGTGTCTATGGGTATGCAAGCTGCCGGCCCGGCTACGGAAGCAAAGTTTGGCGGCTTGTTTATGAAATTCCGGGTAACAGAAGTGGCCGGGGTGCCTGTGCCCGATTCCCGCAAACCCATGCACATCATGCCTTTTGGTCTGGTGGTAGAAACCAGCGGTAACTACAAGGCTGTCAATACATTGGCCGAGCTGGGCTATAGGTATGGCTTACTGGGTTCCGGCCCTTTCCGGCTGCCTAAACGGGCAGGCGCTTTGTATGCAGAGCTCACGACCCAGGTGGGTTGCCGCTTTGGGTGGACAACCACTGCCGATTCCTTAACAGGGCAGCAAATGCTGGGTAGGGTTAAGGGGTATATGGTGTACCATCATCCCGCTATACTTACTATTACTCCTGGCATTACAACAGGTATTAAAGCCGGTGCTGCATTGTGGTATGATGTAATGAGAAACCGTTTTTACCAGCAATGGAATGTAGCGATGCAGTTGCGTATGGGCAGTGGCAGGGTGTGGCAGGTATGGTACGGACAGGGTAGTGGAGCGCCGCTTTTTAGCCCGCTTCCGCAATGGGGTTTGGGTATGGAGCTTTCCAGATAGGCGAGTGAAGGATCAGTAGACAGTTAGAACCAAAACCCTTATGAAAAATGAAACGTTATCTCGAAGACCTCAAAGTGGTGCTGCGGCCCTTGTGGTTGATTATTCTATTGCAGCTGGTGGTCATGCTCACATTCTGGGGCATTCCTCAGGGGCCCGATGTGCTCTTTGCCATTATTGAAAACTACAGCGGTTTATTACGTCCCGAGGTGTATCATACGGATGTGCACTGGATGCCGCTCATCTGCTTTTTGCTGGCGCTGGTATACTGGTCGCTGGCTTCGGAATGCTGTAGCCGTTTATTATTGTACACCGCCGATTTATCGAGCCGCGAGATTCCGCTTTGCCGGGCCTGGCGCAGAAAAAAATTGGCAATGCAGTTGCCTTCGGTATTGTATGCTATGCCAACCATTGTGGTATTGGTAGGCTTTGTGAGAGCTTATTTTACCCGTAGTGTGGTTTTTGACGAGCCCAACCTCATTATCCTGATGCTCATGCTGGGTTTGCTGGCCCTGACCGGTGTGTTGCTGTACCATATCCGCTACGGCTGGTTTGCACCCTACCTCTTTAGCCAGCGGGCCACACCTACGCAGATCCGGCAGGTAATAGACCAGTCGGGCTTCTGGTACCACGGCTACTTTAAAAGAATGCTTTGGTTTACAGCGGGTATGATCCTGTTGGTATCTGCATTGCCGGGCACTACATTCCGGGTGCTGGGGGCTACCGCATTTATTTGCCTGGGTTTTGGTGCCTGGACGGTGGTATACACCGGTATTCAGCTGTTGCACAAACTCAAAGGCTGGCCCAAGCTCCCTTATAAAACTATTATCCTGTTGCTGGTTATCTGTAGTGGTTACCTCAACAACGATCACCCGGTAAGGCTGTTGAAATACGAACCCGTTAAAGATGAAAGGTTGCAGATGCAACAACATTTCCGGGCCAGGCTGCTGCGGCAATATCCGGGTGTGCAGGTTTGCGATACGGTTCCCGTTGTGTTCGTGGCCGCAGAGGGTGGGGCATTGCGCACGGGTTGTTTTACGGCCATGCTGCTGGCTATGTTGCAGGATAGTTTCCCCCAATTCCGGCACCGTATTTATGGACTGAGCAGTGTGTCGGGTGGTAGCTTGGGTGTGGGCGTATTTAACGCGTTGCAACAAGCCGAGGTGCCTCCGCAAAAGCAGGTGGTATTTGTCCGCAAGTTTTTCAGTTATGATTTCCTGGCGCCGGTTACGGCCAAGTTGATCCTTGCCGAGCCGCTCAACTGGCTAAGCGTAACCTACCTGCCTGCCTGCGATCGTATGCTGGCACTCGAAGATGCCTGGCTACAAAGCTGGGAACAGTCGGAGCAATATACTTTTAGCCAAAGCACGCTCTTCAATGGGGGCTGGCAGCGGTGGGTACGGGCGCAGGCCCCGGTTTGGAGCATTAATACAATGGAGGCGGAGAGAGGGATCCGGGGTATTATCAGCAATGCAAAAGTGCCCGAGCAGCAATGGTACAACACCATGGATATGATGGCGCAATGCTACCCGGCAGATATACCTTATGTAACAGCAATGGGACTGAGTGCACGCTTTCCGCTTATATCTCCGGGCGGTAGCCTTACCGATAGCAATGGTTTCCGGCATCATTATGTGGATGGTGGGTATTACGAAAACAAAGGCGCGTTTACACTGCTCGATATGCTGCAATCCTGCCGCGAAGCTACCGGCGACCTGGTGGTGATACGGCCGTATGTATTGCAACTGTCTTTTGATGGCGATTCTGCCACTGCAACGCCCAGCATACGGCATTGTAATGAGTGGATGGAAGTGCTGCAAGGCTTTATGCAAATACGTAACGGGCACACCCGTTATGCCAGCGCGGCTTTGCAGGCTTATGTGCAGGCGAGCGGCGGGGTGTACCTGGAGTGGAAAGTGGGCGCCAGCAAAAGCGCGGTGCCTATGAACTGGGCGCTCTCTGCCTATGCATTGGCGCAGATAGAAGACCGGTGCCATTACCTGTTGCGTAGCGATACCAGCCAGCGTGCGGCCATGATGCAATTTTATGCCATGCTCAAACCCCTGCCTGGCGATACTTCCCGGCTGTACTGATTCCGTTAAGGTACGGCTGTCTGCATACGAAAAGGCCGGATCTCCGGTCTTTCTTTTTTAACCTGCGGATGAAGATTCCGTATAAACCTATCTCTATGATTAGTAAAAACATAACGGTAAACGATGGCGCTTTTGCCGGAAACGCGCAACAGCAGTTGTTTAAAAAATATGGCGACCCACGCGGTGCCGGTTGGGAATCCCGTTGGATGGCCCTGTGGCATGTGCAGAAAACATTTCCCTGGTTTCCCAAAAAGTCGGTGTACATGCACAAAGATTTTGTGGTAAAACTGCAGCAGGCTTTAACGGCTTTGGAGGCTGCAGGGTTGCATACAGAAATCCAGACTTTCGATGGTTGTTTTAACATCCGAAGGGTAAGAGGCAGCAAGTCGGTATTATCGGTACACAGCTGGGGTGCCGCTATTGATCTGAATGCTGCAAGCAATCCTTTAGGTTCACCAGGTAAATGGAGCGATGCTTTTCTGCATACTATGAAACTGCATGGCATTTATTGCGGGCAGCTCTGGCAGGGTCGTAAAGACCCTATGCACTTTGCCTTGGTAGATGGTTGACCTTTGGTAGGTTAACCTGATACTGCGCATGAGAAAGCCCTGCGGGTGTTACCACTTACAGGGCTTTCTATTATTTTAATGTCATCCTGCGCCCATGACGAAGGAGTGGGAGGCAGGATCTCTTTTATGAGGTAGCCGGAGAACTTGTTAGGAAAAATCAGTGGCTGGCAAATTTAAGGTTGGCATCCGCTACAATCTCTTCGAGGAAACGCTGGTCGGTTTCATCAAAATGGTCCAGGTATTCGCTGTCGGCATCCAATACGGCTACCACCATACCATTGCGGATAACGGGCACTACAATCTCCGATTTCGACAAGCTGCTGCAAGCGATATGACCCGGAAACTGCTCTACATCCGGTACCACCAGCGTTGTGGCTTGTGCCCAGCTGCTACCGCATACGCCTTTACCATTCTTAATTCGGGTACAAGCTACCGGTCCCTGGAAGGGGCCTAGCACCAGTTCGTCTTGTTTTACCAGGTAAAATCCAATCCACCACCAGCCAAATTGTTCTTTCAGCGCGGCGGCGATGTTGCCCAGGTTAGCGGTAAGGTCTGTTTCGTATTGCAGCAAAGCTTTGATCTGTGGCAATACCGACTCGTATTGTTCGGTTTTGCTGCCTTTGCTGATGCTTAAATCTTCTGCCATGTTGCAAAGATAAGGGTGGGTAACATTACATGCTGCCCGAAACCGGTAAGGTGATGTTAAATTGTGTGCCCTGCTCCGGGGCGCTCTCTACCCGTATCGCGCCGCCATGCAGGTGTACCAGCTCGCGGGTAATGTGCATGCCCAGGCCTACAGAGCGCTGTCCGTTCAGGCCCTTGCGCGAGGCCTTGGAGTAACGGTCAAACAGGTGTGGCAATAGATCCTGCGGAATGCCAATGCCATTATCTGTTACTAATATCCGGCATTCCTGGCCCATTGGCTCCAGTCTTATGGCTATGCTGCCATCTGCTGCCGTAAACTTTATCGCATTGCTCAGCAGGTTGTCGAGTATGCGCTCAATTTTATCGGGGTAGGCCCGCACCAGCACTTGCCGTGGCGGAAGGTGCAATTGGAGTTGTCTTTGGTCCAGGTTGGCCTGCTGCCAGCGCTGGCATACTTTTTCCAGCAGGGTGTTCAATACGGTTAGTTCGGTCGGTTGTCGGGTTTCTGTAGCATGCGAGATCTCCAGCAGATCGTGAATAATGGCATTGGCCTGTCCGCAGCATTGGCCTATCATAGCCAGCAATGGCTCGCGGTCGGCATCCGTTTGGCCGGGTTCGTTCAGGAGTTGCGCCAGCGCTTCTACATTGGCAATAGGGCTGCGCAGGTCGTGCGCCACCACACCCAGGATATCGGTTTTTTGCCGGTTGGTTTTTTCCAGCGCCCGGTTTACCGATTCAATGGTTTTGTATTGCAGGTAACTGTTAAAGTGTATAGAAAAAGTAATGCGCGAGATACAAAAGAAGGCGATTACAATGGCCAGGCAAATGAAGATATTGCCAAACAGCGCGGGCGGATGTGCGCTAAACATAAAAATGCCAGCTATAAATGCCAGCAAGGTAAATGCCGAGATCAGTATCGTTTCTACATAATCATACAGCCACAGTATGGCCACCGCAAACGCGCCCAGTAAAAACATGGTCATGGTGTTCTTGGGGTTTTGCTGCGGGATGTAGGAAAGCTGCATACACACCAATATGAAAAACTGGGGAAAAAGCAGGTTTAGCAGCCTTTTGGGCTTGCTGTACAGCCGGGCCGGGGTTTTGCGCAGCCAGTAAGCAGTGGGGGTTACCAGCACCGATACTATGCCCAGCACATTCAGCAATTGCTCAAACGCATCGGCCCTGGGTAGAAACGAAGGATAGTCAATAAAAAAAGTAGAAGTCTTAAGCAGCGCATACAAGCCCAGGGAAGATACCGCAACAATCCACAGCATGTGGGTGTTCTGTTTGGTCATGCGGGCACGGAAATCCTGGTACTCGGCCTGTCGGGGTCGGGAAAAGAAATAATAGTGCATGTGGTGATCTGCCGATAAAAATACGCAATGGTCCTAAATCTGTGAAAAAGCTATTTTCAGGCACACTAAGTCTTTTTCTGTTAATTTAGCCGAAAATCGCAGTTATGCTTAAATCAATGACCGGTTTTGGCCGTGCAGAGCAACAGGTAGCAGAGAAAGTTGTGGTAGTGGAAATTAAGTCGCTCAACGGAAAACAACTGGAAATCAATACCAAAATCCCTTCTTTACTGAAGCCCTATGAATTTGATATGCGTAACCTGCTCCAGCAGAACCTGGTAAGGGGTACCGTAGAAATCAACATCAACCTGAAGCAGAATGGTGCTTCGCGCCCCATGACCATTAATACAGACCTGGCCAAACAGTATTACAACAGTGTGGTGCAGATTGCCGATGAGTTGCAGTTGCCTAAAGAAGACCTGCTGCCCATTATCATGAAACTGCCAGAGGTGGTGGCCCAGCAAAACGATATGCTGCCCGAAGAAGAGTGGGCAATGGTGCAGCAACTGATCCGCGATGCCATTAAAGACCTCGACATTCACCGCCTGGACGAAGGCAAGGAGCTGGAGAAAGACCTGGTGCTGCGCATCGACAACATTATGGACCTGCTCGAAAAAATTAAAACCTTTGAAGGTGGCCGTATAGACCGTATTCGCGAGCGCATCAACGGATCGTTGGAAGAACTGATTGGCAAAGACAAGATCGATACCAACCGTTTTGAGCAGGAGCTGGTGTATTACATCGAGAAGATCGATTTCTCCGAAGAAAAAATGCGCCTGGCCAACCATTGCCGTTATTTTAAAGACCTGCTGAACGAAAACGATTTCAGCAAGGGTAAAAAACTGGGCTTTGTGCTGCAGGAAGTAGGCCGCGAGATCAATACACTGGGTTCTAAAGCCAACGACGCCGATATCCAGAAACTGGTAGTGGTTATGAAAGACGAACTGGAAAAAGCCAAAGAACAGGTGCTTAACGCACTCTAATCCTTTTTATCTTAGCCTGTGCAAATATTAAATATGAAGTTGTTCCGGAACCTTGCGGTAATGAGCGTGGCCGCCCTGGTAATGCAGGGTTGTGTTAAAAACGATGCGTACGAAAAGAATGTAGATATTCCCCGTTTTGCGTGGGACTATAATTTTAAACCGGCTTACCGGATAGAGATCACTGATACCCAATCGGTGTACAATATTTATGTAACCATGCGCCGCAACCTCTCTTACCGTTTCAGCAACATCTGGCTTAAGGTAGAGTGTACCCGTCCGGACAATACGCAGGATACGTCAAGACTGGTAGAAATACCGCTGGAAGAGCCGGGTGGCAAGCCGCTGGGCCGTGGTGTAGGCGATGTGTATGAGCACCGTATGATCGTGCGCAGCAATGCCATGTTCCCGCAAAAAGGGTTCTACGAGTTCCGACTGGAGCAGAACATGCGCGAAAATCCGCTAACCGGCATTATGTCGGTAGGCATCCGCATCGAAAAAGCCGGTCATAAAGGTGGCGTGCAGCCCTAGGTTACTGGCTATTAAACCATTAGAAACATGAAATTACCGGTCCGCTATATTTATCTCATTCTCTTTGGCTACGTTATAGCGGCCTATATATTCTGGGGCCTTAGCCTTCATAAGCAAAGCGTGCAAATCTACAGCTATGAGCGCAAGGCCCTGGAATTACGTATCGACTCGGTTAGCAATCCTGCACAGTTCCGGCAGGAGATGGCCCGTATCGACAATAAAGAAAGCCGCCGCCACAAACAATACTGGTTCGAAGGGGCTACGTTTATCGCCATTGTATTGCTGGGCGCCGGTGTGGTATATAACTCCCTTCGCAAAGAAGCCCGGCTGTCGCAATTGCAGCGCAATTTTATGCTATCGGTAACGCACGAGCTTAAATCGCCCATTGCGGCCATTAAACTCAACCTGCAAACCCTCGAAAAATACCGGCTCGATCCCGAAAAGCAGGCCCAGCTACTCCAACGCTGCCTGTACGAGACCAACCGGCTCAACGATCTGTCGAGCAATATTCTCTTATCTGCCCAGTTCGAAAGCGACCAGTACAGCCTTATTAACGAACCGGTAGACCTCGGTAGCCTGGTAGAAGAATGTGCCCGCGATTATGTGTTGCGGGGCACCCATCACGATCTGGACTGGAAAGTGGTAAAACCCGCCCCCATCAAAGGCGATGAGTTTTTACTTAAAATGCTCATAAACAACCTGTGGGAGAACGCCGTAAAATACAGCCCCCGCGATACGGTTATACAGTTGTACCTCCGGGAGAATGCGCAATATTATGTACTGGGCGTGGCCGACGAAGGGCCTGGCATACCGGCCGATGAAAAGCAAAAGATTTTCCAGAAGTTTTACCGCATTGGCAATGAGAATACCCGCAAATCAAAAGGTACAGGGCTTGGTTTGTACATCGTGCGCAAGATAGCCAGCATGCATGGCGCTATGATCCAGATTAAGGACCAGCAGCCCCAGGGTGTAGTCTTTGAAGTGAGCTTTCGTAAAAATGACAGTAATATTACCTAACGCCACTATATTTTAAATTACCTTAACTTCGAAAATAGTCATTTGAATTATGAATGGTAAGGCCAATATATTGCTGGTAGAAGATGAAGAGAACCTGCAGGAAGCGTTAAAGCTAAACCTGGAGATGGAAGATTATTCGGTTTCTACGGTGGCAAACGGTAACGATGCCCTTAAGGCTTTTAAGAACGAATATTTCGATCTCATCATCCTCGATATTATGATTCCCGAGCTGGACGGTATTACGGTTTGCGAAAACATACGTATGCAGAACAGCGAAGTGCCCATCCTTTTTCTATCGGCCCGCAACAGCAGTGCCGACAGGGTTTTGGGTCTCAAAAAAGGTGGCGATGATTACATGACCAAGCCTTTTAACCTCGAAGAATTACTGCTCAGGGTAGATAAGCTCATTAAGAAGAATAAAAAGATCCATTCCAAAAGCGAGGTGCTGAACCAATATCTTTTTGGCAATTTCAGTATCGATTTCGATGCCCAGGAATGTACCGGTATTAACGGCCAGCGTTTTGAGTTAAGTAAGAAAGAAGCCATGCTGCTTAAGCTGCTTATCGAAAACAAAGGCAGCGTGGTAACCCGCGAGCATATCCTGCAAGTGGTTTGGGGCTACAATGTGTATCCAACCACGCGCACCATCGACAACTTTATCCTCAACTTCCGTAAGTATTTTGAAGAAGACAGCCGCAACCCACGCCACTTTCATAGCGTAAGAGGCGTAGGTTATAAGTTTACCGAAGATTAGGCAGGATATTTCCGTTTACGATAAACTTCATCTGCTATGGTTACGTTTTGCAACACCGATTTTACAGGCAAGGATGGTTACAAACCTATCGATTGCAACCTGTACGATTACCTGGAGCAGTGGGCTACCTTTAAAACGCCGCTTACCGTCACTTTTTTTGATGAAAATGGCGATGAAAAGGTTTTGGAAGCCCGTATTGTAAACCTGGTGGCGCATGACGGAGAAGAATTTATGGAGCTGGATAACGCGTTGAAAATCAGATTAGATCGTTTGGTTTCGGCAGTTCCTCAAAAAATATAATGCCGCTTCGGCAAGGTATTTGTTTTAGTATAAGCAGAACCTGGTAGATGATTACCACAATAGTCAGAAACCCATTCTTCACCCTAAATGAATGTCCTATGTTACGCTGGTCCATCACCTTCTTTATTGTAGCGATCGTTGCAGCCATCTTCGGATTTACGGGCATTGCCGCCAGTGCGGCCGGTATCGCTAAAATTCTATTTTTTGTTTTCCTTATTTTATTCGTCGTATCGCTCTTATTTGGTAGCGTACGTAAAAGCTAACGGAGCCGGCTTTATTGCCGGCTTTATTTTTTCGCAAAAGCTTTCACTGGTTTTTCAATGAGCAACCACCGTCATTGACCGGTCATTTTGTGCCGTTTACCGGAAAAACGGCTGCATTGGTCGATCTGTTATCGTGCGCAGCTAAGGTTCATTGTAGCTTTGCCCTGTAATAAAATACTGATTGCAGACCTCAGCAACCGTTTAGAAAAGCCAGTCAGTAATACCTTTTTGTATTTGAACAATTGATCGCAGGCAGCACTTCCGTAAGGGGTGCTGTTTGTGTTTAAAGGATAGGCTTGTTGTTATTTTTTTCCAACCATAGGGCCCCCGTCAAAAAAAATATTTCAGGTTTCGTGTGCAAATTTCCCGGTGGCTGCATCTCTATTACAGAAACAAATCGGAAAATCATGAAAACGATCCTGTCATATCTGACCATTGCATTGGTCTTCTTTAGCCATGTGGCCTGGGCTCAAAGCACCGGCATAGCTGGTATTATAACCGATGTAAAAGGAAAACCGGTTGTGGGTGCAACCATTTTTGCAGAGCTGTCCGGGCAGCATAAAGGCACGGCAAGATCTGATAAGCAGGGGCATTACAGTCTTGTGCTAACAGCCGCTACAGGGTACACCATAAAAGTAAGCATGGCGGGATATGCACCGCAGCAAAGAGGTAATGTAAAGGTTAATGCAGGCAAAACCACTGAGCTTAGTTTTACATTGGTTGCCGCTGCAACAAAAGATGTTTTGAGGCCACCGGTGGTGAAGACGGTAAAAGCAATGCCAGCAATAGAAAGACAGGCGGATATGAGTGTGTCGTATGAGTCGGCACCGCCAATGGTTGCACCTGTTGCCGATAAGGCCTATTACTACATAGCTCCCCAGGAGCGTGAAAGCCGTGCACAGCCACAGTACTATAATCCCAGCACCGAGTCTTACAAAAAGAACGCAGAGAACGATTTTATGTCGGTAAAAAGCAATCCGCTTTCTACTTTTTCAATCGATGTAGACAATGCTTCGTACAGCAACATCCGCAGGTTTATCAACTATGGCCAGGCGGTACCTGCCGATGCCGTGCGGATTGAGGAGATGGTCAATTATTTTCATTACAACTATCCGCAGCCCAAAGGCCCGCATCCCATCAGCATCACCAGCGAGGTGGCGCCTTGCCCCTGGAATCCCAAACACCAATTGCTGCACATTGGCTTGCAGGGCAAAGACATTGATAAAGCCAAGCTGCCACCGTCTAATCTGGTATTTCTCATAGATGTGTCCGGTTCTATGAATTCAGAAAACAAATTGCCGTTGCTCAAGTCTGCATTCTCTTTGCTGGTGCAAAACCTGCGTCCGCAGGATAGGGTAGCCATTGTGACCTATGCCGGCAATGCTGGCCTGGTGCTGCCTTCTACTTCGGGTAGCGACAAAAAAACGATACTGGCCGCGCTGGATCAATTAAGTGCAGGAGGCTCTACAGCAGGCGGTGCCGGTATTCAGCTGGCGTATAATGTAGCCAAACAATATTACATTGATGGAGGCAACAACCGGGTTATACTGGCTACCGACGGCGACTTTAATGTAGGTACCTCCAACAACAATGAGCTGGAAGATCTGATTGTTTCTAAACGAAAAGATGGTGTTTTTCTCACTTGCCTGGGCTTTGGTATGGGCAATTATAAAGATGATAAAATGGAGCTGCTGGCCGATAAAGGCAATGGAAACTATGCGTATATCGACAATATCCAGGAGGCGCGTAAAACCCTGGTGAGTGAGTTTGGTGGCACACTGTTTACCATTGCCAAAGATGTAAAAGCACAGATCGAATTTAATCCTGCCCGCGTGCAAGGTTACCGCCTTATTGGTTACGAAAACAGGATGCTGAATACCGAAGACTTTAAAGACGATAAAAAAGACGCAGGCGAAATGGGCGCTGGCCACACCGTAACCATGTTGTATGAATTGATTCCTGTGGGTGTAGAAAGCGATGCTTTGCGTGGTACCGATGGGCTGAAATACCAGAAAACATTACCCGCTTCGGGCGGCAATAGCAAAGAATGGGCTACTGTAAAATTCCGTTACAAAAAACCCGATGGTGATAAGAGTATAGAAATGTCGAGCCCCATTGTTGACCGCCCCGATCGTTTGGGACTGACTTCTGATAATTTCCGTTTTTCGGCTTCTGTAGCCTTATGGGGTATGCTGCTGAAAAACTCTGCCTATAAGGGCTCTGGTACCTATGATCTGGTACTGAACCTTGCTAAAAATGCTTTGGATAACGATGACGAAGGGTACCGGTCAGAGTATATAAGACTGGTAAAAGCAGCAATGCCACAGACTACAGGTGTTGCAATTGAAGACCAGAACGAGAAATAATAAAAAAGTCCCCGCAGCAGTGCGGGGACTTTTTTTGATTGCTATTAAGATTTAGAGGTTTACGTTAAACGTAATGCGGTAAGCCGCGCCTTTACCTTTAATGTAGTTATCGTTTCTGGCTGTAAATTGAGAGCGGGCTGTGTAATAATCTTCGTTAAGGAGGTTTTCTATACCCAGGCTCAGCGATGTAGTGGGGTTAAATTTATAGCCCACCAGCGCGTTTACCAGGTTGTAAGGATTAACCGGACCTTTGAAAGGATCGTACACTCCGGCAGCAGTTTTGGCAAAACGGTCTCTCTTGAGCACGCCCGTGTATTGCAGCAAAACGTTTAATTTCTCTGGTATAACGGTGTAGTCGATATGCCCGGCCAGTTTAGGGGCACCAATGCGCTGCCCTGTTATGTATTCGTCTTTGGTATCGCTAAAATCGCCGTTGTTGTTCATGTCTACTTTGCCCTCTACATAAGTATAAGACACACCCGCCTGCAGGTTTTTAAGGATGCGGGCTTCCAGCGATAATTCATAACCATAAATTCTTTCGGGGGTACGCTCTACGTAGTAAATACCGTTATCGTAACGGTTGTTTACACCCAGTTCCGACTTGCTCAGGTAGGCCGTAGCTTCGAATCGGATATTGTTATACTTGCTTACGAAACCGGCTTCGTAGTTGTTGATAATGATAGCTTCGGTATTGATCTTGGCAATATCGTTTACTTTGGCTGCACGTAAGGCAAGCCCTACATCTGACACGCTGAAGCCTTGTGAATAGCTCACGTAAGGCGAGAAAAATTCCGATACATTATACCGTAGTCCGGCGTTAAATACGAGTGCGTTATAATCAAGATTGCCACCTTTTACAGGAATGGATGGTGTAACTACGCCTGTTACTGTGTTTACAGCCGGCAGTGTTTCATAATCTTTTACACCAATATTAACCTTCTCGAATCTTACACCACCCTTGAACACCAGCGCCTGGGTCAGGTTTATTTTGGCTTGTGCAAAAGGAGCCAGGTTAAACATTTTCATTTCGGGTACCCATGTGCGGCCATCAACAAGTGGTTGGGAGGTCACATCGTTCTGCAGATCTACACCATAGGAGAAATTGGTTTTTACACGACCTAAATCCACCGGGGTATTGAACACAAACCGGATACCGTTTTTCTTAGAGAGGATGCGGGAAGTCCCACCGTCTACAAACGATTTGGAGTAGAAGAATACGTTGTCTACACTTTGGTAATACAGGTCTATATCATAATGGGTTCTTGCCAGTTTGGTATTGCCGGAGAACTGAACCGCTACGTTGTGGTTGCCTCTTACGCCTTGTGGCACCTCATTGGTTTGACCCAATACCGCGCTGGTTTTAATGCCTTTCATATAATCGCCGTCAACCGTCATGTAGTTGGTTTTTTGCTGGCTTTTATAGTAGTTGTAGGTAAACTGTACACTATGGTTGGCATTGAACTGGTAGCCCAGTTTTACAAATGCATTATAAGAATCGGTTTCGCCCAATCCATATACGGGAGGCATTACATCACCTTTAGCATCTTTTTGCTCGCCTGTTTGCTCATATACACCGCTTACCACATAGCTAAACTTGCCTTTGGTACCGTAAAACATCTGGCTGAGCCTGCCGCCCATGCTGTTGGGTGCAGAAGTGAGCGAACCCGTTAATCCAACCGAGGTTTGGCTGTTAAGGGCCTTATCGGTATGTGGCATACGGGTAATGTAGTTTACCAGGCCACCTGCGGCACCGTTGCCATAAATAGCGGTAGCGCCTTTAACCACCTCTACCCGCTCAATAACGGCAGGGTCAAGTGCGCGCATGTCCATAGAGCCATTACGCAAAGGCGTAGATTGTGGCACCCCATCAATCATAACCAGGAAGCTGCGGCCACGCAGGGTTTGGCCAGAGTTGCTGCTGAGTCCGGTGCTGGGTGCAAGACCCGGTACTTTATTCTCGAGGATATCGCCCAGGTTGCTGGTAATGCGCAGGTTTTGTTCCATCGCCTTCTGACCGATAATGGTAACCGATGAAGGTACTTCGTCGATGGTTTCGGGCGTTCGGCCTGCAGATACAATGACTTCGCCCAGGCCTTTGGCATTTTTCTTCACTTTAAGATCAAAGTGTCTTGCTGCGCCAGCCTCCAGCTCAATCGGTTGAATCAGTTTGTCGATGCCTGAGCCTTCTACCACCAGCGTATCATTTTGTTGGTTGCTGGTTTTAAACTCAAAAGAGCCATCGGCATTGGTAAGTGTGCTCATCCGCGAATGGGTGAGTTTTACATGCAGGTATCCGGTAGGTGTGCCATCAGTTGTTGTAATTTTTCCGGTAATTTTTCCGGGTGCTGTCTGGCTAAATACGGGTGATGCGCAAAGGGCCACTAAGCCCAGGGCAAGCATTTTTTTTGAGGAGCGTTCCATTGCTACTAATCGGGGTAATTAATGAACTGCAAAGTTGCGGAGATTAGCGATGGTACTGCTTCTGAATCCGAAATATGTTTTACAAAATGCGGAAAATCTCAGGCGTATTTCGAGCCTGAGGGTAAATATATTTGGAATAAAGAAAGGAATAGGAGTAGAAAGAAAAACGGGATGCAATTATGGTGCATCCCGTTTGGTTATTTTAGAATAGAGCCAGCGCTTTTTTTGTTGCTGCAATGGTAGCATCCAGGTCTTCGTATGTGAGCGCATTGTTCAGGAACCAGCTTTCAAATGCCGAAGGCGGCAGGTACACACCCTGGTCCAGCATAGCATGGAAATACTTTTTAAAACGCTCAATATCACAAGCTGCTGCGGTAGCAAAATCGGTAACCGCGTGGTCTCCGAAATGGATACTGATCATAGAACCCAACCGGTTGATGGTGTATGGGATACCGCTTTCTTTTAGCACTTCATCAAGCCCCTTGTGCAGGTAAGCCGTTTTTTCTTCCAGTTCGGTATAGTGGCTGGTGTTGTTTTTCAGTTCGTTCAGTAAAGTGTAACCTGCAATCATGGCAATGGGGTTACCGCTTAAAGTGCCCGCCTGGTATACGTTTCCTAATGGTGCAATGTGTTCCATAATGACTCTTTTGCCACCAAAAGCACCCACTGGCATACCGCCGCCGATTACTTTGCCATAGGTTACGAGATCGGCCTGTACATTCAGTTTTTCCTGCGCACCGCCCGGAGCCAGACGAAACCCGGTCATTACCTCGTCGAAAATAAATACGATACCCTCACGGTCGCAAATACTGCGCAGTCCTTCCAGGAAGCCCGGTTGCGGAATAATGCAACCCATATTACCTGCTACGGGCTCTACAATAATAGCAGCTATTTCATCTTTGTTTTCGGCTACCAATTGTTCTACCGCTGCGAGATCATTGTAGGCGCAGGTCAATGTATCATTAGACACACCACCTGTAACACCTGGCACTGTTTGAATATTGAAAGTAGCTACGCCGCTGCCGGCCTTTACCAGAAAACTATCGGCATGGCCGTGGTAACAGCCTTCGAACTTGATGAATTTATTGCGACCGGTATAGCCACGGGCCAAACGGAGCGCACTCATGCAGGCTTCGGTACCACTGCTTACCATGCGTATAAGATCTACATTCGGTGCCATGCTTTTGATAAGCTCGGCCATTTCGATCTCCAGTTCGGTAGGTGCTCCAAAAGAGGTAGAATTCACTACTTTCTCCTGTATGGCTTTTACTACCGGCTCGTAAGCATGGCCCAGTATCATGGGTCCCCATGAAGCGATATAGTCGATGTATTTGTTTCCATCTGCATCAAACATATAAGCACCTTTGGCGCTGGTCATAAACACAGGCGTGCCGCCTACATGTTTGAATGCCCGCACCGGTGAGTTCACCCCGCCGGGAATAGATTGTTGCGCGCGGTCGAAAAGTGTTTTGCTATTGGTATACATGGTATGGTGTTCTGCTTTGGAAGATATTTAATGAATCAGGTGCGTATTAATAGTATTAGAATAAACCAGGTCAATAGTGAATGGTGAATCGTCAATACATAATACACATTGGGTCTGATATCTAATTTGTGTTATTGATTAATTTACTCAGCATGGCAAATGTGCCAATTACCAAAGGGGTAATCTTGATAAGATGCTGGTCTGAAACGTATTTTAGATCAGTAGCCGATTCCAGAATCGAGTCTACTTCGATTAATGAACCTCTAGAAATCTCCCAGAAACGTTTCCTTTCCTGAAACTCTGCTGGCACCTTCTGCAAGATTGAGCTTGACAGAGAAGACAGCCCTTTGAAGCTGATTGTACATATTGTATCGTTCGTGCTCGGGGAAGTAATGGTAGGATGTGATAGATTTCAATAACGAGCAACCGCGATGATTGATAAACTTCCAGTTTTTTGTGATTAAGTCTTAGCATCATAGGATAAATTGGTTTTGTATTTTAATTTACAATTTATCTACACTCAGTTTCCTATTCACAATTGACCATTCACCATTCACTTTTGTTACTCGCTTTGGTCTCTCACCTCTTAGTCCCTTATTCAAAGGTGCCTGAGCCCCGCATGGGCGGGACAGGCTTTGTCGAAGGCCTGTTATGCCCCCAGCAACCTCGCTGCATCTTTGGCGAAATAAGTCGCAATCAGATCGGCTCCTGCACGTTTAATGCTCGTAAGACTTTCGATGATTGCTTTTTCCTCATTGAGCCAACCCATTTGTGCCGCTGCTTTGATCATAGCATATTCGCCACTTACATGATAAGCGCTCACCGGAATCTCAACCTGGTTTTTTACTTCACGAATGATGTCGAGGTAAGCCATAGCGGGTTTTAACATTACAATGTCTGCACCTTCTTCCACATCCATAATTACTTCTTTGATAGCCTCTTTACGGTTGGCATAATCCATCTGGTAAGATTTCTTATCACCAAATCCCGGCGCGCTATCCAGTGCATCGCGGAACGGGCCATAAAAGCAGGAAGCATATTTGGCACTATAGGCCATGATGCCGGTTTTGGTAAACCCATTTTGTTCCAAAGCCATGCGCATAGCACCAATGCGGCCATCCATCATATCGCTTGGTGCAACGATGTCTGCTCCTGCCAGTGCGTGACTCACCGCCATCTCTGCCAGCACATCTACAGTAGCATCGTTTACAATTTCGTTATGTTCTACAATGCCATCATGTCCGTAAGAAGAGTAGGGGTCCAGCGCTACATCGGTCATCACCACCATGTCCGGACACACATCCTTAATGGTTTTAATGCTGCGTTGCATCAGTCCGTTCGGGTTCAGCGCTTCGGTACCCGTGTTATCTTTCAGTTCATCTTTACACTTAATAAACAGCAGTACACTTTTCAGTCCCATCTGCCACAGTTCTTTTACTTCCTGCACGGTAAGGTCCAGGCTACGGCGGTAATACCCCGGCATAGAAGCGATCTCGGTTTGTATCTGCTCGCCTTCATCGATAAACAAAGGCACTATAAAATCGTTGGGTGTTAAAGTTGTTTCTGCAACCAATGATCTCATTGCTGCAGACTGGCGAAGAATACGGTTACGGCGTTGTAAGTACATTAGATGTCTGATTTAGGGATGTCTGATGTCTGATTTATTGATCATTGTTGAAGAACAAATGCAGCGAATCTGTATTCAGGCAGAGACATTATTTATGAATTTGTTATCTATTCGCTTTTGCTGTTTTATCGGTAGCTGCAAAGATGGCGGTTAACTCATCTGCTTCTTTAATAAGTCTATCTACATCCGGATGTTGAAGTAAGCCAGCTTCTTTACTTACTTCCAGCCAGTATAATGATTCGTCGGCTTCTTCTAAAACGATTTCTATTTTGTAAATAAAGTCTGCCTTTGATTTTGCCCTTACAGTAGCCCGGTAATTAGCTCCTACAGAGCCTGCTGACCGGATCAGTTGTTTGGCAGTTTCAAAACCGGCAGCTGTTCTTGGCATTTCTCCACATATTCTAAGTACATCAAGGTGGAATTGTTTGGTTCTGCGCTGTAGTAATTGTCTGTTCATAGTGATTGGTTTATAATCTAAGTTAAATGATTTTAAATCAGACATCACCAAATCAGCCATCAGACATCAAACCCATTCCCTGGGTACCAAACAAGCCTGCAACAGCTTATCTTCCTCACTTCCCGGTACCGGTTGGTAATTGTATTCGAAGCGCACGGTAGGCGGTAAGCTCATCAGAATACTTTCGATGCGGCCATTGGTTTTGAGACCAAAGATAGTACCCCGGTCATGCACCAGGTTAAACTCTGTATAGCGCCCCCGGCGAATCTCCTGCCAGTGTTTATGTTCGGTTGTAAAAGGCATTTGTTTTCGCTTTTCTACGATAGGCACGTAGGCTTCAATAAATGCGTCGCCACAGGCCTGGCCAAAGTTCATCCAGAAGTTGATGTTTGCTTCGGTAGTGGCATGCTGGTGGTCGTAGAAGATGCCCCCAATGCCCCGGCGCTCTTTATTGCGGTGCCAGTTCACAAAATATTCGTCGCATTCATGTTTGAATTTGGGAAACAACGCAGCATCGAAACGGTCACAGGTTTTTTTATAAGTACCATGAAAATGAATGGCATCTTCCTCAAACAAGTAGTAAGGCGTAAGATCGGTACCACCGCCAAACCAACGGTCTACTACCTCGCCCGCTTCATTGTAGAGTTCGAACATGCGGTAGTTGCAGTGTACGGTAGGCACAAACGGATTGAAGGGGTGGAGTACCAGGCTTAACCCGCAGGCAAACCACGAGTGGCCGGAGATGTTGAGTTGCTTGCGCATAGCATCGGTCACCTCGCCAAACACGATAGAGGTATTAACGCCGCCTTTCTCAAACACAGCGCCATTGCTGATAACACGGGTTTTGCCACCGCCGCCTTCTTCACGCTGCCAGGCATCTTCCTGGAACACCGCTTCACCATCCACTGCTTCCAGCGCTGCGCAAATACGGTTTTGCAGATCGTGAATGTAGCTGATCCATTGTTCTTTTACCTGCATGATCTGTTAATTCGATTGGGCGGTATACAATAAAGGAGAATATTCTTTTACGGTGTTGACAAACGCACGGGCGTGATCTACCGGCACGTTGGGCAAAATACCATGACCCAGGTTGGCAATATGTCGGTTGGGACCAAAAGCCTGCAACATCGCTTTTACTTCTTTCTCAATTACAGGAATAGGGGAAAGGAGTTTGGCCGGGTCAAAATTGCCTTGTAATGTAATGTTGCTGCCTGCAAATTTGCGGGCCATTTCTGGCGATACACACCAGTCAATGCCCAGTCCATGCGCGCCTGTAGCCGCCATGCTTTCGAGAGAGTGCCATGTGCCTTTGGCGAATACAATAACAGGTACTTCGTCTTTAAGCGCCGCTACAATCTTGCGAATATATTTCAGTGATATGTTTTCAAAATCACCAGGGCTCAGCAGTCCGCCCCAGCTGTCAAAGATCTGGATGGTATCGGCACCCGCAGCCACCTGGCCTTTGAGGTAAGCGATGGTGGTATCGGTAATCATTTGCAGCAACTGGTGCGCCAGCTCTGGTTGGGTATAGCAGAACGCCTTAGCCTCGTCGAATGTTTTGGAACCCTTACCTTGTACCATGTAGCACAGCAGTGTCCACGGGGCACCGGCAAAACCAATGAGCGGCACACGGCCATTCAGCTCCCGTTTAATCAGTTTAATAGCGTCGAAAACATAACCCAGTGTTTCGTTTACATCGGGAATGCGCACCCGGTTCATATCCTGTGCCGTTTTAATAGGGTCGGGGAGTATGGGACCTTTGCTTTCGATCAGTTGCACTTCGAGGCCCATGGCCTGCGGCACTACCAGGATATCGGAAAAAAGAATGGCAGCATCAACGCCTACAATATCTACCGGCTGAAGGGTAATTTCGCAAGCCAGCTCAGGCGTCTGGCAGCGCTCAAAGAAGCCGTATTTGGCGCGAAGGGTCATGTATTCGGGCAAATATCTTCCAGCCTGTCGCATCATCCATACAGGTGTACGTTCGGTTTTTTCTCCGCTCAGGGTTCGTAACAACAGGTCGTTGTGCAAGGTGCTCATGCAATAGATTTAAGACTGTGTAAGTATTCGATGGCTGTAGTTACCAGTGCGGATTTGCCCACACCGGTATTTACGATGATTGTATTGTTGCTGTACCGTCTCAACGCGTCGGCGGTGGTTTGGCCAATGGCAAACAGCACAGTAGAGGGTGAAACGGTGTTGATGCTGAAAAAACTTTCGGCAGCGCTGGGACTACTGAACAGGATGCCATCGTAGGTTTTATGAATCACCGACGGATGCAGTTCGGTATGGTACACCACCAGTTCCCGAACGGGAATGCCGGCATTGGGGAGTGTGGTGGGTATAATATCGCGGCGCAGGTTACCGCAGAAGAAAGTTACTTCTGGTAATTGCAGCTGTATGATCTGCTCGCTGAGTGTGGCCGCATCCGGCGCCTGGGCTACTATTTTGTCTTCGCCAAACAAACGGCAAGCGCGTTCTCCGGTTTCGCCAGAGAGGGAGCAGATTTTCCAGTGTTCGGGAATATGGTCAATGGCGCCGGCAATGGCTTTAACCGCCGCCGGGCTGGTAAACACCACGAATAAAGATTGATTGCTTAATGTCAGAATCTGGTTCAGCAAAGCCGGGTCTTGTAACGTTGTAGTCTGTATAAAAGGCACGGTATCTAACCGGATGCCTTCGTTTGCAGCCTTGTCGGTAAGTAGTCCGGGTAATTCCGACGTGGATAATATGGCATAATTAGAGTCCAGCATGTCTTATCGCTTCAATAAGGGCGGTACCTCCGTTTTGCAGTATTTCTTCTGCAGCCAGTACGCCCAGGTTTCCGGCATCCGCTATATGAGCCTGTTTGTCTACCGCTAGTTTGGTGGTCCCATCCAGGCTCAGCAGGTTGCCTTTAAAATGTAAGGTTCCGTTAGAAACCGAAGCGAATGCGCTGATGGGTGTAGCACATCCTCCCATTAACTTACGTAGAAAATCCCGTTCCAGTTTAGTGCAAAGGGCTGTTATTGGGTCGTTAAAGGAGTGGCATGCGTTGTAGATGGCTTCATCTGCCGCACGGCATACGATCATGATAGCGCCCTGTGCAGGTGCAGGCAGCATCCAGTCCAGGTCTACCGATTGCTCCGGGCGCAGGTTAATACGCTCCAGGCCCGCTGCGGCAAAAATGGCGCCCTGCCAGTCGCTCTCGGCCACCTTGCGCAATCTTGTATTCACATTGCCCCGCAGGTTTTCGATGCGGTGCCCGGGATATTTGTTCCACCACTGCGCTTTGCGGCGTACACTGCTGGTGGCAATGGTAGCCGGTAGTTCGGGATGGTCCAGGAAAGCAGCATCGCCTTTATGCACCAGTATATCTTTATAAGAAGCTCTTTCGAGCACGGCAGCTTGTATAATGCCCTGCGCCAGTTGTGTAGGTACATCCTTCATGGAGTGTACTGCAATATCGCAGCGGTTGCTCAGCAAGGCAGCGTCGAGGGTTTTGGTAAATACACCCTGCACACCCATCGCGTACAAAGGCGTAACGAGGTCCAGATCGCCTTCGCTTTTAATGTGTACCAGTTCGGTAGTATGCCCGGCGTTTTCCAGCACTTGCTGAACACGGGTTGCCTGCCATAAAGCCAGCTGGCTGTCACGGGTGCCAATGCGGATGGTTGTATTCACTATGCTTGCGTTTGAGGATTACTGCTCAGTACTTCGCTGAAAATTTTAAGGATCAGTTCGCTTTCATCAGGGTTGCTGCGCATTTTAAGGGCCAGTTTTTCGATCATCACCTTTACCATATTGTTCGAAAACGTTTCGAGGTGTAAGGCGGCCTGCTCATCTGCTTTTTTCAGTTGGTTCATTTCCTTCTGATGCATGTCGGTGAGGTAGGTTTTGATGTGCTGCAAAGCCCAGGTGTGGCGGTTCATGGCGTACCATTCCACACATTCGTATATATGCTCGTGAATGATGCTTTCGGCCTTAGGCACTTCTGATCTGCGTTTGCGCAGGGTTTCATCATTCACTTTTGAAATTTCGTCGATGTTGCGCAGGGTAATGCCCGGTAAGGCAGCTACGCAAGGATCAATGTTGAACGGGATAGACATATCCAGCAGCAGGCACTGGGGGTTTCCGCTAAGGTGTGCAGCGGTAATTACCGGCTCTGCTGCTCCTGTAGCCACAATAACCACATCGGCAGCGCCGCATTGTGCGGTAAGGGTTTCGTAAGCGGCAAATTGTACCTCATGCTCGAGCGCCAGGTCGGCAGCTTTGGCATCGGTACGGTTCATAATGGTAATATGGTCGGCATCGGTATAGTCTTTCAGGTTTTTCAGTGTATGCTGCCCAATTTTACCCGTGCCCACCAGCACAATACGTTTGCCTTGTAGTGTGCCCAGCGCTTCGCGCACAATTTTAATACCTGCAAAAGCTACAGATACGGTGCCCGAGGTAAGCGCAGTATGTGTTTTTACTGCTTTAGAGGCCTGAAAAGCCGTGTTTACAAAACGGTCGAGGTATTTGCCCAGCATCTTGCGTTCGCGGGCAAAAGCCGCCGCTACGCGCATCTGGCCTACAATCTCATAATCGCCCAGTATCTGCGAATCGAGTCCGCAGGCTACCCGGAACAGGTGTTCTATAGCCTCGAGCCCTTGTTTGCGAAAGCAGATCTGGTTAAAAATATCCCGGTCGTTGCCGGTATGGGTGCAGAGAATAGATTCCAGCGCATCAAAATCGGTATGAAAACCGATCAGCTCGGTGCGGTTGCAGGTAGATAATGCAAAGAAATGACCTTTGCCAGCTTCATCCATATCGGAGAGCATGGCCGCATGGATGGATTCACTTACCGCAAACCGTCCGCGCAGGTGCGCATCCGATTTGTGGAAATTTACCCCTGTGATGATGAGGTCGTCCAGTCCCTGTGCAATACATTTCATATCCATGCCCTTAGTGTTTGCAAAAGTATGTTTCATATACGCTGCAACCCTAGAAGAGGATGTCACTTAATTGTCATAATTGAAGCCGGAGAGTAGTTTGCTGAGCATTTGCATCCTTTTTTATGACCAATGTCATTTTTCGTTTAAAGGAGCCCGGGAAAAAGTAAATTCAACAAATAAATGACAATAGGGCCGAACTTCTGCGCAATTTGTGCGTATATATTTGCGGGTTTCCCAAAATGCCCGCTCCCAGCTTATGACCCAACAGACAGACACCGGATATATATTGATGAACCTGGGCTCACCTGATTCCTGCGGGGTACCGGATGTGCGCAAGTATCTGCACGAGTTCCTGATGGACGAAAAAGTGATCGATTATCCCTACATCTTTCGCAAGCTGCTGGTAGATGGTATTATCGTAAGGTTTCGTGCGCCAAAATCTGCACATGCTTACCAGTCGGTCTGGTTGCCGGAGGGGTCTCCGCTTATTGTGCTTACCAGGCAGTTGCAGCAAGCTGTGCAACCATTGATGGATGGCCCGGTAGAGATTGGTATGCGGTATGGTAACCCTTCGATGAAAGCAGCGTACGATGCATTGCTGCAAAAAAATCCCAACCTTAAAAGGGTAGTAGTGTACCCGTTATACCCGCATTATGCCATGAGCAGTTACGAAACGGCTTACCAGCATGCGGAGAAAGTATACAAGCAAGGTAATTACGCTTTTGAACTGAGCATTGTAAAGCCGGTGTATGACGATGAGATCTACATCAACGCCCTGGCCGATAGCATGCGGCCTTATCTGTACCAGGCATACGACAAGATTATTTTCAGTTACCACGGTGTGCCCGAAAGGCATATTTATAAAGGAGACTGTACCGGTACGCATTGTCTTAAGACCAATGATTGCTGCAACGTTGCTTCCAAAGCGCATGAATTCTGCTACCGCCACCAGGTAACCCGCACCACACAATTGGTTGCGGACAAGCTGGGTATTCCTGCTGGTAAATATGAACTCACTTTTCAATCCCGCCTGGGCCGCGAAAAATGGCTTACGCCTTATACCGCGCAGCGCATGAGCGAACTACCCGGCGAAGGCACCAAAAAGATCCTGATCGTGTGCCCCGCATTTGTGAGCGACTGTCTGGAAACCCTGGAAGAAATTGCGGTAGAGAATAAAGATATTTTTACCAAAGCCGGTGGCGATGCCTTTACGATGATTCCCTGCCTCAATACCCATGAGTCGTGGGTTAAAGCCGTGGCGCATTATTTTAAGCATATGGAGCAGTATAGCTTGGCAACGGCTTAATTGTAAAGCTCCCAAAGTTTTAATTGAATAAGATTAAGCCTTTCTGTTGCGGTTTGGGGTGCCAGGTGCGCGCTAATCCATTCTTCGAAATAGGGATGGGCCAGCAAGGTTGCAAAGTTTTCTTTTAGATAACCGGCAACAGACGTTTCAGCATCTTTCAGTTCTTCCCAGATGGTAGCCCGGTTATCCAGAATAAAAACAATGTCTTCAAAATCGGAGCTTGTTCTTCCATCCTTTTAGCCCCGGCTTTTAAAGGTTTCAAGTTTACTGCCTTTGTTACAGCAGGGTATAAGGGTACAATGCTATGTCCCTTATGGTTGCCCATCCCATCGGGCCATACCAGGGCCTGTTCACTATGAAAATGTTTGTCAATAGCAGGATGGCTATATGCGGTTGGAACACCTCTTTCTATTCCCCCTGGAGTTACCGGAAAAACATAACGGATGCCGTATTACAGAAATTCGAGCAGCGATTGTTTGTAAACGTTTTTCTTAGAAGCGTCGATCAACCCAGCCGCAAAACTTCTTTCCAACGAACCTGTGATCTCCGCCGGGCTTAGATACAATAGCCGCGCAAGATCTTTGTTCAGCCATTTTTGATCTCCGAACAGAATAATCCTGAGCAGGACTACAACATCTTGTGGGCGCATGCCATTGTGCGTAAGCATATGTAAATATGGCGAATTTTACAATTTACGATTCATGAATCGTGAATTTAATAATATGATTGTCGCATTTCTAACCAACATACATTCCGCAATAATATTCCTGTTCATTTTTCGCTGCGTAAATAGGTTACGCACCAAAAACATAATCTTTGTGCAAACACAAAGTTATGTGGCTATACATCATAATAGCAGCGCTGGTTACAGCAACGCTTACCTATACCATTGTACAATTACTGAACCGGGGCAAGCTGGTGCCAATGGCCGATAAGCTGGAGCTGGACAGGCAAATTCTGCAATTGAAAACCCAGTATGCCGGTGCCGAGGCCAAAGAAAAGACTGCTTTGCAGCAGGTTGAATTCCAGCAAAAGCAATTACAACAGCAACAACAGCAGCTGGTGCAGTTGCATGCCGACCGTGCCGCATTGCAATCGCAGCTGGCGGGTAGCAGGGAGCAGGTGGTGCAGCATAAAGAAGATATGGAGCAGCTGGGCGAGCGGTTTGAGCAGCAGTTCCGGTTGCTGGCGCAGAACATTCTCGAAGACAAATCCCGCCAGTTTGAGCAGCAGCAGGAAACCCAGTTTCAGCGCTTGTTAGATCCTTTGCGCGAAAACCTGAAACAGTTTAAAGAGCAGGTCGAAAAATCGTACAAAACCGAGTCGGACGACCGTATCTCTATGCGGGAGCAGATCCGCCACATGATGCAACTGAACAAAACCCTGAGCGATGAAGCGCAAAACCTTACCCGTGCGCTAAAAGGCCAGGTAAAAGCGCAGGGCAACTGGGGCGAGATGATTCTCGAAAGCATATTGGAGTATTCTGGCTTGCAGAAAAACCGCCAGTATTTTGTACAGGTGCGCGACGAAAACCATGAGGGGCGCATCATTCAGCCCGATGTGGTGGTGAAATACCCCGACAACCGGGCTATTGTAATCGACTCCAAAGTATCGCTGGTGCACTTTGAACGCTATAATACGACAGATGATAAGCAGGAGCAGGCGCAGCAACTGGAACTCATGCACCGCTCTGTAAAAGCGCATATCGACGGGCTTAGTGCTAAAAAATACCAGGATGTGACCGATGCGCTCGATTTTGTGATGTTGTTTGTGCCTGTAGAGGCCGCTTATATAGCCGTATTGCAGCACGATGCCAGTTTGTGGCAATATGCTTACAAAAAGAAGATTTTGCTGATTAGTCCTACCAACCTGATAGCCGCGCTTAAGCTGGTAAACGACCTCTGGCAGCGCGATGCGATAACCCGCAATGCTATGCAGATAGCCGACCGGGCCGGTAAACTGCATCAAAAGTTGCTGGGCTTTATGGACAATATGCAAAAGGTAGGCGAGCAGATCGAAAAGGCGCACCAAACCTGGAACAGCGCCCACCGCCAGTTAAGCGAAGGAAAAGGAAACCTGGTGTACCAGGCCGAGAAGTTAAGAGGATTGCAGCAGGGGCAGGCAGCGGTAGAAGAAATATTACCGTCTCAGCTGGCCGAAGATTAGCCTGCTTTGTAAAGAAAATAGGGTCAACCGGACTATGACGTCCGGTTGACCCGTTTAAAGAGTGTATGTTTCGGCAGCGGCCGTTTAGTTTTTATGCACAATAAATACAAAAGGCCTGTCAGAAGAAGACCGTAAGGCTTCAATGATCATCCAGCGGTTTTTAACCCGCGTGTGTTTGTTCAGGTTCAATACTTCGCAGTACTCTGCCTGTACTTCGGGATGGTCGTACTCCAATAGAAAGTTATCGAGCTTTCTTGCTTCAGCTTCGTAATCTTCCATGGAATGAATGTTCGGCGACAAAATCAATAAGTTCCTTTCCATGGCCATCGTTTTTAAGAGTTAAAAAGGTGCTCTTTTTTTATCCGGGCATCCGCAACCTAAACTTCCTTTTTGCTGCGTTTTGCAGGCTGTTGTACCCGCCGCTACTCCGATCATTAATAACGCAATCAAAAACCATTTCGTTGCTTTCATGCTGCTCTGTTTGTTTTGTGCCTCCGGGTACTTAGAAATCAAAGGTTTATAAAAACCATGCGCTGTTGCACCCTTCTGCTTATTATCTTTACCAAGGTAAAAATAAGTAATTCCGGCATTCAAACTATCGCATGTCCTTTGCAAAAAAACACATATTAATTGCGCCACTCGATTGGGGGCTGGGTCATGCGGCCCGGTGTGTACCCATAGTAAAGCAATTGCTGTGCCGGAATGCCAGGGTTACCATAGCCGCAGAAGGGCTGCATCTGGCCCTGCTGGAGCGGGAATTGCCAGGCTGTGCTTTTGTATCGCTGCCGGGTTATGGCATTACCTATGGCAAAACAGCCGCAGGTACCAGCCTTAAAATAACCCTGCAAGTGCCTAAAATACTCAAGGCCATAAAACGGGAGCAGCAATGGCTGGATGAGCGTATGGGCTTGCTGAAACCCGATATCATCATCAGCGATAACCGTTATGGTTTCCGGCATGTGGCTGTGCCTTCGGTGTTTATTACCCACCAGCTTACCATCGCATCTCCCTTTGGGCGCTTGTCAGAAACGGTGCTGCGACAGATGAATTACCGTTTTGTATCCAAATTTGACCGGTGTTGGGTACCCGATCTGGATACGCCACCTGGTTTAAGTGGCATGTTGGGGCATCCTTCCCATTTGCCGGATAATACCCGCTACATTGGTCCGCAGAGCCGTTTTGAAAGAGTACAGACCGGCGGTGAAAAACAATACGATCTGCTGTGTATCCTTTCTGGCCCGGAGCCGCAACGCAGCATTTGGGAAACCAAATTGCTGGAGCAATTACTGCATTCCAATTACAAGGCAGTGGTAGTAGGCGGTACTTCCAAATTTTTTCAGCAAAACCTGCCCGGTCATATTCAATACTTCTCCAGCCTGGACGGGGCTGCTTTGCAAAGTTTTATGCAGCAAAGCCGGTTGGTACTCAGCCGCTGCGGCTACAGTACGGTGATGGATATGTATGCCAGTGGAATGCCCTGCATACTGGTGCCTACGCCCGGACAAACCGAACAGGAATACCTGGCCGCGCATTTACGCAAGCACCAGTTGTTTTACTCCGTTGCACAGCAAGACCTCAATCTCTCCCGCGATATTGCCGCAGCCCAGTCTTTTTATAAACCGGGTTTTACACCACCACCGCAACAATTGTTAGAAGAGGCGCTGGACGATTTGTGGCGTATCGTTTAACTTCGCGGCCTCAATAGTCCGTTTGTGAACGATCAGAAAGATGTATTAAAGGCCCACCTGGCATTGCTGGGCGCCAACCTGTTTTATGGCGCCGGGTTTACCGTAGCTAAATTGGTGATGCCACGATTGATAGCGCCCGAAGGGTTTATCCTCATTCGTGTGGTGAGCACCTGCCTGTTGTTCTGGTTGTCTTTTGCCGGAGGCAATGCCTTTCGCACCAAATTCGAAAAAAAGGACTGGCGCAAACTGGTGCTGGGCGGTTTGTTTGGTGTAGCCATTAACCAGTTGTTCTTTTTTAAAGGGCTTAACCTTACACAGCCCATTCATGCCTCGCTCATAATGCTGAGCACGCCTATCCTTATTACGTTTATCGCTTCTTTCCTGCTTAAAGAGAGGGTAACCTCCCTAAAACTCCTGGGTTTGGTATTAGGCGTAAGCGGTGCCGTTTTCCTGATTGCGCAAAAGGCCGCAGGCAAGGGTGGCTCCAATGTGGCCCTGGGCGATTTTATGGTGTTTCTAAACGCTGCATCCTATGCCATCTACCTGGTGCTCATTAAACCTCTCATGGCCAAATACAGGCCTGTTATCGTTATTCGCTGGGTATTCCTGTTCGGGGCCTTATTTGTACTGCCTTTTGGCTGGAACGATTTTGCCGCTATTGAATGGAGCCAATTCGTTTGGAGCGATTACCTGGCTGTGGCCTTTATTGTAGTGTGCTGCACCTTCTGCACGTATTTGTGGAACACTTACGCGTTAAGAAAACTGAGCGCTTCTACCGCCGGGGCTTATATCTATCTGCAACCATTGTTTGCAGCCATTATCGCTGTTATTTTTTATGGCGAAACGCTTACCTGGCAAAAGGTAGTATCTGCCGTGCTCATTTTTGCGGGGGTGTACCTGGTTACCAAACCCGCACAGGCCAAACCTGTTAGTTAAATCGGGTATCTTTTTATTGTTCCACCAGCTTACAGTAACTTGCACCGCATGAAAAAGCTGTGTGCAGGAATGGTTATCGCAACGTCCATACTCATGGGCTGCCAAACCCGTAAACCTGCGGTGGTTACACCCGCTTTTTACTACTGGAAAACCAGCTGGCAACTGGGCCCGGCCGAACAAAAAATACTAGCCGATGTGCAAGCCGGTAAAATTTACGTGCGTTTGTTTGATGTGGCCTGGAATACACTTACCAACCAGCCTTATCCCGAATCGGTCATCCGGTTTCAGGATACAACTTACCTGCAATACGACCTGGTGCCGGTGTTTTACATTACCACCGATGTGCTCAGGCGCTTAACCGAAAGCAATACTGACTCGCTGGCGTTTAACATAAACCGCCTGTTGCTGGGGCTGAACCGTACCGATGGCTTGCAATACCACGAAATACAGGTAGATGCAGATTGGACTAAAAACACCCGAACCGCTTATTTTGCCTTGCTCGAAAAACTGAAAAGACAACCAGCTTTCCACGGTAAAAAAATATCCTGCACCATCCGGCTGCACCAGCTAAACAGCCTGGCCAGCAGCGGTGTGCCGCCGGTAGATAAAGGATTGCTTATGTGCTACAATATGGGCGATCTCATGAAATGGGGCGCGCACAATTCCATTTTGGATATGCATACCCTGCACACTTATCTTGATCCGTTTAAAAAATACCCGCTGCACCTCGATGTGGCATTGCCTTTGTTCGAATGGGCAGTGCTGTTCGATAATCGCCAGTTTAAAGGATTGCTCAATGGCGTTACCCAGCAGGAGCTGGCACAGCATACCGATTTTTCGTTGCTGGAAAAAGGTTTGTACAAAGCTTTACGCACCACCATGCTGCATGGCTACAACATCTCTGCAGGGCAGGTAGTGCGCATAGAGCCGGTAACGGCAGAGGTGGTGCAACAGGCTGCCGAGCTAACCGCCAGCAAAATCAAAAACGATAGTACCAACGTAATTTTGTTTCACCTGGATAGCGCTTTGCTGTCCAAATATTCAACCCATGACCTGGAAAAAATATTTAGCACTTACCATTAGCCTTTGCGCTGCGGGCATCATCACCCAAAAAGTGGTAGAAGCATGCGGCGGCGACTATGATCCTGAGGATTCGTATGTCTCTTTTTTTCATAATAACCTGACCAACGACGATTCTTACCGTCCGTTCTATTATACTTCGTATTTCCGGTATTATACCGATTACGATTACTACTATGGTGCGGCGGCCGATACGACCGATGCGAATATCGCCGAGTGGAAAACCCAATTGGGTGCCGGAGTGCGCGATAAGGATATGTACCAGTTTGTATACGGTTATCCGCTTACGCAATTGTCTAATCTCTATTACCATTTAGAGAAGCAGCAAACCCTTACCTTGCCCGATTCTGTTAAGCGCAACAGTATGACGCAGTGGTTTATGCAGGAGAAAAACCTCGAACTGCTGGGCTATCTGATGTATGCCAAGAAATGCGAGCCGCATGTGCTGGCCGGCGATTACGATCCGTGGGATGTGCAAAGCATTCGCCGCGATGTACCTGCCATGAACAAGCTTATGAAAGGCGGACAGCAGTTGCTGGCTGTAGCCAAAAGCGATTGGGTAAAACTGCGCTATGCCTACCAGGTGGTTCGCCTGGCGCACTATAGCGGGCAGTACGATAAAACCATTCAGCTGTACGACTCTTTGGTAAAGCCGTTAAAAGCTACCCCTAGTATTATGCAAGACCGTTGCCTGGCGCTGGTTTCGGGTGCCGAGCGTAAAACAGGGTCTCCTTATACCGCTGCGGTAGGTTTTGCAGAAGTGTTTGACCAGAGCGAAGAGCTGCGGCAGATGGCGCACCTCAACTATTCGTGGATTAAGATAGACGACCATGACCAGTTGCTCAAAACCTGTCCCAATAACCACCTGCGCTCTGTGGTATGGACGCTGGATGGGTTGAACCAGCCCGAATACAATTCCGAATGCCTGGAGCAGGCCTGGAAAGCCGATCCTGCTTCTAAAGCATTGCCTTTGCTGCTTACCCGCGAAATCAATAAACTGGAAGAAGGGTATTACAGTAATAAATTAATGCAGGAACGAGGATTCTCCGGCGGATGGAACTATTTCTATTTCCTGAATGCGCCGGATGACAGCCGCCGTGCCGAAATTGTGAAAGAACAAACCCATGTTCAAAAACTAACCGCACTGGCCGAAAACATTGCGAAGGACAAAAAAGTATCCGGTCCGGCTTATTGGTATACCGGCGCTGCTTACCTCAATGTAATGCAGGATAAGGTAAAACAGGCCGATAAACTGCTGGCCAAAGCAGAAAAACAGCATCCCTCCGCATCTATACAGGAGCAGATTACCATTATACAATTGCTCTCTACCGTTAGAGGTGCCAAAACGATTGATGCCGCAATGGAGCAGAAGCTCTACAAATTTTTTACGTGGATGGAGTCAAAAGCTGCGCAGTCGGGCGAAACCGAAAGGAGCTTCCGGAGCGCGTTAAATACAATGGTAGCTACCCGTTACCTGCAGCAGGGCGATACCGTTAAAGCGGTGCTGTGTTACAATAAGGCAGAATCGTCCATTCACAGCAATCCTTGGGGCGATGCGCCTACATCGGGCAAAACCATTTCTGACCTGAGCGGATATTATTGGGATATGTCTGGTATGGTGCTCAATAAAATGATGAGTGTGCAGGGTGTTCAACAAATGAAGGCTTTTGCAGGTAAGTCTGGCAAAAACGATTTCGAAAAATGGTTGATGAAAGATAATGTGTTCGACAACCAGATGCTGAGCGAGCTGGAAGGCACCAAGTACCTGCGGATGCAGGATTTTTCTGCCGCAGAGAAGGCGCTAACCGCTTCGGGCAAGTGGCGCGACCGGCCTTTTGTAAATCCGTTTGTGACCCGCACCCGTGACCAGATGGAGTACGAAGACATCGATTCCATTAACATGATTACCAAAGAAGCCTATGCCAAAAAGATGGCCGATCTGGAAAAGAGGTTAGTGCAGAAAGATAAAGGATACGCGAAACTGGCTTTTGATTACGCCAATGGATTGTACAATATCAGTTACTATGGCAAAAGCTGGGATATGTTGTTTTACGATCGCAGCACGTATGAAGATCATGCTTATTACGAAGATACAACCCGGTTAAACGCAACAGAGGAAATGTACTATCGCTGCGGCAAAGCAGAGCATTATTACATGGAAGCCTTTAACAACAGCACCGATAAAAACTTTAAGGCTACCTGTCTGTTTATGGCCGCCAAATGCTGGCAGAAACGGGCTAAGGAGGTAAACCTGAGCTTGCCCAAGTCCCTGACCGATGCATTGGATTCTTATATAATCTACAGCCTTACCAATCCATACTTTAAGCAATTGCAGGAATACCAGAAAACCGATTTCTATAAAGATGTGTATGGTAGCTGCGGCTATTTGCAACTGTATGTAAAGAAGGCGAAGTATTTTAATAAATAAGAAGTTTGATAACTGGAGCATTAATGGACTATTGAAACTGTTGGGGAAGCCCAATGCCACAGTAGTACTGTTGCCCAATCGGCGGTTCCTCACCGAAAACGCGGTGTAGCCGTTTTCGGTCAGTTTTTTTTGCGTTACTTTTTTTCTGCAAAAAAAGTAACAGAAAGATGAAAGGTGTGCAGGTGGTGACTGTCTCGACATTATGTGGAATGCATAGTTCCTGTCTGGTCATGATACGTCAGAGCGTAAACTCCCCGGGACCTGACAGGTCCCGTAAATCAAAATAAAACCCCTCCGCAGCAATCAGCCACGGAGGGGTTTTTATGTTTAGCATATGATCATTACATCATATCAATGATCAGATCTTCTACCACATTTTTCTCACTTCCGATATACAGCTTGCCATTGTACTGCACAACCGGGCGTTTCAGAAAGGTATAATGCTCCAGGATGTACTTCCGGAAATCATCTTCTGTAAGCGTTTGGTCTGCCAGGCCCAAAGCTTTATACTGCTGCGATTTTTTGCTAAAAAGCGCTCTGTAGGAGCCTGTTTGTGCTTTTAATGCATCCAGTTGCTCGGCGGTAATGGGTTCGGTCTTTATATCCTGCAGTTCAAAACCATTGCCTTTGGCGTTAATTTCTTTCATGATACGCTTGCAGGTATCGCAGGTAGAGAGGTAATAAATTTTATTGGACATGATGTATGTTTTCGTCAGTTATCATTCACAGCACAGCCATGAATCAATGCGCGAAAGTACAATGTTTTGTCCATTGCTACTTTTTCCGGCCCTCCTGCCGTTTTGGGGTAGTATCTTTTGGCATTTCGATACGATGAACTGCTGATTTGCCCATAATAATATCGTGGGGGTTGTCTACAGGTACCGGCGGAAAAGTTGTCTGGGACGGTATAGGAATGGCTTTAACGCTATCCACATCGGTTTGCGGTACCACCGCAGGTTCTCCCATCAGCATAGGCGGCTCCGGAGGCGGTGGAGCAATCGCAACACCACCCAAAATCATATGCTCTGTTTTAGGAGGTTTGTGCGCAGCAGGTGGCGCTACGCTATCCGGCACATAAACCCTTATACCACCCATTATGTCAGGATTATCGGGAGGGGCAGGAACCTGCACCGTTGGCACCGGAGGTTTTTGTTTGGTTTGGGCAGCAGGTGAGTCGCAGGAGGCCGAGAGTAACCCGAATGCAAACAGGAAAATAGCTGCGGTTTTGGTAAACCGGGAAAAAGGGATCTGGTGTATGGTGGTTACAAAATCATCCGGGGTGGTTAACGGTACATTGACATAGGCTGCCGGAATGCGGCCGCAGGTATTGGTGTTTTCCTGCAGGTACAACATAATGTCTTCCGGCTCCCAGCTGGCGAAATCTACTACGGTTTTGCAGCACAGGGCACAATGGCGGCCTTTATCGTCGGGTGTCATGGCATTCCAGTTCTCATGGCAGGGTTCGGCTATTTGAATGTACGACGGCATAGTGTTGTTGTTTTCAATAAGATGCACTGGCCGTTTAAATTGCATAAACACAACGGGTAAATTTTTTTCCGTGTGATTTGATTATCAGCAAAATGCCGGGAATCAGAATCGGGAACTGGGTGCAGTGCCGCCTAAATTGTAACTTAGCCCGCATGAAGAAGTTGTTTTTGCTCGATGCCATGGCATTGATTTATAGAGCTTATTATGCGCTGATACGTAATCCCCGCATTACCAGCACCGGAAAAAATACCAATGCCCAGTTTGGGTTTACCAATACACTGATAGACCTTATTAACAAGGAAAAACCCACGCACCTTGCTGTGGCTTTCGATACCCATGCGCCTACCGAAAGGCATACCGATTTTGCCGAGTATAAGGCCAATCGCCAGGAGGCGCCGGAAGATCTGCTGGCAGCCCTGCCCGATATTAAACGCATCATTCGTGGGTTCAACATTCCGGTGGTAGAGCTGGATGGTTTTGAGGCCGATGATGTGATTGGTACCCTGGCCTGGGAAGCTGCCGATGCGGGTTACGAGGTATATATGGTTACCCCCGATAAAGACTACGGCCAATTGGTGCGCGATAATATATTTATATGGGTGCCGCCCGCTTTTGGCAACCCCGCCAAAATTATGGGCCCCAAAGAAGTGTGCGAGAAATGGAGCATTAAGAGTGTAGACCAGGTAGTAGACATTCTGGGCCTCATGGGCGATGCGGTAGATAATATTCCGGGTATTCCTGGTGTGGGCGAAAAAACGGCTGCCAAACTGCTGGCCGAGTACCACACGCTGGAAGGGGTGCTGGAAAATGCCGAAAGTATTAAGGGCGCATTGGGCGAGAAAATACGCAATGGCCGTGAGTCGGCTATTATGAGTAAAAAGCTCGCACGTATCATTACCACCGTTCCGGTACAGTTTCATGAAGAAGATTTTTGCATGTCGGATTGGGACCGCCCGGCATTGGAGCAGGTGTTTGCAGAGCTGGAGTTTAAATCAATGGGCAAGCGCATCCTCGGCGATGGGTTCAATATCCACAACACTGAGGCCGTGCAAACCGATCTGTTTGGCAATGTAGTGCAACCCAAAGCAGAAAAACCCAAACCTGCCACCGCTGCCGGAAGAACCGGTGTAACCGAACTAGCCGAAGGTGAAATCGCTTCTGGCGAAAAGAACATACACAATACACCGCACGATTATAAACTGGTAAATGACGATGCGGCTATCGCACAGCTTATTGCCGACTTGCAACAGCAAACCGAAATCTGCTTTGATACCGAAACCACCGGCACCGATGCCAATATCGCCGAGCTGGTAGGCTTAAGCTTTAGCTGGAAACCCGGAGAAGGCTATTACGTGCCTTGCTCCTCTGATCGCGAAGCCACACTGGCTTTGCTGCAAAAATTTGCGCCACTCTTTGCCGATACGACTAAAAACTGGGTAGGGCAAAACCTGAAGTACGATCTGCTCATGCTCAAATGGTATGGTTACACCCTGGCAGGCAACACGTTTGATACCATGCTGGCCCACTACCTTATAGAGCCCGAAGGCAAGCGCAGTATGGATATGCTGAGCGCCAAATACCTCAATTACGAGCCGGTAGCCATTGAAGAGCTGATTGGCAAAAAAGGAAAGAGCCAGGGCAGCATGCGCGATGTGGAACTGGAAAAAATTAAAGAATACGCCTCAGAAGATGCCGATATTACCTTGCAGCTCAAGCACCATTTTGCACCGCTGCTCAAAGAGTTTGAACTCGAAAAAGTATTTGACGAGGTAGAGAACCCATTGGTAAAAGTGCTGACCGATATGGAGTTTGAGGGCGTACGCATCGACCAGGGATTTTTGAACGACTACTCCAAAGAGCTCGACCGCGAAGCCAAACTGAGCGAAGAGCGGGTATATGAAATGGCAGGCGTGCGGTTTAACCTAGCTTCGCCCAAGCAACTGGGAGAAGTGCTGTTCGAAAAACTGCAACTCGATCCTAAAGCCAAAAAAACCAAAACCGGGCAGTACGCTACCGGCGAAGAAGTGTTGCTGAAACTGGCCAGCAAACACCAGATTGTAGACGATATACTGGCGTTCCGCGAGCTCACCAAACTAAAATCGACTTATGTAGATGCGCTGCCTACCATGATAAACCCCAAAACCGGCCGGGTGCATACTTCTTATGCCCAGGCAGTGGCGGTTACAGGCCGTTTGAGCAGCAACAATCCCAACCTGCAAAACATTCCGGTACGTACCGACAGGGGTAAGGAGATCCGTAAGGCCTTTGTGCCCCGCGATGCAGAGCACACCCTGATCTCTGCCGATTACAGCCAGATAGAACTGCGCATTGTGGCGGCCATCAGCGGCGATGCCAACATGGTAGATGCTTTCCGTTCCGGCAAAGACATTCACACGGCTACTGCCGCCAAAGTATATGGCATTGAAGAAAGCGATGTAACCAAAGAGATGCGGTACAAAGCCAAGAGTGTAAACTTTGGTATCATATACGGTCAGGGTGCTTTTGGCCTGGCAGAGAACCTGGGCATTCCCCGTGCCGAGGCCAAGCAACTTATCGACAACTATTTTGCGCAGTACACTTCCATTAAAAAATATATGGACGAAACGGTGAACTACGCGCGCGAGCACGGTTTTGTGCAAACCATTATGGGCCGCAAGCGCTGGTTAAAAGATATTACCTCAGCCAATGCGGTGGTGAGGGGCTATGCCGAGCGCAATGCCATTAATACACCCATCCAGGGTACAGCGGCCGATATGATTAAAATGGCCATGATCCGCATCCAGGAGCGTATGAAAGCCGAGAACCTGCGCAGCCGCATGATTTTGCAGGTGCACGATGAATTGATTTTTGATGCGCACAACAGCGAGCTGGATATTTTGCAGCCGCTTATTATCGAATGTATGCAGAGTGCTATGGTACTGCCACACGAAGTTCCGGTACTGGCCGAGGTAGGCACCGGTAAAAACTGGCTGGAAGCGCACTAGAAAAAAGTTTTAAAAAAGATTTACTGCGTAAATAGATTACGCACCGGATAAATAATTTTGCCATTGTAATTAGCAAGAAATATATTTGCTAAATAGTTTAGCGAAAGCGAAACGGCAGATACTCTTTAAATTTGTATAAAACCTTAGATATGTCAAACGCAGAAAAACTCAAAGCGCTCAAGTTAACCATCGATAAGATCGACAAGGATTTTGGTAAAGGTTCGGTGATGATGTTGGGTGAAAAGCAGGACACAGACCTGGAAGTAATCTCTACCGGTTCGCTTGGACTGGATGTAGCCTTGGGTGTGGGCGGCTTTCCCCGCGGACGTATTGTAGAGATCTATGGCCCTGAAGCTTCGGGTAAAACAACAGTTGCAATTCATACCATCGCAGAGGCCCAGAAAAAGGGTGGCATCTGCGCCATTATAGATGCTGAGCACGCTTTTGACGCCAGCTATGCCCGTAAACTGGGTGTGGATGTAGACAGCCTGCTTATTTCGCAACCCGACCACGGTGAGCAAGCACTGGAAATCGCCGACCGCCTGATCCTTTCCGGCGCGGTAGATGTAGTGGTAATTGACTCCGTAGCCGCTCTGGTACCAAAAGGTGAGCTGGAAGGCGAAATGGGCGATAGCAAAATGGGTCTGCAAGCCCGTTTGATGAGTCAGGCGCTGCGTAAGCTTACCGCCACCATCAACAAAACCAATACCATTTGCATCTTTATTAACCAGCTGCGCGAAAAAATCGGTGTAATGTTCGGTAACCCCGAAACTACCACTGGTGGTAACGCACTTAAGTTCTACGCATCGGTACGTCTGGATATCCGTCGTACAGCGCAGATCAAAGATGGTGATGAAGCGATAGGTAACCGTACCAAAATTAAAGTGGTAAAAAATAAAGTAGCGCCACCTTTCCGC
>JAVBJN010000033.1:0-25958 GCA_031546985.1 Chitinophagaceae bacterium
AAACTTAGGGAGCAGCATCTCTTCAGCAGAGTACACATAAGAGGTACTGCTCTCGCTCGTGCCTCACTCTGCAGCATGACAGTTCGGTCTGTTTTATCATGCTGCCTCGGTATGCAAGAATACCCCGCAGTGCAACAATAAACTTAGGGAGCAGCATCTCCTCAGCAGAGTACACATAAGAGGTACTGCTCTCGCTCGTGCCTCACTCGGCAGCATGACAATACCATTATTTGGTGTGTCATGCTGCCCCGATATGCAAGTGCAAACCGCAGTACATCAATGAACTTAGGGAGCAGCATCTCTTCAGCAGAATACACATAAGAGGTACTGCTCTCGCTCGTACCTCACTCGGCAGCATGACAATTCGTTCTCGTTTGTCATGCTGCCTCGGTATGCAAGTGCAAACCGCAGTGCACTAATGAACTTAGGGAGCAGCATCTCTTCAGCAGAATACACATGCTGAGATCCTGCTTCCTGCTCCTGCGTCGCTGGGGCAGGATGACAATTCGTTCTCGTTTGTCATGCTGCCCCGGTATGCAAGAATAAACCGCAGTGCAACAATGAACTTAGGGAGCAGCATCTCCTCAGTAGAGTACACATGCCGAGATCCTGCTTCCTGCTCCTGCGTCGCTGGGGCAGGAGGACAAGCATTTAATAAACCTGACCAGATTGATTCTGGCAGCTCACAAAAAATCCCCTGAACCCGAAGGCCAGGGGATGTATATACGCTGAAAACGAAAATCAAACTTATTTAGGTTCGCTGGCAAAACCGGCTACGATGAACTCACGGTTCAGGCGGGCAATGTTTTCCAGGGAAATGCCTTTAGGACATTCTGCTTCGCAGGCTCCGGTGTTGGTACAGCTACCAAAACCTTCTTTGTCCATCTGCGCCATCATATCCAGTACACGGGTCTGACGCTCTGGGTGACCTTGTGGCAGCAGCGCCAGGTGGGAAACTTTGGCAGACACGAACAGCATAGCAGAAGAGTTTTTGCAGGAAGCCACACAAGCTCCGCAACCGATACAGGCCGCAGCAGCAAAGGATTTATCTGCATCATCTTTAGGAACAGGCAAGCAGTTGGCATCCTGGGCGTTACCGGTGTTTATAGATACATAACCACCCGCTTCCACGATACGGTCAAAAGCAGTACGGTCTACCGTAAGATCTCTGATTACAGGGAAAGAACCTGCTCTCCAGGGCTCTACTACTACCGTTTCACCATCCTGGAATGCACGCATATGCAGCTGGCAGGTAGTGGTACCTTGCCAAGGGCCGTGTGCGCGTCCGTTGATGTGCATGGAACACATACCACAGATACCTTCGCGGCAATCGTGGTCAAAAGCAATCGGCTCTTTACCTTCATTGATCAGACGCTCGTTCAACACGTCAAACATTTCCAGGAACGACATCTCAGTAGAGATACCATCCACTTTGTACGTTTCAAAATGACCTGAATCCGAAGTGTTTTTCTGACGCCAAACCTTTAAGTTCAGGCTGATATTTTTATGTTCCATAATTTCTGCTTTATGTTATCTGTCAATGATACGTCGTTATAGTTTAATATAGTTCCGGTACTCAAACGGTTGCCATCCGGTATATTTCTGAACCCAGTACAACAGGCGGTGCTTAAAACTCTTAAAGTTCTTCTGCCCTATATCCAATGAGAAATCCCAATTTTCTGCGGCTATCCTTTTTTGCATTACTGCAGGATGCGTGCCCTCAAACTGCGTTACCGAATCGATCTGTGAATAATCAAATTCGGGTTTGGCCAGTTTCTGGTCGCCCACCCACTGCTCATGTTCCTCATCGGAGCGCCATAAACGCCCGAAATCGCGGTTTTTGAGCTGCATAAACAAAGGATTGCGCACCCAGCCGTAGTGATAGATCTCTGCGGCCACCGGTTTTACCCACAGTTTCTGGTTACCGGTTTTACGGAAACCCTGCGCGTCTTTGTAAGAATGAATATCGGGCCGGTTGCGGATAATGCGGATCTCGTTGCGGTACCACTTACGGCTATCGCCCAGGAACCTGAAACTGCCGTAAAAGTGTGCGTACCGGAACAGCAATCCGTCTACCCTTTGGTCGGTGCGGTATTGTTCCATGGTGCTGCGGATAACGGAATGGTACTTTTCGTGTACCACCTCATCTGCCTGTATGTAAAAGAGCCAGTCGCTTTCCGGGTCTGCAGCAGCTTTGGCCTTATCGGTCTCTACTGCCAGCACCTTACCGCCTTCGCGTAAGGAATCGTCCCAGGTACTGCGGATGATCTTTATTTTAGGATCACCTATCGATTCAATGAGCGCCAGGGTGTCATCTTCCGAATCGCCCACAGATACGATCATTTCATCTACAACCGGAAGAATGGAAAGAATGGATTCGACTGCTGGGTAATCGTATTTTACTGCATTACGTACAATCGTAAACCCGCTTACCTTCATCCCGGATTATTATTTATAGTTACGTTGCGATGGGTGAATTACTTCGTAGTTCAGGTCTTCGCGCTGCATTTCCCATTTCTCACCAGCCTGGTATTCCCAGTTGGCTACATACATGAACTTGTCATCGTGACGCTCTGCTTCGCCCTCTTCGGTCTGGTGCTCTTCACGGAAGTGACCGCCGCAGCTTTCCTCACGGTTCAGCGCATCGATACACATCAGCTCGCCCAGTTCCAGGAAATCGGCCACGCGGCCTGCTTTTTCCAGCTCAGGGTTAAACTCGTTCAGTTCGCCGGGTACACGCACATCTTTCCAGAACTCAGCACGCAGGGCGCGGATTTCGGAGATGGCTTCGGTAAGGCCTTGTTTGTTACGGGCCATACCGCATTTGTCCCACATGATTTTACCCAGTTTCTTGTGGAAGAAGTCCACAGAGTGCTGTCCTTTAATGTTCAGCAGGGTGTTCAGGGTTTCGCGTACTTTATTTTCAGCTGCTTCAAAAGCAGGGTGATCCAGAGAAATGGCTTTGGTGCGAATTTCATCTGCCAGGTAGTTACCAATGGTGTAAGGAATTACAAAGTAACCATCTGCTAGGCCCTGCATGAGCGCAGATGCACCCAGGCGGTTGGCACCGTGATCGGAGAAGTTGGCTTCGCCCAGTGCATAGCAACCAGGGATAGAAGTCATCAGCTCATAATCTACCCACAGGCCACCCATGGTATAGTGTACCGCTGGGTAAATACGCATGGGTACTACGTATGGGTTTTCGCCGGTAATTTTTTCGTACATCTCAAACAGGTTACCGTACTTTTCTTTTACTACGGCACGGCCATGTTCGATGATCTGCTCTTTGGAAGGATTGTGAATACCTTGTTTGTTACAATCTACCTTGCCATAACGCTCAATTGCAGCAGCGTAATCGAGGTAAACCGCCTGTTTGGAAGAACCTACACCATAACCGGCATCGCAACGCTCTTTGGCGGCACGGCTGGCTACGTCGCGGGGTACCAGGTTACCAAATGCAGGGTAACGGCGCTCCAGGTAGTAATCGCGTTCTTCTTCAGGAATATCGTTGGGGTTACGGGTATCGGCTTGTTTTTTAGGCACCCAGATGCGGCCGTCGTTACGCAGCGACTCAGACATCAGGGTCAGTTTAGACTGGTGATCGCCGGATACAGGGATACAAGTCGGGTGAATCTGCGTAAAGCAAGGGTTACCAAACAATGCACCTTGTCTGTGTGCTTTCCAGGCTGCGGTTACGTTACTACCCATTGCATTGGTGCTCAGATAGAAAACGTTGCCATAACCACCGGTGCACAGCAATACTGCGTGACCAAAATGGCGCTCCAGTTTACCGGTAATAAGGTCGCGGGCAATGATACCACGGCATTTACCGTCGATCATAACCAGGTCCAGCATCTCGTGGCGGGTATAGTTGGTTACGTTACCTACCGCAATCTGGCGGCTCAGCGACTGGTAAGCGCCAATCAGCAACTGCTGGCCGGTTTGACCTGCGGCGTAGAACGTACGCTGTACCTGGGTACCACCGAATGAACGGTTGCTCAACAGACCGCCGTACTCACGCGCAAAAGGAACACCCTGCGCTACGCACTGGTCAATGATGCTGGTACTTACCTCGGCCAGGCGGTGTACGTTGGCCTCACGGGCACGGTAGTCGCCACCTTTAATAGTATCGTAAAACAGACGGTACACAGAGTCACCATCGTTTTGGTAGTTTTTAGCTGCGTTGATACCACCCTGTGCCGCAATGGAGTGTGCACGGCGGGCGCTATCCTGGAAGCAGAAAGTCTTTACTTTATATCCCAATTCTGCCAGTGAAGCAGCAGCAGATGCGCCGGCTAGACCGGTACCTACCACAATAATTTCAAGGCTACGCTTGTTCGCAGGGTTTACCAGCTTACAGGTACTCTTGTATGTACTCCACTTCTGATCGAGCTGACCGGCAGGAATTCTTGAATTTAAAGCCATTATATTTCGATTTGAAATTTTATCAGATTAATATGAAAGCAAGGTCACTGGAGCCTACAACAATTAGTTGTGACGCAGGTAGATCACGATTGGAATGATCGCAAAACCAATAGCCATAATGATAGAGAACCATTTGCCAAAGCCTTTGATCATTGGAGTATATTTAGGGTGATTCCAGCCCAGTGTCTGGAAAGCACTCTGAAAACCGTGCATCAGGTGGTAAGCCAGCGATACCATAGCCAGGGTATACACCCCTACCATGATAGGATTAGAGAAGGTGATCTTCATTCTAACATACAGGTCGTGCATTTGCTCATGACCTACCGTAATTTCGTCCAGACCGGTAATGCGGCTTTTAACCCAGAAATCGCCAATGTGCACGATCAGGAAAATCAGCAGCAGCGTACCCAGCAGGCCCATAGAGCGGCTGTACCATTTACTGGTAGCGTTACCCGGTGCTACAGCGTATTTTACCGGACGTTTTTTCTGGTTTTCAAAAGTCAGTTTCAGACCGTCGAAAATGTGAAACAACAGACCCGCAAACAATACCACTTCCATAATACGGATCAGCGGATTGGTAGCCATAAAATGGGCTCCTTTGTTGAACAGCACTCCCCCGTCATCAATCAGGGCGCAGCTATTCAGCGCCAGGTGAATAATAAGGAAGGTGATCAGGAATAATCCCGTCACGGCCATGATCAGTTTCTTACCAATAGAGGAAGAAAAAAACTGTTTCAAATTCATAGTACTAAAACAATAGGGTTTGTAAAAAATTTGTCAGAATTCGGACAAATATACTCTTCGGAATACAAAAATGTCAAGAAAAATTATTCTTAACTATGATTTTTGTCAGGGAACATTAATCTTTAAAACCAGTACCAGCTTACATATCCAGCTTTTTGATGACCCAATTGTCTACCAGGGTAAACAAATGCTGGGGTTGGAAGGTTCTCCAGTTTGGCAGTTCCATCATAAATACGTATCGGTTCAGCTTGGCTTTTAAAAAGTCGTGCTGGGTAGCTTCGGGCATGTTCATCACCACTATCCAGCCGCCTTCATCGGCTATATCGTCGTACCATTCTTCATAGTAGCTGTCGTCACTGCTGTGAAAGTTCATCACATTCTCGGCTACCAATATGTATTTAGAGATGCCCTCCAGCTTCAGGTGGTCTACCACATCGCGTTTGAGCATCATAATATCGTTCTCTACCGCGTCGTTCCACTCGCCTATCAGCTCTATGACGGCAAAGTTCTCGTCATAATCGGCATACAATATCTTCATATACAAGGTATTGGAGCCAAAATAATCCCATTGCGGGTGAATGTAGTAGTTGTAGATGGTATTGCTGTACTCAAACTCGCTGTACTCCTTTCCGAAAAAAGGCGACCGCTCGTCCTCTTCTGCTGTGTACAGGTGGCGCCAGTTAAAATAGGGTTCTATATCGTGCATAATAGCGGTAGTTTCGGCTCTAAGTTACAACACCCGTTATTTCATTTCCTAATAAAAATAGCCACAATTTGTTCATATACCATTTGCTGCTCAATTGAATGTTGTAACGGCTTTTTCGGTAATATTGTGAGCGTTTTAATCACCATTTATTCATTAATCATTCAGATAAGGCTTTATGAAAAAATTAATTTACTGTTTTGGACTGGGCATGTTGTTGTGCATGGATTCTTACGCCCAGGGTATTAAAATTCCTGCTCCGAGCCCGTTGCAGACCGTAACCCAGCAATTTGGCGTGGGCGAAATTAAAGTAGAATACTCCCGCCCAAGTGCTAAAGGCCGCAAGATCTTTGGCGATGTGGTACCTTTTAGCAAGCGCTGGCGTACCGGTGCTAACTCCACCACCAAAATCACTTTTAGCGACGATGTAACCATCCAGGGCCAGAAAGTGCCTGCCGGTACTTATGTACTGCTGAGCATTCCTGAAGCTGCAGAATGGACTATTATCCTGAATAAGAACCTGACCCTCCAGGGCGATGGCGGCAGCGCGTACAAAGAGTCGGAAGACCAACTGCGTGTAAAAGTGCAGCCTAAAAGCATGAACGATAAGCTGGAAACCTTTACCATTGGGCTGAACGATATTACCAGCAACAATGTAAACGTAGACCTGATGTGGGAAAACACCCGCGTTACCATCCCTGTGAGCGTTAATTTCGACGACAAAGTGATGAAGCAGATCGACGAAGTGCTGGTTAAAGACAGCCGTCCTTACTTTGCTGGCGCTACCTACTACTATGAGAATGGTAAAGACATGACCAAAGCACTTGAGTGGGCTACCAAAGCTGCTGACATGAACCCGAATGCTTTCTGGATCTGGAACCTGAAAGCCAAAATTCAGAACAAACTAGGCGACTACAAAGGCGCTGTAGCTTCTGCTACTGCTTCTAAAGAGAAAGCACAGGCTGCTGGTAATATGGAATATGTAAAATTCAACGAAACCCTGATCGCTGAGGCCGAGCCTTTGATCAAAGGTGGTAAGAAGAAATAATTACCGGTTTATACTGGTTACTCGGCCCCTGTACTCTTGTGCAGGGGCTTTTTTATGATCTGCGCGAGTGGTTTTCCCGCAGATGGCGCACACCGGCAACCACACAGATCTCGCGGATGTACCGCACGAAAACCAAAATCTTCAACATCTAAAGGAAAATACACCGGAGGTGGCTGAGCTTGTCGAAGCCACGCAGATCTCGCCGATAGCGTACAACCAGGATCACCGTGAGTGAAAATTGAGGAAGAAGACCTGACAGGAGCTATGCACCTGGCAGGTCTGACGAGAAGCAGAGCAGTTACAAGCTGTTTTTCCCTTCCCTGTAGCGGGCCATTACGTTTTTGAGCAATTGGGCCGGTGTAGGCGGGGTAAAAGTAATAGCGCTGGCGCCGGCTTTAATGACCGCCTGTATATCGCTGTCGGTTTTACCACCGGTAGCGATAATGGGTATATCGGCCGAAAACTTTCTGATCGCAGCCACAATAGCCGCTGTTTCCTTACCAGCCGATACATTAAACACGTCTACCCCAGCCTTAATGCGCTCTTCAATATCAATTTCGGCAGAGGCAATGGAGTTTACCACCGGAATGCCTACTGCCGCTTTTAATGACATAATAAGCTCAGGTGTGGCCGGTTGGTTTACCACCACGCCTGCTGCGCCGGATGCTTCGGCAAACTGCGCCATTTCTATCGATTGCTTGCCTTTGGTAAGCCCTCCGCCTACGCCACAGATTACCGGACGGTTGGCCACATGCGCCACAGCCTCCATAACCTGGGCCGATGGTGCAAATGGGTATACGGCCAGCACAGCATCGGCATCGCAATAGGCAATAACAGCCGCATCGGTCGAAAAAAGGATGGATTTAACGAGTTTATCACCCAGGCGAATGCCCGGAGCTTTCTGGATGGCCGCCGGCACTTTGATGTGATGGTGCTTTTTACCGAAAGGCCACAAACTTTTGAGCCTTTGCCACCAACCTCCAGAGGCTTTGGGAATCATTATGGTTGCTTCCATACGTACGGTTTCAGGTTAACAAAGCGGGAGCAATAGTTGCGTTGCAAATCCAGTGCCGTTTTTCAAAAACCACCATTTGGAGCCGGGTGCCGGCATATCTTATTGAAAATTAAGCTGCCTCATTAGCCGAACGGAACGCATCGTATCCGAAAAATCGTTTATTTTGCGCCACATTTTACTATTTGCATGGAAGCCCAGCCCGGTATGTCAATGTCCATAGACAGCCTTTTAAAGAATCTTGCGGTACGCCCGAAAGAGACCTTCAGTTACCTGCTCAAAAACAGCACTTCCAGATATATTAACCTGCTTTTCATCCTGGGTGGTGTGGTACGGTCTATCGACAGTATTTCCAATCCCGAAGCCCTCGAAAACCAGAAACTGGTAAGTGTGCTCTTTGGCGCTATTGTAACGGGCGTTATTTTTGGCTGGATCTCCTTCTTCCTGTTCTCGGCCCTTATCCGCTGGACGGGCGAGTGGCTGCATGGCAAAGCGACCTTCCGCAAACTGAGAACGGTTATTGCATGGTCGCTGCTGCCTTCGGTTTGTACATTGGTGATTGTGCTGCCCCAGATCTTCTTTTTTGGCAGAGCATTCCTGCTCAGCGACTGGCCTTCTTTTGAGCTGTGGGAACTCATTCTTATCCTGGTGCTTTTTATCATCAAACTCCTGCTTGGCCTTTGGTCTATTGTCTTAATGGTAATGGGCGTGGCGCATGTGCAGGGCTTTACCATCTGGAAGGCTGTATTAAATATGCTGCTGCCGGTAACGGTGCTGGCACTACCTTTCTTCCTCATTGGTATTGTGAACAGCTTGCTGGGGTAAGGGATTGGTGGATTTACGGATTGTGAATTGACGAATTGCGGATTGACGAATTACGAATTGCGGATTAGCGGATTACAAGTCTGGTGGTTGAGCGGAGGGCACTGAGCCCCGCATGGGCGGGACAGGCTCTGTTGAAGTGCCGAAGCAGGATCTCTTCTTACAGTCACTCTCTTAAGGGATACTGCTCCTTGTGCCTCGGGCAGCATGACAAAATTGAATATAGATTGCCTTCGACAAGGTCAGTTACCGAAGCTCAGGCACCTCATACTACTTCATTAGCTCATTTCCACATTACACCATTAGCACACTGCATTTCATTAGCCAATTTCCACATTACACCATTAGCACATTGCATTTCCTCATTTCCACATTGCATTCTACGTCAGCCCCTTTTCAAAAGCCTCATCAATAAGCGTAGCGTGGTGATCTGCCGCGTAGGTAGCAAGTTCGTCGCAGCGGTTATTGTATTTATTGGAAGCGTGGCCTTTTACCCATTGAAATTTGATCTGGTGTTTTTGATGCAGCTTTAGATAGCGTTTCCAGAGATCGGGATTCTTCTTGTCTTTAAAATTGACTTTTACCCAACCAAAGAGCCAGCCTTTTTCTACAGAATTTACAATGTATTGCGAATCGGTGTATACCGTAACCTGCACCCCATCACGGTTAAGGAGTTCCAAAGCCGCGATTACGGCCATCAGCTCCATGCGGTTGTTGGTGGTTTTACGGTATCCGGCAGAAATTTCTTTGGCTACGCCTTTCCACATTAAAATAGCGCCATAACCACCAGGGCCGGGGTTACCACGCGAAGCTCCATCTGTATATATTACCAGGTCTGACACAAATTCGGTTTTATCGGGCGGTAAGATAGAGAAAAATCCCCGGAGGCTAATGCAACCCGTAAAACGAAATGGCCTGCTGCTTGAGCGGATGGGTTCTCCATTCCTCCCAGGTGCAGGTATACGGATCGTATCCGCACTTGAGGGGTTTACTCTGTAGATCGCCTGGCGTTTCTACATAAGCCCGGCAATCGGTGCATACCCGGCGAAACTCGCAATCACGACATACGCTTACCTGGTCTTTGGTTATGTTCCAATGCTTTTTAAATGCGGGCATAGCCAGCACTTCTGCTAAACTAATATCGTTGATGTGGCCAAAATTTCCGGCCATTGAAGGGCAGTTTTTGATGAACCCCGCCGCATCTACAGCTATTTTCCGGTTGAGGCAGGTATTGTGGTGCAGCGATTCTGCATAATGCTCGCGGCGGGTATTGAAGTAAAAAGGTGCTACCACACCACAAGACAAATGGCTGAGCGAATGCGTGGTAAGCTTATATGCACAATTAGAGTTTTCGTGTACACCTTGTATGTCTATTGCAGCCTGGTGCACCATTATTTCATTCAGGTAAGGATGCGCATCAAGAAACGAATGCACATCGGCAACTGAGTACATCTGCCATGCATTTGCCGCGCCTGATAATGCTATGGAAAGAAACACCCCGCTTTCGTACACCTGTTGCACCAACAACGCAGCATCTTGCCGGGAGAAACGATCTGCAAACTGTAATTGTATCGCATAACATTCTATGTGATTTAGTTGCACAAGCAACTTTTTAAGAAATGGCGCATTAGCAGGTGATAATTCCAGCACTGCATTACTTAGCGCTAAAGGATAGGCCCACTCCTTTTCTTCTTCCGTATGGTTAAAAAGCGGATCGTTTTGCTTACCAAATTGTCCTATTCCATGTACAGTTAAAAATGCAAAATACTCGTCCAGCACAGCCTTATTGTTGGCTCCATAAGCCGCATATACTTCCTGCACAGACCGGCTGGCACACATTTCCAACACAGCTACCAATGCATTGGGCACTAACACAAACCGGTTGCGCTGCAGGTCTATGATGGTACTGCGCACAGCACCTTTGCACCGCTTTTGGTTAGGATATGGGTTAAACCATTTATCGGTCAAATGCATAACGTACTATAGCTTTATAAAATGAACCTTTCATCATACAGGGGTTTTGTACCGTGCCGCAAGACAAATGGTAAAAAGAAGCAGAATCATCTGTAAGGTTTAAATATGCTGCGGGTAAATCTTTGCCGCAGGCATTGCCATTGGGCCAAACCCGCAGGTTAAAGTAATTGAAAGGCACTTTGTGCCAATCTTCTTTAGCAAAAAGCAACACGCTCATGTCTGTGTGTTTTAATATAGTTGGCAATAGTCTGTTCTATGGGATAACCGCCATATTCGCTCACAAAATCAAATTGCCCCACGGGGTTTACCTCCAGGAAATGGTAATCGTCATTCTGGTCTACCAGCAGATCAATGGAGCCGCTGTTGAGTTGAAGGGTGGTCATTAAACGTTGCAGTTTTTGAGCAATCGCATCTGGCAATGTAAATGGCGCTACACGGATAGGCGCTTCGCCTCCATCTGCAAAAGAGCTTACTGCAAAGAAAGCATCGCCCACAAAGAATACCCGCACATCGGCCCGTTTCTCAATTCCGCTCTGGAACAAGGAGTAAAAGAAATGTTCCGGCAATTCATATTCCTCAAATGCGCGCTGCGTTTCTACATTCTGGTGCACCTTAAATTTGCCATTGCGATGGCTCAATACATCCTGTATATTTTTGGTAATCCAACCCGGGTTGCCCAGCGATTGCTGCATATCACTTTTGCGGGTGAGTATGCAGGTTGGAGGAATGCTTAACCCTTCTTTACGCGCAGCTTCGAGTACCATTAGCTTGTTAATATTGTACACCATAGGATTATTGAGACAAGGAATATTGGTTGCGATGTAGCCATATACAAAATCGCGCAGGGTTTTAATCTCTTCATCCAAATGGTTCTGAATAAGCCTATCCAGCAACCCATCGCCGGGATAAGCCTGGTTAGCAATATGGTAGCCTTTGAAATTGAAATAGCCACGGCGAAACCAGATAAACGAAAAATCGTTAAGCATCCAATTGCGCCCTTCGTAGGCCACTTCTATATGCCACTGCCCGCTTACCAACTGCACCTTACTCACAAAAGCGTAAGCCTTATTGGTATTCATGCGTACAAAAGGCAGCCCGTAGCCACGCAGCCACAGGCATACCTTATCGGCAGATACATCACCAGTTTCGGTTAAAATCAAAATCATCTTTGGAAGTGTATTGTATAAACTTTCGTTTGCCCTGTTTACGCAGATTCTCTGCATAATCCTGCCCGTATTTATCGTTAGGAAACCTGCCTACATCGGTGTAGAGAAAACCATCATTGCGGTAATAAAATGCGTAAGCCATAATACGGGCCTCCTGGTATATGTCCTGCAAATACAACTTAGCCCGGTTGGCCATCAGGGAGTTGTATAGCCCCGGCTCGTTAACCTCACAAAAGATGGCTATTTTACTAAACAGGGTAAGCACCCCGGTACCATACCTTGCAAAAAACTCGTGACAGGGCTCCAATGGCTGCGGATCGTCAACCCTAAGCCTATCGGCCAGGCATTGCCGGTCAAGATAAGCGCCTACCTCACGCCCATCGAACCGGCCCTGCTGCACCAGTTTTATTACCTGCGCATTGAGGTATTGCCGTCCCCACTGGGCGTTATGATCCAGCATATTCATCAGGCTGTTAAAAGGATCGTAACCCAGCATAGCTTCGTCTACTCCATTGGTAGCCAATATGCGGCCTATAAGCTGGTAATTCTGGCCATCAGTCCGGCTCATGGTATCGTAAACGGCGGGTTTATAGGGGTTACCATATTTCTTTTCTGCGTAGCTGCGCACCCCCTGGTCACCCGCCAGCATACTGTCTATCTGCCGCTTGATGGGCGAATTATGCGCTGGCTCCATGCAAGGCATTTGTGTAATAACAGGATTCAATACCTGGTAGACCTTAACGCTTTTGACCCGCTTATGTACGCAAACCCCTTGCTTTTCTATTGCCAGCAACAGCGGTTTTAAGCGCGCACCATTGGCAGAGTCCTGCATTACCTCGGCATAAAACCAGTTGTTCAAATCAAGAAAGAAAAGCTGGTAGCCCTGCTTTTGCAAGCCCGAAAAAATATTAATGGCCGTGCGGTAATCACCTTTGGCAATGGCTGTATTGGCGGCAAAGCAGCGCTTATAATAGGCATCTCCTTTCTGTAAGGTTTTGGCATAGGCTGCTGTACCTCCATATCCAAAAAAGAATACCAGTATGGCAGCATTATGTAAGGCATGCTTTATACAGGCACCCCAGCCGGCCTTACCGGCTGCGGGTGCTGCATGTAGCATACGCTTATTAAGATTGAATAAACGCATATGCTTGTTTTTAAAGGATAGGATTATGGGGTGATCCCGGTAAATTCAAGGCCATGAATTTTAATGGTTTCGTCCAGGGTCTGGTTATCGTTTTCTACAAACACAGTTCCGTTAGACGCAATAGCATCATAGCAAGACCTCATCGTAGTGCCATCAGGTAGTTTTTTTACGCCACCCCCTTCACTTTTGGTAACCACCCCACCCATTACATAACGGGCGCTATCGGTAATGGCATAATCCTGGAATGCAGCCAGACCTGGCAGTTTGTTTTCATTTGCTTTCATTGTGCAATTCAATTTTGGTTGATGTTCTTGCCTGTCGCCATAGAACAATTTCAGCGCTGCACAGTACGGTGTGCAGGCACGAATGGGTTTAAGGCCCATTACACCCTGGGTTGCAACCATATCTTTTGTGGGGCGGTAATAAGAAAATCCGGAGTGGTTATGCGATAGACTGTTGGCTATAATTCCGGAAGGGATATAGGGCACGCTTCGCACTGTAAATGTTGGAAGTAGCGGGCAGGTAAAATATTTTTTAGTTTTACCAATTAATCGTATGATGTATTATCAAAATACAATCGCAGTCCAACCAAAAAGCGTACACGTTTCGCAGTGCGAAGGGATATTATATGGATAGTGCTAAGACAATGTTTGCATACGCAACTCCGTTGTTTCGTAAATAAACAGAAGGGAACATTCAGTAAAAGGCAGAAAGGAAAAGGGTTTTAATACAGTGTCAGGCAAAGGGCATAACCGATTGTTGAAGCGTTATTAAAACCTGTTCAAAAAAGCTTCAAAATCAGGTAAAAATAAGGCATGAAAAAGCAGAAGTTATCCACACAAATGCAGTAAAATAAAATACGACTGCATGTAGCGTTGGCATAGCATAAAAAATCCCGCTGTGGGTAAAACAGCGGGATGAATAAATTATAAAAGTGCTACGATTCCTCTATCCGGATGTACAGCGTAATTTCCATTTCTTCGGCACCAGGCACGTACTGCGGGCTCCAGCATTCAAAATCGAAGCTACCCGGCATTAGCCCCTGCTCCGGCATCCAGGAGCGGTATAAAAAATCGTAGGCTGCTGCTAAACCTGCCTCCGGACCATTGTAGCGGTATTTTACAAACCTACCTTCAGGCACTTCGGTTACCTGCATAGCCGGATGCAAAGCATCAAAGGCATCTACCGGCACCGCTACCATTTGCTTAAAAGCATGCACCATCGGGTTAAACCCTGCAATATGGCAGGGATAAGATTGCAATAAATACACTTCTTTGCCGCTGAGCATACCCACCTCGCTGCGGGCCTCCTGCAATTGCGCATAAGTTTGCTCTACCAACTTACCGTTAATGGCTTCTTCCAGATTCGATTCGTAAGTAAATCCTGCCAGGGTAAAGGCGGGTAAGGTAACAACAGTAGGCTCCATTGGCATTGCATTAAACCGGCAAATATAGCTACAGTACGGATAAAAGTAAACGGTTACGTCCCGTTTTTGGGTTTGTACCTTGATCCAACAGCTGCTATACTGTGGCTTCGACCCAAGTCCCTTGATGGCATAAAACAACTGGCTCGCGGAACCCAATACATCACTCTGCCGGCAGAACGGATGGGTTAATAAGGATTAACAAAAACCCCTTCCTGCCAGGAAAGCAGAAAGGGGTTTACAAGTATTTGGATTGCGTTTACAGGTTACTGATCACTTTATCTTTCGGGTATTTTACAGAATAGCTGAAACGTATTTTCTGCGTTTCGCCCGGGGCTACATTGAGCTTCCAGGTTATAACACCGGTTTCTTTGTTTACATCTGCATTGGCAGATTCGAGGAGCTCTATTTCCATATCACGATCGGTGGCTACCGGGTACTGGTCTTTGAGCAGCAGGTTTACGGCTTCTTTTTTACCGTTGCGCACGCGCAGCTCATACGTATAGGTTTGCTTTTTATTGCTGCCAATCAGTTTGGTACCACTCTGCTCAGCTACACGCTCGCGCTTGATGGTTATCTTCTTATCGCGCCCCATGCTCAGGTTAAGCGTATCGGTGGTTACCGCCGGGTTGATGTAAGACTTGCCTACATAAGTATTTTCGAAAATAATATTGGCTGTGCCAGGCAAAAGGTTCAGCTTTTCAAAATCGGAGATCTCTGCGATCAGAAACGCATCTGCATCGGCTTTGGGCACCGCGTAATATTTATAACGTGCCGGAAGGCTGAACGATTTAAGCGCTACGCTGTGCGGCTTGGCATTGGAAGCAATATCGTAAGGCAGGGCAATATCAAAAGTAGCAGCTAGCTGGTTTTCGGATTGTGTGGTGTACTGGCTTATGCTGGATGGCGCCGGAGCTTCCATCTCTTTTGCATCAACGGAAACCGCCTGTGCATCTTCGCTTATAGACTGCATCCGGTTTTGATACATCTGTTTTTTTGCGCCATAGTTCTGCTCAGGGTAACCATACCTTAAAAACCAGGCCGACAATATTGGCGCCGTACCCGATTGCGAAGGGTTGCCGGTAGAGAGGGTTAGTTTTACCTTTTTCCAGTCCAGGCCGGTGTATTGCAGCACATTGGCTTTATACATGAGCGAAAGCGGCTCCGTGGTTTTATCGGCCCGCAGGTCGTAAAATGCGGTCCATCCGGCGCTAGGGGTAATATAACTTACCGTTACCTCCGAGGTGGCAGGTGCATCGGCCATTACCTGCAATACCAATTGACCGCTGGTATTGTTGCCATTGCCACTCAGTTCTTTCAGTTGCTGCTGCAACTTATTTACTTTTTGGGCCTGTGCATACTCCTTATCGGTAAGTAAAGCAATGCTATTGCGGGTTTCGAGCTGTTTAGCTTTGTAGTAATCGGCCAGTTTCATCAGCTCGGCAACGCTCAAACCGCTGTTGGCACCGGCTATGGCATTGTTTTTATCGAGCAGCTCCAGCAATTTATTCTCGGTATCTTTTTCGTTGGTTATGCGGCGCAGCTGGCTTTTGGCCGCTTTTAAGCTATCGTCGAGTTTAAGGTACGCTGCGCTATTGGGCTGCCCGGAGAGATAGTTTTTGGCAAAGGTCACCGACATAATGGTCACATTGGTACCGGCGCCGATCTGGATGCTGTTTTCATCCAGCAGGTTGGCTACATTATTGATCACCACTTCGCTGCTGCCCGCAGGTATGGTTATGCGCGAGGTATGGTTCATTTCCGCGCCTGCGCTAAATACCGTTACCGATTCCAGGCTGGCATTGGCTACGATGGGTTGCTGCTGGGCATATACACTGCCCGTGCATAACAAGGCAGCCGACAATACTACTATTCTCATATTGGTTTATTTTCCTGTTAAGATGCCCGCACAGGGCCTATTCCATAATTGAAGAACAAATAAATGTTCTGCATTTGTATTGCTACATCATTTTCGCAGGTGCATGCGCAGCCAGTTCGAGCCGGAGATTATCGAAGTCGGTACGGGTAAATGCATCCAAACATTTTTGCACCAGCGCGAGGTCGCAATCTTCGCGCATCAATTCTTTTTGCTGAACCTCGGTGCGTGATGCTCCCAGGCCAAAAAACCGCTTTACCGTAGCCTCTACCGGGTAAAAATACCGGATGGTAAACAACGGGCCTTTTTCTTCCAGCTCTTTGCCATACGTATACTGGCCGCTAATGTTGAGACAAAATTCCTGCTGCCAGGTATTGTCTTCATAACGCAGTTCGTAGAAGTAAAAATCGGCCATTACATTGTCCTGCTGCTGGTACACCGCAGCATTAAGCGCTACCCAATCGGTTTCTGTAAAGTGCGCGATAGCGGCTTTGCCCGTAAGTGCAGGCCAGTGCTGCTCGCCCGATTCCAGGGGATGCTGAAACGATACATTAAAAAGTGCCATAGTAGGTTGATAGGTTAAAGGAGGTAAACAGGGTATCAGAGTTGCGGAAAAATCGCATCAATCAATTTACTGAAGTAGGGAAAGTAAATAGCGCCCCAGGTAGGTTTTTGTACAAAACGGATTCCCTTTTTATGGGTAGTATCGTACAACACTGGAATTTCGAATGCAGACCAGTGTTTCTTGGAAAGCTTGGTACAGAACTGAACGGCCTCGGGCGTCATATGAGAGCCTTTGAGAATGGCAATTGCGCCTACACCCGCTTGGAGTCCGCGGGGCCAGCCTTTGTGATTGGCCAGGGCATATTTTAAACATTGGGCAGAAAAACTTTCTATTACCGCTTTATCGATCAAATCGTTGGTTTCGCCAATAAAGATGAAAGTATTCAATTGTGTGGCCATCCAGCTCCACCTGAATTCTTTGGTATACCCTATAGTACAAGGCACGCCACCAATGGTTTCCTGGCCAAAATAAGTATTGTCTTTGGTAAAAATAGCTTCAGTCATGTTCATAGCAATGATTGGTTATAATCTTGGAATCAAGCGAAATTAATGGTTTTGACCGACTTACAGGCGCTGCTATCGTCGTTGCAAATTCATTTTACCCAATTTAATTATTGTTTCTTACTTTTACATACCATAAGGTATGGTATTGTATGAAAAAAATAGAAAAAACAAGCTGGTTTACCGAAAGCTTCGCGATTCTGGAATCGGAAGGATTTTCCAAAATCACCATCGATAATCTCTGCAAGCGGTTAAACGTAACCAAAGGTTCGTTTTACCATCATTTTAAGAACCCTGATACGTTTTTACAAGCGCTCATGGATTATTGGATGGAGCAAAACACCTTGTCGATTATCCGGCACACAGATGCTGCGCAGAGCCAGGAAGAGAAAAAACTGCTTTTGCACAAGCTCACGATAAACCTCTCGCACCAACTGGAACTGGCCATCCGTGCCTGGGGCTACTCCCACCCCATTATTAAAACGGCAGTGCGCGAAACCGATAAAATACGCCTGGCATACTTAAAAGCACTGCAACAACAAAACGGCATGACCAGCCAGGCGGCCAACGATGCAGCCATCCTGGAATACGCTGCCCTCATTGGCATACAGCAACTCCTGCCCGACCTGCCTAAAGAAGAATTCCATCGCTTACAGCAAGTTTTTATAACCAAATTTTAAACCTACAAACATGAACTACCCTTTTATTGCTGCAGGCATCGTCCTGTTTCTGGCTTTTGTTATTCATACCATTTTTGGCGACAAGGATTACCGGGAAATTAATCCTGGCCGGGGAGATGCTGCATCGGTACGGCCGTTTCAGATATGGCTCATGGGCCGTGGCACGTTTCAAATGGTGAGTGTAGATCTGCTGCTTACCGCGGTGGCTATTTTCCTCATGGGCATTAACATCATTCCCTACAACTACCACCTGGCGGGGTTTATAGCCCTGCTTTACCTGGGCTACCTCGCCTTTTGGCTGCTCACACTGCTCTTTTCCAAAGCTAAGGGTGTCGACTATCTGAGGGTGGGCCAATGGACCATCTTCCTCACTGCATTTGTTTTGATCATGGCAGGCATAAAATAAACGGTATGAAAATCAGTAAAACCATTGTTCCCCCGCAGTCGCTGGTCACTAAATACATTCCTGCTAGTTATACTGACGCATTTGTTTGTGATTTTACCAGCAACGAACCTGTAACCGCCGATGATATACAGATCGCCTTCTGGTCGGATTCGCCCAAATGGGTAAACGCACTTTTCGTGTTTCGCGACTGGCTTGTAAAACCATTTGGCATACAAGGCGGTAGCGGACGGGTAAAAACGGATATTGAAAACTGCATCCGCTCGGGCGGCCAATACAAGTTTGTATCTATCCCTGATAAATCGGCCAATGAAACGGTGCTCTGCGCCAATGACAAACACCTGAAAATGTATTTCTCGGTGCAAACGCAAGCAACCGGATCGCAACAGAAGGTAACCGTATCCACCATTGTGCATTTTCACAATTGGCTGGGAAATGTCTATTTCTACACTATTTACCCGTTTCATTACCTCGTGGTAAAGGCCATGCTGCAACACATTATCCGCAAAAGGGAAAGCAACCCCGAGAAATGATATTGCCATGACAAACCAGCCCACTAAAGCTGATGCGCGTCATGCAGTCTCCGTTTTAGGTTAGGTAATTTTGGAGTATAGTTTAAGTCTATGATTCCGATCGCATTATTGCAGCAATACAATGTGCCTGCCCCCCGATACACCAGCTACCCCACCGTTCCGTTCTGGAACGAACAGATTGACCCCGACCAATGGAAACAGGTCTTCATCCGGCAATCGGCCGCAGCGCATGCCAATGGCGGCATAAGCCTGTACATTCACCTGCCCTTTTGCGAATCGTTGTGCACATCCTGCGGTTGCAACAAAAAAATAACGACCAACCACAGCGTGGAAAACGACTACCTGCAAGCGGTGTTAAAAGAATGGAAAATATACCGCTCCTGGATGGCCGAGCCTCCTGTAATTCGTGAGCTGCACCTGGGCGGTGGCACGCCTACCTTCTTTTCGCCAGCGCACCTGCAAATGCTTATCGAAGGTATTTTGAACGATAGTGTGGTACATGCCGGGCACGAATTCAGTTTTGAAGGACATCCTAACAATACAACCCGCGAGCATTTGCAAACTTTGTACAACCTGGGGTTTCGCCGGGTGAGCTTTGGTGTGCAAGACCATAATGAACAGGTGCAAAAGATCATCAACCGTATACAACCTTTGGAGCGGGTGGCCGAAGTGGTAGACATGGCCCGGGCTATTGGTTACAGCTCGGTTAACTTCGATCTTATTTACGGCCTACCGTTGCAAACGCCGGAGAGTATAGCCCAAACAATACAACAAAGCATAGCTTTAAAACCAGACCGCATCGCGTTTTACAGCTACGCGCATGTGCCCTGGACCAGCAAAGCGCAGCGCTTGTTTGACGAAAACGACCTGCCCGATGCGGCCACCAAAATGCAATTGTACGTAACAGGAAAAACGTTGTTTACCGAGCAGGGCTATGCCGATATTGGTATGGATCATTTTGCCCTGCCGCACGATGACCTGTACATAGCCTGGCAGGAAGGCCGCCTGCATCGCAATTTTATGGGTTATACCACCCAGCGCACATCGCTATTACTGGGACTTGGTGTATCGAGCATCAGCGATGTGGGTGCAGCATTTGCACAAAACGAAAAAGCGCTGCACGATTATTACCAATGTATAAATAATAATGAAACAGCAGTAACCAAAGGTTATTTCCTTACAGCCGAAGACATGGCCATGCGCCAATACATTCTGGATTTGAGCTGCCAGGGCGAGGCCTTATTGCAACCGGAGCACCTCGCTGTTTTACAAGAGAATACATTTGGAGAACTGGCGCAACTGGCACAAAACGGTCTTTTAACCTGGAATACCTCTCAAGTGAAACTCACCCCACTGGGACGTCATTTTATAAGAAATGTGTGTAAAGCTTTTGACCAGCATTTGTGGCGTAGCCAATCTGTGGCGATAAAGAAGAAATTTAGCCAGGCGGTTTAACCTTTGCGTTTACGAACTGTTTTGTAGATGCGGATGGCGCTCATCAATAAAGCGATGAAGGCCAGCAATCCTCCAATGCCCCAAACCCAGCTCATGCTTTGCTTTACCACCGCCAGCATTACAATAGCAATAAGAAAGATAGTAGCTACTTCGTTCCAAACCCTTAGCTTTTGGGAGGAGTAGGCAAACACACCGTTCATCTCCTGTTTGTAGATGGCGTGCAGCGTAAAGTGGTAAACGTAAAGGAAGACTACGAAAATGAGTTTAATAAGCAGCCAGCGACCGCCTTCTTCAAATAAAGCATGGTGCCAGCCTCCGGTAAACATCACCAGCGGCCCAAGGATAAGCGTTAACACTGCCGAAGGCCAGGTAATGCCAAACCAAAGCCTTTTCATCATTACCTTAAACTGGTTGCGCAAAATATCGCGCTCGGCAGCAGGTTTATCGCCCGCTTCGGTAGCGTAAATAAACAACCTGGGCATATAAAACATGCCTGCAAACCAGGTAACGATAAAAATAATATGGAGGGCTTTAAGGTATGGGTACATAACAATGCTGTGCAAAAGTACACACTTTGGTTGAAACGTACCAGCCCCTCAAAACCCTCCTAAAGTAGCGTTAAAGCAATGTAGTAGGACAAACATATTCTGTAATGGCAAAGGCATTGCAGTCTTTAATGGCCTTAAACCCACCCTGCACATCAGCCAGGTTTTCGTAGCCCTTTGCCTTGAGTATGGAAATAAAAATCATAGACCGGTAGCCTCCGGCACAATGCACATAATAAGGTTGGTCGCGATCCAGTTTGCTGGCAGTTTCGTGGAGATAATCGAGCGGCATATTTTCTGCGTCTACAGCATGCTCGCTCAGAAACTCACTTTGCCTGCGCACGTCCAGCAGGTTTATGGGCTGTGTCATCTCCACCAGGTCTCTGGCTGTTACAACGCGAACATAATCGATTGGTTTGCCTGCCGCTTGCCATGCAGCAAAACCACCATCAAGGTAGCCAATGGTACCATCGTACCCCACCCTTGCCAGGCGGGTTATAGCTTCTTCTTCTGTGCCCGGCTCCGTAACCAATACTATAGGTTGCGCGATATCAGAGATTAATGCGCCGGCCCAGGGTGCAAAACTCCCTTTGAGCCCAATATTCATAGCGCCGGGTATAAATCCTCTTGCAAAATCCTGCGCATCGCGGGTATCCAGTACCAGCACGCCTCTATCGCCTGTCAACGCATCAAAATCGTTGGGCGATAATGGTTTTAATCCACGTTGCAGCACCGCATCAATACTATCGTAGCCTTGCTTGTTCAACTTTACATTTAACGGAAAATAAGCCGGCGGCGGCATTAACCCGGTGGTTACCTCCCTAATAAATTCATCCCGGGTCATATTGGCCCGCAAGGCATAATTTGTGGCTTTCTGGTGCCCCAGCGTATCGGAGGTTTCCTTACTCATATTTTTGCCACAGGCGCTGCCCGCGCCATGTGCCGGGTACACCACCACATCGTCTGGCAGGGGCATAATCTTGTTTCTAAGCGAATCGAACAGGATGCCCGCCAGTTCTTCCTGGGTTAGCCCTGCTGCCTTTTGAGCCAGATCGGGGCGGCCTACATCGTCAATAAACAGGGCATCGCCGGAGAACAGGGCCACAGGTTTGCCCTTTTCATCCAGTAACAGGTAAGAAGTGCTTTCCATAGTATGGCCGGGTGTGTGCAGTGCTTTAATGCTCACTTTACCCAACTGAAATACTTGTCCGTCTTCCGCAATCAATGCATTAAACGAAGGCTCCGCACCCGGACCAAACACAACAGGAGCGCCTGTTTTTTGAGCAAGGTCTACATGGCCCGAAACAAAATCGGCATGAAAATGCGTTTCAAAAATGTACCTGATCTGCGCATGGTCGCGGGTTGCTTTATCCAGATAGGGTTTTACCTCGCGCAAAGGGTCAATAATGGCGGCGTCTCCCTCACTTTCAATGTAGTAAGCACCCTGCGCCAGGCACCCGGTATAGATTTGTTCAATTTTCATAACAGCGGTGTTTGAGTTAACTCCGCTAAATTGAGGTATTGCGCAGGTAAATTTTGTGACCTGTATCAGGTAAAAAGATTTATTTGGTCAGATTCAGGAGTGCCTTAAATGTTTAAAAAAGCCTAAATAAGCGCTAAGAGGCTGTACCTGGCAGCGAAACAAAATAAATAGCTAAATTGCCCGCACTGGCTACTTACATGTAACAAATGCCAGCTTACCTAACCTTAACAACCTTGTATTATGTCTACCTCCAACCAGGCGGCAGAAGCTCTGCTACACGGCAATTTTGAAGAAGCCCGTATGCTATTGAACGCAGGTGCCCCACTCAGCGGCCCTTTTGTGGACAACAACAAACAGCAAATCATTAGCAATATTTTCAGACAAAAAGCCTTTGACCTGGTCGATATACTGGTTAAAAACGGACTTCTGGAAACGGATGTATACGAATTAGACCGTTTCGACAATTCCATCTTTTACCATATTGCCCGTAACCTGTCTGCCGATGAAGCATCGGTTGGTTTCCTGCAAGATTTTCTGCCCCGCATCAGCAACCACAACGATGAAGTACAAGACCAGACTGCCCTCGGCTATTGCCTCGATAATGCAGCCGACCCCAAACTGGTACAATGCCTGATTGATGCCGGATTTGATGTACAGTATAAAAACAATGCTGAAAATGGCCTGCTGCACCAGGTGATCCGGAAAAACATGCTACCAGAAGAAAAAGGCATTGCTTACCTCCATCTGTTAATCTCATCGGGCATGGATGTAAACGACAAAAACATTGTGGGAGAAACGCCACTTATCGCAGCGGTTAAAAACAGAAAAACCGATTACCTGGAAGTATTGCTGCAGAATGGAGCCAATCCCAATGAGCAGGACAAACAAGGTAACACCCCATTTTACTATGCAGTGGCCGAACAGTTTAATGCCGAAGCTTTTACAGTACTAAGCCAGTACGCCACCCCTGATTGGGAAAGTAGAAACCGGGATGGCGATACGGTGCTTTGCGCGTTTATGCGTATGATGCAGGGAAGCGATGGTGATATAAAACTATTTACACTACTGCTGGAAAATGGTGCAGAGCTAACGCAAACCTCGCCCTATTACGGTGCTCCAAAATCCGGGCTACATTGGTTGGCAGAAAAACCCGCCGCCGTGTTGCAACAGGTACTGGCTTTACATTCAGCCGATATGCATTACCAGGACGAGAATGGCGATACCCTGCTGCACAAAGTGTGTGCTTATAATGTAAATTATGATGCCAACGCTGCAAAAGAAATATACAGGAAAGTAAAAATGTTGCTGGACGCAGGAGCAGATCCTGCCGCCACCAACAACAAGGACGAAACCCCACTAATGCTTGCCCAGCAGGATAATCTTAAAGTAAAAACCGTTGCGTTGCTTATGGGCAGCTAAAACCCAAAACAGTATATTATGTCAATGTCATTTATCGTTGCCTGCGAAAACGGCAACCGGAAAATAGCAGAATTATTACTCGCCAACCAAGAAGCAGATGTTAAATATACCGATGAGCAGGGAAGAACAGCCTTGCATTATGCCGCGCACCGGGGCTATCTCGATATTGTAAAATTGATAGTAGCAGAAGGTGCCGATATTAATTACGAAGACCATAACGCAGAAACTCCCTTGTTTTTTGCCTGCCTGCAAAAACAAAGACAAACAGCGCTGTACCTTCTGGACCAGGGTGCCGGCACCAGCCTCAACGACAAGCAGGGTAACAGCCTGTTACACCTTACTGCCACCACTGGCCAAACAGAAGTGGTAGCCCGGTTGCTGGATTTGGGTTTGGATGTAAACCTACCCAATAACAGCGCCCAAACACCGTTGCTCATCGCTGCGGCGCAGTTCAACAAGGAAGTAGCCCAACTGCTTATCGACAAAGGAGCAGCTGTTAATACCACCGATAAGCAGGGTAATTCCCCTCTTCTCCTTGCCACCCAGGCCAAGGCGATGCCTATGATTACATTGCTGCTCGACAACGGCGCGGACATTAACCATACCAACCATGCCGGTGAAAGCGCCTTACTTATTGCCTGCTACCAAACCAACAGAATGGTGATAAAACTGCTGGTAGAGCGCGGCGCGAATGTGATGATATCGACCAATACAGGCCTCTCGCCCATTTGGTATGCCAGCGCCAATAACCAAAAGGAGATTGTAGAGCTGTTTCTGCAAAACGGTGTAGATGTGAACTACAGTAAACCGCTAAGCCATGACACCACTTCAATGAATACCTACCTTGACTGGATTGTAATGGCCAATGATATTTCTATAGCTGCCACTTTTTCGCTCGATACATCTTACAGTTATGGCGGCGAAAGCCTGTTGCATGTGGCTGCTAAAAAGGGTAATCTGAGCATGGTAAAATTGCTGCTCGATAAAGGTGCCAATATCAATATACAGGACGAAAGCGGCAACACTCCGCTGCACTATACCGCGGCAGCCGGCAAAAAAGATGTAGTAAAATACCTGCTGGATAACAAAGCCGATATAAGTATCGTAAATGTGAAAGAACAAAAAGCCATCGATTACAGCAATATCAAAGGATACAATGAAATTACGGAGCTAATTTTAAAGGCAAGTCCGGCTGGCACTACCTTAACGCCACAGGTGCAGCCAGCACAACCGGTAACACAGGCAACGGGCGCAGATGTAATGACCACCAAGAAAAAAGCATTGATGGATCTCAAAGAATTGCTGGATGCAGGCATATTATCGCAGCAGGAGTTTGATGCCGAAAAAACCAAGATTCTTCAAAGCTAAATCGGAGCAGATATTATACTATTCAAACCAATCTTCATCCAACGGTAAACTGGCACATTTTTGGCGGCTTTTAGTTACTGCCTATTCCAAAAACAAAACACCATGAAAACACAAGACATTGCCAACCGCCTTTACGAACTCTGCCAGCAGGGCCAATTCGAAACTGCTCAAAAAGAGCTGTTTGCACCAGATGCCGTAAGTATTGAACCTTACGACACACCCGATTTTCCGAAAGAAACAAAAGGGCTGAATGCCATCCTCGAAAAAGGTAAAAAATTTGGCGACATGGTTACTGTTCACGACCTGAGCGTAGAACAGCCCATTGTGGTGGATAATGCCATTGCTATGAAAATGCAGATGGACTCTACCATGAAAAACGACGGCAAACGCTCCAGCATGGGTGAACTGTGCGTGTACGAAGTAAAAGACGGGAAAATAGCTTCGGAACGGTTTTATGTGTAAATACAGCCCGTTCTAGTCACCTGGTGTGATTTGCTTTCAATTTAATCTGTAACTTAGGTTTCGCACAACAACTGTTTTCCTTACCAAAAAGCTTTGACAGTTGTGATTTGCTTTCAATTTAATCTGTAACTTAGGTTTCGCACAACTGCAGTGGATGTTGGATAACGCGGTTCCGTGTTGTGATTTGCTTTCAATTTAATCTGTAACT
>JAVBJN010000107.1:0-3970 GCA_031546985.1 Chitinophagaceae bacterium
CCGCTTGGGCCTCTTTTTTTAGTTTCTAAACCTAATAAGGGGTTTTGAACTTCTTCATTTCATAATAGCATTGTTAAATACTTAATTAGGCGATACTTGTACGATCTTCCATTCATTATTCTGAGTTGCTTTCAGCGCAAATACCCATAATTTTATCCTTCCATAACCACTTGCATACTGTTCCTTTATAACCAGTATTGCATCTTTTTTATCTTTAGTGTACAAGATATTAGAAAACGTTAACCGTTCCAGGTTTATTGGGTAATTTCCATTCTTTCCCGAACATATTTCTTTCTTGTCCAGATCAAGGAATTTTCTGCCGTCTACCATCTCATAACAAAGGGAATCGTTCAGCTTACAATCGGCAAAAATCGAATCGGGTCCCATTTTAAATCCAAAATTCCTGTACTTTTTAAAGGCCTTCATTTTAAATATGTCCCAATCAAAAAAACTCTTCTCATCAATAATATACAGGTTTTTATCAACGTAAAATTTGAATGGGAAGTAATTGTCTGCTTTAAGAGAAGGTGGATTGGATGTAATCGTACCTTTTATTGTATCTACATGAGAAGCCTGGTAATACATTGAATCAATAACTGTTGAATAGATTTTACAGTTGTCTTGACTAAACAAATCAATCGTTAAACTGCAAAGAATCAAAATAAATGTAAGGGCTTTTTTCATTTTGAGGTTATTTAACTTTTAACAAATTAAGAACATTTTTTCCTTGGAGAGCTGCAGGCAATGCAGGAATTGCAGGCAGATTCGTAGTTTTCATCGGGTCAGGTAACTGGGTTATATTAGAAATGGTCATTGCGCCAGTATAAGAGTTAGTATTAACTTTAACTCCAAAGCCAAGAGCTTCAACATCTTCCCCGCGATGCCCAGTCGGGCTTACCTTCCAAGGCTGTTTTCCGTATTGTATACTTGGAGTTGAGAACCAGCCATCGGGTCCAGTAATTGGAACTGAAGACGTAGTATTACCTTCTCTTTTGACATTATAACCTCCGCTATTAGCACCATCATTAGTTTCCTGGTCTGAAACATGTGAGTACTCATGCAAAATTGTGAGGGCCACACCTAAAGCCTGATTAGCCAATTCTTCTTTATTATTTGCATCTATTGAGGCCAGATTTTTTACTATAGCAGGGCTTAGATGAATCCCTCCTTTATTACCTGCTGCTGAATAAGGCATGCCATTTACCACGTCCACATATGGACCTTTACCGGGTGTTAAATCTTGAAGAATCCGTTGAGGACTCATTCCTGTGGTTTTAGAAAGTACATCCATCGCTTGAGGACTTTGTGCCAAAACTTGACCAACATTTGATACTACCGCTCCCAACCTCGTGAGATCGGCTTTAGTTACATTTCCAGCGTTGGCCTGATCAAATTTCAGCTTTAATCGGCCATCGGGGTCAACAAAAACGACTGGGTTATTCTCACAATATACAAATGGTGTAACACTATATGCCTTCTCAGATAATGGATCCACACCATTCCATCTCCCAATCTGTTGATCATACATTCTCGCCCCAAAATCATACCAGTTTAACCCCGTGCCATTGCTAAACTCTTTCTGCTGTAATGGCTTATGAGAAGGGCTGGTTTTATTCTCCAATAAAACCAGCCCTGTTAAATTTTGTATTTTAGTAAAAATGTGATTATACTTGCAACTACTCGTAAACGTACTTGTACTTATAATGGCTTTGTACTTTATTCGGGAAATGCTCATAATAGGTAACTTCATCAATAACATTTCCACAATCATCCTTTATACAAACTACCCTTGGTGATTTACTGCCGCACTCTGGGCTTGCTGCGTACCTATAATAGATTCTTTTCTGATGGGTACTATCTGTAAATCCAGGAATATGTTGTGTAATAATATTACCAAAGACATCGTATTCTATCTCACCTATCCATGTTGTTTTTGAACTATCAAGGGGATAAAGCGATATTGAATTAGTATTTATACTATCTGAATACCCCACACCAACAATAGTGGTTCCATATTCATTTAAAATCAGTATGCTCACTAATCTACATTCATCAGACCCCGTCTTTTCATCAAAACAACTGTAATTATACTTTATCCTAAATTTACAAGATGCTTTGTCGTCTTGAGCGAATAAGATCGTACAATTCATTAAAAAAGAAACCATTCCTAATAATAATATTTTCATATTTGTTGTTTTCTTAATTATTTATTTACAGGTTTAAATCCATCAGCATCTCCGGCTCTTGCGTCTGGTGTTCCATTAACTTCTTTAGAAAATTTATTACCGTCTTGTGAAGATTGATCATGAGCTTTAGTATATGGCAATCCTTTTTTATCTTTCCCACCCTCTGTTCTTAAATAGTTTTCGTTGAGTTCATGAAAAACTACGGTATTTCTTGGCATAGAAAATTCCACCCCTCCATTTTCACGTGTAAATTCGCCATCTCTTATAAAAACCGCTCCATCGAAACCATCAGCAGGTAGATCATTCTCAGAGGTAGAATTGCTCAAATCACTTGAATACAAAGTTTTTGAAAAATTGTTTATTGCATTCTGAGCTTTAGGTGCTTTGGGTTTCTCAGCTTCTTCTACGGCCATCTCATTCTTATATTTCTCACCTGAAGAACATATCTCCTGATTCAAATTGAGCAGCATGCTCTGACTCATGCACAAATGTTGCGGTGTTTGAATAACTAAGCACTATGTTTGATGGGAGGATGCCACAACTTTTCTACTCAGGGGATCGACATGACACAGTTTAATTTACACTCCCGACATATCGCATGGATAGTTGTTTTTTTATAATAAAAGAAGTTGCCTTCTAATGTTTCTTTTTCTCGGCGTAAATATAAAATTGCCTTTCATGATAGCTGACCCCTATAAAATTAGATTTAAGGTTTAGTCCATCAAGTCGCACAGAAAGAGCATCCTTAGAGTTTACTATAATTTCGATAAACCCTCCCTTTTCAACCTCGTCTTTTTTGTAATAAACATCGACTACTTCTCCATAGCGGCTTATTCCATTGTTTCCAATTCTCCCTTTGTAAATAACATTATTGTTATAAGATATTTGTACGTTCGTACTATCTTTAATGGATACGCCGTCAACTATCGGAACAATTATTCCCAGCTTAAGTACTTTCTGAGCATTCGCTGAAAAACCAATAGGCAAAATCAGTAGAAATGCTAATATTCTATTTATCATCATGAATATAATTATTAAATGAATTAAGATATGAATTCAATCCAGTTGTAGGGGTGGCTGTATTATCAAATTGACCCTGATTGCTTCCTTGATTCAAAACCCCATTCTCATAACTAGTTGCAGACATTTTAAACTGCCGAATTTGAACTTGATTCTTAGGTTCAATTACACCTGGATCTGAAAAGTGGTTCATTAAATTTCGAGTTCCAAATTTTTGTACCATTCCAGCTTCTTTGATGTTTCCTTTTGTAATATCATTATACCTATCTGTATAATCTACTGGATGCAGCAATCCAATCCAATGCCCAAACTCGTGAGCAACATTACTAACTCTTGTTGCATACATTGTTTTTCCTCCGATTTCATTTACGAATGCATCTGTCTCTCCATTTTTATTCATTTCTTTTGGTAAATAGCGATCCACATATATGACATGGTCACTTTCCTTTACTTTATTATCATCAGTGGCGAGTGTAAGATTAGACTCAACAGAAAAATTAACTCCTTTATCTCCTTTCACTTTCCAAGTAGAAGAAATGTCATTATTGAACCGATTAACCAGGGCATTATTCCGATCTGCATTCTTAACGCCATCTCTAATAACCACTTTGCCTTCTACCGTTATCTTAACCGAGTTAATCTCACCCTTTTTGTCCCGTCCAACTGTCATATAAATTTGGTTACCATCCGGGTCCATCATAGAAATTGGGTTATTGGCAACATATGCATAAGGGCTTATCGTTTTATACTTCTCCGCCATTGCA
>JAVBJN010000036.1:0-60236 GCA_031546985.1 Chitinophagaceae bacterium
CGGATGCTGTCTGCATGGATATTGGTTTGCGCCACACAGGCATTGAGTGTTTCGAAATACACAGGGCCTGTCCAGGCGCTTTTGCTGCCATTGCCGCAGCTGTCCTGCACATAAAACTCATAAGCAGTAGCCATAGGCAGGTTGTACAGGCTTTCGGAGTTTACGTTCAGGTTGTTCATAAACATACCATTGCCCAGCTCAAACCCGGCAGGGCCGTATTGCAGGTTGGTATAGCCGGAGTGGCCGTTCCAGGTAAGCATAGCGCTGGAAGTATCTACATTGCTGGCGTGTACATTAGCTGGCGCTGTACAGGAAGCCGCAGTATAGTTGCCCAGCAGCAGCTCGCGGGTGCCCATGGTCGTGTCTTTGCTCAGCGTTTTGGCTACCATGTCTTTAGTAGCATCGAACTGCGCCCAGGTTTTGCCCGCGTTGTTTTTACGGTTAAATACCTGGATGCTGCTGGCGTTGGTTACAGCCGTAGGATTGTTGCTGTAATCGTATTGCAGGCTGTACTTGCCTTTGTAATTACCGACAGGGAATACACCAAATACCGCAGGGTTGGCGCCTATGTTGGTTACACCATCGGTAAAGTTGGGCGTTTGTTGGTTCAGGTAAACCTGTATGCCTTTAATGGTGCTGTCTTCGGGTGTTACTTTCAGCTTGCCTTGGCCAGTAGCTGTGAGTTGTACCGATTGGTTGTTCCACTGGGCCGGGTACAGGAACATGCTGGTATCGCCCAGGGCCGCGCCAGAAACCATACGGTCGGTTTGTCCGGCCATATTGGTAAGGGTACCGTTTTTACCTTTTCCGGAACGGTCGGTAGCGATGGTGGTACCAGGCAGTTCATTAAAAGTAAGGTTCAACAGCAGAGAAGTATCTGTAGGAACGTTTTTACGACACATTTGTGTGCGAATCTCTTCCAGGCTCAGGGTACGGTTGTACACCCGCACTTCATCTACCTGGCCTTTAAACTCGCGGTTGGTGGCCGTAGAAGCACCTTTACCCACATACCATGCTGCATTGAGCATACGGGCAGGGTGACTTATTTTATTGGTGTCGGAAGGGATACCGTTGAGATACAGAATGGCGTAGTTGGTATCCATTACCACAGCTACATGCGCCCATTCGTTCTTAGGTATAAACAGTTTAGATGAGAAATTATAAGCAGCTGCACTACTCCAGTGGTAACCCAGCTCGTTATTGTCTCTTACGTTAATACCGCCTGTAGCAGAGAAGAACAGGATACCTGCATAGGATTTTTGCAAGCCATCGGCTTTGATCCAGCTGGTAATGGTCATTCTGCGCATAGAATCGGCAGAGAGTGCAGGAACACTAACAAAATCGTTGGTGCCATCGAGGTTTACAGCGTAACCCGCACCTTTTAAACTTTGGTCGGCATCGGTGGTAAATACCGCAGGACCACTCCAGGTGCTGTTGGTAGTGAGGTTACATTTTTTGCGGGTGTAGAAGCTGTAGGCGGTACCGGGGGTAAGACCTGTTGCAGCTGCTTGCGTGGTATTGAGGTTGCTGAGCAGGGTACCGGTGCCGGGAGTGTAACCTTGCGGGCCATACTCTACATCAAAGGCATTGCCACCGTTGGCAGTCCATTGTGCCTGTATGGCCTGTGCGGTTTTGCTCACCAGCGTAGCGATGCCAGAAGTGGTACAGTTGGTTACCGGGAAGTTGCCAATAATCCACTCCGCAGCCTGGTTAATGGTAGAATCGAACTGGCGGGTAGTGGTATTGTGTGCAGTATTGCTGAGGGAGAAATTGCCACCCTGATCGCGGGTAAATAGGCGCAAGCTACCAGCCAGCGTAGCAGCGTTGGGCAGGTTGTTGTAATTGTAGCCCATCGTGTAATTACCTGTACCGGTGGTGAACACACCAAAGTAGCCCAGGCTGTCCTTAATAGCCAGTGCACCCATTTGGGTCATAGGTACGGTATCTACACGGTACAGTTGCACACCGGTAAAACCGCTGATATTGCTCAGGTTGGCCTGGCCTACCCATGCACCTGCGAGTTGCAGACCATTGGTATAAGTACCGTAAGCCTGCATACTCTTGTCGCCCACAGGCGCGGTAGAGGCGGTCCATGCAGCAGCAGGCGTGGTGTTGCGCAAACGGCCGGCAGTGGTGTTGGTTACCTTGTTGCGGGCAATGGTATCGTTCCTGTCGTTCATTTGCAGGTAAGCTACCAGTGCGTTTTCATTTCCGTTCAATTTGCGGGTCATATCTGCACGAACCTGGTTGATGTTCAGCGCTTTTTTCCAGATACGCAGCTCGTCAATTTGTCCACCAAATTTTTCACTGTAAGTACCGGTGCCATCCTGGCCCAGTCTCAGTTGCAGGTTAGACAATACAGAGCCGGTAGGGATCTGTGCGGCGCTTATGTTGCCACTGGAAACCTGAATGCCGTTAATGATGGCGCGAACCTGTGGGGTGGCCGCCTGGCGGTCGAAAACAATAGCGATGTGGTTCCAGCGCGATTGCATGTTAGGTACCGCAATGCTGTTGAGATCAAAACGGCTGCCTCCGCCAAAAGCCGCATTTACCTTAATGGTATTGGTTCCGGAACGGCAGATCACAAAGCCCGGATTGGTACCCGCAGCCCAGTCTTTGTTAGAGATAATGGAAGCATCACTTGCTGTAGCAGCATCCATCTTCATCCAGAACTCTACGCTAAAACTGGTGGTATCGATCTGTTTTACAATGTTGCTGTCCATGAGCAAGTGCTCGTTAAGGCTCGTGCCTGCAAAATTGATAGCATAACCCGGGCCTTTCATACCGCTGGCCGTAGTAACAGCAGTAGTGGTGAAAGCGTACGGACCAGCCCATGCCGATGCATTGAGGCCATTGCAGGTATCCTGCACATACACCTGGTAAGTGGTGCTGGATTGCAGACCACCGATATAATAACTGTTGGCAGCAAGGTTTTTAACTATAGTACCAGTGCCTGGCGTAAAGCCGGTTACGCCATACTGTACGTTCCAGCGGTTGGAGCCGCCTGTAGTCCAGGTTACTTCACCATAATCCTGCCCGGTAGCAGTGCCTTGCAAAGCTGTAGGCATAGTACAGGCCGGGATAGGGGCTGTGGTAAAGGTATAAGGCCCTACCCAGGCGCTACCGCCGATACCCGAGCAGGAATCCTGCACATAATAAGCATAAGTGCTGTTGGGTGTTAAACCTGTTAAGGAGTATGGATTAGTGGTTACCCCTTTTTTGTTGGTACCATTGCCCAGCGTAAAGCCGGATGTGCCATACTGGATGTTCCAGATAGAAGAGCCACCCGAAGTCCAGTTAAGGACAGCGCTGTTATAGGTCATGCCAGATGCGCCTTGTGCCGAAGGATTGTAACAGGTACCCAGCATATTACCCAGCATCAGCTGACGGCTGCTGTTGAGCGAATCCAACCGTATAGCAAAGTTGGTGGTATCGTTGGCCAGCATGCTTTTCAGCGTCCAGCTGCCATCGGAAGAAATGTCGCGCTGGAAAAACTGGATGTTCTTTTTATAATACTTGGCACTATCGTAGTTGTTGTATGCAAATGAAGGATATACCGCCAGCATATCGTTGGTGAACACACCAAAATACACATTGTTATTGCCACGGGCAGTAATGCCTGTAGTGGTAGCAGGTATACCATCGATGCGGAACAGTTGTACAAATTTGCCACTGCCTTTGGCGCTGTCTACCCGCAGGGTGCCGCGGTTGGCCGTGCCCAGTTGCAGGGTTTGGCCGGCCCAGGATGCAGGGTATATATTTACCGAAGTATCGCCTACCGGAGCGGTAGAAGCCATGCGGTTAGCACCATTTTCTATAAGACCATTGTATAAGGTGCCACCGTTGGCACTGTTCAATACGGTATTACCACTGGTTTCATCCATTTTGTAGTAGGCCAGCAGGTTGCTGTTGGTAGCAGGCAGTTTGCGGCACATGTTGTCGCGGATCTCCGCAACGGTGCGGGCCGTGGTCCAGATGCGTACCTCTTCCATTTTACCATCGAAGCGCGAAGTGCCGTTGTAATTATAAGTGCCCGTACCATCGGAGCCGAGATAAATAGGCAAAGTGCCGTGCATGGCTTTGTTGGAATCTGCTGCAATGTTGATGGGCGTACCGGTTTGTACACCATTCAGGTAGGCGGTAAGGTTGCCCCTACGGTTTACGGTAACGGCAATATGGTTCCAGTAGCCTTGCAGTTTGGGAATGGTAATGTTGTAATCGCGACGCGTACCATTGGCCGGTTTAAAGTTGAACCGGATGGAGTTGGCAGAGTACATAACCCAGGCAAAACCTGTGTTGGCGCCATTGTTCCAGTCTTTATTGCCAATAAAAGCAGGGTCGAAGCCAGAGGCGGCCATATCGGGATTCAGCCACATTTCGACGGTAAAGTCGGTGGTGCTCAGCGCTTGCGACAGCGTGGTATCGAGTTTTACCCGTTCAAAAGCCGTGGTGCCGGCAAAGTTCATGGCATTGCCTGGGCCCTGGGCAGAGGCTGTACCACCAGCCAGCAGCAGTGCCGCGGCGCAGAGCCATTGTTTAGGTTTCATTTTTAGATTAATTTCAGGTAACATTTTCAGGTTTGGATTAAGGCCTTTAAATGAAACGCCTGTTGTTGCTGCAACAGGCGTTCTTTTTTGTATCTGCTTATTTATTGATCACGATCTTACGTGTGGTGTGCTTACCGTTGTTTTCTACTTGCAGGTAATACATACCGTTGGGCAGGGTAGAGAGGTCGAATTGCTCGATAAGATTACCGCTTTGGTCGGCCATAGCGGTTTTGCTTACCAGCATTTGTCCCGCGCTGTTTACCACATGAAAGTTTACCTGTCCTTTTGTATTGCGGAAAGCGGTTTTGAACGCGCCATTGTTGGGGTTGGGAAAAATGCCAAACTCAACGGCAGGATTGGTTACAGCCTCTACATAAGAAGGCAATTGGGCTTTGCTTACCCAGCTTTTGCCATCCAGTTTCCAAACCGGGTTGGTTTCAGGATCGCAGGTGTTGTATTTAAGCAGGTGACCCAGTGCGGTTACAGCAATATCGGGCAGTACCGGTGTGTTTTTCAGCTTTGCAGGGTCTACAGGGTTAGAAGGCATCTGGTAGCTACCAGGATCAGAGCCTGTGATTTCGAGGTGCGGAATGTTTGCACCAGCGGCTATCCACCAGATGTGGCGCTCGGTAATAGAGTTGCCACCGTGTGAGTTGCCCAATCCGCCGTGGTCGGTGGTGAGCATTACGATCCAGTCTTCGTTGGCGATATTGGCACGGCTGTACAGTTTGTCCAGCACCTGGCGAATCTCGCTATCTACTTGTTTAATAGCATTGATGTAAGCAGGGTTGGTAGGGTTAAATCCGCTTCCGTGGCCAGCCGCATCTACTTCATCGTAGTGAATGAACAGGATATCGAGGTTAGGATCGTTCAGTTGCAGTTTGGCAGCAGCAGTTACAGAACCCTGGCCGTAAGTACCCGCATCGATAGACTGGTCAAAACCGCTGTTGGTTACGTAACCCGCGGTGTTGTTGCTGTTGGTAGGATCGTTCATCGGATCCCAGGTAATGATTTCTACCGCTTTCAGGTCCGGACGGCATTCTTTGGCACGTTTAGGGAAATAAGGGAAGTTGGCAAAATCGGCGTTGGTGTAGTTGTTGTTGGTAATCTTGTGTTTGGTTTCCCATACACCGGTCATCATGGTGCTCCAGCTGGGGCCGCTCATGGTTATGCCGCAATGCCAGCTGTCTTTGGTAAACAGGCCAATGTTCATTAATGAGTCGATGGTAGGCGTGTTGCCATTGCCCAGTCCGTCGTAACGAACGCCGTCGATACCAATAAACAGTACTTTGGGTTCTTTGGGCGTTTGCGCATTAGCCGCGATAGCAGAGCCTAACAGCAGTGCGGTGCAAAGTTTTGTGAATGTGTGTTTCATGTTTAGGGTGTTGAAGTCTGATAATATGTGGAGTTAAGGAATACGTTTGTTACAGTTCGAATTTTACGCCTACCATACCACGGATAGAGTAATACTCGGTTTTTACCGGGCGGTCTATACGGCCACGGTATTTGATATAGGGTGTGTTGAGCAGGTTATTGGCTTCGAAAAAGGCTGCCAGGTGTTTGTTGAAACGGTAGGTTAAAGAATAGTCGAGCGACATGCTTTTGCCAATGAACATATCGTAGTCGTTATCCTGGTGCACTACAATGGCTTCTTTGGTTTTAGGATCGGTTACCGCATACAGGTTCAACTCGTACAGATAAGGATCGCGGTAGTTGAGCGCCAGGCGGGTAATGAGTTTGTTGCTCTCATAAAACACAGCCAGGTTGGCCACGTTGGGCGACTGGCGGGGCAGTGGCTGAGGCGCTTTGCGGGCTTCGATCTTCATTTCGGAATAGGTGTAAGAGTAGTTGGCGTTTACCCCAAAGTATTTTAGGAAACCCGGCAGGAAATCCATTTTGAGCATCAGCGATAGTTCCATACCTGCGGCAAAAGACTGCGGTGCGTTCTGGAATTTTTTGGCGATTACGCCACCTGGAATCTGAAACTCGTTCTGGATGCCCGTATTGTCTGTACTGCTGCTTTCAAACGCTGTGTAGATATGGTCTTTTACACTTTTGTAAAAGCCGCCTACACTTACCATGCCGGTGCTGCCAAAATATTTTTCATACCCCGCATCAAAGTTCCAGCTGTAGGTAGGACGCAGATCCGGATTGCCATACAACAAATCGAAATTGCTGTAATCGATAGCCGGAGCGCCCGGTTTAATCTCGTTAAAATTGGGCCTGCGGAAGGTGCGGGTTACCGCTGCGCGCAGGTTTTGGGTTTCGGTTATGGCATAGCGGGCGTTTACCATAGGCAGCAGGCTCAGGTAGTTTTTACCGGAGCGCACCTCACGTGCATCGAGCGCGCCGGTAGCCGGGTCGATGGTTACAATGGTATCGGCGGCTACTACCGGCGTAGTATATTCTGCACGGATGCCCGGTGTGATCGATAGTTTTTCGGTTGGTCTCCAGTCGGCCATTACATAAGCTGCATATACATTCTCGGTATAGCGGTAACTGGAGCCTACAAATTGCTGGTAGTAAGGCGTGAGGTAACCAAACGGACGGTAGGTAAGGGTATCGCCCATATTGGACGTGAACTGGTTTAACGCGTTATTGGTCACGAACGGAAACATTTGTCCTTTGTAGGGTGTGCCCAGCTCCTGCAGGAAACCGCCTCTTTCGTTAACCGGCTGCGGGTTGTAATTGTTGTACAGGATAGCGTTGGGGTAATTCTTGTTTCGTTCCCAAAGCTCCATACCGGTTTGGCGCTCGCCTTGCTTGCTGCGGAATTTGGCGCCGGCTTTAATGTCGAGGCTGTTGTTTACTTTATAGTTGAAATCCATTTGCGCTACCAAAGGATCTTTCTCGTAAGTGCGGTTGGTTTCGCTATAAGCACGGGTAAATGCAAACTGGGTGTCGGTAGGCATCACCGGGATAATATTTTTGTACGTAGGCTTAATGTTCTTACCGTCATCGCCATAACCAGGAATGGGGCTGTCTATACCCAGCAGTTTGGCGCGGTAAGAGGCATTGTATTCATCCGTAGGCTTGCCTTTATCGTCCAGGTACAGGAAGTCGGTGAAGTATACCGGTTTCTCAAATTCTGTCACATAATACCCGTTGGTAGGGTCGCCATTGTTGGGCCCGTTTACATTGCCGTATTTGAAAGTATTGTGGTAGGTAGCCACCCGCCATTTGGTAGTAAGGCGGCTGCTAAGTTTCGATTCGCCACCCAGCTCGCCACCCCAGAAGCGGTTGAGCATAATGTCGTGAATGTTCTGCAGTTTAATAGACTGACCCACGCCCGTGCTCCAGTTGTACATGGTTTTGCGGTTGTATTCATCGTCTTTCATGCTGCCAAACATACCCTTGGCATAAATTTTATGATCGGGGTTAATCTTGTATTCCATCGCCCCGTTAAAGCCCATGGTAAGGCGGGTGCCTTCGTAATCGCGCAGCTCCAGGCGGGTTAGGGCATGATCGGTATTGCCGCCGTAATGCACCTGGTAATTGTCGGTAGCCCAATTGCGGTTGTAAATGGAGCCGCCCAGCAGGTAGCCGAATTTTTTGTTTTTGCTGCGGTCGCCGTAAGTGAAGTTGGCATTGTAGATAGGCTTGCCGGCCTGCATATTGTAACCACCACCGGCGCTGGCCTGCAGGGTTCTTTTGATAGGAGCGTTTTTGGTAATAAAGTTGGCGCTGCCACCAATCGCATCGCCTTCCATATCGGGGCTTAGCGTTTTGGCTACAACGATATAATCGATAAGGCTGCTGGGAAAAATATCGAAATTCATGGCCCGCGATTTCGATTCCTCATCTGCTACCGGCATACGGTCGCCATTGATGAGTGCCGAGCTCCAGTCGCTGGGTGTACCCCGGAAAGAAATAAAACGGCCCTCGCCCTGGTCGGTTTCCATCACCACACCTGGCAGGCGTTGCACGGCTTCGGCCACGTTGCGGTCAGGCAGTTTGGCTACTCCTTCGCTCGATACCACGTTAACCACTGTAGACGCGGTTTTCATCATATTGATGGCTTTGGCCTCGGTGGGTTTTAAAGTTTCTTTTACCACAAATTCCTTCATGGCTTTGGCTTTCATGGCAATGGTGCTGAGGTCGGTAGTGCCATTGGTAACCGATACTTTGCGGCGGGTGAGCTCATAACCCAGTGCGCTGAACCGCAGTTCGTAGGTTTTGGCAGGCAGGTTTACCAGTTCAAAACGGCCGTTAATATCGGTGAGGGCGTGGAAACCCGAGTTTTCTGCCACCACTACTACACCCGGCAGTGGGCCGGTTTCGTCGGTTACCAAACCTTTGATGCTGCCTTTCTGGGCAATGGCAAAAGCAGGTGCCATAACGATAAATGAGGTAATCAGGTGTCTCTTGTTCAGGCCGCTCATGATGAAATTGTTTATTAGTATGTGGTGTTTACGTGGGTTATTGGTGGTTGTGGTTTTGGTGTTCGCTGGCAGGGTATTGGTCGTGTTTGGGGTCGGGTACCGGCGGCGCAGGATGCAGTAATTCCTGGTGTTCTGTAAGCAGCATAATGGCTCCGGCGTTTCTGAAACGCTGCACTGCAGGCGTAATGCGCTCGTAAAAGGATAGCGTAAAAATGGTTTTCCGCTCTTCGGGTGCTACCTGGTTGTATAGTTTAATATAGGTTTGGAAAGAAGCCGAAAACAAAGAATCTGCATCGGTGGTCCAGGGATTCTCCAGGCGGTATTGGTTAAGCTCGCTTAAATGTCCGGCGGTTAATAACTGCGCTTCTACAATCTGGGTTTGAAGGGTCCAGGTCAGTTTGTCTTTTTCTGATGCAGCAGAGGATAAAAACGAACCCAGCAGCAGCAAAAAATACATGCTGGCGAAAATGCTATTTGTTAACCAGTAATAAACATTGTTGCGACTCATTTTCATCTATATATGTATTAGGATGCGATTTTAACCAACGTTTGTGCTGCGTTTGATTAGTGTTGCAATACAAAATTAGGTGTGCGGATGGTTCCGGAAAGTTTACAGCGATTATGAAATTGTTAAGCGGGGCTAAACAAAAGAGAATTAATAGAAGGGTAACGGGAACTTAAAAGGGGCGTAACGCTGGGGTAACATTCGGGAAGATGGGGCAGGTGGTTGCTGTGTAGAAATGAGTAGAATGGTGCGATAAAGCGTTTGTTTTGTGTTGGGGTGATGTTCCTCGCCATTTTATCCCACCTCCGCTCTTTTAACTTAAGCGTTTTTGCTGCATCATGGGTTTTTATATTTGTATTATTTATGTTTCGAGCTTGCTGGAATTGCCAGCCGCTGTTTTAAGACCAGATTTTAACCCGATTCATCTCCCGGAGTAAAAGGCTTGTTTAATCCGGAAACGCCCACAGGCAAGGGTCTGCGCTGTTATACACACCCCGTGAAAAACTATATTCGTTGAAGTTCAACCGCGGATTTACTTTTACGTTACCGAAAGGCTTAAGGTTCTTTTTATCAAGTATTGAAAGATTAAAAGGGAATGCTGTGCAAATCAGCAGCTGACCCGCAACTGTAAGTAACAATACTGCTGGCCTCACTAAATGCCATTGTTCCGGGTCAGGAACGAGAAGGCGGCCAGCAGGTTACGAGCCAGGATACCTGCCTATAGCCCATGTTCAATAACTTTCGCGGTAAAGTTGTGACAGGATATTTCAGCCCACGCTGATACGGCTTTCCGTCGCCTGTTCCTTCCTCCCCGCACTAACCGAATAAAGATTTTCAGTTATGCAAACCACAGAAAATGAAATTCTGCTAAAGGAAAACAAGGACAGGTTTGTTCTGTTGCCCATTAACTATCCCAAAGTTTGGGAAATGTATAAGCGCCACGAAGCCAGCTTCTGGACTGCAGAAGAGATTGACCTGTCTGCCGACCAGAAAGACTGGGATAAGATGAAGAACGAAGAGCGTCACTTTATCTCTCACGTTCTGGCGTTTTTCGCCGCCAGTGATGGTATCGTAAACGAAAACCTGGCCGTAAACTTTATGAGCGAAGTGCAGATCCCCGAAGCACGTTGTTTTTACGGTTTCCAGATTATGATGGAAAATATTCACTCAGAAACCTATGCGTTGCTGATTGACACCTATATTAAAGATCCGGTAGAAAAAGATAAACTGTTCCACGCCATTGAAACTGTGGATTGCGTGAAGAAAAAAGCGGAATGGGCACTGCGCTGGATCGAAAACGGTTCTTTTGCAGAGCGCCTTGTGGCTTTCGCGGCGGTAGAAGGTATTTTCTTCAGTGGTAGCTTCTGTTCTATTTTCTGGTTAAAGAAACGTGGCCTCATGCCAGGTTTAACCTTCTCTAATGAGCTCATCAGCCGCGATGAGGGTATGCACTGCGAGTTTGCTTGTCTGCTGTACAGCATGTTACAAACCAAACTGTCGGTAGAGCAGGTAACCGCTATCATCACCGATGCAGTAGCCATTGAAAAAGAATTTGTAACCGACTCTTTGCCTGTAGACCTGATTGGTATGAACAGCAAACTGATGAGCCAATACATCGAGTTTGTAGCCGACCGCTGGCTGGCAGAGCTGGGTTGTCCTAAATATTACAATGCGTCCAATCCTTTCGATTTCATGGAAATGATTTCGCTGCAAGGCAAAACCAACTTCTTCGAAAAACGCGTAGGCGATTACCAGAAGAGTGGTGTAATGGGCGACAAATCACAGCAGGTATTTACACTGGACGAGGATTTTTAGGATTGAAAATGATGTCATGCTGCCCGGAGGTACGAAGGAGCAGCATCTCACTGGAAAGAGATCCTGCATTTCGCCGACCCACCACACCGGGCCAGCGCTTGGCTCAACGCAGGATGACCATGTGAATACGATTAGCAAGTAATTTGAAATATTAATGAAGTGCTGTTTTAATGAAGTATGAGGATATTTTAACTCATTACTAATTGCTCAGTACTTGATTCTCAAAATAAATTCATATGTACGTAGTAAAACGCAGCGGCAAAACGGAAGCCGTAAAGTTTGATAAAATTACCGCCCGCATCGAGAAACTGTCTTACGGATTGCACCGCGAGTATGTTGATTCTATTGATGTAGCCAAAAAAGTAATTCAAGGTTTGTATGATGGTGTAACCACTACAGAACTGGATAACCTGGCCGCGGAAACTGCTGCTTCTTTAACCGTAAAGCACCCCGATTATGCGCAGCTGGCTGCACGTATTGCGGTAAGTAACCTGCATAAAAATACCAACAAGAGTTTCTACGAAACCATGAGCCTCTTGTACAATTTCCACGATAAACATAATGGCAAACATATTCCCCTGCTGGACGATACCATCTGGGAAATCATCGAAGCCAACCGTGATGTACTGGATTCTTCTATCATCTACGACCGCGACTTTGGATACGATTACTTCGGTTTCAAAACCCTGGAGAAATCTTACCTGATGAAGGTAGATGGCAAGATCGTAGAGCGTCCGCAACACATGCTTATGCGTGTAGCTATCGGTATCCACAAACACGATATCGAGCAGGCGATCAAGACTTACGATATGATGAGTGAGCGTTGGTTTACCCACGCCACGCCTACGCTGTTCAACGCTGGTACGCCTAAACCGCAGATGTCTTCGTGCTTCCTGCTTACCATGAAGGACGATAGCATCGAAGGTATTTATGATACCCTGAAACAGTGTGCTAAGATCTCTCAAAGCGCTGGTGGTATTGGTTTGAGCATTCACAACATCCGTGCTACAGGTTCTTTCATTAACGGAACCAATGGTACCAGCAACGGTATTGTACCTATGCTGCGTGTGTTTAACGACACTGCCCGTTATGTAGACCAGGGTGGAGGAAAACGTAAAGGCGCATTTGCTATTTACATTGAGCCATGGCATGCCGATGTGTTTGAATTCCTGGATCTGCGTAAAAACCACGGTAAGGAAGAGATGCGCGCCCGCGACTTGTTCTACGCACTGTGGATCTGCGATCTGTTTATGAAACGTGTAGAGGAAAACGGCGACTGGAGCCTGTTTTGCCCCAATGAAGCACCCGGACTGGCCGAAAGCTGGGGCGAAGAATTTGAAAAACTGTATACCCAATACGAAATGGAAGGCCGCGCCCGTAAAACGGTTAAAGCGCAGGACCTTTGGTTTGCCATCCTGGAGTCTCAGATCGAAACCGGTACGCCTTATATGCTGTATAAAGATGCCTGCAACAGCAAGAGCAACCAGCAGAACCTGGGCACCATCCGTAGCTCTAACCTGTGTACCGAAATCGTTGAGTATACCGCTCCTGATGAAGTAGCAGTGTGCAACCTGGCTTCTATCGCGCTGCCTAAGTTTGTAGTAGACGGCCGTTTCGACCACGAAAAATTATACGAAGTTTCTTACCAGGTTACCATTAACCTGAACCGCATTATCGATCACAACTACTACCCGGTAGAAGAGGCTGAGCGTTCCAATATGCGCCACCGCCCGATTGGTATTGGTGTGCAGGGATTGGCCGATGCATTTGTGCAACTGCGCCTGCCTTTCGAGTCAGACGAAGCTAAAATGCTGAACAAAGAGATCTTCGAAACCATTTACTTCGCCGGCCTTACCGCTTCTAACGATCTGGCCAAGAAAGACGGCACTTACGAAACCTACGAAGGAAGCCCTGTTTCCAAAGGCATTCTCCAGTATGATATGTGGGGTGTAACGCCAACCGACCGTTGGGATTGGGATGTGCTGAAAGCATCGATCAAACAGCATGGTGTGCGCAACTCGCTGTTGCTGGCGCCGATGCCTACTGCATCTACTTCACAGATCCTGGGCAACAATGAGTGTTTCGAACCCTTTACCAGCAATATTTATGTGCGTCGGGTACTGAGTGGTGAGTTCATTATTGTGAACAAATTCCTGCTGCACGATCTGGTAGATCTGGGCCTGTGGAACGAAACCATGAAAAACAAAATCATCACTGCCAACGGTTCTATCCAGGATATTCCTGAGATTCCGGCCGAGCTGAAAGAGCTGTACAAAACCGTTTGGGAAATTAAACAGCGTAGCATCATCGATATGGCCGCAGATCGTGGCGCATTCATTTGCCAGTCGCAGTCGCTCAACGTATTCGTACAGCAGCCTACGGTGGCCAAACTGAGCTCTATGCACTTCTACAGCTGGAAAAAAGGCCTCAAAACAGGTATGTACTATCTGCGTACACAGGCCGCGGCACAAGCCGTTCAGTTTACAGTAGAGAAGCAAGCCGAGCAGCAGTTTACCCCGGTGATGGGCCAGCAGTCGGATGATGTGCTGAACGTACCCGAAGGTGCCGTGTGCACTATGGAAGAAGGTTGTGTAACCTGTAGCGCTTAATCAGATTTGAACAACATTCAGATAGGAGCCCCCGCAACAATGCGGGGGCTTTTTTATTCTTTGTCATCCTGCGGAGTGAGGTACGAGCGAAAGCAGGATCTTTATTGGAGAGCTGCTGCTTCCCTCCTGCGTCCCCGCATGGTCGGGGCAGGCGGCGCCGCATGACAGACCAATTAACCCATTTGTCATCCTGCAGCGCGAGGCACGAGCGAAAGCAGGATCTCTATTGGAGAGCTGCTGCTTCCCTCCTGCGTCCCCGAAGGGTCGGGACAGGTGGGCGCCGCATGACAGACCACTTAACCCATTTGTCATCCTGCACCTGTGAGGTACGAACAGGAAGCAGGATCTCCTCTAAGACATACTGCTTCCTTCCTGCGCTGACGCAGCATGACATATCCTGTTTTGTTAAAATTATCATCGCTGAAAGCCTTACTGGTAAAGACATTGAGCAGTGTCGTTAAGAAAAATGATAGTTTTATTACAAAATAAATTTGGACGGTATTTACCAAACCAACTACTTTTGCATCAACCCAAAAGGGAAGAAAAACAAAAATGCAACGCTCGTATAAACATATTATTTGTAACAACTGGATGTTCACTTGTAAGGTGGGCAAACCGGGCGGGATATGTTATGACAGGGGCTAGGCAGATAAAACTGTACAACAGCACTCAACGATAACGAACCCGCCCTCAACAGGCGGGTTTTTTTATAGCATTTACAACAAACAAAATGGCAAACACAACAATATTTTTCAGCAACCGACAGAATACCGTTACGCGTAACGTGCTGTGTAGCATGTGCTGGGCATATTGTGCCATTAAGGGTTCCATTTGCATGGTCAAGACATCGTTTAAACACATTTTTAACATGCATAAGCTGCCCACCTTTAGCCGACCGGAGTATATAACATACTTGTAGCGATATACAAAAACGAAAAACTGTATATACCCGGACGGCTCCAACCGCCCGGGTTTTTTTATGCATCCGAAAGAAATAAACATCAGTAAAACATACGTCATCACCACCCAAAACAATAAACATCATGGCCGCCGAAAGCATCTTAGCCAGTTACCTGCTGGACAACATCAATGATTGGATCAACGACATACAACAACCCGAAGCCAGGCTCAAAGCCTTGAAAATACTGGCTTCTACGGTTGTAATCCGGGAAAGACAAATCAAACCCTGGTTGTTTGTATACCTCTACCGCAAAGCCAAACTGCTCAAACCGGTAGAGATTGCCGTACTGGAAGAAGGCATTCTCAATGCCGCTCAGCTACTGTCTGGTTTTGAGCGTAACAAAAGAATCATCATCGCATCCGACATCAGTGCAAGCATGCAGCATCCGCTTACGAGTGCGCCTTACCTGCAACGGTTTGATGTGGGTATATTGCTCTCTATGTTGCTCCAGGATAAATGCCGCAGGCTTACATCCGGGTTTATAGGCAATACTTTTAAACCGGTTAATTTCCCTAAAAGAAATGTGCTGCAGCAGTTGGATAACTACCGGGGATTGGAAGGAAGTGTAGGCTACGCCTGCTATGTACCGGCTTTATTGAATGAATTGATTGCCAAAAGAAAGGTGGTGGATAAGATCTTTATCCTGACGGACCAGGATTGGGACGATCAGAACATGGCGTATAAAATAGCCGAACAATGGAAAGCTTACAAGCAAATTGCACCTGCCGCCAAGCTGTACTGGATGAATTTGAGCAGCAGCAAAGGTATTGCCATCCGCATGGATAAGCTGGACCTGTACGTGGTAGAGGGCTGGAGCGATACCTTGTTCGATATTCTCCAGGTGGTACAGGGCAATCCTACCGCTTCTGAAGTTCAGCTGGCTGCCGCTTCTTAAATGCTGCGGTGGTGTTGTGTTCTGATTTTATAAACCACGCCGGGTACTTGTCCGCCCGGTGTGGTTTTTTATAGTGTGGCTATTTTGAGAGAAAGGAACGCGCAGGAATCCTCCAAATCAGACATCAAAAAATCAGACATCTTTTTAGGGTTGTATAATACCTTCCTTAACCGCATACAGCGCCAGTTCGGTCGTATTGCGCAGGCCCAGTTTGCGGAGAATGTTTCTGCGGTGGGTATGTACGGTAAAAATACTGAGGGTCAGTTTTTCGGCAATGTTGCGGGTAGCACGCCCTTCGGCTACCATTTTCATAATCTCCATTTCGCGGCCCGAGAGGCATGGCGTAGCGCACACATCACACAGGCTATCGGCCTTGTCGTTTACAATCACTTCCATCATACGGGCACAAAAATATTTGCGACCCCAGTAGCAGGTATACAGCGCTTTAATCACTTCTTCTTTGGCACAGTCTCTCGACAGCACACAATGAATACCCGATCCCATCAGGCTGGTCATGTTTTCTTTGGTATTGTGCCCGCAAATAGCCATCACCGGCATGTTAGGCGCCAGCTCTTTGGCCTGCTGCAATAACGTATCCGAAAAAGCAGAACGGATATCATACGCTGTAATCAGAATGTCAGGCGTTTTATCGCTGATGGCAGCCAGGGTTTGCTCCGGCGTAGTGCAGGTAGCCGTTACCACAAAGCCAGGCGCTTTTTCGATCAGTGCCTGTAAGCCTTCTGCAAAAATGGTTTGGGTGTCTGCAATCAATACGGTTATGGCTGATGGTTTTTCCACTTTTTATGAGTTTGAAACCGAAAAGTAGCAGCAATCTCACAATTGTTATTTCGTAATAGGGAATAATACTTACATAAATCGGAAAAAAAATAAGCTGTAGGGTGGCAATTGTTGATTTTGAATGATGAAGATATGAGCGTAAGTTTTACTAACTTGTTGGGCGAAGACCAGTAGCACGGTGTCGTTTTCATATTTTAAGGAGATTTTCAGCTGCGGCCTTCGCCAAGTATCCTAAGTTTGACCTACAATTCGTAAGCATATGCAGAAAATCCTGGTGGTAGAAGATGAGGTAAAGGTGGCCAACGCTGTACAAAAGGGGCTGGAAGAAAATGGTTTTTCTGTACAGGTAGCCTACGATGGGCGCATGGGCATGAGTATGGCCAGGGGCGAAACCTACGATCTGGTAATACTGGATCTGAACCTGCCGCACTTTAACGGGTATGAGTTGTGCGATGCCATCCGGCAAAAAAACGCGCAGATCCCCGTTATTATGCTTACCGCATTGGGTACCACCGAAGATAAAATGCTGGCTTTTGAACTGGGTGCCGACGACTACCTGGTAAAACCGTTCGATTTCCGCGAGCTGCTGGCCCGTATCAAAGCGCTGCTCAAACGTTCTGCCCCAGATTTTAAAAGTGCGGGCAATTCAAGGCTGGAAGTTGGCGATCTGATCATCGACCGCGATAAAAAAGAAGCAAGCCGCTCTGGAAAAAAAATAAACCTCACCGCTAAAGAATACCAGTTGCTCGAATTTTTGGCGCTCAACGAAGGCAAAGTGATCTCCAAAGCCACCATTGCCGAAAAGGTGTGGGATATTGATTTCGATACGGGTACCAATATCATTGAAGTGTACATCAATTTCCTGCGCAAAAAGATAGACAAGGATTTCGATTCCAAACTGCTGCATACCAAAACCGGTATGGGTTATTATTTATCAGAAGAAGCCTGATGCCCGCTGCGTGAAAATCAAGTATAAAATAGCATTATATTATTCGGTATCGGCAGTACTGTTGCTGATTGCCTTTGCCGCTATTGCCTATTATTTTTCTTCCAAAATGCGGAAAGAAGAATACCAGGAGCGCCTGGAGTACCGTGCCCGGTCTATTGCCAACGTGATTATTGAAGACGATAAGATTAAGGTAGACCTGCTGCGCAAGCTCGATAAAACCACATTCCAGGATCTGTACCAGGAAAAAATACTGGTGTATGACCAGCAAAATGTGCTGGTATACTCCAACCTGCGCAATGAAGTGGTAAAAACCAATCCGGCGTTGCTCACGTTTATCTGGAACAATAAAGTATACCGCTACGAAAAGGGCAATAAGGAGTATGTGGGCATTGCTTATACCGAAGGCAATACCTCGGTTATAGTTATTGCCTCTTCTCTGGATAAATATGGTTACCAGAACCTGCAAAACCTGGAGCAGATCCTCGTTATAGAATCGCTTATCGCTATTATTATTCTTATTGGCGTAGGGTATTGGTTTGCCCGTAAAATTGTGCAACCGCTGGATGACCTGGTGTTGCAGGTCAATAATATCAACGCCTCTACCCTCGAAGATGTGGTAGTGCCCATTACGGGTAAAGACGAAATTGCGCTGCTGGCCAATAACTTTAATACCATGATTCAGCGCTTGTCGCGTGCGTTTGACCTGCAAAAGAGTTTTGTAAGCAATGCCTCGCATGAGTTGCGTACCCCGCTGGCCTCCATCATCAGCCAGTTGCAGGTAATGCTTACCAAAGACCGGAGCAATGAAGAATACAAGGCATTGCTGGAGTCGGTGCTGGAAGATTCTATTAACCTCTCCGATCTTACCAACGGACTGTTGCAGCTGGCCCAGTCCGATCTGAATCAGAATAAGTTTGTACTCACGCATATCCGCATCGATGAGCTGCTGCTCGATATTCCCCGCCTGCTCGAATCCAAGCTGGGCAAAACGCCCAAAGTGGAAATCGAATTTCGCCGCTTTCCCGACCAGGAATACCAGCTCACCGTAAATGGTAACGAAAGCCTGTTAAAGATCCTGTTCCTTAACCTGGTAGAGAATGCCTGTAAATTCTCTGCCGACCATTCTGCCACGGTATTTATCGATTATTCCGATACATCGGTATTGGTAAGTGTGGCCGATAAAGGGCTGCCCATACCCGAGGAAGACGCTGCCAAGATTTTTGAACCCTTTTTCCGCGCCAGCAATGCCTTACAGATCAAAGGGCATGGCCTGGGACTATCAATCTGCAAAAAAATAGTGCTGTTGCACAAAGGCGATATTATGCTCATTAACGAATCGCCCCTGGTTATCTTCCAGGTTACGCTTCCTACCATTGTAACCCATATCGTTTAAGTTTATTACGTGCCGGATTCGATGCAGAATCCCGGTTTAGCCACAGATATGCGCTGCCGGCTGGTGCTTTATACCCTTCTATACCCGTTTAATTTAATACCTGCAGCACCTTTTAAGAATATTTTAATTCGGCTTAAAGGTCGTGTTAATAAACGTTTTAGAGGTTTGCACCAGAGAATCCAGATTATGCATATATTAAAAAAAGCGGGTTGTTTGTTGTTGCTGTTTGCCGGTACACTGGCCAAAGCGCAGGCCCCCGTAGCGTTAACCCTAAGTGCGGCAGAGGATACTTTTCTCACGCACAACTACACCTTACTGGCGCAGAAGTACCAGATCGATGCAAGCAAGGCCATGATTAAACAGGCTAAACTATGGGCCAATCCGTCTTTTAGCACCACGCTGGGCATGGGTAGCACTACCAATCCCAAACCTTTCTCTGTGGCCGGACCCAATGGTCAGATAGAGTATTCGGTAGACCAGCTCATTACCCTGGCTGGCAAGCGCAACCGCAGCATTGAGCTGGCCCGCCTGCAATCCGATTACAACGAAGCCTATTTCGATGAGCTCATCCGCACCCTCAAGCTGGAGCTCCGCAGTAGTTTTTACATGCTGTACTACAAAAAGAAAACGGTAGAGGTGATGAACGAGCAGATCAAAACCCTTACCCGTATTGTAGATGCATATGCCGAAGCCGATAAAAAAGGAAGTGTGGCCCATGCCGATCTTATCCGTTTGCGCGCGCTGCAGCTGGGTTTAAAAAACGATTATGCCACCATCTACCAGGATGCGCTGGATGCCAATAAAAATATGCAGCAACTGCTGGGTATACAGGGGCAGATAGATCCTGTGATTGATGCCGAAGATACTTTTCAGTTTAACCTGGGCGAGTATTCTTTAAACCAGGTAATGGACTCTGCTATGGTGTACCGCTCCGATCTTAAAATGGCCAATATTGGTAAAAATACCGCCGCTGCCAATTACCGGTTGCAGAAAGCGCTGGCCGTGCCCGACCTGCATGTAGGCGCTACTTACGATAAGCAGGGTAGTTATATTCCCAATTTCTGGGGCGTTACAGCAGGCATCGATCTGCCGGTATGGAACCGCAACCAGGGCAATATCCGCGCGGCTAAGAGTACGGTAAACATTGCCGATGTAAACTACCAGCAACAGCAAAACCAGGTAACCACAGAAGTGGCCAATGTATATGAGCGTATCAAAGTGCTGGAGAGCAGCTACCGCAATGTAGATCTCGAAGATTTTAACCACGAATACAACACCTTGTTCAGTGAGATCTCCAGGAATTTTTCCAAAGGCAATATATCCCTGCTCCAGTTTATCGATTACTTCAACAGCTACAGCGATAATGTAAAAAATGTAAACGAGTACTGGTCGCAGCGCCTTAGTGCATACGAAGAACTCAATTACTCCATAGGTAAAGACCTCTATAAATAATTAATATTCCCTACCGATAAATACTTGTCATGAAACGTTCATATATCATATTGTTGTTCATAGCCCTGATGCCTGTTTTGAGCAGCTGTCATAAAACAGTGGCCGAAGAGCCGGAGAAGGAAACCTTTGTGCTCAGCGATGAAATGCTGCACCGCATTAAGATCGATACCGCGCAGGACAAACCTGTAACCAGCCAGCTGCGCCTGTCGGGTAAGGTAACTGCCGATGAAGGCAAAGTAGTAAAAGTATACCCGCTGCTGAGTGGTTATGCCGAAGAAGTAAAAGTGCAGCTGGGCGATTATGTGCAAAAAGGCCAGGTGCTGGCAGTGGTGCACAGTGGCGAGATAGCCGATTACGAAAAGCAGTTGTCTGATGCCCGCTCCGATATGGTGGTGGCAGAAAAAAAACTGAAAGTACAGCAGGACCTGTATTCGAGCAAACTGGCTACCGAGCGTGATGTGGTAGATGCCAAAGGCGAAGTACAAAAGGCCAGCGCGGAAATAAACCGGGTAAACGACCTGTTTAACATCTATAAAAAAGGTAAAGGGTCTACCTATATCATCGCTTCGCCGATTTCGGGTTATGTGATTGAGAAAAACATCAACAACAACATGGAGATCCGGAACGATAACAACCAGAACATTTTTACTGTATCGGAACTGAACGATGTGTGGGTTATCGCCAACGTGTTTGAAACCGATATCGCCAAAGTGAAAGAAGGTTTTGACGCGGATGTGGTAACCATCAGTTACCCCGACCAGCCTTACCACGGTAAGATCGATAAGATCTATAATTTCCTCGATCCGGCTACCAAAACCATGCAGGTGCGCATCCGCATCAGCAACCAGGACAACCGGCTGAAACCGGAAATGTTTGCCACCGTATATATTAATTATGGCGAAGCCAGCACTTCCAAAGTCGCGGTGCCCGCATCATCACTCATCTTTGACCAGAGCAAACAGTTTATCCTGGTATTTAAAGACAAGTACAATATTGAAGTGCGCGAAGTAGAGCCTTACAAAACATCCGGCAACGTGACTTACCTCAACTCCGGGGTTAAGCCCGGCGAAAAAGTAATATCCCAGAACCAGCTGCTGATCTATAATGCATTAACCAACTAATTAAGCGCCCAAGGATGAATAAGTTTATCAGGAACATTGTTGGTTTTTCGCTGAAGAACAAACTGTTCGTATTCATAGGAGTCACCATACTGGTGATCGCAGGATTCTTTTCGTTCCTGCACACGCCCATTGAGGCTTTCCCCGATTTTACCAATACGCAGATCGTAATCGTTACCAAATGGAACGGCCGTAGCGCGCAGGAAGTAGAGCGTTTTGTAACCCTGCCTATCGAAGTGTCGATGAATGCTGTGCAGAAAAAAGCCAGCGTACGGTCGGTAACCATGTTTGGACTGTCGGTAGTAAAAATCATTTTTGACGATGATGTAGAAGATTTCTTTGCCCGGCAGCAGGTTAATAATATGCTGCAAAGTGTAAACCTGCCCGAAGGGGCCGAGCCTGAGGTGCAGCCGCCATACGGCCCCACAGGCGAGATTTTCAGGTATTACCTTAAAAGTGATAAGCGCGATTCCCGCGATCTGCTCACCTGGCAGAACTGGGTAATCGACCGCCAGTTGCGCAGTGTGCCCGGTGTGGCCGATGTGGTAGCTTTTGGCGGCCAGGATAAGATCTATGAAATTACCGCCGATCCCGTTCGGTTGGCCAAATACAATATTACCCCGCTGGAACTGTACCAGGCAGCTGCCCGCAGCAATATCAACGTAGGTGGTGATGTGATTGAGAAAAACGGTCAGGCTTATGTCGTGCGCGGTATTGGCTTGCTCAACAGCATACAGGATATCGAAAACCTGATTGTAGAGAATATTAACGGTACGCCTATCCTGGTGCGCGATCTGGCTACGGTGCGCGAAACCGCTGCGCCACGTGTGGGCCAGGTAGGTTTGGGTAAAGAAGACGACCTGGTAGAAGGTATCATTGTAATGCGTAAAGGCGAAAACCCATCTGAGGTGCTGGCTCACGTAAAAGAAAAGATCAATGAACTGAACGAAACCATCCTGCCTACCGATGTAAAGATGGAGTCGTTTTACGACCGCGATAACCTGATGCATTTCTGTACCGAAACGGTAATGCACAACCTGCTCGAGGGTATCATTTTCGTAACGGTGATCGTGTTTATCTTCATGGCCGACTGGCGCACGACCGTAACGGTATCAATTGTTATTCCGCTGGCTTTGCTTTTTGCCTTCATGTGCTTGCGCATCAAGGGTATGAGCGCCAACCTGCTGTCGATGGGAGCGATAGATTTTGGTATCATCATCGACGGTGCCGTGGTTATGGTGGAGGGTATATTTGTAATGCTCGACCATAAGGCCCACCAGCATGGCATGGAGAAATTCAATAAAATGGCTAAACTGGGCTGGATTAAACAGACCGGTGGCGAGCTGGCCAAACCCATCTTCTTCTCCAAGCTCATTATTATTATATCGCTCATGCCCATCTTCTCTTTCCAGAAAGTAGAAGGTAAAATGTTCTCTCCGCTGGCGTGGACACTGGGTTTTGCATTGCTGGGCGCGTTGATCTTTACGCTTACCCTGGTGCCGGTGTTGTCGTCTATCCTGCTGCGCAAAAATGTAAGGGAAAAGAACAACCCGATTGTAACCTTCTTCGACACTATTGTGATGAAAGGTTTCCGCTGGACGTATGCCCGTAAAAAACTGAGCCTGATCATTGCATTCGCTTTCATGGGACTCACGTTTATATCTGCTAAGTTCCTCGGTACCGAGTTCCTGCCGCAGTTGAATGAAGGCGCTTTGTGGGTAACCACCGAGCTGCCCATGAGTATGTCGCTCACCGAAAGTGTGAAGATGGCGCATGATATTCGCCAGGATCTGAGCGGTTTCCCCGAAGTAAAAAGGGTGCTGTCGCAAACCGGTCGTTCCAACGATGGTACAGATCCCAACGGATTTTACTTTATACAATACCAGGTAGATCTGTTACCGAAAAAAGAATGGAAACGTGGCATTTCTCAGGATGAGCTCATTAGCCAGATGGAGAAAAAACTCGATAAGTACCCGGGCATTATGCTCAACTTCTCGCAGCCCATTACCGATAACGTATCCGAAGCGGTGGCTGGTTTTAAAGCCAGCAACGGGGTTAAGATCTACGGCGAAGACCTGCCTAAGCTGGAGTCGCTGGCCCAGCAGGTGATCAAACAATTGCAAACGGTGCAGGGCATTAAAGACCTGGGTGTGATCCGCAATATTGGTCAGCCGGAAATGAGTATTAACCTCAGCGATACCAAAATGGCCATGTACGGTGTGTCTACTTCGGATGCGCAAGCTGTAATTGAAATGGCCATTGGTGGTAAAACCGCAACGCAGTTGTACGAAGGCGAAAAGAAATTCGACATTCGCGTGCGTTACGATGAAAACTACCGTAAAACAGAAAGCGATCTGGCCAACCTGCTGGTGCCTACCATTAACGGTAATAAAGTACCACTGAAAGAGATCGCCAATATCAATACCATTACGGGGCCTGCATTTATTTACCGCGACGGTAACAAACGCTTTATTGGTATCAAGTTCTCGGTGCGCGACCGCGATCTGGGTAGTACCATTGCAGAAGCCCAGGCCAAAGTGAACAAAACCGTAAAACTGCCCAAAGGCTACAGCGTAGGCTGGACCGGTGAGTTTGAAAACCAGGTAAGGGCTACCAACCGCCTCACCCAGGTTATACCCATCAGTCTTATCGGTATCTTCCTCATCCTGTTCATTATGCTGGGCAGTGTAAAAGATTCGGGTCTGGTATTGCTCAACGTGCCGTTTGCCCTCATTGGAGGTATCCTGGCGCTGCACGTAACCCGCATGAACTTTGGTATCTCTGCCGGTGTAGGCTTCATCGCGCTGCTGGGTATTTGTATACAGAATGGGGTAATCCTCATTTCGGTATTCCATAAAAACCTGCAGATGAAGATGCCGCTCAACGATGCCATTATGGAAGGGGTAAAGAGCCGTATTCGTCCGGTGGTAATGACCGCTATGATGGCCGCCATTGGTTTGCTGCCTGCAGCATTGTCGCACGGTATTGGTTCCGAAACCCAGAAACCACTGGCTATTGTGGTAATCGGGGGCTTAATCACCGCCACCATACTAACTTTACTGGCCTTCCCATTAATTTTTTACGGTGCTTATAAAAATAAGAACCACAGAATGTAGTTTTCGAATCGTTGTTTAGACCATTACGGCCACCTTCGCAAGAGGTGGCCGCTTGGTTTTATGATAAGTCTGTTCCGCATTTTTGTTTTAAAAAGTTTGAAGCATGTGAGTTTTTTATTTATTAGTTTTATATTGTTGATTAATCCAAATCCTGAAAAATGCGCCAGATTAAGCATGTGGTAGTTTCTGCCCTGTTCACTTTATTATGTTTTATGGCTGTAACCTATACAGCTTGTACCAAAGACGCATGTAAAGATGTGGCTTGTTTTAATGGTGGTGCCTGTAATGGCGGTACCTGCGCCTGCCCATCAGGTTATGAAGGCGTGCATTGCGAAACCGCAGTAGACCTTTGCAAAAATGTAACCTGCCAGAACGGTGGCTTGTGCCGGAATGGCGCTTGCACCTGCAAGGCCGGGTATGAGGGTGTTAATTGCGAAATAACAAGCCGCGATAAATTTATAGGCAATTGGGCTGGTGCAGAAACCTGTACCGGCAGGGTAAATGACCAGTACACGATTCAGATGGGCACGGCAAGCGACATTAATAAAATTAAAATAACCAACCTCTATAATCTCGGAGCAGAAATAATTGCTACAGTGGGTAGCAATAGTCAATTCACTTTTGGCGGTAGCGCACAGGGCCGTAATTATAGCGGCACCGGCAGTCTTGCGGGCGATGAGTTGACGCTGGTTTACACCGTTGCCGATGCGACAGTAAGCACAACCTGCACTTTTAAGGGCAAAAAATAAGGTTTACGATTTCTCTATTTTTAACGGTTAACAATGCTTTTGGCTTTGTTAACCGTTTTTTATATATCTGTAATCTGATAATTTATGAGTTGAACGGCTGTTTTTTGACCTATAAATGCTACCATTGCAGTAACTTGTACGCCTGGTTTAACACCGGTATGCATCACCAATCACACAAAAAAATGATCAGCTATGAATCATGTCTTAATGGTAGAGAACGAAATTCTTATTAACGCGCCACTTACCAAAGTATGGGATGTGCTCACTAATCCTGAGGAAACCCGCAAGTACATGTATGGCTGCGAAACGGTTTCGGACTGGAAACCCGGCAGCCCTTTATTGTGGAGAGCCGAGGTAGAAGGTAAGGTGACGGTTTTTGTAAAAGGAACGATCGTAAACATTAAGCCTGGGCATTTGCTGGCCTACACCACCTTTGATCCCAACAATCCCAAGATTGAAGATATACCCGAAAACTACCTCACGGTAACCTATCGCATTACAGAAGAAGACGGGCAAACCCGCCTGGTGGTAACCCAGGGCGATTATTCTAAAGTAGCCGACGGCGAAAAGCGCTACAACGATACAGTGCAAGGTGGTGGCTGGGCCGCGGTGCTGGCAGAGATTAAAAAAGTAGCCGAAACCGCATAGTTTATTGGTATGAGATTTTACCTTTCTTCTTTCCGGATGGGAAATGAAACCGATCGGTTGCCTGCATTGGTAGCCGGTAACAACCGTACGGCCTACGTTCACAACGCGATGGATGGCTATGATGATAAGGTCCGGGTGCAGGAAGGCATCAACAGAGATATAGCAGAACTGGAAGCAGAAGGGTTAAACGTAGAGATAGTAGACCTGAAAGATTATTTTGGCAATGCCAATGCCCTGCGGCAGAGGCTTGAACCCTTTGGTGTAATCTGGGTTAGGGGTGGCAACACCTTTGTGCTGCGCCGCGCCATGCAGTTATCGGGCTTGGATGAGTTACTTAAAGAGTGGTATGCCACCCAATGGAACGTATTGTATGGCGGGTATAGTGCAGGTGTTTGTGTACTGTGTCCTTCGCTACACGGCATTCACCTGGCAGATGAGGCCGATTCCCAACCGTATGGAGCGCAGTATGCAACGATGTGGGATGGCCTGGATATTTTGCCTTACCATATTGCACCGCATTACCGCTCCGATCATTTTGAATCGCCCCTGATCGAAAAATGTGTAGCCTATTACATCGAACATAAAATGCTGTTCATAGCCCTGCACGATGGCGAAGTACGGATCATTGTATAAGTATAGCGGCATATTTATTACTTTCAACTGTCCGTTAATAACCAGATATGGCCTCAGATCAGGCATTTCAGCATTTTACCCTTAACCGGCGCGGCAGTTTGCTGGCCCTGTTGTTTAGTGTATGCCTGTGTTTGGGCGTAGGCTTTAATACCTATCTCGCTTTCGACCAGTTTAAAAATCCCGATTCTGTAACGTACCTCAATACTGCGAATGGGCATTTCCAGGATCAGAGCCCGGTGCGGCGCTATCGTGTAGTGGTGCCCTGGCTCGCGCAATCTTACTCCAAAATAGTACTGGGCAATACGCAGACCGATCCGGTATACACGCTAACCGATTCATATAAAAATCCAAAATTGCTCAAAGGCTTTTTTCACATCAATGCCTTGCTCATGGCGGTGGCTGCCTGGCTCATTTTCCGCATTTGTATCGGGTATGGCGCTTCAGCATTTGCTTCGGCCCTGGCAGTGGTGTTTATGTTGTGCGGCAGCCAATGGGGCGGCTTATTTATCGGGCATCCGTTTACCGACTCCTTTTACCTGCTTACCATTGCCGCCACGGTTTGGGGCTTGCAAAGCCGCAATAATATATGGCTGGCCGTTGGTTGTCTGCTGGGTTGCGTAGCCAAAGAATCTTTCATCTTATTCATCCCATTTATATTGCTGGCCGCTAAAGGACGTAGAGGATTGCCCACTGTTTTACTGCTGGGCGGAGTGCTTTTGCAGGTATTGCTGCGCTGGCAGATAGACCGTACCCTGGGCTTACCGGTTTCTGAAGGGCTTTCTGCCGCTGGCAATCATATCTATGCCATACGCCAGTCGTTGCAAACGCTTTGTTCATTAAACGGCTTGCGATTGATGATAACGGTATTTGGGTTGGCGGGCTTGCTGCCATTGGTATTGTTATTGCAACGGTCTTACCGCAAGCAAATAAAACAGCAGGGCAATGTACTGCACCTGCTGTTCCTGTTTATAGTACTGGCTCATGCATTGTTGTCTACAGAGCTGTATCGTATGTTTTATTTCAGCGCACCGGTTATCATCCCGTTACTGGCGGTGTCTTTCGATTACCTGGCCCGGCGTTATCGTTTAGCAGATATTACTTCCTAATCGGCATCCTGCACTGCAGGCTTATCGCCAGGTTTGGCGGGAGGTACAGGGTTTTCAGGATCTACCTGAACCGTGCGGGTAGGGAAGGCAAAGTCGCTGCCATGCTTCTGCACAATCTCCATAATGCGGAAATTGATCTCTTCCCGTATCAGCGCATAATGGTTGTAACTCGGCGTTTCTACCAGGTAAATTACCTGTATATCCAGCGAGCTTTCGCCAAAAGCAAAGAAGCTCACCAGCGGTTCATTGTTCGTTTCTTCATGATTGATAAGCAGGTCGCGTATCTCATCTATAATTTTTTTCATTACCGGAACCGGCGTAGCGTAGATCAGTCCAATATTGAATTTGGCCCGGCGTTGCGTGCTCATTGTAATATTGTTGAGCGGGTTGCTCACAATATTTTTGTTAGGAATGGTCACATAACTTTTATCTACCGTACGAATACGTGTACTGCGGAATCCTACTTTTTCTACCGTGCCCGAAAATCCGCTGGTTTCGATCGAGTCACCTACAGAGAAAGGTTTATCGGCAAAAATGGTAAAGGAGCCAAACAGGTTGCCCAAAGTGTCCTGGGCGGCCAGCGCTACAGCCAAACCACCAATACCCAAACTCCCGATAATGGCGGTAACATTAAGAGAGAACACACTGCTCATAAGCATCAGCAACCCAATGAGGAACAGCGCTACCTTAACAATGTCTTTAATAAACGGCACCAATACATCATCTGCCTTTGTCTCGGTTTGCTCTGCACGTTTGTGCAGGATGAGCCCCACAAAATCGGTCATCCGCAGCAGGTAATATATAAAGGCAATGATAATAAGCGTTTTGGCCGATTGCAGGTACAGGTGGTCGATATTATAGCTCCGGTTGCCGGAAATATGCAACTGCTCCGGAAACTTAATGATATTGCCCACGATGTAAATACAGATACTGAACAGCAGGAAATGGAAGGCACCAGCCACCATTTTGGTGTACTCGGTCATGTAACTTTCAAAAGAAAATTTCTTGAACAGTTTAAAGATCACCCTGGCCGATGCCTGCGATGACCATCGCTTTACCGAAAATGCCACCAGAAGTATCAGCGCCGAAATACCAGTCTGTTTTACCGTATTGCCCCAGAAAAGCTCCTGGTTCAGTAACGAATTAAGGTCCATGTGTTTAGTGTTTTGCTCCGGTGGCAAAGGTAGCAAAATGATTGCTGGCTCAGGCCGGGTTACAAAACGGAAGCAGCGCTTGTAGCCTGGCTACCAGTTGGGCCGATTCTTCATGGCTCAGCGATTGGTGCCCGTCCGACAATGCTTTTTCCGGCTCCGGGTGGGTTTCATATAAAATACCGTCTGCCCCGGCAATGGCTGCTGCCAGGGCAATTTGGGGCACCATACGCCGGATTCCCGTGCCGTGCGATGGATCGGCGATAACCGGTAAATGCGATTTCTCCTTTAATAATGGAATCGCATTAATATCAAAAGTATTGCGATAAGCAGGTTCAAATGTGCGGATGCCCCGCTCACACAGCATAATGTTTTCGTTGCCGCCGGAGAAAACATATTCTGCCGATTGCAGCAATTCTTCAATGGTACCCGACATACCTCTTTTAATGAGTACCGCTTTGTGCTGTTGCCCCAACTCGGCCAGCAGGTTAAAGTTTTGCGTGTTGCGTGCACCCACCTGAAAAATGTCTACATAATCATGCATCTGCGCTACCTGCGCCGGTTGCATCACCTCCGTTATGATTTTAATGCCTGCTGCTTTGCAGTGTTGGTAAAACAGTTGCAATCCTTCCAAACCCAGTCCCCGAAAGGTATAGGGCGAGCTTCTGGGTTTAAAAACACCACCCCGCATGATGCGTATGTCTTGCGCTTTGAGGTGTGCAATAGTTTGTACAATCTGCTCTTCGTTTTCAATAGAGCAGGTACCCGCCATGATTGCAAAATGCCCGCCACCAATTTTTACTCCATCGCCCAGGTCAATTTGCGTGCGTGCGGTTTTCCATTTGCTGGAAACCAGCTGGTAAGCATCTGCCACTGCGTGAACGTCTGCCACACCAGGCAACAAACCAATGCGGCGCAGGTCTGCCGGCATCTTGCCCATACAAACCAGGTAGTGTGTCGATTGGGTCTGAACATCATGCGCTGTATGGTGGATATCTTTTAAAGTCTGGTGAATGTGCGAAAGCTGGCTGGTGGATAAAGCCGGATCTAAACGGATAATCATGATGAAAGGATTGATGGGGTGAATAAACTGTGCATAAAAGCGCTGGTAGCGTGGGTTACATTGCTATTTTTATCTAGCGCCCGGATAAATGCACTACCGATGATGGCGCCGTTGGAATACCGGTAAGCCGTATCTATATCTTGATTGGAAGAAATGCCAAATCCGGTGAGGACCGGAAGTTGTACCTGTAGGTTGCTTGCAAATGTGGTGTATGCGGCTTGCGTATAAAGCGGAATATTTTCATTACCAGTGGTAGCCGCCGCCGATACCAGGTATAAGAAACCGCTGCCCGTAGCATCGTACCGCTTAATATCTTCTGGCGTGCTATAAGCGGTAATCATAAATATATTGCACAAGCCATATTGCTGAAATATGGACTGGTGTTGGGTTTGATATACATCTAAAGGCAGGTCTGGAATGATAATGCCATCAATACCCGCAGCCGATGCGGCCTTGCAAAAGGCTTCTACGCCAAATTGCAGTACAGAATTGAAATAGCCCATCAGTAAAACCGGGAGGTGTATCGTGTTGCGCATATCCTTTAGTTGTGCCAACAATAGTTTCAGTGTCATTCCATTTTGAATGGCGACCTTGCTACTCTGCTGAATCGTTAACCCATCTGCCAGTGGGTCGGAGAAGGGAATGCCTATTTCTACCAGGTCTGCACCTGCGTCTTGTAGTGCTTGCAGTATCTCCGTTGTATCATGCAGCGCAGGGTAGCCCGCGGTAAAGTAGATACAAACATTATCATTGGGTTTGCGTGCAAAGTGTTGCGTAATGCGGTTAGCAGTCATGAGCAATCGTTTGGGTGTTGAGGAAATGTGTGTAAACGGGCATGTCTTTATCGCCGCGGCCCGAAAGGCAAATGACTACGGTAGGGCAATGTTGAAAATACAGCAAAGGGAGGGTAGCCAGGGCATGGGCAGTTTCCAGTGCAGGAATAATACCTTCGAGCCGGGTTAGTTCCAGTGCTGCTTCCAGCGCCTGCTGGTCGGTAACCGGCAGGTATTGCGCACGGCCATTCTCATTCAAATGCGCATGGAACGGGCCTATACCGGGATAATCCAGCCCGGCAGAAATGCTGTAAGGTTCTATGATTTGCCCGTCGGCATCCTGCATCAGCAAGGTATGGCTGCCGTGGATGATTCCTGCGCTGCCCTTAGCAATGGTTGCCGCATGATCGGGTGTGTTTATTCCTTTTCCTGCTGCTTCGGCACCCACCAGTTTTACCTGCGGCTCATCTATAAAATGGAAAAAAGCACCTGCCGCATTGCTGCCGCCACCTACGCAGGCAATGACATAGTCGGGCGCGGGTGAGCCTGTTACGGCTTGTAGTTGCGAGCGTATTTCCGCACTAATCACCGATTGAAAATGCGCTACGATTTCGGGGTAGGGATGTGAACCTACTACCGAGCCTATCATATAATACGTATCATCCGGATGGTTGATCCAATCGCGGATAGCCTCATTGGTAGCGTCTTTCAGCGTGCTGCTGCCCGAATGTACGGATACCACTTCCGCGCCCAGCATTGACATCCGGGCCACGTTAGCCGCCTGCCGGGCAATATCGGTAGCGCCCATGTACACCACACAATCCAGGTTGAGCAGCGCGCACACCGTTGCGGTAGCCACACCATGCTGCCCGGCGCCAGTTTCTGCAATGATCCGGGTTTTGCCCATTGCTTTTGCCAGCAATGCCTGCCCAATCGCGTTGTTGATCTTGTGCGATCCGGTATGGTTCAGGTCTTCCCGTTTTAGAAAAATGCGCGCATTGTATTTTTCCGAAAGCCTGGCTGCATAAGTCAGCGGCGAAGGCCGGCCTACATAATCCTGTAATAGCTGCTGGTATTGGTCTGTAAACGAAGGTTGTGCCGTCAGTTGCCGGAATGCTTGTGCCAGCGCTGTAACATGATGCTGTAACAATTCTGGAATGAATGCGCCTCCAAACCGCCCATAGTAGCCGTTTTTATCTATTCCGTACATAAAGCATGTTTTTGCAGGTCAGATAATTGTTGGGTAAACTGTTGCACACTGTTGGTATTTTTTATACCCGGAGCGGTTTCAAACCGGCTGTTGATGTCCAGCCCAAAAACGTTCAGGGCAGCTAACTGGTCTGCGTTTTCCAATATCGAAGCATCAATGCCACCACTCAGGAAGAATGGTTTGCGTATGGCCGCATTTTGCAACAGCCTTAGATCAAAACACTTTCCGCTCCCGCCGTGTTGCGGGGTAGCTGTATCAAACAGGAAATAATGACAAACTGATTCGTAGTCGCTTAACGTTGCAAATTCAAAGTCTTCATCTATCCCAAAGCTTTTGATTACGATGGTGCGTTGGTGTAGCAAGCCGCAGAATTCAGGCGTTTCATTACCATGCAGCTGCACTGCATCTAGTTTATAACGCTCAATGGTGCGCATAATATCTATAATGCCTGCATTAACGAACACGCCGGTTTTGATAATAGATGATGGGATTTGATGTACATCTTCCGGGTTAAGTTGATGGGCCATATATCTCGGCGAGCCGGGATGAAAGATGAATCCCATGTAATCGGGTTGCAGGGCAATCAATGCCTGTATGTTTTCTTGTTGGGTGAGCCCGCATATTTTTAGTCGCATAAAATTGGTATTGAAGTAGATAAGGATTGGATGAATGTGGCGCAGGCTTGCGCGGGATTGCTGTGTCGCATAAATGTTTCGCCAACCAGGAACCCCTGGGCACCAGCCTCACGCAGTATCTGTGCATCGGCAGCGCTGCGAATACCGCTTTCGCTGATGCGCACTATATCTGATGGCAACTGTGGTAGCAGGTTGAGCGATGTGTGCAGATTTACTTCAAACGTATGCAGGTTCCGGTTGTTGATGCCAACCACGTTGATGTATTCACACAAGTGGCCCAGTTCTGATAATTGGTGTATTTCAAGCAATACCTGCATCCCCAGCTGGTGTGCAAGGCTGGCAAGGTGGCGTGTTTCTTTTTCGGTAAGTGCAGCGGCAATCAGCAGAATGGCATCTGCACCAATACTTTTGGCTTCTATAACCTGGTAGGGATCGGTAATGAAATCTTTGCGTAGAATCGGGCAAAAGTTAATGGCACGGGCTTGTTCCAGGTCTTCGTTACAGCCGCCAAAAAAGTGCTGATCGGTAAGTATAGACAGGGCCGATGCGCCGGCTTGCATATACCCCCTTGTGGTTTCTGCTACCGGAGCATAAGCATTGAGCACACCTTTGGATGGTGATTTTCGTTTGAACTCTGCAATAATGCCATTAAGTCCGGGCCGCAGAATATAGTCGGAAAGCCGTACGCAAGGCGAGCCAAAGTAGAGGCTTTTCTCCAGCAAAGCCGCAGGGTACAGGCATTTTTGCTCCTGTGTTTCCTGCTTTTTATAGGCGATGATGTTCAATAACTGGTTCATGTGTTTTGTGTTGGGTTTGTAGTAAAAGTTGGTATGTGTTGTAAGCAGCGCCATTTTGCAATGCTTCAAATGCACGCTGGTAGGCCATTTCAATGTTTTCTCCGGTTACCATTGCTATAGCGTAAGCCGCGTTGATGGCAACCACGCTGGCCTGTGCGGGGCTTCCCCTGCCTTTGAGAATGCGGAGAAATAAATCTGCCGCCGCCTCTGGTGTTGTGCCGCCGTAAAGCGTTGAGGGGGCTACCGTAGGTAAATTCAAATCGGCCGCTACACGCGATTGTTCTGTTGTGCTGGTCCATACTTTGAATGGTGCAGTCAGCGTAATTTCATCATACCCATCGGTGGTGTGTACGAGGGTGTAGTTTTCCCGTGTTTCTTCCAGCACTTGCCGGTAAAGCCTTGCAGTAGCCAGGTTGCAGGTACCAATAAGCCGGAATGCAGGTTGGGCCGGATTTACCAATGGCCCCAGCAGGTTAAAAAATGTTCTTAACCCAAGCGCTTTTCTTACAGGCGCTACCGCCTGCATCGCAGGATGGAATAATGGTGCGTGTAAGAAGCATATGCCTGCGGTTTCCAGTTGCATTTGTAAGGTTTCCTGCTGGTTGGTAAAACGGATGCCTATGCGTTCCAGCACATTGGAAGAGCCGCTTACCGAAGAAGCACCGTAATTGCCATGTTTGGTTACAGGCACGCCGCACGCAGCGGTAACAAAACAAGCCAGGGTAGAAATATTAAAGGTGTTTTTTCCGTCGCCACCGCTGCCCACAATATCTACCGTAGGCACGTTGAAAGCAATGTTTACGCACTGCGCCATCATGGCATCTTTGAACCCCTGCAATTCATTGCCTGTAATTGGCCGCATTAGGTATACCATAAGGATGGCCGCGATTTCGGTTTCCGAATAATATGCTCCCGTCATGCGAAGGAGCAATTGGCAGGCTTCTGCACGGGTTAGCGGTTGTTTGCTGGTGAGCTGTTGTAAGATCGTTTTCATAGCATATTGTTTATCCAGTTGTGAATGATTTGAGGACCGTGTGGCGTGAGCACCGACTCCGGATGAAATTGCAGCCCATGTAAGCGGTATTGCTTGTGTCGTATGGCCATGATGCAACCATTCTCATCTGTGGCGGTTACTTCCAGGCATTCAGGAAGTTGTTCCTGTTGCACCGCCCAGGAATGATACCGCCCGGTAGGAAACGCGTCTGGAAGTCCGTTCAACAAAGGGTTCTTGCATTTTTTATAGGTCGAAACTGCAATGCCATGTACCACTTCCGGTAGGTTATACAATTGCGCACCAGCAAATGCTGCAATGGCCTGGTGCCCCAAACATATGCCCAGTATGCTTTTCGATGGCGCATAACGGGTAATGAGCGCGGGCATAATACCTGCGTTGGCGGGCAGGCCTGGCCCTGGCGAAAGGAGAATTTTATCGTATGGTTCCGCTTCATCCAGGGTTATGCCATCATTGCGGCGCACATCCAGTTTTACCTGCGCATGTTGCAGTAGCAGCTGTGCCAGGTTGTAGGTAAAAGAATCGTAATTGTCGAGCAGTAGAATACGCATGGGGATTGGGTTTACAAGGTTTGGGCAATAGCGATGGCGCGTCTTACAGATTGAAGTTTGTGTTGTACTTCTTCCAGTTCTCTTTCTGGTACGGAATGTATAACGATGCCTGCGCCAGCCTGGTAGTGCAGGGTTTGATCTTTGCTTAGTAGGGAGCGAATCATAATGGCATGTATGCAATGCCCGTTAAAGCCCAGGAAGCCAATACAGCCACCGTAAAAATCTCTTGATAGGGGTTCGTATTGCTCAATCAATTGCATGGCCCTTACTTTGGGTGCGCCGGATAGTGTGCCTGCCGGGTAAGAAGCCGTGAGGAGCTGAACCGCACTGGTACCGGGTTTGAGGGTTCCTGTCACTTCAGATACCAGGTGCATGACATGCGAAAAGTGTTGAATGGTTTTGAACTTAGGTACAGTTACTCCATCGCAATGCCGGTTCAGGTCGTTGCGGGCCAGGTCTACCAGCATCACATGCTCTGCGTTTTCTTTGGGGTCTGCTTTTAATTGTGCTGCCGTAACCTCATCTGTTACTGCGTTTCCGGTATGCGGCATGGTGCCTGCGATGGGGAACAAGGATGCTTGCTCTTGGTGTACCTTGAGTTGCGCCTCAGGCGAAGCGCCCATCAATCTATGGTTGCCATAGTCGAAATAGAATTGGTAGGGCGAAGGGTTTACCGATCTTAACGCGCGGTACACATTAAAATCATCGCCGGAAAAAGACTGCGAAAACCTGCGCGAAAGCACCATCTGGAACACATCGCCCTGCTGGCAATGATAACGCCCCTGCTGCACCAACGCCAGGAATTGGGTATCGGACATCCCTGTATTTTCAGTTGCGGTGAGTTGAAATGGATAAGTGGGCATGTCCGGGTTTGCCAACAAATGCAGTGTTTCCGAAATCAGTGCAGGGTTAAAGGTTTCCTGCTCCGGTTGGTTGTAGATCATGTGCAGGTTTTGAGTAGTATGATCAAATACGAGTACGAGCCGGTATAAGGCATAGTGCAGTTGCGGAATATCCTGCGCCGGAGCATTGGTAGTGTACGGTTCAAAATAACGTACCGCATCGTAGCTCATATAGCCAAATAACCCGGCGTAATCGAAGGGCAACGGATAGTCTTCTGCCATGTTGAAAGCAGAAAGAAAGGCTTCGAGTTTGCCAGCTACACTGCATTCTCCGGTATTGGTTTGCTGTTTTTTACCTGATGGATAGGTGCATGTAATGGTTTCCTGGTGCAGTGTAATACCGGCAATAGGTTGGCAGCACAAGTAAGATACCGGACGCGGGTTACCGCCTTCCATGCCGCTTTCCAGCAACAGGCTGTTGGGATAAACGTCGCGCAGGGCCAGGTAGGCGCTTACGGGTGTAATAGTGTCGGAAAGTACCGACGTAAGGTGTGGATAAATAAGGGTTTGGGTCATGTTGTAAACGTTTTTGGGCATAAAAAAACCTGCTGTGAGAACAGCAGGTGCAGACGAATGGTAGGGGTACAATACATCAGCTGGCTGTTCACGGAGATCGTGTAACAGTCCACCACCACTGGGTATTAATGCTGAGGATTATTGCGTGTTTCATGTTGGGTTTATCGTAACCGGAAAGGGTGAAAAATAAAAAAGCCTGCTGTGTAGACAGCAGGCTCGCAAAATATTATGCATACACCATCATACTGTCCACATGTCTTGTGTAACAGTCCACCACCACTGGGTGTTGATAAGTGATTGTTTTTCGGTATTCATCTGGGCAAAAGTAGGTGAAAATCCGAAACGCCAAAAAAAATTTTGTGATTTGATTGCAGATGTTGTTGGTTTGTGCAGGGAACATTCTGTTGTTTTTTGAACGGGAATGGTTTCCCCAATGCCTGTTCGGGCCTTACTTTTAAAGGATTTCCGCTATGACTTTACAAACCAGTATCCAGGAAAAATCTTCTGTTTTCTTCGAAGAAAGCGCGTTCGGGTTCCAACGCCTGTCGGGCAAACGTTCTGCCTTCTGGATTACCGACCAACATATTTTTGAAACCAATGCCGCGTTTTTTGAAGGCAAGGATGTGATGGTGCTGCCAGCTGGCGAAACCACCAAAAACATGCAGCAGCTGGAATCTGTTTTACTGCAATTGCAAGCCTCCGGAGCCGATAAGCAAACCGTTATGGCGGTAGTGGGCGGTGGTATGGTATCTGATATTGCCGGATTGGCCGCCGCGTTATATATGCGGGGCATCGATGCGGTGTATATGCCTACGTCTATTCTTGCAATGGTAGATGCGGCTATTGGCGGCAAGACCGCTATCAACTTCGGCGGAATTAAAAACCTGCTGGGCGTGATTCGCCAACCCATCTCTGTGATTATAGATACCGGGTGGCTTAAAACCTTACCCGATCTGGAATGGCGCAATGGCCTGGCCGAAGTAATCAAACATGGCTGCATTCGTGAATTGGGCATTTTACAGGTATTGCAGCAGCATGACCTGGCCAGCATGCAAAGCGACACAGGGTTGTTGCAACAACTGATTCGCAGCGCCGTGCGTGTAAAATGGGAGGTTGTAGAACAAGACCCGCACGAGAAAGGCATTCGTAAAATTCTCAATTTCGGCCATACGGTAGGGCATGCCATTGAAGCAGAAACCGGCATGCCGCATGGGCAGGCTGTAGCCATAGGTATGGTCTATGCCCTGCATTTATCGGTATTGGAGTATGATCTCGACCGCGATTTTGTAACATCGGTGCTGGCACTTTTACATCGCTATCATTTACCGGTAAAAACCGATGTGTCTTTCGATATACTTTGGAAATCCATCTTGTTTGATAAAAAGAAAAACGATAACCAACTGGCGTTTATACTGCTCGAAGTACCAGGCAAAGCCATGATCCGGTATTATGACCTGGAAGAATTGCATACGAAACTGGAGGCCGTTCACCATCAAATGCATGAGTCCGCATGAGCCAAACGGTAAAAATATTCCCGGGAAAACTATCGGGCGAGGTGATGGCTCCTGCCTCTAAAAGTGTGGCCCAGAGAGCATTTGCTGCGGCTATGCTGGCGCAGGGCACTTCTCAGATCTACCTCAACAGTTGGTGTGCAGATACACTTGCTGTGCTGGAAAGCATTGGTCAAATGGGTGTGGAAACCAACCTGACCACAGATGGGGTAGTGATCAACAGCCGCAATGGCGTACAATTGCCACCTGTAGTGCATTTTGGAGAATCTGGCTTGGCTACCCGTATGCTTACGCCGCTTCTCGCATGTTTTAATCAGTCTGTTACCATTGACGGACAGGGTTCACTGCTCAAACGTTCCATGCATTTCTTTGATGAGGTGTTGCCGCAGTTCGGAGTGTCTTTTACCTCAGCCGGCGGGCACTTGCCTTTTACGTTCAAAGGCCCGTTGGTACCCCGTTTCATTACCCTGGATGGCAGTGCAAGCTCGCAATACCTCACCGGCATGCTAATGGCATTGGCTTTCCGCAGTCGCGAAGAAATAAGCATTGCGGTAACCCATTTGAAAAGTAAACCGTATATAGATCTTACGTTAGAAGTATTGCAGGCGTTTGGCATTCGCATTACACATGAGCACTATGAAATGTTTCATATTCCGGGGCCACAGCGTTATACGCCAACCCATTTCCGGGTGGAAGGCGATTGGAGTGGGGCTGCATTTTTGATGGTGGCTGCTGCCATCGGCGGATCGGTAACTATTCAAAACCTGAACGCCGCTTCTGTACAAGCCGATAAGGCTATTATGGCTGCTGTATTGCAATCCGGAGCAGCGGTGCATTGGGATGGTACTTCATTGGTCGTGCAGCAAAAAATATTAAACGCGTTTGCATTTGATGCCACCGATTGCCCCGATCTGTTTCCGCCGTTAGCCGCGCTGGCAGCCTGTTGCAGTGGTACCACAAGATTGAAAGGTGTACACCGCCTGGCCAATAAAGAAAGCGACCGGGGCTTAACGATACAAACCGAATTACAGAAACTTGGTATCTCCGTTGCATTTGAAGGAGATGAAATGGTAATAACCGGAGGTACGCCTATTGCTGGGAATGTAATACTCGATAGCCACAACGACCATCGTATTGCAATGATGAACGCGGTGCTGGGCATTGCAGCGCAAAACCCTGTAACCATTACCAATGCTGAGGCTGTGGATAAATCTTATCCCGGTTTTTACAACGATTTACAACAACTAAACATTACTGTAGAAAACAAATAGCCATGAATACATTCGGTAGGTTATTCCGCGTACAGATATTGGGAGAATCGCATGGCGCCGGTGTAGGCATCATGCTTGACGGCGTGCCTCCTGGCATTCCCTTAACGGAAGCAGATTTTGAAAGTGATATTGCCCGTCGTAAGGCTGGTGCAAAAGGCACTACACCACGCAAAGAATCGGATACGCCGGAGCTGAAAACCGGTGTATTCAATGGTTTTACGACCGGTGCGCCTTTGCTGATCTGGTTTAACAACGAAAATACCCGCAGCAGCGATTACGAATGGGTAAAAACCCAACCGCGTCCCGGTCACGCCGATTGGGTAGCGATGCAGAAGTTTAAAGGCTTTAGCGATTACCGCGGTGGTGGGCACTTTTCCGGTCGTTTAACGGTAGGCTTGGTAGCCGCCGGAGTAGTGGCAAAAAAAATGCTGGAAGGCATTCGCATCGAAGCGCGCATTCTGGAAATTGGTGGAGAACCCGATGTAGAAAAGGGATTGGAGCGTGCCATCGCATTGAAAGATAGTATTGGCGGCATTGTAGAATGCAGCGCGCAAGGCATTCCTGCTGGTTGGGGCGAACCCTTCTGGGATTCGGTAGAATCGCAAATCGCACATGCCGCATTCAGCATTCCTGCCATAAAGGGTATAGAATTTGGTGCCGGATTTAAAGCCGCCCGTATGACCGGAACCGAGCACAACGATGCGCTACAAAATGCCGAAGGCGCAACCGCAACCAACCATGCAGGTGGTGTGGTGGGCGGCATTACCAATGGTAATGAATTGCTGTTTCGGGTAGTGGTAAAACCCACTGCTTCTACACCCAAACCCCAGGAAAGTTTTAACCTCGAAACCGGAAAAATAGAATCGTTTTCTGTAAAAGGCCGCCACGATTTGTGCATTGCTTTACGAGTGCCCGTTGTACTCGAAGCCATCACCGCGATGGTGCTGGCCGACTTTAAATTGCTGAGCCGTTAATTTTAATATGCTGTAATGCCCTGTGGTAAAGGATTTTAGCGTATCGCTTTTAGCGGTCGACAAAAAAATATTTTGTTGATATGAAAAAGTAGATACTTTTGCAACCATACATGTCAATCACGACTAACATATCATTTCTGCATCTGCATCATCATCATACCCACCATGTGGTGTGCGATGGTCATTTGCATTGATTGATATTTCTACACAGGATTTCTTCAATCTTTATACAGGCCCCCGCATCACTGCGGGGGCTTTTTTTATTCCACAATTTTTAGGTTATGCAGCAAAAGTTAAGGATCGCTGTGCAAAAAAGCGGTCGGTTACAGGACGAATCCATTCGCCTGCTTAGAGAAGCAGGTTTGGATATAGAAACCGGGAAAAATAAACTCAAGGCCGTAGCGTCTAATTTTCCGGTAGAGTTGTTTTTTCTGCGCGATGACGATATTCCGCAATACGTTTTCGATGGTGTGGCCGATGTGGGTATTATTGGCCGGGATGTATACGCAGAGCAGGCTTCAGCCAACACGGTGGTGGCCTCGTTGGGGTTTGCCCGTTGCCGCCTGTCGGTAGCGGTACCCGCCGATGTAGCCTATACCGGTGCATCCTGGTTGCAGGGCAAGCGTATTGCTACCTCTTTTCCCAACCTGTTGCAACAGTTCCTGGACCAGCAACAGATCACCGCAGAAGTGCATGTAGTAAGCGGTTCTGTAGAAATAACCACAGGCATTGGCCTGGCCGATGCGATTTGCGATCTTGTAAGCACGGGCAGTACACTGGCCAGCAACAACCTGAAAGAAGTACAACAGGTGTTTGCTTCCGAAGCCATTATGATTGCCAATCCCGCGATAGATGAGGCCCGCAGGCAGTTGCTCGATTGTTTGTTGTTTCGCATCGCGGCGGTGCAAAAAGCATCGCGCTACAAATACATCCTGTTGAATTGTCCGGATGCTGCTATTGACGCTGTTACCGCCATTATTCCCGGTATGAAAAGCCCTACAGTATTGCCATTGGCTACTTCCGGCTGGTCGTCACTGCACTCGGTGGTAGATGAAAATGATTTCTGGCTGCGCATCGACCAGCTGAAAGCCGCAGGAGCAGAAGGCATATTGGTTGTACCCATCGAAAAAATGATCCTTTGATATGATACAGATGAACATTATGCTAAACCCCAACCGCGGGCTGTGGCCCGAATTGTGCCAACGCCCGGTTATGGACAATGCCGCACTTACCCCATTGGTAGCGGATATTATGAACCAGGTAAAACTCTTTGGTGATAAGGCTTTGCTGGAATTAAACGAAACGATAGATGGAGTAAAGCGCTGTGCGTTACGGGTAAGTGATGAAGAATGGGAAATTGCCGCAGATGGCCTTAATTCTTCATTGAAAGCAGCCATGCAAACCGCTTTTGGTAATATTCTGGCTTTTCACCGGGCTCAGGTACCTGCTAATATTGAGGTGCAAACCATGCCGGGTATTCGTTGCAGTCGTCAATGGTTGCCGCTGCAACGGGTGGGCTTATACATTCCCGGAGGCTCTGCACCATTGTGTTCTACGGTGCTGATGCTGGCTATTCCTGCACTGGTGGCGGGTTGTAGCGAAGTCGTGTTGTGTACGCCTCCCAACCAATCGGGCAACATAAATCCTGCTATTCTATATGCAGCAAGGCTTTGCGGCGTAACGGCTGTGTATAAATGCGGTGGTGCACAGGCCATTGCTGCCATGACTTACGGCACGGATAGCATTCCCCGGGTAGATAAAATATTTGGCCCAGGTAACCAATATGTCACCAAAGCCAAACAGCTAGCGGCTTTGGAAGGTATGGCCATAGATATGCCCGCCGGACCATCTGAGGTAATGGTGGTGGTGGATAAAACTTCTAACGCGTCTTTCGCTGCTGCGGATCTGCTTTCGCAGGCAGAGCATGGTGCAGATAGCCAGGTGGTGCTGTTGTCCAATAATGTGGAAAAAATCAACGAAGTACTTACTGAGGTAGGGGAGCAGTTGCAGCGTTTGCCCAGAAAGGCTATTGCATTGGCGGCGTTGACAAATTGCCGTTGTATCGTTTTTGACGAGGAAGAAATATTGGTTGATTTTATGAACGCGTATGCGCCGGAACACTTGATTCTGGCTATAGAAAATCCCGAATTACGCTCAGCGCAGGTACGCAATGCAGGATCGGTTTTCCTGGGGCCATACACACCGGAAGCTGCGGGCGATTATGCAACGGGTACCAACCACACTTTGCCCACCAATGGAGCTGCCAGGGCCTGGAGTGGTCTGGGTGTAGAAAGCTTTATGAAGAGTATTACGTTCCAAAGCCTTACGCAGCAAGGTTTAGAGAGCATTGGCAATGCTGTAATGGAACTGGCAAAAGCAGAGCAGTTACAGGCCCACAGCAACGCTATTGCTATTCGATTGGCCACCTTTCAAAAAAACAATGATGCAAAAATTTAATGCAGCACAATGGGTTAATCCCAATATCCGGTCGCTGAAGGTGTATACCTCGGCGAGGGATGAATACAGTGGCGCCCCCGGTATAATGCTCGATGCCAATGAAAGTCCTTATAACAATGGCGTGAACCGCTATCCTGATCCAAATGGAAGAATGTTAAAAGAGTGGATAAGCAAATACCGGAATGTTGATCCTGCTTGTATGGTATTGGGCAATGGGAGCGATGAGGTATTGGATATGATTTTCAAGTGCTGCCAGGTGGCCGGAGGAAATATTGTAGTGCCTTCGCCTTCGTATGGCATGTATGATGTGCTGGCGGCTACTTATGGAATGGAAACGCGGAAAGTATTGTTGGATGATGGTTTTGGCCTGAATGCTACGAATTTGCTGCAAACGGTAAACGAACAAACCCGGTTGATCATTGTGTGCTCGCCCAATAATCCTACTGGCAATGTTTTAGCGCAAGAAGAGATTGAAAAGCTGCTGCAATCGTTCAAAGGTTTGGTGGTGGTGGATGAAGCGTATATCGATTTTGCCGGAGCGCCTTCGTTGGTGATGCTTTTAGGCTCTTATCCAAACCTGATGGTGGTACAGACTTTCTCCAAAGCCTTTGGCATGGCGGGTTTGCGGTTGGGCGTCGGCTATGCTTCGGCAGAAATGATAACTTTTTTGCACAAGGTTAAATTGCCTTACAACCTCAATATTCTAACGCAACAGAACGTGGCAACACAATTGCAACGATTAGATAAAGTGGTTGCGAACATACATGAATGCCTGTTGCAAAGGGATCTTTTGTGCAATGCGCTGGTTCAATTGCCTTGTGTAGAAAAGGTTTACCCCAGCGATGCTAATTTTTTACTGGTGCAATTTGATGATGCTCCAAAAGTGCTGGCATACTTGCTGCAGCAAGGCATTGTAGTAAGGGATAGAAGCAAGGAACCCTTGTGCAACAACTGTCTCCGCATTACAGTAGGCACTCCTGAAGAAGATCAATTACTTCTTAAAACGCTTAAGCTATATGAAGAAAATCTTGTTTATAGACCGTGATGGTACGCTTATCCTGGAGCCGGAAGACTACCAGGTAGACGGTTTTTCAAAACTGAAATTTTACCCCGGTGTACTGCAATGGCTGGCGCGGATTGCCGCTACCGGTGTATATGAGCTGGTAATGGTAACCAACCAGGATGGGCTAGGTACTTCAAGTTTTCCGGAGTCCGATTTCTGGCCGGTACAGCAATTCGTAATCGATACATTGGCCGCAGAAGGTATTGTATTCAGTAATGTGTTGATAGACCGTTCTTTCGAACACGAAAACCCACCTACCCGCAAGCCCGGCATTGGTATGTTGGTGTCTTACTGCAATAGTGGTTATGATCTTGCTGCTTCTTACGTGATCGGCGACAGACTTACCGATGTGCAGCTGGCAAAGAACCTGGGTGCCAGGGCCATTGCGTTGAATCCCACCTTTACACCAGAGATACTCGAGGCACAAGGATTGTTGGCTACACAACCATTTGTAACAGATAGCTGGCAGGCCATTTATAACCATCTGTTTGCCGCTGAGCGGGTAGTAACCATCAACCGGAATACCCGCGAAACCAGTGTTTTAGTAATGCTCAACCTGGATGGCACTGGCGAAGCACTGATCAACACCGGGCTAAAGTTCTTCGATCATATGCTGGAGCAGGTAGGGCGGCACAGCGGTTGTGATCTGGACATTATTGTTAAGGGTGATCTTGAGGTAGATGAACACCACACTATAGAAGATACCGCTTTGGCTTTGGGGCAAGCATTTCATAAAGCACTGGCAGATAAGCTGGGTATAGAACGTTATGGTTTTTGCCTGCCGATGGATGATTGTCTGGCCACAGTGGCATTGGATTTTGGCGGCCGGAGCTGGTTGTGCTGGGATGCTTCATTTACCCGTGAGTGCATTGGTGATATGCCAACAGAAATGTTCTTCCATTTCTTTAAATCCTTGTCGGATGCCGCGCAGTGTAACCTTAACATTAAAGCGGAAGGAACCAACGAGCACCACAAAATAGAATCCATCTTCAAAGCATTGGGGCGCTGTATAGGGCAGGCTGTAAAGCGCAATGGCAGCAATCGGTTACCCACCACCAAAGGCATTTTGTAATGAATACAGTAATAGTAGATTATAACGCGGGCAACATTCAATCGTTGTGTTACGCGTTAGACAGGCTAGGGGTAAGCTACCTTTTGAGTCATGAGCCGGATGTAATAAGCGCCGCAGAGCGGGTGTTTATTCCCGGAGTTGGAGCGGCGGCCAGTGCGATGGAGAACCTTCAGGAAAGAGGTTTGGATCTACTGATTCCACAATTGAAACAACCCGTACTAGGCATTTGCCTGGGCATGCAATTGTTGTGCGGCAGTTCTGAAGAAGGTAATACTTCTTGCCTGGGTATTATACCGCAACCAGTTTTAAAGTTTCCTGAAATGCCGGGGGTTAAAGTGCCGCATATGGGCTGGAATACGGTACAGTCCTGCATCTTAGATACTGAAAATGAATCGTGGATGTATTTCGTGCACAGCTATTATGTGCCGGTGTGTGAATACACTGCTGCACAGGCGGTTCATGGTATTCCGTTCAGTGCAATGGTGCGTAAGAAAAATTTCTGGGGTATGCAGTTTCACCCGGAAAAATCGGGAACGCCAGGAACTGTATTAATCGAAAAATTTCTACAATCATGAAAATAGTGCCAGCGATAGATATGTTAAGCGGGCGTTGTGTGCGGCTGCGGCAAGGCGATTACAACGATGCCGTTTTTTATGACAGAAGTCCGTTGGATCAGGCATTGTGGCTGCAAGACCAGGGCTTTACCCGCCTGCACCTGGTCGATTTGGATGGGGCGAAAAGTAAACAGCTGGTACACCAGCAAATCATCAAAGACATACTGCAACAAACAAAGCTGGAGGTCGATTTTGGTGGTGGCGTACGTAGCCGTGAGGCGGTAGAATGGTTGCTCGATGCAGGTGTGCAGTGGATAAACATTGGAAGTGTGGCGGTATTGCAACCGCAGATGGTCACGCAATGGTTGAACGATTTTGGCCCCGATCGTTTTATTCTCGGTGTGGATATGCTCGATGGGAAAGTGAAGATCAACGGTTGGCAGGAAGAGGCCACAATGTTGCCGGAGCAACTGATCGCACAATATACCGCTATGGGTATAGAACGGATTTGCTGCACCGATATTTCCAGGGATGGCATGCTTAAAGGCCCAAACACCGCATTGTACAAGGCTTTGAAGGCTTCGTTTCCGGCATCGAAATGTATAGCCAGCGGCGGTGTTGCAGGCATAGCAGATGTACTTGCATTGGAAGAATCAGGTGCGTACGAAGTGATTGCTGGCAAAGCCATTTTCGAAAACAGGCTGAGTATGGAACAATTAAAACCTTACTGCTGATGGTGGCCAAAAGGATCATCGCCTGCCTCGATGTAAAAAACGGGCGTACCGTAAAAGGCACCGGGTTTGTAAACCTGAGAGACATGGGCGATCCTGTAGCGTTGGCACAGCGGTACACTGCCGAAGGAATAGATGAACTGGTGCTGCTCGATATTACTGCGAGCCTCGAAGAACGCAACACCTTTACGGATGTAGTGAAACGGGTAGCGGAGGCTATCAATATTCCTTTTACCGTGGGCGGCGGCATTGCTTCATTGCTGGATGTAGAACGCTTGCTGCAAGCTGGTGCCGATAAAATAAGCGTAAACAGCGCCGCGCTGAAAAATCCTGCTTTGCTAAATGCCATTGCCGGGCGCTTTGGTAGCCAATGCCTGGTGCTCGCGGTAGATGTAAAAAAAGCGGATGGTAAGTACCTGGTGTACTCGCATGGCGGTACGCGCGCTACCAATCTGGAATTACAGTGCTGGACTACGCAGGCGGTAGCCGCTGGTGCCGGAGAAATATTGCTCACCAGCATTGGACAGGATGGTGCCCGCAATGGTTTCGATCTGCAAGCTTGTAGGTTGTTAAGTAAAACCTTGTCGGTGCCCATTATTATTTCTGGTGGTGCAGGCACCAAAGAACATTTTGCCGAAGCATTTACAACAGGCCTGGCCGACGGCGCATTGGCTGCTGGTATTTTTCACGAAAACATACTTGGCGTAGGCGAGCTCAAGCAATATCTAAGTAGTAAACAAATACCCATAAGAATCTGAATCATGATAAACTTTGATGCCAATAAAATAAACTGGAATAAGGTAAATGGCCTCATTCCTTGTGTGGTGCAGGACCAATCTACCTTGGAGGTGCTCATGTTGGGCTACATGAACGAAGCCGCGCTGGCCGAAAGCCTGGTATGTGGAAAACTAACTTTCTTTAGTCGGAGCAGGCAGCGCTTGTGGACCAAAGGAGAAACATCGGGCAATTACCTGCACATCAACCGCATTATGCTGGATTGTGATGCCGATACTTTGTTGGTTATGGTTACGCCCAATGGCCCGGTATGCCACACCGGCGCCCAAAATTGCTTTGGTAATGAACCTGTCTTTACCCTGCAAGCACTTCAAAATATTATCGGGCAAAGGCTAGCAGAAGGTGATGCTTCTTCTTATTCGGTTCGTTTACACCAAAAGGGCATACGCAAGATAGCGCAGAAGGTAGGCGAAGAAGCCGTAGAAGTGGTGTTGGAAGCAGAATGGGGTAATGATACCGATCTCAAAAATGAAAGTGCCGATCTGTTGTATCACCTGTTGTTGCTACTGCGTGCAAGGCAAATTTCATTGGCTGAGATTGAAGCTATACTGCAACAACGGCACCAGGCTGTGCAAAACACAACTCTAAGCTAGTGGTTACGGGTGAGGCAAACACCATAAAACCGTTTCACCAATCGCGGTGGCGTAACAGTGGTATCGGGGCAGCAGGATGCAGTGATGTCGAATTTACCCGATTCAGAAACAGGTGCATACCGGGTGCTGGCTTGCTCGCTGCTGTAAAAACTAATGTGCTGGCCTTCTATACGGTAGTAATAATCGATTGCCGGAATATAATAACTCATATCCGCACACTGGTTGTATAAGGTTTGAACGCCTTGCTGCATAAGCACTGTGGCGGTTTCTCTGGCTGCTTTATCTTTCTTGCGGCTCCAGTTTAAAAAGCCGTGGGTATGGCTCTTCCAGGATAAAATACTAATGAGCAGTAGCCCTCCCAATCCGTAAGCATATGCTGGTATAGGTTTAGGTAACATGCGAATGGCCAGTCCCATAGTGAGTACCGGCACCACCACCAGGAATGCCAGCGCTCTTTCGGGCGGCACTGTATGTGTAAGCAATGGAATGAAAATAGGACAAAGGAGCAGGCAAAAATTCAGCAGGGCCGTAGCTTGTACCTGTTTGCTAGAGTGCCGCAATGCTATGAGGTTAATGAGTGCCAATACATAAAAAGCATAGCTATAGCCTGTAATGAACTGTGCGTTTTTCTCCACCTGGGTGAGCAGTAGCGAAAGGGTAATGTTGCTGTGCTGCCCGGCTGCCACCTGCAAGCCCAAGCCCAGCCCGGTGCCCATCATTACCGGCACCAACAGGAGTAACCCTGCCAGAACGGATGCAATAAGCAACCAGCTGTAGGCAAACCATTTGCTCTTATGCTTAAACAATTGAGAAACGACCAGCGCCAATCCCGAAAATGCAATAAAGTAGGGATGCGACAACATGCTGTAAGTACCCAGTGCCTGCAATACCACAAACGTGAATAGGGCATTTCTGCTCATGGGTTGTTGCATGGCTTTAATAATAAAATAAGCCAGGGGCAATGCGAAAAGGATTTCGAGCATTACACCTCTTGCATACAGCATATAAAATACGGTAACCGGCAGGCAGGCAAACAGTGCGCTGCAAAGCAGCGACAGGCGTTCATTACGCCACAACCGCTGGGTGCATACAAACACACCAAAACAAGCGGTTAAGCCAGCCAGTATGCCCGGTATGCGCATAGCTAGTGTGGTAGCGCCGGGCATGAGTTTTGCCAATGGCCAGGCCAGCAGGTTGTGCAGGGGATAGTTGTTGTAGGCAACTATGCTGTACCACCATTTTTGCCCCAGGAAGTAGTTGTAGTTCCACGCTTCGTCGTACTGCACATTCCAGGTAGTAGCATAGTATACCGATCGTGCTGCCAGTAACAGTAGCAGCAATCGCATCAACCAGCGTATGGGTGCAGCGGTCTCCCGCCAGGTAAGTGCAATCTTTTGTTTTTGTACTGCACACCATTGCAGGTAGCCCGAAATTGTATGCAGAATATTTTTTCTTTTATACCACAGGTAGGCCGCAACACTTGTGCCCACCAGCGCCAACACCGGCAGCAATGTTTGCAGCAACGAAAATTTGGATGCGGTAAAAAAACGGGTGCGCAGGGTGTTTTCGAGATCGGGCCGGTGAAGAGTGCCTACCACGTAATGCAGCAGCTGGTCGTAAGCCAGCACATGAACCAGCAATGCGGGTATAAGCCACACCAGGCAGCAGCCCAGCAGGAGCAAGAAGACCAGCCTGGAGATCCATGTTTTCATAGCCCGGAGAATGGGTGTTTTGGTACCACAATGTAACGGCAAATTGCTGACAATAAAAAGCGGATGAACGTGTGGGTTCATCCGCCTGGGGTATCATAAGCTGTTGCTTAGAACATTTTTCTGAAGCAACGTTTGCGTTTGTGTTGAATGTGATCGTAGTTTTTCCAGTGGTTAATGGCCTTTTCGTTGGTCTCAATCATACCGGTGGTTTCTACGTATTGCACACCATACTCTTTCATTACTTTCTGCAGTTCGGTAATGAGAATGGCGCTTACGCCTTGTGCCTGCCAGTCGGGGTGAATGCCCGTGAGCAGCAGATCTACCTCGGTAGGTTTTTTTAAGGCCTGCATCAGGTAATACCAACCAAACGGCAGCAGTTTGCCCTTTGCTTTTTGCATGGCTTTGCTCAAAGAAGGCAGACTGATGATGAAACCAATAATGTTGTCATCTTTATCCTGCACCACTTTTACAAACCGTGGGTTAAGGATGTTGAAATATTTGTTGATGTAAAACTGTAGCAGCTCATCGTCCATTTTCACGAAGCTGAACAGTTCGTCAAAAGCATTGTTAAGCAGGTGAAAAACCTTCATGGCGTAAGGTTTCATCTCGGCCTGGCTGTTAAAATGAATCACCTTGAGGCCGTAGCGGCGCTGAATCATATCGTTCAGCTTCAGGGCTTTTTCCGGAATTTCGGTTTCCAGTTTGAGGCGAAACTCTACCCAGTCCATTTCCTTACCATAACCTGCAGCTTCCATATGTTTGAGGTAATACGGCATATGATATTCAGAAGCTACAGAGGGCAGGTGGTCAAACCCTTCGATAAGCATAGCCTGGTGGTCGAGGTTGGTAAAACCCAGCGGCCCATGCACGCCGGCCATACCTTTTTCTTTGGCCCATGCTTCGGCCGTTTGTAACAAGGCCAGGCTTACTTCCTGGTCGTCGATAAATTCAATACGGGTTATGCGGGCCAGTTTTTCGCCCATTTTTTCATTGTACGGATGGTTGATGATGGCGCCTACACGGCCCACTACTTTACCATCCTTGAGCGCCAGCCAAAACTGGGCATCGCAATGTTTAAATGCAGGGTTGGTAGCAGGTTGCAACGACTTAATTTCATCGTTTTTCATGGGCGGAACCCAATATGCATTGCTTTTATATAAATCGTATGGAAACTGTACAAAGGCTTTCAGATCGCTGGAAGTTGCACATGGTTTAATCGTAACAGGCATAGTACGTCCTTAAAATATGCCCTAAAAATGCGAAATAAACTCCAGAAACCGAAAAGTGAGGGTAAAAGAAGAACAACAGCATATATATTGCGCCACATCCATAATTTTATCGAGTAACCCGATTAACCCTAATGCCATGATAGCCGCTTTCGATACGTATTACTACGATACCAATAAGGCAAAAACAGTTTGTCTGCTGCTAGAGCAGTGGACAGATACAACACCGGTGGGCATATATTCCGAAATCCTGGAAGGGGTAGCCGAATATACACCTGGTGAATTTTACCTTAGGGAGCTGCCCTGCATTATGAGTCTGCTGGCACAAATGCCAGTTGTCCATCTTACTGCTATTGTAGTGGATGGGTTTGTGTACCTGGATGATGAGGGAAAACCGGGTTTGGGCGCTCACTTGAGCAAGGCATTGCAAGGAGCCGTTCCGGTAATAGGCGTGGCCAAAACCAATTTTGCCACCCTTGTAAACAATAAACGGGCTCTGCTCCGGGGCGATAGCATTAAGCCGCTGTTTATAACCGCAGTAGGGATAGATATTGAGGTTGCGACAGCGCATATAAAAAGCATGGCAGGTCCATACCGCATACCCACCTTGCTTAAACAACTCGATACCCTAACCAAAGCGCTTGAGCAAGCATAATAAAAAGCGGCCACCCAACCAGGCGACCGCTTTGGAGATATAATAACCTAATAAGCCAGTTGGCCAAACTTACCGTTGCGGTAATCTTCCATCGCTTGCTCAATCTCTTCGGAAGTGTTCATTACAAAATTGTCTTTGGCGGCTACCTGCTCATCCAGCGGCTCGGCAGATAATAACAATAACGTAGTGTTTTCTTCCGCCAGCACCTGGAAGCTGGTGTTTTCTTTTTCAAAAACGATAAGGGTATGCTCGGGCACACGAATGTCTTCGTTGATCTGAATGCTGCCATGCGCTACGTACAGCAATGTCCAGTAGCCTTCGGGTACCACCGCCGTAAATCCTTTTTGCGCCGCCACATCGCCAAATGCGGTAATGATGGGGGTATAGGTGCTGATGGGACCTTTTTGCCCATCCAATTGGCCACTGGCCAGTTTTATAGATACGCCTTCCTGTGCAAAAATGGCTGGCATGTCTTCTTTTTTGGCATGCTGGTATGCCGGAGGGTCCCATTTGTGCTTAGCGGGTACATTTACCCACAGTTGCAGAAACTCAGACACCCCACCATTTTTATGGGTTTCGTCAGACGGGCCTTCGCTGTGCAATAAGCCGCTGCCTGCAAACATCCATTGCACTTCTCCTGCTTCCATCAATTGATCGTGGCCTGCGTTGTCTTTATGGTAGCTCTGGCCCTGCAAGGCAAAGGTTACAGGGGCAAAACCCCGGTGCGGATGTGGGTGAATACGGTTTTCTGATCCCGGCTCTATAATATCCGGGCCGCCGTGGTGCAGTACAATAAAAGGGTTGGCAAAACGGAAATCCTTATGCGGCAGGGGTTGCAATACTTTTTCCGTGTCGGTAATCTGTTTGGTGCGGCCTTCGAGCAGGTGCAAAATCTTTTTGTACATATGGTTATGGTTTGGGCTGTTGGTGTAATGCTTCTGCGATTTCGTTGTACAGTAGTCCGCTTCCGCCGCCGTAGTGCTGCACAATGGGCACATGGGGCTGGAGCTGCTGCAATGCGGTGCGGACTTGCTTTTCGGCTGTTTCATCCAGGCCGCTGCTCAGCAAAACCAGCTGAAACGCTTGCCGGGACGCCTGTGTTATCACATCTTCTAAAGTTAAGGCACAAACGCAAGAATATCCCTCCATTTTATGAATAAGCCTTTGCAGCGTAGCCATAATTTCGGTATGGGTGCCAATGGTTAAAATCGATATTGTAGCGTTGGATGACATAACCCTACAAAACTACTTTGCCACTTTTGCAATGTTCTTGAAGTAGATTAAGAAAAGAAAAAGCGAACTGTTTAATTTGGGTGAATTCATTCGAGTATGGATGGTTTTTATTTCCTTTGCTCATTATCGATAATGAGCGATTCCGAAAAGCTATGATAGAGTAGGGATATACAATGTTTTAATAGTGATGGTAAAATGATCCCTTCTGGAAATTGTTATAATTCAATAATGACCAATCTCAAGTTTTTATGTACCACTAAAGCAAAAACTCCTTTAATCGATACTGCTTGTGATATGGTATGTTATATGTTAGGCGAAAAACTGAAAAAACTGGATGGTACTCCCTTAAGGAAGGAGGACTTACCAGTTTCTGAATATTACTATTTCTATGAATGGTCTGTGGTATTAGCATTTGATGCTTCTACTATTCAACAAGCGGAGGATTTTTTGGTAAAACAGAATGCTGGCAGCTCTAAAGTATGCTTCATTAAAGTGAACGCGTATGATGCGAAAACTGCTTTATTTGGAGGGCAATAAGCGTTGTGTTTCATAATGCTGTATCTGTTTACGGCAACACCATCACCTGCCGGTCTTCGCCATTGGTATTCATCATAATGAGTTGCGAGCGGGCGCGGGTATTGCCATTGCTGCCTTGTGTGTATTCTACCCGCTGCCAAACCAGCTTGCGTGACAAGGGCGCATAAGCTACCGTACCGGTATATTCTCGTTGTATGCACGAAGAGGCGAGCAACTGTTTCTTTTTGCTTTCGATGTTAAAACTATAAATGCCATCCGGCTCTGCAAACACAATGGTCTGGGCATCGTTGAGCCAGGTGCAGGCCCCTTTGGTTTGTGTGGCAGGCCAGGTTACCTCTGTTATGTTAATTGGCATATTATGTATTACGTCGTAATAACGCAGCCCCAAAGTATCGGGGTAGGCCAGGAAATAAGGATGTACCCAGGAGTCGAAAGCCGAAATTAACCGGGTTACGGTATCTGTTACCTGGTTGTTGGATATATTGGCGATATAACTCTCTCCCGTATTGCCAGAGCCATACATGTATTGGGTCTGGTTGTAATTCAAGCGTACCTGTGCGGCCTCTGCCGATTGGGTGAGGCGGGTTTTGCCCGTGCCATCGGCTTCTATGCGGTACACATCGTAGTGCCACACTGCGGTAAAAGCGCTGGCTTCGCAAAAGAAAACCTGGTTGTTTCTACCCCAGGCACAAGTGCTTATTACATCTTGTTGGGTGCGGTATACAATGGCCGTTGCGCCGGTTTTAAGGTTCACCTTATCGATCCGGTACTCCTGGCGTGATGGGGTATAGCGCAGGTACAACAGCTCCGAAGGATCATCGGGATTGAATGAAGGCGCGGAATAAGCAACGCTGTCCCAAACAATGGTGCCGCCCAGCGACGAGCTGGGGCAGGGAACGCTGTCTTTGCTAAAGAAGCGCGATTTGTAATCGGGTCCGGCTACTACCGGTGTCTTCTTCTCTTTTTTACAGCACAGCAAGCCGCAGCTCACTGAAATTACCAGCATCAATTGAAACAGTCTCATACGTTATCTCCGGTCTTAGTAAAAGGAGATGCACCGCAGCACATCTCCATCATTCAAAAAGTATATTAATGAAGGAAGGGTTATGCTTTATTGCTTTTCCGCTTTCCTTTGGTTTCTTCTTCGGGCTTGAGCTTTACGGCTACCAGCTCTGCAAATGGCATCTGAAAAGGCAGTTTGCCAATCTGCACCACCGCGGTTTTGTCGCGTATCTCGGTAAGCGTACCCACCTGGAAATTCTTTTTATTCTTCACCAGCTCGCCAATGCGCGGGGTATGCGCCAGCTCATCATACTTGTTATCGGCCTTTTTGGCCATAGAAGCATTAATCTGGATCTGCTTTTTGCGGAACAGCAGGCTTTCGGCGTCTTTAATCACCTTTTGCTTATCGTCGGTCTTTTTCCAGTCCTGGATAATCTGCTTAAACTTACGCTCCATATCGCGCAGGTAATCCAGCTCCTGCTGCTTAATCTCGTTTTGCAGTTTGAGCGTAGCAAAATGCTGGTTTTTCCGTTCTTTATCAATCAGGCGCTCGTATTCCGATTTCAGGAGTTCGTTTTCCTCCATCAGGCGCAGGGTTTCCTTTTTCAGGTCATGCACCTTTTGCATACCCTGCTCGGTTTGGTGCAGCAACTTATCCAGCCGGAAATGCCCCTGGTCTACCAGGTCTTTGGCCCTGCTGATGAGCTGGTTTTGCAGGCCGCTGCGTTGCGCAATGGCAAAGGTGTAGGAGCTGCCCGGTTTGCCAATATTCAGTTTATACAGCGGTTGCAGGTTTTCTTCGTCAAAGCTCATGGCGGCGTTTAGAATGCCCTGCGTTTTGCCCGCCATAATTTTGAGGTTCAGGTAGTGCGTGGTTACAATGCCAATAGCATGTTTGCGGGCCAGCTCTTCCATTATTACCTCTGCAAAGGCGCCACCCATAGCAGGATCGCTACCACCGCCCAGCTCATCAATGAAGAACAGGGTTTTGCCATCGGCAAAATCCAGGAAGTACTTCATGTGTTTGAGGTGCGCGCTGTAGGTGCTCAGCTCATACTCCAGCGATTGCGTATCGCCAATGTGGATCATGAGTTGTTTAAAGATGCCCATCTCCGAAGTGTGGTGCACGGGCACCAGCAAGCCGCACTGAAACATCATTTGCAGCAGGCCCACGGTTTTCATGCTCACCGTTTTGCCCCCGGCATTGGGCCCGGAGATAATGAGGATGCGCTGTTTTTTATCGAGCGTAATATTCAGCGGTATGGTTGGCTTTTGCTGTTTCTGGTTGTATAGCAGCAACAGTGGGTGGTAAGCATCTACCAGGTGCACCTGCGGGTGCGGGCTAAGGCGGGGCAGCGTAGCATTCATCTGCTGCGCCAGCAGCGCTTTGGCCCGTATAAAATCGAACTCGCCTGCCACATTGTAATACGTATACAACAGTGGTTGAAAAGGCGACAGATCGGCCGTAAGCTGGGCCAGTACCCGTTGTACTTCTCTTGCCTCTTCGCGCTCCAGCGAATACACTTCGTTGTTGAGGTGTATGGTTTCTTCCGGTTCTATGTAAACCGTGCGCTGGCTCTCGCTCTCGCCATGCAAAATGCCTTTTACGATGCGTTTATGCTCGGCATTAACCGCCATTACACGACGGCCGTTCATAAAGCCTTCTTCAATATCGGCCAGGTAGCCCTGTTTATTGAGGCGGGCAATATTTTTGTCGAACGTTTTACGCAGTTCCTGGCGGGTTCGCGATAGTTGCTGGCGAATGCGGTGCAATTCCGGCGAAGCGCTATCTAGTACTACCCCTTGCGGATCTACCACTTTATCGATAATCTCCCGGATGCGCTTTTCGTAGGGAATGTCTTCCACAATGCGGAAAAGGGCAGGGTATATCAGTTTTTTATTGGTGAGCCAGCGAAAAATGGTTGCAGTATTCTCTGCCAGCTTCTTAATCGATATGATTTGCTCACCGCTTAAAGATGCATTGGTAATGCCCAGCAGCTTAAGCTCTTTCTGGATGTTTTGAATAAACTCGTTCGGAAAATATTCGTCTGCATCCAGCAGCAGTTTAAATTCAAAGGTCTCCTGCAAAGCCTTCTGAATAAATTCGGCTTTGGTGTGCAGGCGTATGCTTTCGGCTTTTTGCTTACTCCAGTCCATGCGGCAGCGTTCCTGCAGCAATGCGGTTACTTTGGTGAATTCGAGTTGTTCTACGGCGTTGTCCGGGTACAGAATCATCTTACTTATCCTTTCTATTCTATTTCAGGGCAGCAAAGTTAAGGCATATCCGGTATCAGCGGAGATTTCGGGTACCGAAAGATTAAAGAAAGCTTTTATGTTCTTTGTATGTGTATTTTTAATATTAGTAAAAAACGGACTATTTACGGTCGTAATGGATATATTTATAGTAATTTTTAACCATCTAATACCTATGTCATGAAAACGCCCGGCACGGCAACCTCCCGCAATTGTCACCAGTTTATTGCAGAAACGGAAGCCGATAAAATAGTAGCCAATATCCAGGCCGAGCTTTTACGGCGCAACGAAGGCAAACCGCCTGTATTCTCCGACCTCATTAAAACCGAAGACGGTAAGACTTACCAGTATGCCAACTATGTGCAGGAAGGGGGCGGGGTGCTGGGGGTAGGGCTCATTGGCTATACCTATGTGCTGGAAAAACTGGGCATCCGTTTTGTAAAACTGGCAGGTACCAGCGCCGGCGCCATTAATACCATGATGTTGGCAGTGGTGGATAAAGACAATTATAAAGAGAAAGAAGCTCAAATGGGCCAGCCATTTACCTGCCAGAGCGAGCTGATATTGCAGGAAATGCTCGATTTTGATTTGTGGAACCTGGTAGATGGGGCGCCTGTGGCCAAAAAATTGCTGAACAGGATACTGAAAAACAAGACCTACATAAAAAAGGTGCTGAATTTGCTTAAATGGCTGGTAATCATTGCGCTGGGTGCTTTATTGGTGTTGGGTATAGGCATGTCGTTTTCGGGCTTGCACCCAACCGCCTGGGAAGGTGCCCGCTGGCCGGTGTTTAAAACCCTGGCCTGGACCGGCTTTGGAGGTGTAGTGCTGCTGGCGGCATTTATATTATGGGTACGTTATTACCTGGGCCGTTTTATAAAAGCAGGGTATGGCATAAATCCCGGCGATGCTTTTTACGATTGGATGAAAGACATTCTGTTGCGCAATGGCATTAAAACCACTGCAGATTTGGAACAAAAAATGGCCGACCGCTCCAAAGGGCTTTCTTTAAGCCCCGCAAGGTTAGCGCAGCAAATCAAAGACGATAACGCGCAGATAGACCCGCCTTACTTATCGATCATTGCTTCGGATATAACCAACCAAACCAAAGTAGAGTTTCCGCGTATGACCTCGGTGTACTGGCCCGATAATCCGCACTTGGTGCACCCGGCCGATTTTGTGCGGGCCAGTATGTCCATTCCGGTGTTTTTTGAGCCGTTTACGGTAAGTGTGCCTCCGCAACGGAACAGCGTAATCAGTAAAACGGTATTTAAAACCATAGATGAGCAGGTGGGTGATGCCAAAGCCATTGATGTGCGTTTTGTAGACGGCGGTATCTTATCCAATTTTCCCATCAACCTGTTTCACAACAATAAGGTAGAGGTAGCGCGCCTGCCTACATTTGGCTGCAAGCTGGAAGACGAAACGCATATAGACCCGGCCAAGGCAGCGCTGCCAGGCAAAAAGACTTTCTTGTCTTTCCTGGGCGATGTGTTTACCACCGTCCGTTTTTATTACGATCGCGAATTTCTAATGAAACATGAAGTGTACCAGCAGCTGATAGGCCATGTGGATGTAGAAAAGTTCAACTGGCTCAATTTCAGTATCGGTTACGAAGAGCAGAAAGCGCTTTTTGTACAGGGGGCCAAAGCGGCCGAAACTTTTTTCCTGGGTGGCGAGATATGGGTAGATGGCAAAAAGCAACAATTTGCCGCCTATGATTGGGAACGGTTTAAAAAAGACCGTTTGAATATTGTATAATTAATAGAGTGAGCATAGTGTATAAACGGGTATCCTAATGGGATGCCCGTTTGTTTTTTATTTCAGATTCTGATCAATCTTGCGGGAAAACAGGCGTAGTTTTTTGCCTGCTTTAAACCGGTGTGCTACGGTAAGCCTTACATTGCCTACCCTAAGCATGTAATCGTAGCTGGGATTAACGCCGCGGGCCAGCACAGTAGAGTTAACCAGCGAGATATTGGCGGTCCAGAGCGGGCTGTTGTAACCAATTACGGCTCTGTAGAGCAGATTGGGCGCTATGCCCCAACGGTCTACTTTGGTAGCCCCCGAGAACTCCCTGGTAAAGCCCAGGTTCAGGTTGCCGGTAACGCCGGCGGTTGCAAAGAAGTGCTGCTTTATCACCAGGGTATAGGCATAACCCGCGCCGGGGCCAAATTCAAATATTTTAACCTGCGTTACACTCGCGTTCTGGTATTGGGAGCGAAGGCTATCGGGCACCAAAGGCCTGTCGCCCCAGGTTTTGGCATAATCAAATTCCCCACCCAACAGGAAACTGCCTGCCGATTTCTTTTGCCACTCGTTCTGGATCAAAGGTGCACGGTAAGAGAATTTTCGCCAGTTAAAAGCATGGTATGCCGCACCGCCAAACAGGTTTACCCGTAAGTCTGGCCTTAAATAGTAGAGATCCGGACTACCGGCAGATAATCCTTTGGGATGCAGGAAATAGCCTTTGTAAAACTGGCCAAATCCGTCGATGATCCATTTACGGCCATATAAGTGCGTTTGAAGATCCAGGTAAGAGGTTTTTCCCTTTCCCTGGTCTGGGTTCAGGAACGGAAAGCCATAGGCCAGGTTAAGTGTTAAGGAGCGGAATGTGGCACCAATACCCAAGTTCAGGGTGGTATTGGGGCGGTATCTGGCGTTAGAAACGCCTTTGGGGGCAGTGAGCTCCAGCCGGGTATATTTTTGCGACAGGTAAAGGCGGGTGGTCAGTCTGCGGTCGTAACTTCTGTAATAAGAGGTGTCGAACCCACCCAGTATCTCTTTTTGTGCAAAAACGGGAACGGTGCTAAATAGTGGAAAACAGTAAAGTAACGCTACAACAGCGTACAAGGGGAGATGCTTAATGTGGGTGGTGTTTATAAGCATATTGTAGGCGCTAAAATACAATCAATTTCACTATGGGTCATTAATATAATTATATAAAATGTAAATTATATGATTGGCAGGCATAAAAAAAGGGCGCCGTAGACTACGGCACCCTAGTAAAGGCATTCGGTTGAAAATATTACATTTTAAATACTGTAAGATCCCATCCCAGCACTTTTTCGGCACCGCCAAGCGATTTTACTGCGGCTTGCTCTTGCTGGGTCATTTTACCAAACTGCACATTGGCAGCATTTCTTTCAATGTTTTTGAACGCATCGATTTTATCCGAAGGAATAATCTTGGTCATTTCTGCCAGGCGTTTTTCCTTCATGGTTTTCTGCAAACTAAATTTTTCGGCCAGGGTTTTGGTCTTGGCCACTTTGGTCAGGTACTCTGTTTCCAGCTCGTACTCTTTGCCCTGCACATCGCTCAACACGTTATAAGGCAGGTTTAGTTTTTCCTGGATGATATTAGATACCTTGGCTGTATTGTCTTTAGCTACGGCCAGTACAGCCGGATCTGTTTTTGCGGTATTTTGCTGCGCCACTGCCGATAAAGAAGCGGCAATAAAGAAAGCAACAGCGGCTAATTTTCTCATGATTCAAATTTTGATTTTCGAATATAAGTAATTATTCTGAAACTATAGCCAGGTAATAGTTCTTTTTCCCCTTTTGGATTAAGACGTATTTGTCCTGCAACAGGTGCTCAGGTGTAATGGCAAAGTCGATACCCGAGATCTTGCTTTTGTTGATGCTTACACCGCCAGCCTGTACCATTTTGCGGGCTTCGCCTTTGGAAGGAAACACTTCTTTCAGCGCCAGCAGCGATACAATATCTACCGGATTGTTCAGCTCATCGCGGGTAATGGTAATCTGGGGTACACCGGCCATCACATTCAGCAGTTCCTTTTCGGTCATGGCCTTCAGCGCATCGGCGGTATTGTTGCCAAACAGCATTTTGGTGGCTTCTACGGCAAACTCATACTCTTTTTCGGAGTGTACAAAAGTAGTCACTTCTTTGGCCAACCGGTGCTGTAATGCGCGGCCGCCAGGGTTTTGCTCATGCTCTGCTGCCACCTGATTAATCTCTTCCTGGGTCAGGAAGGTGTAGATTTTAATAAACCTCGCCGCATCTTCATCGGCCACATTGAGCCAAAACTGGTAGAACTGGTAAGGCGAGGTACGCTCGGCGCTGAGCCAGATATTGCCGCCTTCGGACTTACCGAACTTGGTACCATCTGCCTTGGTCGTAAGCGGGCAGGTAAAGGCAAACGCATCTGAACCGCCTTTGCGACGAATCATTTCGGTACCGGTGGTGATATTGCCCCACTGGTCGGAGCCGCCCATTTGCAGTTTTACGTTCTTATGCTCGTTGAGGTAGTAGAACTCGTAGCCCTGGATAAGCTGGTAGGTAAATTCGGTA
>JAVBJN010000122.1:0-27053 GCA_031546985.1 Chitinophagaceae bacterium
ACGCTGACCAGCGGTACCTACTGCGCCAAATACGCAACCGGTAATGGCAATGTTGATGTCGGCATGTTCAGAAATAATGATGGCATTGTTACCACCCAATTCCAGCAGCGAGCGACCCAAACGCTGACCCACAGTGGCACCTACGGCTTTACCCATGCGGGTGCTGCCGGTAGCGGATACCAATGGAATGCGGCCATCGTTAGACATCAGTTCGCCGATATTGCGGTCGCCTACAACGAGGCAGCTTACGCCTTCGGGAACTGCATTTTTCTTAAATACAGTATTGATGATGTGCTGACAAGCTACAGCTGTCAACGGTGTTTTTTCAGATGGCTTCCAGATACAAACGTCGCCGCAAACCCAGGCCAGCATACTATTCCAGCTCCAAACCGCTACCGGGAAGTTGAATGCGGAGATGATACCCACCAGACCCAGCGGGTGCCATTGCTCATACATACGGTGCGAAGGACGCTCACTGTGCATCGTTAAACCATGCAGCTGGCGGCTCAGACCTACTGCGAAATCGCAGATGTCGATCATTTCCTGCACTTCGCCCAAACCTTCCTGCAGGCTTTTGCCCATTTCGTAGCTCACCAGTTTGCCCAGCGCATCTTTGGAATTACGCAGTGCCTCACCAATCTGGCGAATAACTTCGCCACGTTTGGGTGCCGGCCAGGTGCGCCAGATTTCAAATGCTTTCTGCGCTTGCGCTACTACTTTTTCGTACTCTTTTTCGGAGGTAACGGTAACGCTGGCAATGAGTTTGCCATCTACAGGAGAAACGGAAGAAATAACACCGGCGGTGCCTTTCAGCCATTTGTTACCGGTGCTTACACCCGAATTTTCTTTCTGAATGTTTAAAGCTTTTAAGAAGGAAGCTGTATTCATAAAGCGGTTTCTGAATTTATACGTGAAATATGTATTTACAATGTTGCTATGGCTTGTGCCGATAGTCTAGTACTGCTCTTTCTCGTTCGGGAAATCTTTGGTCTTTACATCGCTGATGTAACGGGCGGTTGCATCTTTAATGTCGTCGTACAGATTGAGGTAACGGCGCAAAAAGCGGGGGCTGAAATCTTTGGTAATGCCCAGCATATCGTGCATTACGAGTACCTGGCCATCTACCTGGCCACCTGCGCCGATGCCTATTACCGGAATCTTTACCGTTTCTGCCACACGCTTGCCTAAAGAAGCCGGAATTTTTTCCAGCACCAGTGCAAAGCAGCCTGCGTCTTCGAGCAACTGGGCGTTTTTTACCAGTTGTTCGGCTTCAGCTTCTTCTTTGGCACGTACGGTGTAGGTTCCGAATTTGTAAATGGACTGTGGCGTAAGCCCCAGGTGACCCATAACCGGCACTCCTGCAGAGATGATGCGTTTAACGGATTCTACCACTTCCTCACCACCTTCCAGTTTAATGGCGTGGGCACCCGCTTCTTTCATGATGCGGATAGAGGAGTTGAGGGCTTCTTTGGAGTTGCCCTGGTAAGAACCAAAAGGCAGGTCTACCACCACCAGCGCACGCTGAACAGCCCTGATAACGGAGGCCGCATGGTAAATCATCTGATCCAGTGTAATGGGCAGGGTCGTTTCGTGGCCCGCCATAACGTTGGAAGCAGAGTCGCCTACCAGCAACACATCGATTCCTGCGTCGTCAAAAATACTGGCCATGGAAAAATCGTAGGCGGTAAGCATGGAGATTTTCTCTCCCTTTACTTTCATGGATTGTAAAACGTGGGTGGTTACCCGTTTTACTTCCTTGTTTTCATGATGTACAGACATGAGAAGGACTTTGGGGTGGTAAAAGTACGCAAATTTAGTATAGCAAATACTTATTTGGGTTCCTGTTCGTGTAAAGCGCCGGAGAAAGGGTTATTGGGCTGAGATGCTGGTCTGTAAAAGGATTGGACGGAGTTGAAGGGTTGGGCGAAACCTCGATTTAGGTATTTTAAAACGCTTAAAAGTGTTTCGTTTTTTATGTGTTTAAAAGGATATTTGTTGAAGGTCGGGTATGAGGCATAAAAAAAGGATGATTGCTCATCCTTTTAATTCGTTGTATAATATCCGTATCAACCCATCTGCCACACCAATTTTGGGAACGTATATCTCCTCCGTATTGGTCCAGCGCATAATGTTGATGTAGATGAGCAATGCCGGCACAATTACATCTGCACGGTCTTCACGCAATTTGTAGAGATGAATGCGGTCGTGCAGCGATACACTGCTCAGCTCTTTGTGGTAATCCTTTAATAGTTGCAACGTTAACGGCTTTCCTTCTTTCCTTTTCGATAAAGAGAAAACCTTATTGATGTTGCCACCCGAACCAATGGCTACCAAAGGCTGCGCAGTGGTTTTGATGTTGTTTTTAATAAAATCTTTCAAGGCTGTCCACTGGGCTTCGGTAACCTGGTTGTTGAGCAAGCGGATGGTACCGATGTTGAACGATTCTTTAAACAGCATCTGGTTTTTGCTGAACAGCGTAATCTCGGTGCTGCCGCCACCCACATCAATGTAAAGGTAGGTGCGTGTTTTATCGAGGTTTTCGGCAATATGGTTTTCGTAGAGAATGCTGGCTTCCTGCTGGCCGCTGATGATTTCAATCTCGATGCCGGTTTTTTCCTTCACCTGCTCAATAATGCTTACCGAGTTTTTGGCATCGCGCATGGCCGAGGTAGCGCAGGCTTTAAGCCCTTCTACCTGGTAGGCATTCATCAGGTGCTTATAGGCGCACATGGTTTGCAGCATCATATCGGTACGGGTTTGTGATATAAACCCGTGCTGAAATACATCTATACCCAGCCGGAGCGGCACCCGCACCAGGTTGAGCTTGTTAAATTCAAGCGATCCGTCTGCTTCACGAATCACCTCAGAGATCAATAATCTTACAGCGTTTGAACCAATATCGATGGCGGCCAGTCTCAATCTTAATACGTTTGTTGGGTTAAATAATCGAAGATCGCAACCTGAGAACGGATCTCTGCTTCGCCGGGTTTTACCTCTACGTAGCGGTTACGCTGATTGTTGTCCAAGATACGGCCTTTTACATTTTCTGAAAGCTGAATATTGAGAATCTCTTTCAATTCTTTTTGAATAACCGGGTCGGTGATGGGGCAGGCCACTTCTACACGGTGGTCGAGGTTGCGCACCATCCAGTCGGCAGAGGAGATGTAAAACTTCTCTTTACCACCATTGTGGAAGATAAATACACGGGCATGCTCCAGGTATTCGTCGATGATACTGAGCGCCTTCATGTTGGATTTCCACTTCTTATTTTCGGTATAGGCACAGCAAATACCACGAATAATCAGGTTGATCTTTACGCCCACTTTAGCCGCTTCGTAGAGTTTGGTAATGAGCAGTTCATCTACCAGGCTGTTAAGTTTTATGGTGATTTCGGCTTTTTTCTTCTTGCGGGCCAGTTTAATCTCGTTTTCGATGAGTTCTATAAAATGGGCGCGCATACCCACCGGCGCTACCGCCAGGGTTTTGCATAGTTTAAGGTGGTTCAGGTATTTAACCGGATTTTCCAGGTAAGTAAAGATGCGGTTTACATCGGCAATGAGGCGCTTGTTGGTGGTAAGCAGATAGTGGTCGCCATAATACGTACCGGTGTTTTCATTCAGATTACCGGTGCTGATGAAAGCGTATTGTTTGATCCTGGAAAATTCCCTCTTTTTAATGAGGCAGAGTTTAGCGTGCACTTTGGTATTGGGCACACCCACCAGTACTTTAACGCCTTCTTCTTCGAGTTGCATTTTCCATTTCAGGTTGGCTTCTTCATCGAAGCGGGCCTTAAGCTCCAGCACCACAGTTACCTGTTTGCCATTGCGTACGGCATTGATGAGCGCGTTTACCACCTTCGATTTTTTGGCCAGGCGGTAGCAGGTTATTTTTATCTGCGTTACGTTGGGGTCAATGGCCGCTTCGCGCAGCATATCTACAATGGAGTCGAAGGCATGGTAGGGCAGGTGCAGCATTACATCGCGGGCATCAAGCACCTCAAGTATACGTTTGGGTTGCACCAGCAATGGGTGAATTACAGGGCTGGGGCGGCGGCTCTTATCTGGAAACACTTCTTCGGGAAAATCCATGAAATCCTTAAAGTTGTGAATGCGGCCACCAGGCAGCAGGTGATCCTTTTTAGACAGGTTGAGCCGGCGGGTAAGGTATTCCAGCAATCCCGGGTCTATGGTGCGGTCGTATACAAAGCGTACGGCTTTACCTTTCTTACGGTTTTTGAGACTTTTTTCCAGCTCAGAGATCATATTGGTGTTCAGGTCATTATCAATCTCCAGTTCCGCATCGCGGGTTACTTTAATGATATAGCCTAAGAATTTATCGAAACCGAATTGCGCAAACAGGTTGGGCAGGCAAAAACGGATAATGTCTTCGAGCAGGATGATGTGTTTTTCGGTACCATCGGTAGGCAGAATGATAAAACGGGGCAGCACATTGGCAATCTCGATAAGACTGTAGCGCTGCATCATCGGGTTTTGCGAACTGCCCAGCACACAGGCCAGGTAGATCGATTTGTCTTTGAGCAACGGCATTTGCGGTATACTCTCAATCATGAGCGGTACCAGGTGGGTACGCACTTTATCGCTGAAATAACGGGTTACAAAAGCACGCTGGGCTACATCGAGCTGCTTTTCATTTTTAATGAAAACGCCTTCTTTGGTCATATCCTTCAGGATCTGCTGATAGGTACGGTCAAAGTCTTTCTGCTGCTCCATCACCGTGGTAAGGATCTCATCGAGAATCTTTTGGGGATTGTCTTCGAGATATACTTTAGCGGCTTTACCAAATATTTTCATCCGGTAGAGCGTAGCCACCCTTACGCGGAAAAATTCATCAAGATTGTTTGAAAAAATACCCAGAAATCTAAGTCTTTCCTGGAGATGCACATCTGTATCCTTCGCTTCCTGTAATACCCTTTCGTTGAAAGAAAGCCAACTCAGATCCCTGGTAATGGTCTTTTCTATTTGCTTCGCCATAAATGCGCCCTGTTATTTTAATCCGCGAAATTACATTTGTGTTAACTATCGGAATGTTAACTTATTGTAAGTTAATAAAAAAAGACCGCGTGGGCAATGGGGGGATGGGGCAATGAGGGAATGTGCTAATGAAACAATATGCTAATGGGCAATGTGGCTAGTCCTGCCAGGTCCTGTCCCGTCCATGCGGGGGTCCGTAGGTCCTGCCAGGTCTAGGTTATAATGTAACTAAAAGGAAAAGTTGATCTGACAGGAATGTCAAGTGAGGATGCATGGTTAAGAGATCCTGCTTCGGTCTCCTTCGTCGACCGTGCAGGATGACAGATATTCTTTTCGTGCCTCCCCGTATGAACGGGACAGGCAGCCATGCAGGATGACAAGATGTTTTTTGGTGTTCTTCGTATCATCTGGCTTTTCGCTGTGTTCCCGCATGTGGCGGGACAGGCTGCCGCGAGAATCCGATTCTGTTGCTTTCAGGCAATGTGCTATTGAGAGAATATGCTAATGAGGCAGTGCGTAAATGGGCTTAGTCCTGCCAGGTCCAGGCTATAATGTAACGAAAAGGAAAAATTGAATTGAGAAGAATGTCAAGTGATGATGCTTCGTTAAGAGATCCTGCTTCGGTCTCCTTCGTCGACCGTGCAGGATGACAGATATTCTTTTCGTGCCTCCGCGTATGAACGGGATAGGCAGCCGTGCAGGATGACAGTAAGGGGCTTTTGCTGGGTGTAAGCCGCTGGTTTCGTGAATCCGCTAATCCGACATTCGCTAATCCGAAATTCGTCAATCCGCCAATTTGGGCTTCGACAAAGTCTGTCCCGCCCATGCGGGGCTCAGCCACCGGAATCCGTTAATTCACTACTCCGCCATTCGCTAATCCGAAATTCGCTAATCCGCCAATCCGCCAATCCCTTACTTCCTCGCCTTGGCTACCAGTGCGGTAGTAGAGTAGCCGTCGGTAAGCGGAATGATGCGTACTTCGCCGCCGTAAGATTGTACAAACGAAGCGCCGGCTATCTGCTCAGGTGTATAGTCGCCGCCTTTGGCCAGTACATCGGGCCTTACCTGTTCTATCAGTTGCGCGGGCGTGTCTTCATCAAAAATGATCACCGCATCCACAAATGTTTGCGCGGCAATGTTCCAGCTGCGGGCCACCTCATCCAGCAAGGGACGCTCAGGACCTTTGGCCATGCGCTTTACAGAAGCATCGCTGTTAATACCCACCACCAGGCGGTTGCCCATTTCGGCAGCTTGCAGCAACGAGTCGATATGCCCCTTGTGCAGCAGGTCGAAACAGCCATTGGTAAAAACCACTTTCTGTCCCTTCAGCCGCCACCCGGCACAGATATGCGCTGCCGCATCTCTGCTAATGATTTTATTTGCTATCAGCTCCCGCTTGTTCATTGGCTTTGGCTTTGTTAAATACCGGCAATAATAATACAGAAAGAAACCCGAGCAGGATAAGGATCATGGTTTGAATACCCCACGACATCCAGCCAAAAGCAAGGGCAGGCTCTTCGCCAATCATATACAGGTTCATGAGCGCCTCTTTAATGATAAGCTGGTAGGCGCCTATACCGCCCGGCGATACAATAAAGCCCAGCGTGCCCAGTGTGAGCAGGCTTAAACCCGCGCCTACGCCCAGGTGAGCCGTATCCTGGAAAGCCAGGAAACCAACCTGCACCATCAGGTAATAACATACCCATACCATAAGGCTGTAGAATATAAAGCCCCAGAAATTTTTGATAGAACGGATAGAGGTAAAACCCGTCCAGAAGCCTTTGAGAATATTGGTAATTTTTTGACCGAAAGGTTTTTTGCTGAGGCTTTTGAGCAGGAATACCAGCGCAAAAATGCCCGCTGCAAGTCCTGCAATGGCCAATAGAATAGACGATGCGCTTAAGCTGTCGAGTTTAGCCACAACCGGCGACCATATTTTCTGCCCCAGGTAGTCGCCTACCATTTGTGCTTCAAATACGGTGGTGAGTATGGCCACCAGCACCAGGCACAGCATATCTACCGTACGTTCTGCAATCATAGTACCGGCCAGTTTATCGGCAGGTATACCTTCGTATTTGGTAAGAATGGCACATTTGGCTACTTCGCCCATGCGGGGTGTGGCCAGGTTTACCAGGTAGCCGATCATAACCGCCATAAAGGTATTGCCCAGGCCGGGTTTCTTACCCAGCGGGGTTATCATCATTTGCCAGCGCAGGGCGCGAAACAGGTGGCTGCCTAAGCCAATGAGCAATACGCCGGCCAGCGGCAGGTAGTTTACCCGTTTAAAATATTGCAGCAGGTTCTTAAAGTCGATGCCTTTGGTAGAGAGCCATAGCAATAACAGACCGAGCCCGAAAAAAATAAAAAATTTGAGCCGGTCTTTCTGCTTTTTCGATAAAGCCATAAGGTAGGGTTAGAGTTTGTTGTCTTCTTTGGGGAAAATCACGATGGGCTCAAAAGTCTTGGCGGCTTCAAAGTCCATATGCGCATAGGCAATAATAATCACCACATCACCCGGCTGTACCTTACGAGCCGCAGGGCCGTTGAGGCAAATAGTTCCGGTGTTGCGTTTTCCTTTAATAACGTACGTTTCAAGGCGTTCTCCGTTATTGATATTTACAATCTGAACCTTTTCGTTCTCGATCAGGTTCGCGGCGTCCATCAGGTCTTCGTCAATAGTAACACTTCCGATATAGTGTAAGTCAGCTTCTGTTACTGTTACCCTGTGAATCTTCGATTTTAGTACTTCAATTTGCATGGCGCAGCAAAGTTAAATAAAACAATAGGATTACCAGTTAACCGGCAGGTTATCTATGAGTCTTACCCCGTTAATGGTAGCAGCCACGAGCACCTGCATGTGGCGCGACCGGTCAAATTCGTGCATCAGTTCCAGTGTATCGGCATCGGCCAGGGCCAGGTAATCTACCATAAACCCTGCTTCTGCCAGTTGTTGCTGGCTTATGTTGCGCAGTGTGTTAAACCGCTCTCTGTGCTCATTATCCTTAATGTAACGGATGGCGGCATAGAGTGTTTTGGCTTTTCTGCGGTCGTCGGGCGAGAGCCGGGTATTGCGGCTGCTCATCGCCAGTCCGTCGGTTTCGCGAAGGGTGGGGCAAATGTGCAGGGCTACCGGCAGTGCTGCCTGGGCAATCATGCTTTTTACAATCATGCACTGCTGAAAATCTTTGGAACCCATGTAAATATTATCGGGTTCGGCGGCTTTAAGCAGTTTGTATACAATAATACCTACACCATCGAAATGCCCGGGGCGGTAGTGGCCTTCCAGCACAATTTCGAGCTCGCCGAAGTTAAACGGCGATTTTTCGTCCAGCCCGTTAGGGTACATTTCCGATACCTGCGGCAGGAAAAGCACATCGCAGCCCGCTTTTTCCAGCAGGGCAATGTCTTTTTCTATCGTTACAGGGTACTTCTTAAAATCTTCCGGGTCGTTAAACTGGGTAGGATTCACAAAAATAGAACAAACGGTAAGTTGGTTCTCGCTCTTGCTGGCTTCTACAAGGGATATATGCCCGTTGTGCAAAGCCCCCATGGTGGGTACAAAACCTGTTTTTCTGCCCGCGGCTTTGGCCGAGCGAACATATTCTTGCAGGTCGTGAATGTGTTTAAATACAATCATTTTCACGAATTGTGGCTGCAAAAGTACAGTTATAGAATGATAAATTTAAGTAGATTCTTGTGCTAAAATAATGGTGCGCAAGCACTTAAATAAAGGGGCTCCGGGTAAATAAGTGGGATATTAGGAAAAAAATCCTTAATTTTGCGCCTTAAATTAATTTAATATTAACTAAACATAAACAAGAGGTTCTGCTCATGTCATTGCAATCTAAAAAAAGGCTTTTGTTTATAGCCCACGAAATGTCTCCCTACCTTGAGCTTACTGATTTTGCCCAGCTCCTGAATAAACTCGCTGTTAAGTCTAATGACAGCGGTTATGAAGTAAGGGTGATCATGCCAAGGTTTGGTGTCATTAATGAACGCAGGCATCGTTTACACGAGGTGGTGCGTTTGTCGGGTATTAATATTATTGTGGATAAGGAAGATTATCCTTTGGTAATTAAGGTGGCTTCTCTGCCTAATGCCCGTTTACAGGTATACTTCATGGATAATGAAGATTACTTTAAACGTAAAGAAGCTTTCCGCGAAGAAGATGGTACTTTTTATGAAGATAATGCCGACCGTATTATTTTCTTCTGCAAAAGCGCCCTCGAAACAGTTAAAAAATTCGGATGGCCTCCCGACGTCATCCATTGCAGTGGCTGGATGACCTCACTGGTACCACTTTACCTGAAAACAGCGTATAAAAAAGAGCCGGTATTTGCCAGTTCTAAAGTAGTGTATTCGGTTCAGGCCAATAGCTTTGACGAAAAATTGGGTGCCTCTTTTATCAAGAAAGCGCTGGTTAGCAACCTCATCAAGGAAAAAGACCTTGAGCCTTATAAAGAAACAACCAACCAGGCATTAAACGAAGGCGCATGCAAGTACGCCGATGCTATTGTACACGTAGATGCCCAGGTAGATCAACATATTGTAGAAGAGTATAAAGCCGGACGCACCAGGAAAGTTGTTAAATTTTCTGAAAAAGAAGAAAGGCTGGAAGATTATTTGGAATTGTTTCAGAAATTAGCGCAGGATTAAAAGAACGCATTCTACTAAATTGATTCGATGGAGTTTATAAAATTTAAAGAGTCCCTTTTTAAAAGCGGACTTCTTTTTTGTTTAGCCGTAGGGGTATGGGGATGTAAAGAGAGCACCATCCTGGGTACAGATTTGTCAGGTGGTGTAAACAGTGTCGGCGTTTTAAATACAGATACGTTTACCATAAAGACCGAATTGAAACGTATTGATACGCTTTTGACCAGCGCAGGTGTTTACCGGGTTATGCTGGGCAATATCGACAACGATCCCGATCTGGGAAGTGTATGGGGTGGGGCCAACCTGCAGGTAATACCGCCTAAAGAACAATTTGAATATACAGGTCCTAACCCGCAGCTGGATTCCGTAGTATTGTCTATGGCTTACCAGGGCGCTTACGGCGACACGACCGGCTCCGATGTGCAAACGTTTAAGGTATACCGCCTTAACCAGCGCATGATCGTAGACTCCAGCTATTATTCTTACTCAAAATTTCCGAACTCAGGTACCAATATCTGCACCAACGGAACCCTCAATCTGCGTAGCCTGGGCGATTCTGTAACCGTAAATGGTAAAAAAGAAGCGCCACAACTGCGTTTAAGACTGAGCGATGCTTTTGGTAACGAGATGATGAGCCAGTCTTCGGCGGTTTACAACTCTGCCAGCAGCTTCCTCGATTGGTTTAAAGGCTTATACATTGAGCCCGATACCAACTCTGGTAAATCGATGATCTCTTTGGGTGTAGCCAGTACCGAAACGTTCTTTGGCGACATGCGCATGATTGTGTATTACCACAACGATACCACTACCGGTTTATCTGCCGAGTTTAGGTATAAGAACGAAACCTGCCGTTACTCCAACTATTTCTCCCGCACTTATAACAGCGATGTGCTGGCTATGCTGAGCAACCCTGCTGGCACCAGCGATTCGGTTGTTTATGTAACCATGAGCCCGGGTTTGAGCACCTACGTTAGTTTTCCTTACCTGAAGAGTTTTCCGGTATCGGTAATCAACAATGCTGAGCTCATCATTACCCAGGTGCCTAACCTGGTATCTACTGCTTATTCGGCTCCTCCGCGTATCATAGCCTATTATGTAGACTCTACCGGTAAAGAACTCGAAATGTTTGATTACTCCGAAGGTTTAAATTACCTGGGCGGTGTAAGAACAATCGTTAAGATCGGTGGTGTAAACATGATCCAGTACCGGTTGAGAATAAGCCGTGAGATTCAGAAAGCAGTGGCATACAATTCGCCAACCCAGCCTTTGAGAATAAGGGTTACCGCGTTTGATAAGATCAACGCAGCATACCCGATATACTGGGGCGCTTACCGCCTTAAAGCAAGCGGTGGCAGCAGTCTCAACGCCCAGACAAAAATGAAATTGGTAGTGACTTACAATAAAATATAAAATAATCAAATCATGTGCGGTATTGTAGGATATATTGGTAACCGTCAGGCCTATCCCATCCTGATAAAAGGCTTGAAAAGACTCGAATACAGAGGCTACGACAGTGCAGGCATTGCTGTGCTCAACGGTGGCATGAAAGTGTTTAAAAAAGCAGGTAAAGTCCAGGAACTGGAAGATGTTTCTTTTGGTCAGAACATTGAAGGTACCATCGGCATCGGCCACACCCGCTGGGCTACCCATGGTGTGCCCAATGATGTAAATGCGCACCCGCATATGTCTAATTCAGGCCGTATTTCCATCATCCACAATGGTATTATCGAGAACTACTCTGCGTTGAAAGAAGAACTAACCAAGCGTGGTTTTACTTTCAAGTCAGATACCGATACCGAAGTATTGTCTAACCTGATTGAGGACGTTCAGCAAAAAATGGACGTGCCTATGGAAGAGGCTGTGCGCGTAGCTTTGAACGAAGTGGTAGGCGCCTATGCCATTGTAGTATTGGATCGTGAGCATCCCGAGCACCTGATCGCTGCCCGCAAGGGAAGTCCGCTGGTGATTGGTATTGGCGAGAAAGAGTTTTTCATCGCTTCGGATGCTTCGCCCATTGTAGAATATACCAAAAACGTAGTGTACCTCGACGATAAAGAATATGCTGTACTCGACCGTTCCGGCGAATACCATATCAAATCGTTGGGCAATATAGAACGTACACCTTATGTACAACAGCTGGAAATGGATCTGGAGCGCATTGAAAAAGGCGGCTTTGAACATTTTATGCTGAAAGAAATTTATGAGCAGCCTAACGTAGTGCTCGATGCTATGCGTGGCCGTATGAGCGCGCAGGACGGCTGGATTAAACTGGGTGGCGTAAACGAATATGCTTCGCGCATCGATAACGCCAAACGCTTTATCATCACCGCCTGCGGTACTTCCTGGCATGCCGGTTTGGTGGCCGAATACCTTATTGAAGACCTGGCCCGTGTACCGGTAGAAGTAGAATACGCTTCGGAGTTCCGTTACCGCAACCCGATCATCAACGAAAGCGATGTGGTAATCTCTATTTCCCAGTCGGGCGAGACCGCCGATACCCTGGCCGCGATAGACCTGGCTAAGGAAAGACAAGCGCTTATTTACTCCATCTGTAACGTAATTGGTTCTTCTATAGCCCGTGCTTCGCATGCCGGTTCTTATACCCATGCAGGTCCGGAAATTGGTGTAGCTTCTACCAAAGCATTTACCGCGCAGGTAGTGATCCTTACTTTGATTGCATTGCAGATTGCACAAACCAAAGGCACTATTCCGCAATCACGCTTACGCCAGATCCTGTTCGAACTGGAGCAGATTCCTGAAAAGATCAGGGAAGTACTTACCACCAATAATCATATCAGAGAAATTGCAGCGCTGTATAAAGATGCTACCAACTTCCTGTACCTGGGCCGTGGTTACAACTTCCCGGTAGCGCTGGAAGGTGCGTTGAAACTGAAAGAAATTTCTTACATCCACGCCGAGGGTTATCCTGCTGCAGAAATGAAGCACGGCCCCATTGCCCTTATCGACGAGCATATGCCGGTAGTAGTACTCGCTACCAACAAAAGCGCTTACGAAAAAATCATTTCCAATATCCAGGAAGTGAAGGCCCGTAAAGGAAAAGTGATCGCGGTAGTGAACAAAGGTGATGTAGAAATTGCTAAAATTGCCGACCACGTAATCGAAATACCAGAGACCGAAGAAGTGCTGTCGCCATTGATCACATCGGTGCCTTTGCAGCTGCTTTCTTACCATATTGCGGTAATGCGCGGTTGCAATGTAGACCAACCCCGTAACCTTGCTAAGTCAGTTACTGTGGAATAATTGAAACACATTGTTATATTTGAAGCTCAATTTTAAATCTTAGATAATTTATGCCTTATTTATTCACCTCTGAATCTGTATCAGAAGGGCATCCCGATAAAGTTGCAGATCAGATCTCAGATGCATTGATCGACAACTTTTTGGCTTTTGATCCGGAATCCAAAGTGGCTTGCGAAACGCTGGTTACTACCGGTCAGGTAGTATTGGCTGGTGAGGTTAAGTCGAAAACATATCTCGATGTGCAGGAAATCGCCCGTGGCGTAATCCGCAATATCGGTTATACCCGCAGCGAATACATGTTTGAAGCTCATTCATGTGGTATTCTTTCTGCCATTCACGAACAATCTCCTGATATTAACCAGGGTGTAGATAAGAAGAAGAAAGAAGAGCAAGGTGCCGGCGACCAGGGTATGATGTTTGGTTACGCAACCAACGAAACCGCCAACTATATGCCACTGGCATTGGATCTGGCGCATAACCTGCTGCGTGAGCTGAGCGCCATCCGCAAGGAAGGTAAGCAAATGAAATACCTGCGCCCCGATGCTAAATCTCAGGTTACCCTGGAGTATAGCGATGAGCATAAGCCTACCCGTATCGACGCTATCGTACTGTCTACACAGCACGATGATTTCGCTACCGAAAAACAAATGCTGGACCAGATTAAGAAAGATGTACTCAACATCCTGATTCCGCGTGTAATGAAGAAATACCCTCAGTACAAAGGGTTGTTCAATAACAAGATTAAATACCACATCAACCCTACCGGTAAATTCGTGATTGGTGGCCCACACGGCGACACTGGTCTTACCGGCCGCAAAATCATCGTAGATACCTACGGTGGTAAAGGTGCACACGGTGGTGGTGCTTTCTCGGGTAAAGATCCTTCCAAAGTAGACCGCAGTGCGGCTTACGCAACCCGTCACATCGCCAAAAACCTGGTAGCTGCCGGTGTTTGCGAAGAAATACTGGTACAGGTGTCTTACGCGATTGGTGTGGCAGAACCATGCGGATTGAACGTAAATACTTACGGTACGTCTAAAGTAGATATGACCGATGGCGAAATTGGCGCTATCGTAAGCAAAGTGTTTGATATGCGCCCTTACTTCATCGAAAAACGCCTGAAACTGCGTAGCCCGATGTATTCTGAAACCGCAGCTTATGGCCACATGGGCCGCGAACCGCAGGTGGTAGAGAAAGTGTTCAGAACACCAGATGGCAAACAGAAAAAAATGAAAGTAGAATTGTTTACCTGGGAAAAACTGGATTTCGTAAATCCGGTTAAAAAAGCCTTCGGAATCAAATAATTTCCGCTTTTTACATAAACTTTTAGCCCCGCATGCTTGCGGGGCTTTTTGTTAATCCCTATTTTTGTTTACTTCCAAAATATTCAACTATGGCATCATTTGATATCGCGAGCAAGGTTGAGGTTCAAACACTTGACAACGCAATCAACACCGTGAAAAAGGAAATCAGCACCCGTTTCGATTTCAAAGACTCACATGTAGAAATCGATTTGAACAAAAAGGATTTCAAACTGAATCTTGAAGTAGAGAGCGACATGCAGCTGAAACAGGTCATTGACGTACTCATTACCCGCAGTATGAAACAGGGGCTGGATGCCAACTGCTTCGATTTCAGCAAGGAGCATTATGCCTCCGGCAAATATGTGCGTAAGGAAATTCCGGTACGCAACGGCCTGGCCCAGGATGATGCTCAAAAAGTAGTAAAAATCATTAAAGACTCGGGTCTTAAAGTACAGGCAGCCATTATGGGCGATACCGTGCGCGTAACCGGCAAGAAAATCGACGACCTGCAGGATGTGATTCAACTGCTGCGCGGTGCCGATCTGCAACTGCCGCTGCAGTTTACCAATATGAAAAGCTAAATGCGGATGTCAGATCTGAAATCGACGATCTCCGATCCGAGAAGTCCGATCTGCCCTAACCTGTCAGGTGCCTGTCCCGCCATTGCGGGGCGTAGCTCCTGCCAGGTTTAAGCGATGAATGGCCCATGAGCACGAAATCGGCTTTAAGCCAGTTTCTGATTGTCATCCTGCCGGAACGCAGTGCAGGGCAGGATCTCTTAACGCAAGAAATGACATCGGGGAGAGCGGCATTGAGATTATTATCCTCATTTTGAAAAGATCCTGCATTCCGCCATGCTGCACGCAGGATGACAGGATAGCCCTAACCCTGTCAGGTGCCTGTCCCGCCATTGCGGGGCGTAGCTCCTGCCAGGTTTAAGCGATGAATGGCCCATGAGCACGAAATAGGGTTTAAACCAGTTTCTGATTGTCATCTTGCCGGAACGCAGTGTAGCGCAGGATCTCTTCAACGCAAGAAATGACATCGGGGAGAGCGGCATAGGGGTAATAATCCCCGCTCTGAAAGATCCTGCATTCCGCCGTGCTGCACGCAGGATGACAGAATAGGCCAGAACCTGTCAGGTGCCTGTTCCGCCATTGCGGGGCGTAGTTCCTGCCAGGTTTAAGTTCAAGGTTCTCAGGGCTCAAAGCTGGCAGCTATTAGCTATCATTAGCCAATCCCAAATTTCCTGCAAAGAATATTTGTATTAACCATACAAAACCATATCTTTGCACACTAATTCGCAAATCCGCATGGCCAAATCCATGCACAAAAGGTATAAGCATTATGAAAAAAGAAATCCATCCTAAGAGTTACCGTTACGTGGTATTCAAAGACATGTCTAACGACCATTCTTTCCTGACCCGTTCAACGATCAACACGAAAGAAACTATTATGTGGGAAGATGGCAACGAGTATCCGCTGGTAAAAGTGGAGATCTCTAACATGTCTCACCCATTCTACACCGGTAAAGCTGTATTTGTTGACACCGCCGGTCGTATCGATAAGTTCAAAAAACGTTACGAAAAGAAGAAGTAATCGTAAGATATTTTTTCAGGATAATCCCGGCACCCGTTGTCGGGATTTTTTATGAAAGGCCTGCGCGCCCTTTGAATACTTAATTTTAGCCGAAATCTTAACTATGCATCTGATCCTTTTTGATGATAATACGAGGCTGAATCTCTTACCCTTTACCCATACCCGTCCGGTAGCAGATATCCGTTGCGGTATTTTAACGATGCGCGAGCGTTGGGAAAAATACCTGAACCTTACGTCCTTTACCCTTACCGAATCTTATCTGCAACACAAATATCCGCTGGCTACCGGTGCCGATAACCTGCTGGTTAACGCTGCTGTGTTTGCCTCGGACGAGCTGGTTGCCGCCATTCAGCAACTGCAAGCCGGGCAATGCCTGGTAGCAGATGAGCTGTTGCTGGCCGCCAGGGTTGCGGAAAGTGATATAAACCAGCCTTTAGCTGCTATTCATGCGGCTGCTGCGGAAATCGTGTTTACCGGCGCGGTGAAAAAACTGGGCAAGCTACCCGATATCTTTTCTATGAACGATGAAGCGCTGCGAAGCGATTTCGCGTTGCTCACCAAAGGAAGGGTATCGCAACCTATTGACGCGACCAATACCGTAATTGGAAAGGAAAACGTTTTCCTCGAAGAAGGCGCGGTGGTATCGTGCAGCATTATCAATGCCAGTCTGGGCCCCGTTTATGTGGCTAAAGACGCTGAGATAATGGAAGGCTGCATTATTCGTGGGCCGCTGGCCATGGGCGAGCATTCGGTACTTAAAATGGGTGCCAAGATCTATGGCGCTACCACCATTGGTGCAGGCAGCAAAGTAGGCGGCGAAGTAAACAATGTGGTGTTTTTTGCCAATTCCAACAAAGGGCACGATGGCTTCCTGGGCAACTCCGTAGTAGGCGAGTGGTGCAATTTTGGTGCAGACAGCAACAACTCCAACCTCAAGAATAACTACGATGAGGTAAAACTCTGGAGCGAGCAAGCCAACCGTTTTGCCAAAACCGGCTTACAGTTCTGCGGTCTTATGATGGCCGATCATTCTAAATGCGGTATCAACACCATGTTCAATACCGGCACAGTGATTGGCGTATCGTGCAACATTTTTGGCTCGGGTTTTCCCCGCAATTTTGTGCCTTCCTTTAGCTGGGGTGGTGCAGCGGGTTTTGTACAATACGATATGGATAAAGCGCTGCTTACCGCCGATCGTGTACTGAGCAGAAGGGGCCTGAAAATGGAAGAGGCCGACCGCATTATTTTCAACCATGTATTTGAAGCCACGGCTTCGCAACGCAATTATTAATAGTACAACCTGAATATATGAGAAATAATTTTGTAGCTGCAAACTGGAAAATGAACCTGACCGTATCTGAAGGTCAGCAATTGGTAAAGGATATCCTGGCATCTGAATTTACGTTAACAGACAAGGATTTTGTAATCATCTGTCCGCCGTTTACCCATATCCAGAAAGTAGGCGAACTGCTGGAGCAATCGGGCAACAAAAAAGTATTGCTGGGTGCGCAAAACTGCTATTTTGAACCTGCTGGTGCATATACAGGCGAGGTAAGCATTCCTATGCTCAAAGACCTGGGTGTGCGTGCGGTAATTGTAGGCCACTCCGAAAGACGCCAGTACTTTAACGAGAGCAACGAGCTGCTGAAGAAAAAAGTAGATGCACTGCTGCAAAATCATATGACTCCGATCTTCTGCTGCGGCGAGCCGCTGGAAGTGCGTGAGGCAGGTACACAAAACGAATTTGTACAACAACAACTGGAAGAAAGCCTGTTCCACCTGTCTGCCGATATGCTGGCGCCGCATGTGGTTATCGCTTACGAACCCATCTGGGCTATTGGTACCGGCAAAACCGCCAGCACCGAACAAGCGCAGGATACGCACCAGTTTATCCGTCAGAGCATTGCTGCTAAATACGGCCAGGAAGTAGCCAATAAAGTGTCTATCCTGTACGGTGGCAGCTGCAAACCCTCCAACGCGCCCGAACTGATGGCCTGCACCGATGTAGATGGTGGCCTCATTGGTGGTGCCGCGCTGGTAGCCAACGATTTTGTAGGCATCATTAAAGCATTGAATTAGTATTTATTTTGTAAACAGGTCATTGAGCGAAATAATATGTCATGCTGCACCCGACGAAAGAGGAAACAGTATCTATCTGAAGCGATCCTGCGCCTCGCATGGGCGGGACCGGTTTCGCTCGTAGCTCGCTCCGCAGGATGACAAGTTAGTTGGTTCGGTATTTATGAAATAAGTTCTATCTTAAACATAGCCGCCGGGCTGTATGGTCCGGCGGTATTTTCAGTATCAGATGGATTTAAGCAACTGGCGTAAAAAAGCCGAAGAGAAGAAGAAGGAAAACAAGCAGTACCTGCAAAAGTGGAGCCGCAAGAAGGGAATGGAAAAACTCCTGCCCGACCTGCATGAAGAAGCTTTTGACAAGATCGACTGCCTGCAGTGCGCCAATTGTTGCAAAACCATATCGCCCCGGTTTAAAAAGCCCGATATCGTGCGCATTGCCAAACACCTGCGCATGAAAGAGAGCGCCATGATCGAGACCTATCTTCGGCTCGATGAAGATGGCGACTACGTGGTTAAAAGCAGCCCTTGCCCGTTCCTGGGCAGCGATAACTACTGTTCTATTTACGATGCGCGCCCCGGCGATTGCCGTTCTTATCCCTATACCGACTCCGGTAAGTTTTTTCAGCGCACCAATACTACGTTTATGAACTCCACCACCTGCCCCGCGGTATACTATGTGCTGGAGCGTCTAAAACAAATTGCACCTTAGTAGCTGAAAATTAACGCAGAACTGTTATTTTTGTCCAAATTCACAGCCTTGAAGACGATACTCAACCAACAACAGTTGAAGATCACCATAGAGCGGCTTTCTCATCAGCTAATCGAAAATCATTTAGACTTTTCCAATACGGTTTTAATTGGCTTGCAGCCCAGAGGTATCATGCTTTCTGACCGTATTCATAAAACGGTTCAGCGCATTACTGGTCAGGAACAGATTCCGTATGGTAAACTGGATATTACTTTTTACCGCGACGACTTTAACAAAACAGCAGAACTGCATATTCCGAATCAGACCGAGATCAATTTTTCTGTAGAAGGAAAAAAAGTGGTCCTCATCGATGATGTATTGTTTACCGGGCGCACCATTCGCTCGGCGCTCGATGCCATGCTCGATTTTGGCCGCCCTTCAAAAGTAGAGTTGATGGTATTGGTAGACCGGCGTTTTAGCCGCCAGCTGCCCATACAGCCCGACTATGCCGGTAAAACGATAGACAGCATCGTTACCCAGCGGGTAAAGGTACTCTGGAAGGAAAAAGACGGTAAAGACGAAGTAGTATTATTAGACGGTAAATAATTTCAGCACTTAAACGATAAAACAGTATTCAATGTCGCTTTCAGTAAAACATTTGTTGGGTATCAAAGACCTCACCAAACAGGATATTGAGCTTATTTTCAGAACAGCCGATAACTTCAAGGAAATCCTGAAGCGACCGATTAAAAAGGTGCCAACCCTGCGGGATACCACCATCGTAAACCTGTTTTACGAAAACAGCACCCGTACCCGTATCTCTTTTGAACTGGCCGAAAAACGTTTGAGTGCCGATACCATCAATTTTACCGCCTCCGGCTCTTCGGTATCTAAAGGCGAAACCCTTATCGATACGGTAAACAATATCCTGTCTATGAAGGTAGACATGGTGGTGATGCGCCACAGCGCCAGCGGTGCCCCGCACTTCCTGGCCAAGCACATTAACGCTGCTATAGTAAATGCCGGCGATGGCACCAATGAGCACCCCACACAGGCGCTGCTCGATGCCTTCTCCATTCGTGAGAAGCTGGGCGATGTAAAAGGCAAGAAGATAGCCATCTGCGGCGATATCATGCACAGCCGTGTAGCATTGTCTAATATTTACTGTCTTAATAAACTGGGTGCCGAGGTAGTGGTTTCCGGCCCTCCAACCCTTATTCCCAAGCACATCACTTCACTCGGTGTGAAGGTAGAATATGATCTTAAAAAAGCCCTTGAGTGGTGCGATGTAGCCAACGTGCTGCGCATTCAGCTCGAGCGTCAGAATACACCTTTGTTCTCTTCGCTGCGCGAGTACTCACTGTACTACGGCGTAAACCGCGACATGCTCGACAACATTAAGAAAGACATCGTGATCATGCACCCGGGCCCTATTAACCGTGGTGTGGAGTTGAGCTCCGATGTGGCCGACAGCAAACAATCCATCATTCTGAACCAGGTAGAGAACGGTGTGGCTATACGTATGGCTGTGCTGTACCTGCTGGCGGGTAAGCGCGAAAGCGACATCAGCTAATTACCCTCTGTTATGTGGAAGACGATTGCGCTGCTGGTAGTTTCCAACACTTTTATGACCATAGCCTGGTATGGGCATCTCCGTTTCGAAGGGGTGCCATACTGGAAGGTTATTTTGGCCAGCTGGGCTATCGCTTTCTTTGAATACTGCTTTATGGTACCTGCCAACCGTATTGGCCACGATAGCGGCCTGAGCGGCTTTCAGCTCAAAATGGTGCAGGAAGTCATTACCCTTATCGTCTTCTCTGTTTTTGCGGTGCTATACCTCAAAGAACCCCTTCGCTGGAACCATCTGGCCTCTTTTCTCTGCCTGCTGGGTGCGGTGTACTTTATGTTTATTAATAAGAAATAGGGGAGTATGGCTTAAGCATAACAAGCCTTTCTGATTTTTTCTTGCAAAAGATTCTGCTCTTGCACGTAGGATAAAACCCTTTCTGTCATTCTGCGGAGCGAGGTACGAGCGAATGCAGAAACTCATCTTGTGTAAGTAATCCAAATACAGACCGCCGTTTTCACCTTTTCCCGTAAGCATAAATAATGTGGAATAGACAATTTCTCCCGGATGACTTAGCTTTGACCTACAACAAAACAACCTCCCATGCATCGCAAAGGAGCCATTGGCGCACTATTGGACGTTTACGAAAACGCGTTGACCAGTTTGGGTCATGTGGTGGCAACCATACCCGATTCGTTGCTTACTGAGGTTATTGATCCGCATACTACCAGTCCCAACTGCCGCTCATTTCAGCAGATATTATCGCATGTGGTACATTGTGGACATGGCTACGCTACCTATATTCACAATCTAAAAGGGCCACAGTGCGTAATGCCGGGTAAAATTTTTCATGAAACCACGGCTGCTTACCTGACCGATCTCCGGGATATAATAACCGCTACAGAAAATATTCTGGCCGCATTTGCAGACGATGAGCTGGAGCAACTCGATGATGCACTTAAAATAAAAGTGAGCTGGGGACAGTTGTACGATATTGAACAGTTGATGGAGCATGCCATTGTGCATGTACTGCGGCACCAACGTCAGGTTGAAAAGCTTTTGGCATTGCAGTAGCGACCAACCATTTCGATTCAAATGTTCCCTGCTGGCCTGCCTTTGCGGTTAGGCAGGGAGGTCCCATCTCTTCCTAGTAACCCCATTGATGGTATATTGTTTTTTTTGGTTTAATTTTATTACTATAATTTAGTATATGTGTTTTCCTGTGGGTTTGCACACCAAGCAACCATTGTGAAACGCGCATTTGTGGGTCAGCCTGCCAGATCTGGATTGCTATAACCAGACACCGCATAATCTAATCACCAACCTTAAAAAAACAATATGACTACAAAAAGCACATTCCTCATGTTATCGGCTTTTTTCCTGGGCATTGTTGGCCTGGCAAGTTGCAACAACACGCCAAAGCACAATAGTACCGCCGATGGTGGCGCGCATACCGGTCTTACTGCTGCCGAAGCCAAAGACCTGGCCAAAGATGCTTTCCTGTTTGGAGCACCTTTGGTCTTTATCGAATTGCAGTTCGACTATAATACGTATAGTACCAAGGTAGCGAAAACGAAAGCGCCGGTAAACCAGTTTGTACATTACCGTGCTTTTGTAGATGCATCTGACCGGTCTGTAGTTGGGTTTAATGTAGATAACCTGTATTCTTTTGCGGGTATCGATCTTGCTAAAGAACCGATGGTTTTATCAATCCCCGAAATGGGAAACCGTTTTTGGCTGATGCAACTGATAGATGGCTGGAACGGCGTACCTGCTGCACCAGGCTCCAGAGAGGAGGGTGGTAAAGGCGGTAATTTCGCCATTACCGGTCCTGGCTGGAAAGGGCAATTGCCAGAGGGTATGAAAGAATTAAAATCACCAACCAATATGGTTATTATTGGCGGACGCACCTATTGCAGCGGCCCGTCAGACTATGCTGCAGTGCATAAACTGCAGGACCAGTATACACTAACGCCCCTGTCGCAATGGGGTAAGAACTATACGCCCCCGGCTAATGTACCTTTGAAAACCGGATTTACAGATACCATACTTGTAAACAAACAATTTATGGCATTGAGTGCTGAGCAGTTTTATAAAAACCTCAATCGTTTGATGGTAGATAACCCGCCTTATGCTTCGGATGCCGATATGATGAAGAAAATTGATAAACTGGGCATTAAACCGGGTGCTGATTTTGCTTTAAGATCCTTTGATGCCGAAGTGGCCAAAGCCATTGAAGAAGGCTACGCCGAAGGACAAAAAGAAATGCTGGAAGCGTGTAACCACCTGGGTAAAGAGGTAAATGGCTGGTCGCTTACTTACGATATGGGGCGTTACGGCACACGATACGCCTATCGGGCGGCATGGACTTTTGTAGGTATAGGTGGTAACATACTGGAAGACGCTTTTTATCCGGTTGCGCAGGTCGATGCAGATGGCAATAAGCTGGATGCGGCCAACCGGTATACTTTAAGTTTTAAAAAGGATGAAATACCTCCTGCCAATGCATTCTGGTCGTTAACAATGTATGATGCCGATGGCTATCTGGTACCCAATAAATTAAAACGTTATGCACTGGGCGACCGTAGTAACCTTACATTCGAAAAAGATGGGTCGCTTATACTTTACCTGCAAAGCAGCAACCCCGGCAAGGACAAAGAGCATAATTGGTTACCTGCACCAGCGCAAGGTGTATTTAAAATAGCGCTTCGGTTATATGGTCCCAAGCAGCAGGTTATTGATAAAAACTGGATTCCGCCAGCTGTGCAAAAAGTGAAATAGTAATATCTGGATAAATAGTATTTAAAAGGGCAAAAGTGGAGTACTTCCGCTTTTGCCCTTTGTTGTTATAACCATTGAAATCGTCATCAAGGTTGAGGTATAAGCTGCGTAAGTTGGTTACCCTCGTTGTGGTAGGAGTGTGCTAACACAGCACCGGCGCATAAAATCCACTATCAGTGTTTGAAGCAATGATACTTCCGCATTATCACAACAAACCGGCAATAAAAAAATCCCCCTTTAGAAAAAGGGGGACTACAGAAAACTAGAGTATATATGCGCGATCTATTGGACTAATTTGACCAGTTTTTCGGTTTTTACCAGTGTACCGTTTTCGTTGTACACCTGTATCATGTACCATCCTGGGTTCAGGTGACTGATGTTGATTTGTCCTGCTTTGGACGTGTGCAACACTTCTTTTCCTTCGGCAGTGGAAATACGTACCGATACTGGTTTAGAAGCGGTTACGCTCACGATATCCTTAGCGGGATTCGGATAGATAGAGATACCGGCTTCACGCGACGCAGGATCATTCAATCCTACATTGGTAACGGTTTCGGCATCAGAAGTATCCGAGCAATTGTTGGCCGTGGTTACATACACCCGGTAGCTACCGTTTTGGGTAGGGGTATATTGTTGCGCATTGGCTCCGGCAACAGGCTGGTTGTTCAGCAACCATTGGTAGGTAGCAAATACGCCTGTGCTTAGCATTGCACCATTGTTGATGATAACAGGGTTGGGTTTGGCAAACACCTGTACCGTTACGGTATCGATGTTGTAACAACCATGGTTGGCCCCTCCGCTGTTATCGCTGGCCGTAACCACGTAATCGGTAGTTTGGGTTGGGTTTACCGTAATGCTGTTGCCCGAAGTGCTGCCTGGCTGCCAGGAATAAGTATAACCTGTATTGGCAGAGCTCACCTGTACGGTTACCGAAGAGCCATCACACACAGAAGGTTGTGCCGGATTAAAGGTAAGCGCAGGTGCAGGATTTACGGTAGCCTGTACCGGTATGCGTGGGCCTTCGCAACCATAACTGATGACCCAGTCATAGAAATAATAGTACACACCAGGTCCGGTGCCATTGGTAATAGAAGCAATACCAGACGCTGAGTAAGGGAAATTATTGGTACCAGTGGTTACGTTATCATACATCAGGGTAAAGCCGGCAGTTTGAGGGCCCAATACCAACTGGAGGCCGGATTGTGCAGGTATCTCGAAATTGAGCGGGAAATTGGTTTTAACACCAGGCGTAGGAGCTCCTGTTGTGGAGAGCACCGCGGTATCCAGGTTTTGGCCCAGCGCGTTTCTCAGGTAAATAGTGATGGTGCCGCTCACGGTACCTATGGGGTAGATGTTTACCGATTTAAGGGTAAAAGGTATCAGCGCGTCAAACACCAATCCACTATTGGCATTACTGTTGGTAGCCAAATTGCTCTTGGCAGGTTTGCCCAGGAATATTCTACCGTTTCCGCTGGCTGCGGATGCATAATAAGTCGTGCTGGCGTTCAGGAACGGAGTAGTAAAGGCAGGTCCGGTAGCCAGTGCGGTGTCTATGGTAGTTGTAGCATACCATTTTACCACGCTGCCTGGTGTAGCTACGCCGGTCATGCTTACGTTACCAGGGCCGCAGCGTGTGCCGGAAGGTGTACCTACCAGTTGCGGGTTAGATACGATAACCTGGCTGGTGGGTTGCAGGCAGGTAGCGCCTGCGCTGTTGGTTACCAAGGCTTTTACAAAAACTGCGGTGGGGGTAACATACCAGTAGTCTGCCGTGTTGGCTCCTGCAATATTGGTATAAGTGGTACCGGTAGGCGAGGATTGCCATTGCAGACTGTTGGTGGCTACCGCAGGTGTACTGTTCAGCAACAGACGGGCAATGCCACCCTGGCAAATGGTATCGGGGGTAATGGTTACGGTACCTGCTGTGGGCTGCACATACACATCTGCCGTATCAATAGCAGAGCAATCGGTTATGGTATTGTTGGCAAAAGCATATACCGGATGCGCGCCTGCTACAGTTGATTTAAGGTATACGGTGTCTTCATTGCCACCTGCATAAGCAACAGTTGCAGCAGCATCGGTATAAAGCCCAGTGGTAGGCGACCAGGTATATTGGTTGTAATTGGCCAGTGGTGTGGTTACTGTAATACGTGCAATACCGTTGTTACAGGCCGTTTGAGCCGGAGAAACGGTATAGGCAGGGGTATTGGTGGTAATGGTAGCGGTTACCGGCACACGCGAGCTTTCACATTTCTGCTCTACTCTCCAATCATAAAAATACCAGTAATAGCCAGTGGTGGTAGAGCCGTTAATAGAAAGGGTATTGCTCAGCACATAAGGATAGTAAACGCCTGCAGAGATATTGCTTTCTCTCAAAAGTCCGGTTACATTTCCGGTACGTCCGGTAAGTTTTAAACTGTAACCGCTGCCTGCAGGTACAGAGAATGACAAGGGTACAAAAGTTTTTACACCATTGGCAGTACCGGTTACGTTTGCGGTGCTGGTTTGCAGCACGGTGTTGCTGGCATCCAGCAAGGAAATGGTAATGGTGCCCGCTCCTGTTCCTACAGGGTACACGGCAACTGATTGCAATATAAACGGACTGGGTGCATCAAAGAGGATACCCACGTTGTTGCTGTTGGCAGAAGCGGCAGCAGTAGACGCTTCTGGTTTACCTACGCTTTTTACGGTTTTACCAGCTTGTGCCGCAGCGTAAAAGGTGGCTGTGGTGGTTAGGGGTATGGTTACGTACGGACTGCCAATAAAAAGAGCGGTACCGCCTGTTGGCTGGTTATACCAGGCAACGGTATTGCCTGCAGCGGCAGTAGCCGAGAGGGTAACGGAGCCAGCGCCGCAGTGCTGTTGCGGTACAGTGCCCGTAAGCTGGGGTACACCTGTAATTACAGGTTGTGCAGCGGTGGTGGCGATTGTGGTAGCACCGCATTTTAATACGGCTTTATAGTTATCGCTGGCGGTAAGTGCCGGACTGGTATAAGGCACATTGGTAGCGCCGCTGATATCGGTATAGGTGCCGCTGCCATTGTCGTGCTGCCATTGTACTGCAAGACCTGCAGGCATGGGGTTGATGCCCAGCGTTACACTTTCGCCACCGCAGATTTCGGTAACAGATACCGGCGCTATGGCAAATGTAGGTGCAGTAAGTATTTTGTAACCTGCTGCAACCGGGCTGTTGGCCACGGTGCCTGCTGCTGCGCCCAGGTTTACAGAAGTAGGGCAATAACTGGTGCTAAAGGCAATGTTAGCGGTAGTTACATGTGCTATTCCTGCATTGTCTTGCGCGGCGATGAAATAGGTAATGGAATCGCCAATGGCTACTGCGGTATTCAGCAATGCGTAGTTAAGGGCAAAGGAGAAATTAGCACCGGCACCCTCTACATATTTCCAGCCGTTAAAGGTGCTGGTGTTATCGGTGGGGTAACTGCCAAAAGCATTGTTCTCGGTAGCTTTTTTGAAATACAGACGTGGTGCGGTACCCGAAGTAGTGTTTACACCGGAGATATCGGTGATGGTAGCATTGACCACAGGTGCAGCAGTGCAATACAATGCGCTGGCGAGCGGCTGTACATTTACAACTGGTCCGGCCTGGTCCGAAACGGTACCTGCAAATTGCAGCGCGCCTGCATCTGCAGGAGAAGTACGGGTGTTGCCGTTAAAATCTGTACTAATGCCGCTGCTTACACCTGCGCTCTCTGCAAGGCTAGCGCCAATTGGCTGAAAAGTGCCGGTTACGCCAGCAGTGCCCAGGTTGTTTTCTATACCACTGGTGCTTTCTGCATTTACAAATGCTTTGTATTTACCACAGCTGTTGTTAAAGCTGCCATCGTTGGTAAGGTTAAAGGCATTGGTAAGCGGTACGGCTGCACCTTCTCCGTAAATATAGCTGTTGGCCTGGTTGGGCGCAAAGTAAACGTTGCCGTTGCTGCCGCGCAGGAAATTGGCAGGCGATACGCCTGCTGTGCCGGCATTGCGATGTACGCAGGCGGTGTAGCCACCACCCAATGGAGGCGTGTTTATGTTAATGATATTGTTGCGCAAGTCGAGCCCGGTTACAGCTGGCACATACTCAATGCCTGTTGCGCCAAACGTACCTGCCGCACTGTTGGGCGACA
>JAVBJN010000111.1:0-3668 GCA_031546985.1 Chitinophagaceae bacterium
AGATTTACTTTCTGCTGTAATTGGTCCATAAATTCGTTACTGCTTTTTGGGGTATTGAAGTTTTGTGGTTATTGCGATTCTAAAGGTTTCCAGCATCATGTTAAAACCATCCTGGAAGAGCCTTACTTTACTGCCATCTACAGCATTCCACTGCAAAGGCATTTCCTGGATTTTCATTTTGTCGAGATGCGCCTTATACAGCAGCTCTACATCGTGCGCCCAGCCATAAGTTTGCAGGCTGTTAAACAACCGGCGTGCTTCCGGCCCCGGGTAAAGCTTAAAGCCGCACTGGGTATCTTTCATCTTTAAAGGCGTAAGCAGCTGTACAATACGGTTAAATATGTTTCCGGCTACTTTACGGTCTCCTTCCTTTTTAATCACAGAGGCCAGGTGCTCCCTGCTGCCTATATAAATGGTATGCGCATCAAAGCTGCCGCCAGCCATCGTTTGCCACTTAAACAACTCCGACGGGGGCGAAGCCATATCGGCATCGATTGTAAGTACAAAATCTCCGGTAGATGCCAGTACGCCGTTGCGTAATGCGCCTCCCTTGCCGGTATTGTCCTGCGTAAGAATCTTTATAATACCTGGAAATTCCAAAGTCACCGGGTGCTGCTGTAATAAAGCAAGCGTATTATCCTTACTGCCATCGTTTACAATAATCACCTCCAGCTCCTCTTTCCATTCCTGAATGAAAGAACGGATGCCACCAAACATCAATGCTATTCTATCCGACTCATTATAACAGGGAATAACTAGGCTTAAACGCATGGGTACTAGAGAATGATGCATAAAAAAATTTCCGGCGAACTAAATTCATTAAACATCGCCAAATTTAATATTAGTTGTTAAATTTACAGACTAGATTTTACAGAATAAACATAATTTATAAATGGATCTAAAAGAACTGGAAAATGGCATAAATCCTGATATTCACTGGTATTATCAGAGCAAGAAACTTCCATTATTCAATTACGTTGGCAAATTATTGGAAAAAACACCTGCTCTGACCATTGTGGATGTAGGTTCCGGTTCGGGTTTCTTCGCCCTGTCTCTAGAAAAGACCTTTGGCGATAAAATCAGCAAAGTGTACCTGGTAGATATTGGCTATTCCGAAGAAGAACTGGAAAGCACCAAAAACCAGAAGATTCAAAAAACACACCGCATTCCGGATGTGATAGAAAACAGTGTGGTAATTATGATGGATGTGCTGGAGCACCTGGAAGATGATTATGCCATGCTGCGCGATATTAAGCAAAATGCCACCGGCAGCAACAACCATTTCTTTATTACAGTACCGGCATTTGAATCGCTGTGGAGCGGTCACGATGATTACCTGGGCCATTACCGCAGGTATAAAATTGCTACACTTAAAGCAGTTTTAAACAAAGCGGTTTTCACCACTACCAACAGTTACTACCTATACGGCAGTCTTTTTCCTATGGTTTGGCTCAAACGCAAGCTGGACAATATGATGAACAAAGAAGCCGATTCCAATATGAAACCTTTCAATGCTGCTACCAACAGTATATTGCTGAATTTCTGTTCTATGGAAATGAAGGTAGCCAGCTCCAATAAAGTATTTGGGGTAACCTGCGTAGCAGAAGGTTCTATTTAACCTTCTGCCGCTTCTACAATAAGAAAATCTTTTCCTAATGGTTGCTGGGCATCTTTCAGCACCTCAATAAAGTGCCAGCCATACTCCAGGAAAAACGGGATAAAGTTATCGTAACGTTCCTGCAGGCTACCTGCAGGAAACAGTTTCTTTTTAAAGGCGCCTATCTTACGCTCTACCCCATCAAACCGGCGTTTCTCAGCCTTAAACAGCTTGTGCTCTAACCGGTCCAGCTGTTTCATCATACGGGTATGGCCAGCCGCTGTACTTTCGATCAGGGTACGGTCCAGGGCAGCTGCTTTTTCTTTTATACTATCGGTCAGTTGGGTTAGCTGCGCACGCTGCGCCTGCAACTGCCAGGCATCATTGCCATGCTGCTGCACATGCTGCTCAAACAAAACTTCGGGTTTTACAAAAGCATCTTCCCAACCCAGCCCCAGCTCACGAATGATGGCGGCGCTTTTAGCATCGGCCCATAGTACAGAGTTGCGCAGCAGCAGCACCGGGAACGGCACTTTGTAAAAATCGAAAATACCTTTCAATTGCAACCAGTAAGCCAGCTCTCCGCCGCCACCAACGAAAGCCATATTGGGCAAAATCGTTTCCTGGTATAACCCACGCAGAATCACATTTGGACTAAAACGCTCCGGATGGTTTTCCAACTCCTGCAATAGTTCGGCTTCGGTAAAAGTGATATTGGTATCGTTTACCTTCCACACATTGCCTTCGCGCACGATACGCTCCCGCAACTGTTCTTTCAGGTAAAACAGGTTTATCTCGCGTGGAAAAGCCTGTGCCTTGTATTGCTCCTCCAGCTTACGGCTGGTTTCGGATGCAATACCAAAAGCGTTATGGTTCAGCAACTCGTCTTTCATTACCGGAATAAAAGCACGTTTAAGCCGGGCATCGTCGGGGTTAATCACCACCAAACCATATTGGCCAAACAAGGCGTTTACCAAAAAAGCGGTAGCCTCGGCCAGTGTTTCATGGTGCAGATAGGCTTGTTCCAGCAGGGCTTTCAGCTCATCTGCAGCTTCGCCCGGAGGGCCAAAATACCGGAACATATCGTCCAGGATCGGTTTAAGGCTGGCAGCTTTCATTCTGCCGGTAGCGCCCTTTTCTCCGGAATCCCAACGGTAGGTTTGGCCAAACATATGTACGGTACCAATCTCTTCCAGGTCGTTGTCTTCGGCCCCCATATAGTACACCGGCACAAAATGCTTACCGGGTACTTCCTTGTTCAGCAATTCGGCCAGGTTAATGGCATGAATAATCTTGTATATGAAGTAGAGGTGCCCCGTAAAAATATTGGGCTGGTGCGCGGTAACCACCGTATAGGTATCTGCCTGGCGCAGGGCTTCGATGTTTTGCAGCACGGCATCTACCACCGGCAGCTTTTTATACTGGTCGTGCAATACCGCTACCAACGCTTCACGATCTACCGGAAGTGCATCACGGTCTTGTACCGCTTGTTTCAAAGCATCCGGCGAAGGAAAAGATTGAATGAAAGGCTTAACGGAATCTTTCGCGTCAATATAGTCTGTAACCAGACCAGAGAAATAGCGGGTATTTTTATACGGAAGGGTGTGACAGTGGTATTCCATAACAAGTATAAACGGTAAACGCTCAATGCCAATAACTTAACCATGAGCGGCTTCAAAGATAGGATAATTAGGTATTGGGCAAATACCCGTTTTAAGAACCAGACGGCCGGGACGGTAACTTTATTATCTCTTTAACAAATGCGAAAAAATACAATAAAAAGTACGGCAGAGCCGGAGATATGAGTATACTGCCATTTCCAAAAATCCTGAAATCCGGATTGGGTTCTCCAACTTCTACCAGCTGCCTCATGGCTATATCGACATCAACCTATGCATCTTCTTTCTGTTACTTAACAAACATAAAAACTGGTGTTTTAACGAGAATAAAAAAAGCCCTACTCTGTGCAGAGTAAGGCTTTAAAATTATTGTTATGTCACTTCCTGAAATAGCGATACAGAAAAAACCATAGTTATGGAAACAAAAATTTATGTAAAGAGAACGCAAAAGT
>JAVBJN010000005.1:0-3417 GCA_031546985.1 Chitinophagaceae bacterium
TATTTGTGGCAATCCGTTTGCCCTGGCGATAGACCTGGTGCGTTTTACGGGTCAGGTAAACAATAATGGCAATGCAGTACTGAACTGGACCATTGCCAAACCAGAGCCTAATGGCAAGTTTGAAGTGCTGTACAGCACCAATGGCAAAAACTTTGTACCAGCGGGCACCGTATACCAGCAAGGTGAAAATACCAGCTTTGGCTTTACACACAACAATTATGTGATTCAGGGCAAAGCATATTATAAACTGCTGATGACCGAATCTGATGGTAAACTGAAACACAGCAATGTGCTGGTACTGAACCACGGCAGTGCGCTGGAAGCACAGAGCCAATTATCTGCTGCTCCGATACCGTTCAGCAACACGCTTACCGTTACCTATTTTGCTACGGAAGCGGGTACTGTACAAGCATCCATCGCAGATGTGAGCGGTCGCATTATTAAAATACAGCAGGTTGAGGTAGCCGCAGGCAGCAATGCCTTTACGGTAGCTAACCTGGAAAACCTGAACAATGGCGTTTATCTCTTGAGCGTTGCCAACGCGCATGGCGAAAAGCAGCATATCAAGATTCAGAAATAGTATTTAATAGCATTAGTTTAAGGAAGGGGAGGCCAAATATTTGGCCTCCCCTTCCTTATTGGTATGAGTTTGGTCAATCGGGCTGTTTTTTTTTGCGTTGGGGGTGATATTTTGACTTACAGGATGATCTGCATCAGGTTATCGGTTGTTTTTTTATGGGTTGAATAGGAGGCGATCTTATCAGATAGGAGAAACTTTTTTAGCGTAAAAGGATGGCTGCTTATACATTTTGGGTTAGTTCCAGGTAGTTATGTTAGCTTTTGTAAGAAAGTTGCTTCCGCAACTTTTGTCTGCAACAGCGCTGGAGATTGGTATTTACAGCAAGCAAATGAAATATGATCCATTGGAGTTAAAATATGTCTTAAACGGGTATTTTGCCGTTGGTGGCGGCGGTAATTTTGTGGTTCAGAATACAAGGAAAATTTGAAAACTACAGTTATGAGAAAAGGAATAAGCCTTGCAGTGGTGCTAATTACTGCATTTACCTCTTTCCGTGCGGGGGCGGCATGTAATGCACCCACCAATGCCACGGTTACGCCCACCAATATTACCTGCCGGGGCACCGGTGTTATTACCGTGAGTTCTGTATCAGACGGTGCGTCGGTTCTTTCCCTGGCAGATTGCCGCTATTCGGTGTATGATGCCAGTAATGGTACAGTTGTAAAACCAGATCAATCCAGTCCGGTTATTACAGGATTGGATGCCGGTACCTATGTGTTGCATATTAAACAAGTGTGTCTGCCATCTGGATTGAGTACCGATTATACCCAAACGGTTACAGTTGGGGGCACTTATTCAAATATTGTATTAGGTACGCCAGTTACTACCAATGCCACTTGTAACAATGGTAGCATTACAATTAGCGCTACCGGAGGGTATGGTGCATACAGCTATTGCCTGGTTAATGCCTTAAACGACCCCGCTATACCATCCAGCTATGTACGTACACCTCAGGCCACCGGCGATTTTACCGGTCTTGCGGGTGGTACTTATTATGTACGTGTGTATGATGACTGTAATGGTTTTGTAACAACACCTGTTACCATAGCAACCACTCCTGCAACAACACCTTTCTCAGCGTATTATAATACAGATCTGAACAGTTGTGCCAATTATACAATAGGGCAGGCTCTGAATTGGGAAATAGCACGTGATGCCAACAATAAAATGTGGGTCAACTATCCCGATGGTACGGTAGATACGCTACCAGATACTTATAGCGGTGGCATAACCTATGTTGATGTGCCTTTTTCGAAGCTTACAACTTATCCTGCAACTGTTACGCTCAACTATAAAGACCCTTGTGGTAATGTTTTCAGCAAAAGCTATGTTTATAACAAGCCAGGTTATTTTATGGGCGATCAGAGAGCAGATAATTATGCCTGTGGTATGGGTTCCTATTTTATCAGAACGCCCTATTTGCGCGATAGTCTTAATACGATAAGTGGCGCATATAATGTATGGGATGCTTACAGTCTTGATGGTGGCATTACCTGGATTCCTTTTACCACGCCCAGTGCAGATACCATTCTTGTGCCTGTGGGAGGCAGCCGTCAGGTGATCTATCGCCGTTGCGGTCAGCTGTATCCGGTTACAGTATATGGCCCGGAGGTACAGGCACTAAATATGCAGCCGTTCCAGACTGGTAATATCAATTGTGGCAACAACGCCAGTATCAGAATTGATGCCTGGAGTTATAACGGTAATGTAAACAAGATCTGGATACAGGTAACTTCGGTACCTGCCGGCCAGGCAACCATTCCGCCGTTCTTTTTTGTACAAGACTATGGTACTAATGCCGGTTATCCACCACAGTTAATGAATCTGGTACCGGGTACTTATACCTTTCTCTTTACAGATGAATGCGGTAGTACGCTGACAAAAAGCATTACCATTACACCGAGCCATGAAACGGTAACCGTAACGCCTCAATACACTTGTGGCGTTAGTAAAGTGGCCCTCAATATTAATTACACAAAAGACCAGGGCGGTAGCTACCAGCTTGTCTATGAGGTAAGAGACCATAATAATACTATTGTTGCAACAAGCGCTGCATACGGCGGATCTAATGTTACAATAAGCGGCCTGGCTCCGGATATCTTTACCGTAAAGATCTGGAAAACAGTCTACAATACCGATACGGTAAACACACTGGCATGTCCTTATCTCTTTACGGTAGATGCACGCCTTCCGGGAGCATTGTCTTTAAACAAGAGCATTTTTGCGCTTTGCACCAATGATGCGGCTACAGGCAGCATTGTGGCACTGCCACAGGGTGGTGTATTGCCATACACTTATACACTGTATAAAGGTTCGGTGAGCGCGGGCAACCAGGTAGGCGCACCGCAGAGCAGCAATGTATTCAGCGGGCTGGATGCCAATGAGGCTTATGTGGTTTATGTAACGGATAAGTGTGGTGCAGGATCGAGCTATGGCAATGTGTTTGGCAATGTTAAACCATCAATGGCGGCATCATCACCTCTTATTCCTTGTTTGGGTGACCCTATTACCTTATCGGTAAATAGAACCCCGGGCTTGTATTACCAATGGACTAAGAACGGAAGCGATATTGCGGGTGCTATTGATACCGCTTATACCATTGCCGCTATGACCCAGGCCGATTCTGGTGTATACCAGGTGTCTATCACTGCCAATAATTGTGTACTGCTGTCACGTAGCACAGAGCTGAACCCTAATATTTGTGGCAATCCGTTTGCCCTGGCGATAGACCTGGTGCGTTTTACGGGTCAGGTAAACAATAATGGCAATGCAGTACTGAACTGGACCATTGCCAAACCAGAGCCTAATGGCAAGTTTGAAGTGCTGTACAGCACCAA
>JAVBJN010000070.1:0-29493 GCA_031546985.1 Chitinophagaceae bacterium
ACACACCCATTTTCCGAAGAGCTTCCCGTTTACCGGGTTGCAAAGGTAGTGATTTTGTTTCTAAACTTCCAAACTTTTTTTAAAAGTTTTTTTAGTTTATTTCCTCATAACCGCCTTTCGCTCAACACCTTAAGAACTCATTCCCTTTCCGTTGCAAGGGGCTGCAAAGATACATTCCCTTTTTGAATTTCAAAATGTTTTTTAAACTTTTTTTGAAACCCTTTTAACAACCGATTGAAGAACTTTTTTACTTTCCACTCCCGTTTCTGCGTTACCGTTTTTCTGAAGTGGAGTGCAAAGATAGGGCTCTTTTTGAAAGATGCAACTACTTCGTAAAAATATTTGTAGCAACTGCTAAAAAAGAAGACCGCCGCTAACGCGGCGGTCTATATATATACTGTACAAACAGTCTATTTAATATAACCCAGTATCTTAAGCATACTCTGCGGCGACTGCTCTTTGGCATACAGCCAATCTACCAGTTTGCCGTTTTTGTCCTGCTCAATAATAATGTGCTTGGGCGATGGCACCATGCAGTGCTTGATACCGCCGTAACCCGCCAGCTGATCCTGGTAAGCACCGGTATGGAAGAACCCGATATACAGCGGCTCCGCGGTTTTGTCTTTATCTACCTTAGGCAGGAACACTGCATTAATGTGCTCTTCGGAAGTATAGAAATCGTGACTATCGCAGGTAATACCACCGAGGTGCACCTCATGGTACTCTTTGTCCCACTTATTGACCGGCAGCATCAGGAATTTCTCCCCGATACCCCAGGTGTCGGGCAATGTAGTAATGAAAGAGCTGTCGATCATATACCAGATCTCCCGGTCGTTCTGCATCTTCTCGCCCAATACACTATATATGGTAGCAGCAGATTCGCCTACGGTAAAAGAACCAAACTCGGTATAGATATCGGGCATATCTACCTTATTCTGCTTACAGGCCTTTTTAATGGTAGCAATGATCTCGCTGATCATGTACTGGTAATCGTATTCAAAACCAAGCGAGTGCTTGATGGGGAAACCACCGCCAATATTGATCGCTTCCAGCTCGGGCGCGATCTTCTTTAACTGGCAATACAGGTTTACTACCTTATTGAGCTCACTCCAGTAATACACATCATCTTTAATACCCTTATTCATAAAGAAATGGAGCATCTTAAGCTGAAACTTGGGATTGCCTTTAATCTTATCGATATAAAACTCCAGCGCATCCCTGTTGCGGATACCCAGCCTGGAGGTATAGAAATCAAACGCCGGTTCTTCTTCTGCCGCAATGCGCATACCAATCTTCACTGGCTCTTTGGTACGTACCGCGCGCTGGTAATCTTCCAGCTCGGCAACGTTATCCAACACAGGCGTCACATTTTTAAACCCGGCATTGATTAACCCTGCAATGGCTTTGGTATAAGCTTTGTTCTTATACCCGTTGCAGATAATCGCAAGATCTTTATTGATCTTCTTTTTCTCATAAAGCTTTTTAATGATCTCGATATCGTAGGTATACGATGTTTCGAGATGCACGCCATGCTTCAGAACCTCCTCCACGATAAATGAGAAGTGCGAGCTTTTGGTACAATAGCAGTAATAATACTGCCCATCATACTTATGCTTTTTCATAGCATCTGCAAACATCTTTTTGGCCTTATTGATCTGCATACCAATCTTAGGCAAGTAGGTCATCTTTAAAGGAGTACCATACTTGTCGATCAGTCTTTTCAGATCAACGCCATTAAATTGCAGATAACTGTCTTTTACATCAAAACCTTCCTGGGGAAAGTGGAACGTCTGATCGACGAGGTCGCTGTAAGAGGTGTTGTTCATCGAACGGTTGTGAGCATTTATATGTTAACACAATGACTAAAAAACCCGTGTAAAAATTGCGACAAAAGTAGCATTTTGCAGATATTCTGTAAAAAATAATTTAAGCCCCCTTTAAAAGCTCAAATCCGTGCCTGCCTTCGCAGAAAAGCAGGTCTACCACGCTCAGATTAGGCAAAAAACCTATACGATCTTCGAACACCTGGCGATAAACCGGCAAGCCCTCGCCACGCTCCTGGTCTGCCGGACGAAAAGCTGCACGCAAATCTGCCACGCCCAATTCCGGCGCCTTTACATAGGATTCGGTAAGCACATAATCGGGTTTAAAACCGAGCAAACGGTTAATCATATCCATAAACCCGAGGTTCATATCGAGCAGGTATACAAATTGCTGCTCATACATGTGGCGAAAATCGGCTTCGAAATATTCGAAATAGGGCGAGCGGCGGTAATTGCTCTCCAGTGTGCGCCAATGCTGCACATTCCAACGTTCCTTATACGACAGCTTTACGTCTTTCATCTGCGTGCGCTGCCCCTTTCCTTTTTCGAGCGGCACGCTCAGCATTACCTTTCCGTTGGCACCGGCCACCCAGCATCGGTTTTTGTACGATACCTTCTGGTAATGCTCCCATTGCTCGAGCCATACCTTTTCTGTATGTACCAGCGACTGGTAATACGCGATGGATGGCAAATATTGTATATCCATTAACACTTCCGTGCCGTGTTTCATAAGCGCCCAAACTGCTTTTTAAGTAATATTGCGTGTTCAAAAATCACAATTACACACATGCGCAGGTTTTTCATCCTGGTTTCATCACTCTTCGCTACCCAGGCATTTGCCCTGGAAGGCAATATCAAGCCCAACCTTTTTTACAATACGGCAGGAAAGCCTGAGCTGGAGATACACATGGTTGTAAACAGCAAAACTATTCAATTCAAAAAGAACAACGTGCAAAAATGGGCCGCGGGCCTGATAGCCAGGATAACGGTAACCAATAATGGCATACCTGTAACGCAGTCTTTTAATATTTCAAGCCTCCCATACGAGAGCAAAGAAGAAGCCGCCATGTACAACATTGCAGATATTCTTACTATTCCCGATCTGAAAGCCGGTGCCAGCCAGGTGCATTTTTCGCTCACCGATGCCAGTGATAGTACCAACACCTTTAGCCAGGACTTTAGCGTAACAGCAGGCGACATAACTACCAAAGGTGGGTTTGGCGATATTTTTTTTGCAGAGCAGCTGGTTAAAGAAACGCCGGGCATGCGGAACGGGTACCAATACATACCCTATCCTTTCGACTTTTTTGCCGAAGGCATGAGCCATATTCACTTCTACACCGAGCTGTACCTGCCCGAGGCCGTGCAGAAAACACCGGTTACGGTAAACTACGGCATTAGTAAAAAATCGGGACGTGCGCCATTCAAAGGATACCAGCACACCATTCACCCCGATGGTGGCAGATTTGTGATGCCAGTGGCCGAGTCTTTGTCTATCGACTCTCTGCCCAGCGGCAATTATTACCTTACCCTATATGCATACCAGAACTCCGAGCTGCTCGATTCTGCTTCTGTTTTCTTTCAACGCATTAATACGGTAGACCATTCCCGCAACCCTAACTTATATGAGCCGGAACCAGAGAGCCATGCTTTGCTGGTAGATGTAGACACTTCTTTTGTGGGCAAGTTTACACCTGCGCAGCTCGACAAATGCCTGCGTATGCTGATGCCGGTTGAAAGGGGAACCGATATACAGGTAATAAACACCCTGATGGAGTCGAAAAACCTGGAACAGAAGAGACGATACATTTATAACCACTGGGCAGAGAAAAACAGCATAGACCCTAAAAAGGCATTTGACGATTACATTAAGGTGGTCAATTACCTGCAAAAGGAATACGGCACTTCGTACAAGCCTGGTTTTGAAACCGACCGTGGCGGCGTATACCTCCGTTATGGTAAGCCCAATAATATTATTCGGGTAGAGCGGGAGACCTCTGCCTACCCTTACGAGATCTGGCAATACTACAGCCTGGAAGAACCTAAGACCAGCAATGCCATCTTCCTGTTTTACAAGCCCAGTTACTCCATCGGCGACTACCTGCTGCTGCACTCTACCGTGCGGGGCGAAAGGAGAGACCCGGCCTGGAGAACCAAACTGTTCCAAAACCAGAATGGCGGCAACACCACAGTAAGCCCATACGGCTCTAAAGTAGACGAATACATGAAAGGCCAGTAAACACAACAAACCAACCGGAAATGAAACGTATTATAACACTGCTCACCATTATACTATCGCTGGCCTCTTTTCAGGCTTTTGCTATAAAGGATATTGAATATGTGGGCATCCGCGATATGAGCTTTAAAGGATTAGGCCTTACCGAAACCACCATGGAGCTGCTGATTGAGTACAACAACCCCAATAAATTTGGCATCGACATTCGCAATACGGTGCTGGATGTGTATATCAATGATGTGTTTGTGGCCAAAAGCACACAGCTCGATCCGGTGCGGGTGCCCTCGCAGGGGCATTTCTTTTTCCCGATCACAGTGGCTTTTAACCCTGCCAAGGCATTGGGCTTTACACTGGGCAATATGGCTACAGCAGCTTTTTTGAACAAACCGCTTAAAATAAAAATGACCGGTACTGCCCGCGTTGGAAAAGGTTTCCTTACGGTCAAAATACCGGTCAAAATCGAAGAAGAAGTAAACGCTAAGTTTTTCTAGCGCCCCCAGGTATCCGGGGTCTGGCGCCAGCTTTGCAAAGACTCAGCCTGGTCGGCAGAAACAATATTTTTTTCTACAGCCAGCTCAATGAGCGACTCATAGTTACTTAAAGAATGAACGGGAATGCCTGCGTTATCGAAAAGAGCGCGGGCTTTTTCAAATCCGTAATTGAATACAGAACAAACACCCACTACAACACCTCCTGCTTTCTGCACCGCTTCTACAGCTTCCATGCTGCTTTTACCGGTAGAAATAAGGTCTTCGATAACCACAACCTGCTGGCCGGGCTCCAGCACACCCTCGATCTGGTTGCCCAGGCCGTGTTCTTTTGGTTTGGAACGGATGTAAATGAAAGGCAGCTTAAGCAAATCGGCTACCAGTGCGCCATGCGGGATACCTGCGGTGGCTACACCGGCAATCACATCAGCATCAGGAAATTTCTCAAAAATCACTGCGCTCAGTTCACTTTTCACGTAATCCCGTACAAAAGGAAATGATAAAATTTTGCGATTATCGCAGTATATTGGAGAACGCCAGCCGGAAGTCCAGGTGAAGGGTTCTTGAACATTTAACTTAACTGCATGGATTTGCAGCAATTTCTCAGCAAGTTGTTTCGCAGATTCCATATGCTTCAAACCTACATCAATTCCGGCATTTATACAAACCGATAAAATATGACAAAAATTTACCTGCATCAAAAACCCATATTTTTTATCACCCCCGAAGAAACAGCCAACCCCGTTTACCCGGTTATAGACCTGGTGGGCGACTGGTGGCAAACCATACACCAATACCTGGATGGCAATACCCACAATGGCATTAGTGTAAAAGCCGAAAGTGCGGCCACCATACAAAAGGCGCTGCAAAAGAACTTTCATACCATTGTAGCAGGTGGCGGCGTGGTATACAATGAAGAAGGCGCTATATTAATGATATTCCGCAACGGTTTCTGGGACCTGCCCAAGGGCAAACTGGACGAAGGCGAAAGCATTGAAGAATGCGCGGTACGCGAGGTGAGGGAAGAAACAGGTTTGAAAAAAGTAACGCTGAGCAAGCACCTGCACACTTCTTACCATACTTATGAGATGAAGGGCAAGCACATTCTGAAGGTAACAGAATGGTATGAAATGCAGGCAGAAGGGCATGTAAAACTGGTGCCCCAGGGCGAAGAAGGCATTGAAAAAGCAGAATGGGTGCAACCCGATCATATTAAACCCTACCTGAGCAATACCTACCCTTCGATTATAGACGCATTACAAAAGGCAACTGCCTTATCAATATAAAAGCCAGGCAAAACCTGGCTTTTATTATATATGAATTTCTTTGGGCAAAAACTGCCGGGCATCGCCACCGTTGCGTATCACATCGCGCACCAGCGTAGAAGCTACCGTAGAGAACTGCGGAGACGAGGTTAAAAAAACCGTCTCCAACTGCGGATCCAGCATACGGTTCATATCTGCAATAGCTCTTTCGTATTCAAAATCGCTTACATAACGTATGCCTCTGAGAATATAACGGGCGTCTATCTTTTTGCAAAAATCTACGGTAAGCCCTTCGTAAGAAGCTACTTCTATGCGTGGGTCTTCTTTAAAGATCTCCCTTATCCAGCTCATGCGCTGGTCCAGGCTGTACATCGGCTCTTTGTTCGAATTCACACCAATACCGATCACCAGTTTATCGAAAAGCGATACCGACCGGTTTATTACATCCACATGTCCCAGTGTTATAGGATCGAAGGTGCCCGGAAAAAGACAAATACGTTGCATGTCAGGAGTTTAGGGTTGTACAAACACAGAAAATATAGTGGTTCCGTAAACTTTTTTACGGTCAAAATTCGGATGGTTGTCGTAGCTGTTGCGTGGCGTATGTTCCAATACAAACCAGCCACCGGGCTTAAGTAAGCCTCTTTCGAAAATGCGCAATGGCAGATCGTCGATCGTTTCGAGAGCATAAGGCGGCCCGGCAAAAATAAAATCGAACTGCTCGGTACACTGCCCTATAAAACGAAACACATCGAGTTTGTGCATTTTAAAGGTCAATCCCAGCGTAGCAGAGGTCTTTTTGATGAAATCAAACATCTGCGTGTCTTTCTCTACAATCGTTTGATCGGCAGCCCCGCGGGAACCCAGCTCGTAGCTGATGGCACCGGTGCCGCCAAAAAGATCGAGGGTTTTGATGCCGGTAAAGTCAATATTGTTTTGCAACATATTGAACAGGCCTTCTTTGGCTACATCGGTAGTAGGCCGGGTATAGGGCATTTTTGAAGGCGGATTGATCCGTCTTCCGCCAAATTCTCCACTTATTATGCGCATGACGCGAGACTAAAAAGATTCAGGAAATAGTGTGCAGGAAACAGGTTGAGCAATGCAGGGTATTCTACTCCTTTAAGGAAAGAAGCCTGGCGCACCTGCTTGCAATAGGTTTGCAGGTCTTTGGCCAGCATGGTGCCGGCATAGCTATTGCCACTCAATTCAAAAGAGCATTGTTCAAAATCTACCTTAAACTCCTTACAGATCTGCAGGAGCGTATTGAGAAAATCGGCGGTATAAGGTGCTTCGTAATATTGTTGCAACTGCAACTGCTGTTGGGCAAACAAAGTAACCTGCATGCCTTTTTCTTTAAGCTCTACATAAAAGGCGTGGGCCGCACGGTCTTTACCTTTCATCAGCGCACTGAGTAAGGGCGCACTGCTGTGCATAACCTCGGCGGCAGGCCATAATTTATGAATCGCTTTTTTCCACGATAAGGGCAATGCAAATACCGATACAGCATCTGTAGCTTCGGGGCGGGTAGACAATACTGCCTGATCGGGCAATATATGAAACTGCAACGCACTCCAGTCCTCGGCCTTACCTGCTTGCTGCAATGCAGCAGGCACCAGCATATGCACCGGCCCCTCCCATGCTACCAATACCCGAGACAGCGGTTTTCTGAAATATTTGTTACCAGCCACCAGGCTCATAAACAGCTCAGGCGTAAGGGGCCTTGAAGCGTGACGGAAATATTGCAAACCCAGTATTTTTTTACTGGCAGCATGCTGCACAGCAAGGCATACCTGCTGGGTACCCAATACCACCAGTATGGTATCGGCTTCGGCAGGCAGGTATTCTGCACCGGCAAATGTATCTATCAGTGGTTGTTGATAAGCTTTAATCATAACAGCGCTGCAATAATAACATATTTTTGCCATTACTTTCCGGCAACAGCACGGTTATACACCATATGAGAGTTACCATCACCAACAGACAGATCATTAAAATTGCAGGGCCTATTGCCATTGCATTACTCATTCCGCAGGTTAGCTTTTTTGTAAATACTGCCTTTATGGGGCATATGGGCAGCCGCGAGCTGGCCATTATTGGTATATCCAGTATTTACTACCTGGTACTGGCAGGCGTGGGCATGGGATTGAACAATGGTATGCAGGTATTACTATCGCGCAAAGCTGGTGCTATGGACTATCCGGGCCTGGGCAAGCTGTTCTCTAACGGCTGGGCTATTAACGTACTCATGGCCATGTTGCTCATTTGCATCTCCTATATCCTGGCACCGCTCATCCTTTCTGCAGGCCTGCATGATCCCGAGATCAGGGGCGCGGCGGCTTCTTACCTCAGCATCCGCACCTGGGGACTGCTGTTTCTGTTCCAGGGGCAGCTCACCAACTCGCTGTACATTTCTACACAACATACCAGGTATATGATTGCCGGCTCGCTGGCAGCCATGCTCTGCAATGTGTTTTTCGACTACACCCTTATTTTTGGCTACATGGGCTTCCCGGAGCTGGGTGTAAACGGTGCCGCCTATGCCTCGCTTATAGGAGAAGCCGCAGCGGTATGCATCCTGTACAGTATCCTGTTCATTAAAAAATTTCCTACGCGGTATGGCTGCAAGCCCACCCTCAAACTGGATCTGGCGCTCACGAAGCAAACCCTCAAAATATCGCTGCCGCTGGTTATTCAATATTGCTTTAGCCTGGGTAGCTGGCTTATATTCTACATTTTTATTGAGCATTTGGGACAGGAATCCCTGGCTATATCGCAGGTCATGCGCAGCATTTTTGGCCTGTTTGGCATTTTCATGTGGGCTTTTGGTTATACCACCAATACCATGGTGAGCAACCTTATCGGGCAAGGCATGCAAAACAGGGTCATCTTCCTGGTTAAAAAAATGTGGATACTGAGCTTTAGCTGCGCAGCATTTCTTTGTGTTTGGGTTTTGATTTTCCCATACTCATTCCTCGGTTTGTTTACCAACCAGACGCACCTCATTGCCGATGCTATTCCGTCTTTATATATTGTAACGCTGGCTACATTGATTATGTCGCTGGCAGCCGTAGCTTTTAATGCCGTAACCGGCACAGGCGTTACCACCATTAATGTATTGATAGAAGGATTGTGTATTGCAGCCTACCTGTGCTACAACTACTTTATTGTACAAAAAATGCGCATGCCATTGGCATACGCATGGGCTTCAGAATGGGTATACTGGAGCATATTGTTGATTTGCAGTACCACTTATCTCTTCTCCGGAAGATGGAAGAAGCGGACTGGTCAAATATCATAAACTACCCAGCAGCTTTTTACACTCCGCTATGTTCTCCGGGTCGTCCTGGGTACGTACCGGGGTGTTTATGGCTTGCTGCCACACGGCTTTGGCTTTGTCTTTCTGGTCGTTTTGCTTATAAGCCTTACCCAGGTCGAGCAGGTTTAAGATAAAACCCGGATCGAGCGATTTGCATTTTTCATAATTAGCGATGGCGGTTTTAAGATCGCCGGGAGGTAAGCCGCCAAACAGCATATTGGCAGCGCCTTTTTCTGCAAAGTTGAGGTTAGAAACCTCGTAATTATACTTGCCTAATACATTCCAGGCCAGTGCATACCGCGGATTGATCTGCACCGCTTTTTGGGCATACTTATAAATATCGCGCGATGCAGCTACTTTATCTTTAGAACCGGAAATAAGCGCCAAACGCCCCATAGCTACCGCCATTACGTAATTGGCCTCTGCACTGCCGGGGTTTTTCTTAAGCGCACCCTCGGCATATATCTTGGCAGTTTTAAAATAAGCTTCTTTTAGCGTTTTGCTCGTTTGCCGGTTGCCTACCCTCGAGCACATAAAACTCGCACCGCAAAGGGCATCCAGGTTGGTGGGTTCCAATTTAAGGGCGTCCTTGTATTTAGCCAGCGCTGCTTCTTCTTTCCTGTCTTTTTCCAGTTGGTCGCCCTGCAGTACCAGATCGGCTGCCGATTGTGCCGCAGCCGGAGAAACCGATGCGGCCACTGTACAGATTACAATCAAAGTGTTGCGCATAAGTGCATGGTTTTGTTTCTACAAAAGATACAAAACTTTCCTTACAACTTCCTGCCGCGTTTTATTCTTACAAATGAGGATTTGGCCTGCCCCTTGATCGGCGGATTCAATTTCCGGATCACCATATCGATGTGCAGGATAAACGGAAAATGGTGCCAGATCGATTCTACAATATTGTTGGCCAGGGTTTCCAGCAGGTCTACCCTTTTGCCCATCTGCTTGCGTATAATCTCATAGATCTCTGTATAATCTACCGTTTCGTTAAGCCCTTTAATAGGATCCTGGTCTTTTACTTCTACCGAAATATCTACCTCAAAATGATTACCCAATTGCTTCTCCTCGTCATATAAACCATGATAGGCATGAAACTGTAATCCTTCAAATCCAACATTGATCATATGATTGTAATTTGGGGCAAAGATAGAATTGTAATACGAATAGACCGCCGGTTGAAACAGTCGCGACCACAGGGTAAAGAAAAAATAACATTCGCAGCCCTTTGCAGGATTGCCAGATGCCTATTTGCCTGCAACATTTAGTTTATATTGTATCATACACCAACCCAAACTTTATTTCATGGATACGCCCTACAACCTGCTTCCGGCCCGGGTAAAAATGACATACCAAATCGTGTACAGTGAACTGGTGCAGGAGAACCTGACCATTTTCAAAAACAGGGCAGGAAAATGGGGTGCGCTGCTGGCTGGTAAAAAATCCTTTTTCTCTACGGGTTACCAATACCTGGTTGCTCCCCTGTACGATTCCATAGGTTTTAATAAAAAGGCCGGCTTGCTGGAAGTAGTACGATACGAAAACGGGAAATGGAATGACGACAAAAACATTTTTTACTTTTTCAATACCAATGGAGAACTGGTTTGGGAAGCGCCCCAGGGCACTTCTGTTTCCATTGACCAATATGGCAATGTCATTATAAGGGTGAAGAAAAAACATGGATTGGCAGACCACGACTTTACCATGCTGGTAGAGCCTGTTTATGAAAGGCTTACTGCGATTAATGACCAGTACTTTATTGCTTATAAAGACCAGCAGTATGGCATCATTGACCGGCACAACCGCCCTGTGCTGAACTTTCATTATGCCCAAATCTTTGAACCATCCGCCAATGAGAAATTAATGGTAAAAGACCATGCCGGGCGGCACTTTGCTTTTGACCTTGCCACACACCAGCGTTCATTGCTCCCGTTCAATAAAATCCTGCGCGCCTCCAGCAACACCTATATGGCTCCTGCAGCAGAAAGCCGGAGTTTATTTAAATCAATTGTCAATTGCAGCGAAACCAGCCCGGGCGAATATGAAATGTGCAGGTATAAAGGAAAATGGGGCATTGCCAGAGCCGACGGAAACGTACAGATCCCTAACGAATATGACTATATCGATTTTTTGAGCCATCCGGGATTTTACAAAGTATGCAAAGGCGACATGCAATTCCGGGAAGGAGATGCCGAAGATGAATACCGGCTCTTTGCCCTAAACGGTAAATGGGGCATTATTGATGCCAACAACAATGTGATAGTGCCTATCGAATATGACTGGATTGATGAAGCGGAGTCTTCGGTATGGATCGTTTACCAGGGAGGAGAAGTGTATTACAACGACGAGTACCAGGAAGATTACTGGACCATTAAGGGCGCCAAACTTGGCGTGTATAACCGAAACAAGTTAATTGTGCCCATTGCCTACGATACCATTTTGAGGAACTGGTTCCGGGTTAAAGACTACATTTTTGTACAAAACGGGCATGAAGGGTTTAATGAAAATGTGCCAACATATGATGTGTACACTTTTGACGGCCAAAAAATAGAAAAAAACAAACCGCATCCCAAGAACCATCGCTATTACCCACGTTAAACTTAAAAAACAAGCCCCGGGCCAATGGCATCCGGGGCTTGTTTTTATTTAGGGATTTCTTACATCTCCAGAATAAGGATCGGCGCTAAGCTCGTACCGCTTACGGGTGCGCAGCTCCAGCGTACTCATGTCCACCACATTGAAATAACCACTGCGGGGACCGCAAACACCGGTGTGGTGCGGCGCGGGGCCGCTGGCATCTACATTGCGGCTGATAACATACACCAGGTTTCCTATATCATCGGCCACGAGGGCATGTGGTTGAAAGAAGGGGCCGGGTATTTTTTTAACCAGCTCCAGGGTTTCATAGTTTACCACATACATTGAGCCTCTGTAATTGGGTTCGGTATCCTGGTCTTCCATACAACTTACGTAGAGGTAAGGTTTTTTATGCGACATAGTAAACTCCTGCGGAAAAGTACCCATTGGAATAATCTTCAGCAAGGTATCGGCCTTAGCATCCATTACCCGCAACTCATTGGTTTTCTGACAGGTAATAAAATACTTACTATAGTCTGGCGACATAATAATTTCGTGCGGGTACAGATCGGTAAGCGTTGCTGCGGGGCCCAGAGGAATCTCCTGCACCAAAACCTGCAACATATCTACCCGGTACACCGAGCGGCCAGCCTGCTTGGTTACATACCACACAGAACAATCCGCATTGCTGGCTACACCATGCGGCTCATCAAAATCGTCGAACGAACTGATGATCTGCATTTTTTCCAGGTCTATCAGTTTCAGCTTTCCTTTGCGGCCGTTGAGGTTGGTAGAAGACTGGTCGCTTACCATAGCGGTTTTGCCATCGGGCGATATCTTAAAGATATTCCAGTTACCCACACCCAAAAGCAGTTGATCTACCAGCTTATCGGTAGCGGCATCGAAACGCTGAAAGTACTGCCCCCCGGTAAAAGACACATACCAGTACTTGCCATCGGGCGAAACCCTTAGGCAGTGCGGCGATTCAATATCGGGCAGCACCCCTACCGGAATCCAGCGCATAATCAATTGCGAAGCCGCATCTACCACCGCCACCAGGTCGCAACCCTGGGCTGTGATGTAAATTTTGCGTCTTTTGGCCGCATTATCAGAAAAGGGAATATTACCGTTTTTATCCGGCGCGCCGTTAGAGATCCAGTCCTTAAGGGTTTGCACCTCATCGCGGGTAAGCACCGGCTGGTTTAACGGCATAGAAGGCTTGGAAATAAGCCCCATATCCTCATACGTATTGCAAAACGAGAATAAAGAACTGTTTTGCACACTGTATGGCACCACTACCGCGCCGCTGTTACCGCCTTTAAATAAGGCACTGTAGGTTTCCAGCAGCAGGCCATTGGCATTCTGGTAGCTTTTAATATTGTGGCACCCGGCGGTAGCGCACTTCGTAAGCATAATATCTGCTATCTTATCCGGATAGCCTCCATCGGGACGGGCAGCCTGATCTTTGGTGCAGCTCCACATAGAAGCCGCGCCCATAGATAAGGCTGCCACCCAATAAAGTATAGTAGAACGTTTCATCATTACATTTATACCAACCCTGCCGCAGTAAGGTAGCGCTCGGCATCCAGCGCCGACATACAACCGCTACCTGCTGCTGTTACAGCCTGGCGATAGTTTTTGTCCTGCACATCTCCGCAGGCAAATACACCTTCGATATTGGTTTTGGTAGTACCGGGCACGGTAAGGATGTATCCGGTTTCGTCCATATCAATCACACCTTTAAAGATGTCGGAATTAGGTTGGTGACCAATCGCTACGAAGAATGCGCTTAAAGGAATAACGGATTCTTCATTGGTTTTATTGTTGATCACTTTCATGGCTTCCACTTTGCTATCGCCCAATACCTCGAGGGTTTCGGTATTCCAATATACCTTAATGTTGGGAGTATTCAAAACGCGGTCCTGCATTACTTTAGAAGCACGCATCTCGCTTTTGCGTATAAGCATGTGTACGGTAGAGCACATTTTAGACAGGTACATGGCTTCTTCACAAGCGGTATCGCCCGCGCCTACAATCGCCACTTCTTTGCCTTTAAAGAAAAAGCCGTCGCACACCGCGCAAGCGCTTACGCCATGACCATTTAAACGGGTTTCAGACTCCAGGCCCAGCCATTTGGCCGATGCACCGGTAGCAATAATCACAGCATCTGCTTCGATCCACTTTTCCTCGTCGATCTCTACTTTAAACGGACGCACACTAAAGTCTACTTTCGTAGCCATACCATAACGGATATCGGCTCCCATACGGGCGGCTTGTTTCTCAAAATCCATCATCATCTGAGGCCCCATAATTCCATCGGGATAACCAGGATAATTCTCTACATCGGTTGTAATCGTAAGCTGGCCACCAGGCTGAATACCCTGGTACATTACCGGTTTCATATTGGCACGCGAAGCATAAATGGCTGCGGTATATCCTGCAGGACCCGATCCAATGATCAGGCAATGAACTTTTTCATTAGCACTCATGATAACTATTCAATTTTTATAATCCCGCTAATGTAGTAAATAAAAGCATAAAAACGGGGATGCGGGCCAGTGGTGGCAGTGATGGGGTATAGAGGCCCTGCGGGGTGAGAAATGAAGGCGTCCGAAACCTGACCTGCCAGGTGCCAGCCTGGCGACAGACAGGCGCAAGCTCTTGTCAGGTCTAAGCTATTTCTTCTTAGAACAGCTCTTAAAAAAATATACACGTTATTGATTTCTCTTAAAAAACCTGCTCCTGTAAGGCACGAACAGGAAGCAGGATCCCTTTTAAAGAGAATTATATGTCATTGATTTTTCTTGTTCTGAGGAGATCCTGCACCTCCCTACGGTCGGGCAGGATGACAGATTAAATACCAGGTATTAAAAATCGGTAATTGAATGAACAGATCAGCAATCACACTTCGGAGATCAGCAGTTTACTTCGCTACAATCAGCGTATCGTAAGTGCTGCCATAACCAGCCCACACGCCCAGCGCGCCGCCTTTGATATTGCCCAGCACCTGCACCGGCGAGGCAAAAGGGTTTCCCGTGGAACTGTAGGCAAAATCGAGCGTGCTCCAGAAATCATAAACCGAGCGCTCAATAGCCGACCATTTGAGCACAATTGTATCGCCCTTGAAGAAATAACCATAAGAGTTGATATCCAGATCGGGATTGCGACGGTCGTAACCGGCATCCAGCACAATTTTAATGGTAGCGCCATTAATAATTTCGTCGTTGTAGGCAGAATTTAACCCCTCTACAAAACCGGTATTTACATATTTGGTTTGCCCTATAAGGGAATCGTACGTCTGGTACTTGCGCTGTGTCCAGTATTTTACACAATTGCCTAAAGTATCGGGATCGGAATATTGCACATACAACTGTACAGCACCGGGCCTGGGCGGATTGGCAGGCGATTCTACCCACATGGTATCTACCGGCTTGGGTTGCGGAATTTTGGTACCGGCGGTAAACACCTGCCCATCGGCAGTTTCGATATGAAGCGTGTAATAAGTATTGTATTTGCCCGTAAACTGCAACGCAAACGGATCGGTAAGATCTACAGAGTAAATGCTGAATTTGTATGACTGGCCACCAATAGGCGTATCAATCACATATTCTTTAAGGGTAATGGAGTTTTGCGCGTCGGAGACGGTAATTTTTGCGCCATGCAGGTAACTCTCCTGCAATACAGTGGGGTCTATACGATCAAAGTAACCGATGCTCTTAGTCAGAATCACATAAGGCGGCAAGCCGTATTCGATAGCACCCTCTACCACTACCTTAGGGTCAGAACCTTTGAAATTGATCTTAACGTCCTTTTCGCAGGAAGTAAGTCCCAACACCAACAAAGCCAGTACCAGCAGACAATAACCAAAGCTTCGATTCGCCTTCATGAAAATTGATATGGATGATTACCTGCAAATCTACAGGAAACTAAGGTACGTTCCTTGCCGCAGGGGCAAAAAGGAATGTATAACCCGAAAGGTTATAAAACAAACCCCGACGCAATGGCCGGGGTTTGAAAAACAGGGTGATTACCCTAAGTAAGATTTAAGTGCGTTGCTGTATCTGGCTTTTTGCAAGCGTTTGATGGCCCTCTCCTTGATCTGGCGGATACGCTCTTTGGTAAGATCGTATTTCTGCCCGATTTGTTCAATGGTAGGTCCGTCTTCGCCTTCGAGTCCGAAATAAGCGCTGATGATTTCGCATTCGCGGGGGCTGAGCGTGCGGAGGATGCGGCGAATTTCGTCTTTCAACGAATCTTTCATTACATCATCATCCGTTACATCGCCGCCTTCCAGCAGATCGCCCATTGCTACATCTTCGGCTTCGTGCACAGGTGCATCCAGCGAAGTGTGGCGGGAGTTGCTGTTAAATACGTTGGCAATTTCGGTTTCGCTCATGCCCAGCATTTCGGCAAGCTCCTCGGTAGAGGGCTCACGTTCATTAACCTGTTCAAAAGCCATGTAAGCCTTATTGGCTTTGTTGTATGTACCGATCTTGTTCTGGGGCAACCTAACCAGACGTCCCTGCTCGGCCAAAGCCTGCAGAATAGACTGGCGGATCCACCAAACCGCGTAGGAAATGAATTTAAAACCTTTGGTTTCATCAAAACGCTGTGCTGCCTTAATCAAACCAAGATTACCTTCGTTGATCAGATCACTCAATGTAAGCCCCTGATGCTGGTACTGCTTGGCCACAGACACCACAAAACGCAGGTTCGCGGTCGTAAGACGCTCCAGAGCTTTCTGGTCGCCCATACGAATGCGTTGTGCCAGTGTAGTTTCTTCCTCCGGCGTGATCATCGGTATCTTGCTGATCTCCTGGAGGTACTTTTCCACAGACTGGCTGTCGCGGTTGGTGATTTGAGTGGCAATTTTAAGCTGCCTCATTTGATATGATTTAATGCGTTAGAAAAGACAAACTGAATCTACAAAAAAAGCTGGAAATATTTTTTGCACTTTTTTCGTAAATACTTATATTTCCCAGCAAAAAATGTTCCAACATTTTTTACCTCTTGTACATTTACCAATTCTTTAACACGAAATCCTGTATAACTACTTTATATATACAAAAATATGATAATTGATTTAAGAAGCGATACTTTTTCCCGTCCCGGCGAAAAAATGTTGCAGGCCATGCACAGCGCACCCGTTGGCGATGATGTGTTTGGCGAAGACCCTACCGTAAACAAGCTGGAACGTATGGCGGCCGACCTTTTTGGCATGGAGAACGCACTGTTCTGTCCGTCCGGCACTATGACAAACCAGATTGCCATAAAGGCACACACTCTGCCAGGAGATGAGATTATTTGCAGCGATCTGGCACATGTGTACATTTACGAAGGTGGCGGAATCGCTTCAAACTCGCTCTGCCAGGCCCGTCCGCTGCCCGGCCACTTCGGCAGGATCACTGCCCAACAGGTTGCAGATGCAATTAATCCCGAAGATATTCACCGTGCCCCCACTACCCTTGTATGTCTTGAAAACACTGCCAATAGAGGTGGTGGCAGTTGCTACGATTGGGATGAAATGGTAAACATCCGCAAAGTGTGCGACAATCATCAATTAAAATTGCACCTCGATGGCGCCCGTTTGTTTAATGCCATTGTAGCCAAAGGCGAAACACCAGAGCAATACGGTAAGCTATTTCACAGCATCAGCATTTGCCTGAGCAAAGGATTGGGATGCCCCGTAGGTAGTTTATTGCTGGGCACCAACGAATTCATTAAAAAAGCCAGGCGCATCCGCAAAGTATTTGGTGGAGGCATGCGCCAGGCGGGCTACCTGGCCGCCGCGGGTATTTACACACTCGAAAACAATATTCAAAGACTGCAGGAAGACCACGACCATGTACAAATGCTGGCCGCCGCACTGGCTGCTAAGGATTTTACAGGCGAGATTATGCCTGCCGAAACCAATATCCTGATCTTTGAAGTTAAAGGCCGCTACACTGCTGCATTGCTGGCTGCAAGGCTCAAGCAAGACAATATTCATTGCATGGCTATTTCACCAACGCAAATCCGCATGGTTACACATATCGATGTAACACGCGAAATGATTAATAAGACCATTGAGGTGATTAATGCATTGTAGCTTTCGTCCCCAATTCATTATCAGTGATTAATATTTATTTTAAGTCTTATTCATAATATAGATCCTGCTTTATGGGCAGGATCTATTATTTGTACCCTTCCGGTTCATCCGCTCTTTTCACCTGCTCATCCGGGTTCACTCGTGCTACTCCTACCATATATATACTTTTGCTTTAAAGTAAAAGCTATATTAAAAAACTATTGCTCCCGGTTATATTTCTCCTCTTCTCTGCAGCCTGCACCAGAGACGACAAGGGTGGCTCCCGCAACAATACCATTAGCAGCAACCCGGTTTCGGGCAACTGGAAGGTGAGTTACTTTTATGATAACGACAAAGACGAGACCAGCGATTACACAGGTTACACCTTTGCATTTAACAACAATGGCGGGTTATCGGTATCGGGCTCCGGCTTATCTGCCAATGGCACCTGGGCGCAGATCAGCGACGACGGCCAGCAAAAACTGGTCATCTCCATTACCACCACCAACGACAAACTGCAGGAACTGAATGACGATTGGGTGATCAACAGCAAAACCGACACCCAGATTAAGCTGAGCGATGACAATGCCAGCCGCAATGAGCAATTGCATTTTCAAAAGCAATAAACATTTTCGCCCTTCCACCATAAAACCCCGCAATTATGAAAAAAGTTACCGTATTCGCCTGTTGTGTTGCCATTACACTGGTAGCCACGCAATGTAAAAAAGACGAAAGCAAACCCACCACCCCGGCAAGCGACCCTAACAAAGACCTGTTTGCCGAGGCCAATGCTACAGGCAATTACAAGTATTACAAAAACAGTTCTACCATCCTGGCATCCTCTCCCGGATCGGGCCACCCCAATTTTATGCGGGTACGGTTCAATACTATTGCGCAGGGCGCGCTGGGTGTAGATGGCAAACTGCCCTCTGGCGGCACATTTCCCGAAGGATCGGTGATTGTAAAAGAAGTGTTCAGCGCCAACGATGCTACCACCGTTACCTCCTGGGCAGTGATGAAAAAGACCAGCACCGGCAATTCTGCCAACGGTTATGTATGGGGTGAGTATAAAACCGATGGCGCCGTGGTATATTCCATCACCAACAAAGGGGCAAACTGTGCAGGCTGCCATGCTGCGGCGGGTAACCGGGATATGGTGCGGTTGTTTGAGCAATTTCCATAGGCACAAAACACTTTACTATTGTTTTAATTAAAACATAAATATACTTTTACCAGCCTATGAGAAAAAAGCTGGTAGTAAGTGTATTGGTTTCACTTTGCGCTGTTACAATAAATGCCCAGGAAGTTAATACCCGCCGGTATTACTTTATAGATATACTTAATACCGTAATACTTAACCCATCCCTGGGTTTTGAGCAATATCTCAAAGGTGGAACAAATCCCAGGAGCCTGATCTTTACCTTATCATACAACGTAAGCACGTCAAAGGAAATGGGTATTCTTATCCCGCCTTCATCTGACCTTACGGGCATGGACATGGGAGAAACCGACTTCCAGGACGATTGGTATGGCCCTATATTCCAGGGGCCAGGCTTAAAAGTCAATTTCAGTACGGGCAGAGCCAAAGAGAACGGCAGCAGTTATTTCGCTCCCGGGCTTGGGTTCAAAGTCCTTTGGTATAATGATGTGTTGGCTAAATCCAGTTATTATTATGGAAACGACTTCCCTTCTTTCCCTAAAAACACAAGACTCCAGTCGGAGATTACCCCTACCCTTATTCCAGAACTTACTCTGGGCAGGAAATGGCGCGAAAACGGATTTCTTTTTGACTTCTTTGCTGGCATACGCTGCTCCATCCTGTTCAGAAATAAAACGGTAAAGGAACAAAACATCTATACTTTTGAGCCGGGTACAGGCCTTATTACCACTACTACCGGCCCTTTCAAGCTGTTTGAGGTAACACCCAAACCCTGGATCACATTTGGATTAAGACTAGGCTGGACACGTTAAAACTTGAAAATATTGCACCAATTACATCCAGCCTTTAACGAATACGAAACCACCACCAAGCCATGTATCAGCCTCGGCCTGAGACTGGGTATGCTCCGGTAAATCGCCCATTTCTAAAATTTCCTTTTCCGGCTTACGTTCGGTAAATTTGTCGTCCTTACAAACTCCCGGATTTAAACGGATATTATGGAATTGAGCAAAAATTACGTTCCTGCTACGAGCGAAGACAAATGGTACCAGCACTGGCTGGACAACAAGTATTTCAACAGCACCCCTGATGAAAGGGAGCCGTACACCATCGTCATTCCTCCGCCCAACGTCACCGGTGTGCTCCACATGGGACACCTGCTGAACAATTCTATCCAGGACATCCTGGCCCGCCGTGCCCGCATGATGGGCAAAAACGTGTGCTGGGTACCCGGCACCGACCACGCTTCCATTGCTACCGAAGCCAAAGTGGTAGGTATGCTGCGCGAAAGAGGCATTACCAAAAGCAGCCTGAGCCGCGACGAATTCCTGGGCTATGCCTGGGAGTGGAAAGAAAAATACGGCGGTATCATTCTGCAGCAGCTGCGCAAAATGGGTTGCAGCCTGGATTGGAGTCGTGTAAGCTTTACGATGGACGAAGAATACTACAAAAGCGTAATCAACGTATTTGTAGACCTGCATAAAAAAGGACTGATCTACCGCGGCAAGCGCATGATTAACTGGGACCCTAAGGCCAAAACCGCGCTGAGCGATGAAGAGGTAATCTTCAAAGAAACCAACAGCAAGTTTTACCACCTGCGTTACCAGATCGATGGTACCGACGAAACGATTGTGATTGCAACCGTTCGCCCGGAAACCATTTTGGGCGATACCGCCATTTGCGTGCATCCCGATGATGAGCGCTACCAGCACCTGAAAGGCAAATTTGCTGTAGTGCCGCTGATTGGCCGTAAAATTCCAATCATTTTCGACGATTATGTAGATAAGGAATTTGGTACCGGCGCGCTCAAAGTGACCCCGGCCCACGATATGAACGACTATCAGCTGGGACAGAAACATAACCTGGAAGTGATCGACATCATGAACGATGACGGCACTTTTAGCCCCGATGCCCAGCTGTATGTAGGTATGGACCGCTTTGACGTGCGCAAGCAGATTGTAAAAGATCTGGAGCAACAAGGCTTCCTCATCGAAATAAAAGACTACACCAACCAGGTGGGCTACAGCGAGCGCAGCGATGCAGTGGTAGAACCCCGCCTGAGCCTGCAATGGTGGGTTAAAATGCAGCCGCTGGCAGAGAAAGCGCTGGATGTGGTAATGAACGACGAAATCGCTTTCATTCCCGGCAAGTTCAAAAACCTGTACCGCCACTGGATGGAAAACATCAAGGACTGGTGCATTAGCCGCCAGTTGTGGTGGGGCCACCGCATTCCTGCGTACTACACGCCGGACGGTACTTTTGTAGTAGCCGCCAGCCGCGAAGAAGCCATGCAGCAATTGCAAGGCTCGCATCCCGATCTGAAAGCAGAAGACCTGGTGCAGGACGAAGACTGCCTGGACACCTGGTTCAGCAGCTGGTTGTGGCCGTTTGAGGTTTTCAAAGGGCTGAGCCATCCCGGCAATCCTGAAGTAAGCTATTACTACCCTACCAATACGCTGGTTACTGCGCCGGAGATTATTTTCTTCTGGGTGGCCCGTATGATTATGGCAGGTTTGGAATATCAAAAGGAAATTCCGTTCAAGCAAGTATACTTTACCGGTATCGTTCGCGATAAACAAGGCCGCAAAATGAGCAAGAGCCTGGGCAACAGTCCCGACCTGCTCAAGATGATCGACGATTACAGTGCCGATGCGGTTCGCTTTGGTATCATGATCTCCTCACCCGCCGGCAACGATTTGCTTTTTGACGAAAGCACTGTAGAGCAGGGCCGCAATTTCAACAACAAGTTGTGGAATGCCCTCAAGCTGGTTAAGATGTGGGAAAGCAAAGTAGCCCCCGGCGGCAATGCCAACGAGAACGATTTTGCCATTACCTGGTTCCAGAACAGGCTGAACGAAGTGCGCGCCGAGGTAGATAACCTTATGAACCAGTTCCGCCTGAGCGAAGCGCTGAAAACCATTTACTCCCTTATCTGGGACGATTTCTGCAGCTGGTACCTCGAGTGGATTAAACCGGGTTATGAGCAACCGATGAACGAAGCGGTGTACAACAAAACCATTGGCTTCTTTGATGAGCTGATGCAATTGCTGCACCCTTACATGCCGTTCATTACCGAAGAGATCTACCACCTGCTTAAAGAGCGCCAGGCCGGAGACGACCTGTGCATCAAACAGTTCACCACACCTGCTGCCGCAGATACTATTGTACTGAACGAAGGTTTGTTGCTCAAAGAAGTGATCACCGGCTTGCGCGATGCCCGCAACAAAAACCAGTTTAAGCCCAAAGACACGATTAAACTGCATGTACAAAGCGAGCACCAGGATATGTTTAAAGCCATTGAGCACATCCTGCAAAAACAGGTGAATGCCGAAAGCATCCAATACACGAAAGAAACCGTACCCCAAAGCATCACCATCGTTATAGGTAAAGACAAGTTCTACCTCGAAAGCGATGTGCAGCAGGATGCAGGTGTGCAGAAAGAACAAATGCAAAAAGACCTGGATTACCTAAAGGGTTTCCTGGTATCGGTAGATAAAAAACTCAGCAACGAGCGTTTTGTACAAAACGCCAAACCAGAGGTAATAGATGCCGAACGCAAGAAAAGAGCAGATGCCGAGGCTAAGATTGCCGCCATCGAAGAAAGTTTAAGTCACCTTTAAAAATCGGGCCCTCCAAAAGAGGGCTTGGTTTTTGCTTTTAGTTTTTGCAAATAAGCGATATATTTAGAAGATGAAGCAACGGGTTTTACAGCAACTGCGCGTTTTTATGATTGGTGCCGCTGCATTGGCGGTAGCCGCTACAGCTATTAGCCAGCAACCTAAGGCCGAGGAGCATCAGCGTGCAAAGGGGCAGGCGTATATTGGCCAGTTTAAATCTTTCTATGGAGCGGTAAAAGCCGATAGCCTGCGGGCATACCTGGGGCAGAGCCTTATTGTAAAAGACAGCGCGGGCCGTAGTTTTCCGGTAAGCAAATTCGACCTGGGTTATAAAGAACTGGGGCTTTTTGAAGATTCTACCGGCAAGCCGCTGATACTGGCCGAGCTGTATACCCAGCCCTACTCCGGCGACCATCTCGACAGTCTGTGGCTGAAAAACCTGGATGAGCGCTTAGGTTATGGCGACACCCTCTTTCTCGACAATATTTATTACAAAGATGCCAAAGGTGTAAGGCAGGTAAGCAAGCCTGTCAAACTCTGGATATCTAAATAGAAAACGTCCCCACAATAATTGTGGGGACGTTTTTTTATATAATGCAATTCCTGTTACTGCTATTCCTTTACAACTGGTCTACCGAGGCGGTAATGCCGCGATCCAGCAGGGCCTCGCACATGGGGCGCAGTTTCTCAAAAGACCCGTTTTTTACAGCGTATTTTCCGTTATAGTGAATGATCATGGCACATTGCTCGGCCTGCTCCGGCGAGTGGTCGCACACCTCTATGAGCGAAAGAATAACCCAATCGAAGGTATTTACTTCGTCGTTCCAAACTACCAGGCTCCATGATGTATCGGTATCGGTGTCTTCCAGCACCAGTACTTCTTCTTCCCAATCTTCCTGAAACTGGTTTTTAAATTGTTTCAGGATATCAAATGTCTCTACCATTGCATTTTCACTTTTGCGCTACAAAGGTACGAAAAAGAGCGGCCACAAGGACCGCTCTTACACACACTATGAACAAAGCATGAATTTGCTCTGCGTCTTCAATTATCTCAGCACGTTACGGCTGATAACGATACGCTGTACCTCAGAAGTACCTTCGTAGATCTGGGTGATCTTAGCGTCGCGCATCAGGCGTTCCACGTGGAATTCTTTCACATAACCGTAACCACCGTGGATTTGCACCGCTTCGTTGGTTACTTTCTGCGCCATGTCAGAAGCATACAGTTTAGCCATAGCCGCGCTCTGGGTATAATCCAGACCGTTGTCTTTTTCCCATGCCGCTTTCAGGCACAGCAGACGGGCAGCTTCTACTTCGGTAGCCATATCAGCCAGTTTAAACTGGATAGCCTGGTGGTTACTGATTTCGGTACCGAATGCTTTTCTTTCTTTAGAATATTTGATAGCCAGCTCCATTGCTCCGCTTGCAATACCCAGTGCTTGTGAAGCGATACCGATACGGCCGCCGCTCAGCACTTTCATTGCGAATTTGAAGCCGAAACCGTCTTCGCCAATGCGGTTTTCTTTAGGCACTTTCACATCCTGGAACATAATGGAGTGTGTATCACTACCACGAATACCCATTTTGTTTTCTTTTGCACCTACCGTTACACCAACAGAATCCTTTTCTACGATAAAGGCGTTGATACCTTTATGGCCCAGCTCAGGATAAGTTTGCGCAATAACCAGGTAGTAAGAAGCGGAGTTACCGTTGGTAATCCAGTTTTTAGTACCATTCATCAGGTAATGGTCGTCTTTTTCCTCAGCGGTTGTACGCTGCGAAGTAGCATCAGAACCCGCTTCAGGTTCGCTCAGCAGGAATGCCCCGATTTTCTGACCGCTAGCCAGGGGAACCAGGTATTTTTGTTTTTGATCTTCTGAACCGTATTTTTCCAGTCCCCAGCAAACCAGGGAGTTGTTAACGCTCATACATACAGAGGCAGAGGCATCTACTTTAGAAATCTCTTCCATAGCCAGCACGTAAGAAATGGTGTCCATTCCGGAACCTCCGTACTTAGGATCTACCATCATACCCATAAAACCCAACTCACCCATTTTCTTTACTTGTTCGCCAGGAAACTTCTGGTGTTCATCTCTTTCTATAACTCCAGGCAACAGTTCGTTCTGAGCAAACTCGCGTGCTGCCTTCTGGATCATCAGGTGTTCTTCAGTAAGCTGGAAATGCATAGGATTGTGTTAATTTAATATACAGGAATGCAAACCTACATTAAGGATTTTAAAAGTCAAAGTAAAAATACCCACACTCAGCTAACTGACTGATTATCAGCTAAACAAAAGTATCCACATTAAACCCACACAGCAAGAAGGCAAAATATCGGGGCCTGCCAGTGGTGGGGGAAAGGCTCATTTGGTCTCGTGAAGGGTGAGAAGTTAAAAGTGAATGAGATCTCGACCGTATCGCCGTGAGCGCCATCCGTTACGCCCCAACCCCCCGTTGCGCCATTGCGCGCAAACCGCCGTGCCACTGCGTTCCCACATGGAGCGGGACAGGCTGTTGTAAGCCTTGTTTCTTTGCGTCATCATTTCTCCGCGTCTTTACGTGCCACCCCGCCGTACCGCTGTGCCGCCGCGAGAAACCAGCCCAACTTGCCTACCTCAATGATCTACCAACCGGGACCTGGCAGAACCTGCGGACCTGACAGGTCTAAGAGGCTTTCCTTTAATTATATGTAAACAAGCAGGCCAGAATAGGCGCTAAACTTGTATGGCTAGCACATTTTCAATACTTTTGAAATATTACATAAGCTAAATGCCTGATAGTGACACCATTGTTATACATCACCTCACACAGGCAGTAAATATGACTTTATGAAAAACATCAAAATCATTGAGGTCCGGTCGGAACTGGGTGCTGGCACCCGGGGCGCAAGCCTGGGCGTAGATGCCATTAAGATTGCCGCACTGGATTATATGAGCAACTTTTTTGTGCATTTCCCTACCGAAGAGGTACCCAATGAAAACAAACTGTTGTACGAACCCATTGAATCACCTTACGCCAAACGCATCCGCGGGGTACATACCATGTACGACCGGGTGAGCAAAGCGGTATGCGAAACCGTAAAATCAGGCTTATTCCCGATTATACTGGCTGGCGACCACAGCACAGCTGGCGGCACCATCGCGGGCATTCGCATGGCCAAACCCAAAAGCAAACTGGGTGTGATCTGGATCGACGCACACGCAGACCTTCACTCTCCTTATACTACCCCATCGGGCAATATGCACGGCATGCCCCTGGCCGTATCTATGGCCGAAGACAACCGCGACTGCCAGGTGCACAACCTGGATGCCAAAACCGTAGAAGCCTGGGACGCGCTCAAAAACCTGGGCAAAATATCGCCCAAAATTCATCCCGAAGATGTGGTTTTCATTGCCCTACGCGATTTTGAGAAAGAAGAAGAGCATGTGATTAAGAAATACGGCATTAAAGTAATCTCAGTTCAGGAAGTGCGCCGTAAAGGTGTAGAGCAGGTAACCCGCCAGGCCATCCTGCACCTGAAAGACTGCGATGAGATTTATGTATCGTTCGATGTAGACAGTCTCGACTCTTCTATCTCCCGTGGTACGGGTACCCCGGTTCCCAACGGGCTGAAAGAAAAAGAAGCAGAAGATCTGGTGGCCAAGCTCATGCAAAACCACAAAATCTGCTGCCTGGAGATCACCGAAGTAAATCCCACGCTCGATAAAGAAAACCTGATGGCCGAGATCGCCTTTAATATTCTGCAACGGAGCGTGAACCTCTTATTAATGAACTAACGTTTCTTTTATTATTTAACACACAAATCCATCCTATATTCGGGTGGATTTGTTATTTTAAGGATATGGAACCCGATTGGATTTACAAGCCATTTGAAAGGCTTACGGCAAAGGAGTTGTACGACGCGCTGCACCTGCGCAGCAAAGTGTTTGTGCTGGAGCAGAACTGTGTGTACCTGGACCCAGACGGGAAAGATGAAGCATGCTTTCACCTGCTGGGTTATGTTAATGGGAGACTGGCTGCTTACGCCAGAATCGTACCCCCGGGCATAAGCTACCCGGAACTGTCTTTTGGCCGGGTGGTATCTGAGCCCGACCTTCGGGGCAATGGATTAGGCCGCCAGTTGCTGCACAAAACACTACAACTCTGCCTGCGGCATTATGGCGATGTGCCCGTTCATATTGGCGCACAAAGTTACCTGCGGGCTTTTTACGGCTCAGTGGGCTTTGAGCAGGTGGGCGAAGAATATATAGAAGACGGCATTCCGCATATTTCGATGATCAGACAACCGTGAACCAAACTATGACCTGTAGACGAATCCTTTACCTCACATTGCTGCTATTGGCCATCAACCTAACCACGCAAGCCCAGAAAAGGCCCACGGTAGGGATATGCCTCAGTGGCGGTGGTGCCAAAGGACTGGCCCATATTGGCCTGCTGCGGATCATGGATTCGGTGGGGGTAAAAGTCGATTACATTACCGGTACCAGCATGGGTGGCATTGTGGGTGCTTTATACAGCATGGGTTATTCAGGCAGTGACCTTAAGAAAATAGCAGCGCTTATCGACTGGTCGGCGGTGGTTAAAAATAAAGTACCGCTGCGCAACATCAACATTGAAGAAAAGGATGAATACGGCAAATACATCATAGAAATGCCGATCAAAAAATTCATTCCCAAACTGCCCATTGGCCTGGTAGAAGGACAGGCACTGCAAAAGATATTAACCACCCTCACCTTCCCGGCCTATAAAATCACCAATTTCGACAGCCTGCCCATTCCTTTCCACTGCATAGCAGCGGATATTAAAACAGGACAGGCGGTAGTACTGCGTGATGGCAACCTGATGGAAGCTATGCGGGCTTCGGTAGCCATTCCGCTCATTTTTACCCCGGTAGAAAAAGGCAATATGCTGCTGGTAGATGGTGGCCTGGTGCGCAACTTTCCGGTACAGGACGTAAAAGCAATGGGCGCAGATATCGTTATTGGCAGCTACACTGGTTTTAAAGTGTATGACCCCGATGAGGTAAACGACCTGTACAAGATATTTTCGCAAACCCAATCTTTTCACCTCACAGACGAAGCAGCAGAGCAGATCAAGCAATGCGATATCCTGGTCAATTATGAACTGAGCAAATATGGCGCAGGCGCGTTCTCGAGCTATAAAAAGATTATTGAGATCGGCGAAGTACAAGCCAGGAAGATGCTGCCGGAACTGATTAAACTAGCCGAAGACCAGAAAAAATTTCCGCCGGCACCCGAACGCAGGGTTATTCTCAACAACTTTACCGATTCGCTGCTCATTACCTGCACCGAAATCGACAACCGGGATCCTAACCTCGACCACCTGGTGACCAGCAAACTGAACATCGAGATCAACAAGAAATACCCCTACACCGAAATCCAAAAGCGTATTGACAATATATATGGCACCCGCTTTTTCGACAAAGTGTACTATACCTTGCAACCCGATATTAACGAAGGTACCAGCCTTACGGTAAAAACACTGGCGCCCCGCCCGGGTGCATTCAAATTTGCACTGCATTACGATAATGAGCTGGCTGCGGGCATTTTACTAAACGTCACCTACAGGAACCTGGTGCTTAAGCGGTCGCGCATTATGGCCACACTGGACCTTGCGGAATTGCCCAAAGGGCGGTTAAACTATTACAAATTCATAGGCGAGAACGAAAATTTCTGGCTGGGCGCCAATGTAGATGCGGAGTACATCCGGCTGAACGATTTTATCTACAACTCTGCCCAAAGCCGGCTTAAGTTTTACAACGAGTTTTTCCAGGCTACTTTTTCCATTAACCGCACGGTGCATAAAAACAGTTATTTCTACCTGGATGCCCGGCGCGATTACAGCAATTTTTACCCGCAGCTGAATCCGCGTAACCTTCCGTTTCCTCCCCCGCTGTCGATAACCCAGTTTAAATACAGTAACCTTTCTAACGGATTGGGCTTTATGCAAAACTCGCTGAACCAGGTTCAGTTTCCCGACCGGGGCAATCTGTTTAAGACAGAAACAAGATTGGTTTGGTGGCAGCAAAATGTAACCAATGCTTACATTTACGATTACAACACCCTTACCGGAAGCGACCTTAGAAACACCAATTTCTCCCCTACTTATTTCCGGTTTTATGCAGAGGAAGAACATATTCACCGGATAAATCGTCACATCAGCGTTATCGAAAACGGTTTCTGGGGCGGCGGCGTACCCATTACCGGGAGCAAAAACGGGCAACTCATTGGTGGTGTGCCCCAGCCAGACAATCCCGACCCTTATTTCCTGGGCGGAGCAGAAAAAAGGTTTCGCGAAAACTTTGTGCCTTTTGCAGGTATGTCCACCGGTAGAAAAGCCTACGGCCAGCTCATTAGCCTGGGCATTGCCGCACAGTACTCCCCTATCGATTTCCTGTTTATTATTCCCAGGTTCAACATAGCGGCCTACAGCGATTTCTTCGGCGACTTCTACACCCACCTGTTTGAACCCAATTTCGAAGATGACCAAAGCAAACCGGTAGGGCATGTATACGGCGGAGGCTTGCAGGTGGGGCTCAAAACCCCAATTGGCCCTATCAGTGTAATGGCTTCTAAAAACAACCAGGAAAACCGCATGTATTATTACTTCACGCTTGGGTTTAAGATGTAGCTGCAGCCCCACAAAAATTTGTCATGCTGCCCGGCAGGAGCAGCATCCCTTTAAATTGATCATCAAAGAAGAGATCCTGCTTTCGCTCGTTCATCGCTCCGCAGGATGACAAGCAAATAAATGGTTGTCATCCTGCCGACACAGGAGAGCAGGATCCCCTTTTAAATTGATCCTCAAAGAAGAGATCCTGCTCTCGCTCCTACCTCGCTCCGCAGGATGACAAGCAAATAAATGTGTGTCATCCTGCCGACGAAGTAGAGCAGGATCACCTTTTAATTTGATACTCAATGT
>JAVBJN010000028.1:0-48763 GCA_031546985.1 Chitinophagaceae bacterium
ATAAAGGCAAGGTATTGTACCAGCGCTATTTTGGTTTTAAGAACTATACGACCAAAGAACTCATCTCCCCGCAAACCACTTTTCAACTGGCCTCTACCAGCAAGCCGTTTACCGCTACAGCCATTCTCTGGCTGGCCGAAAGGGGCATGCTGAACATTGAAGACCCGGTGAGCCAGTACATTCCCGGCTTTCCGTATGCGGGTGTTACCATTAAAAACCTGCTGAGCCACCGCTCCGGCCTGCCCGATTACCTGCACTTTTACCAAAACTACTGGAAAACGCCTAAGGTATTTATGACCAACCAGGACCTGGTAAATATGCTGGTGCAATACAAACCTGCCATACAGGCCAAGCCAGATACCCGGTTTGCCTACTGCAATACCAACTATGCGCTGCTGGGTTATATAATTGAGAAGGTGAGCAAGACGAGCTACCCTGAGTTTATGAAAACCTTTGTATTTGGCCCCCTGGGATTGGACAACACCTATGTGTTTGACCCACGCCAGCCCTGCCCGCCCAATGCATCGGTATGCTACAGCGGCGCCTGGAGACTGGAGCCCAACACCCCCCTCGATGGTATTTATGGCGATAAAGGCATTTACAGCACAGTAGAAGACCTGTACAAATGGGACCAATCGTTTTACCGCAACCCTTTAATCTCCGATTCGAGCCTGCAGGCCGCCTATACTCCTTACAGTAATGAGAAGCCCGGCGTTAAGAATTACGGTCTGGGCTGGCGTATGCTGTGCTACCCCGATGGCAACAAGATCATTTACCACAATGGCTTCTGGCACGGCAACAACACGGTGTTTTACCGTTTTATACAAGATAACGTAACCATTATTGTGCTGGGCAACCGCCGCAACAGCAATATTTACCAGCAGGCCAAACAGATCTGCACCATTCTTAATGCTGATAGTATGCGCGACATGTCGGGCGAGATGGGCGAATAAACTGATACTGATGTACAACAACCCGCCTTTGGTTCAAAGGCGGGTTTTATATAACGCTTGCCCTATAAATACAGCTAAATATTTATAAGGCAATCCATTGCAGCATTTACCTTACCAATAAGTTTAAGCAGATAAGCTGCTATTCAAAAAATAAACCAAATTCATACGTATGTCCACCCCGTCTACCTTGCCCGTTATTACCCAGGCCGAGCTCGAAGCTGTAGCTTCTGATACCTGGAGTTTTCTCTTTCTGTTTATAGACAAATACGGCGAAATGATTGCTCAGGACGAGACCGGCCAGGTGATGCAATCGTTTTCTGCCACCCAGCATTCCCTAATGGCATTTAATGCCCTGTATGGCGAAGTAACCAATGGCGGTTTTCTGCAACTGATTCAGAACGGGTATGGTGGTTATATCTTCGACAACCCCTTCTCCGATATTATACGTGCCTGGGGTGCGGGGCAAATTGCCGACATTGTAGACCGTGCTAAATTGATTTATGATGCCGACCGCGAGCAGCTGGAGCAAGAAACCACGGTAGAGGAATTTGCAGACCTGTACCATACCTTCCGCGATTTTGAACCGCTCGATGCGCTGTTTTATGCGGTGATGGATGATGAAACGGAGATTATTAAAAACTATGTAGCGCAGCACATATCAGATTTTGCCACGATTGCATCATAATTAATGGATAACCAACACACTCTATGGGTTATTAGAAGCACTGGTTTAATATCTTATCCGCCCCTGATAAAGATAACCAGCCAGGGCCAAACACCTTTAATGACAATTCATAAACATTGGTAAATCATCCAAATATGCCAGTTACCAAAACCATTGGTTTAAGCGGATAAGAAACACAACCCGAGTGACCATAAGGCGTAACTTTACTTAAGACAGGTATAAATTATACTCACATATTTAATACCTTAGGGCTATGGAAATTCCAAAAGACAGGCCTGTTTACGAAGGAGAAATAGCCACCTACTGGCTGGATGATGGCATCCTGGTTTCGTTGTCTAAAAGTCCGAGGCGCACCATAGAGAATATAAAAGGTAATGTGGCTTTTGTGCAACAGATTACCGGGCACAAGCGTATGCCGCTGCTCATCTACCTATCCAATTCTCCGGTTCCTGATAAAGAAACACGTAAATTTGCCCCTACCCAATTGCCGGTTATTTATTCGGCAATGGCTATGGTTTCCAAACCCGGCTTGTCCAGGTTTATCATGAATATCCTGTTTGCGCTAAAGCCTCCACCCATCCCCATGAAGAGCTTTACCGACGCTGCCGCTGCCAAACTATGGCTTAAGCAGTATGTATAAACACCGGGCTGGCCCTAACCAGGAAAACCCGAAGGCTTAAACACCGATTTACACAATAGCCTCACGCTACCGCCATTTACCAGACCAAACGGGGCCTACACTAAACAGGCACCAAATATTTTGTTTTTTAAACTTATATTAGTAACTGACCCAATCCTGCTTCCGATGAAAAAAGTTACCTGCCAATTGCTAACCCTGCTTAGCATCTGCTTACTTTCTTTTTCTTATGCTTACAGCCAGCCGGGTGCTGTTTTCCTCAAAACACAAACTGGTAAAAGCGCTCCTAACCTGCTCCAGTCGGAGCCATCAGAAGGGTTATACCAATCTTCGGAATACAACCATAAATATTACCTGCTGCTCCGGTTTGCCCAATTACCGGGCGAAAAAACCAATGCAGCGCTCCAAAGTGCAGGCATAACGCTGGGCGATTACATGTCTAACAGCGCTTACCTGGCCGAGTGCAGTAAACTGCCCAACCACAACACCCTTAGGCAGCTGGGCGTTAGCGGCATTTATGAAATGAGCCCGGCTACGCGCATCGATGTTGCAGTGCTGAAATACACCGATGCCGAACTATCGGCACCAGGTATGGTAGTGGCAGTATCGTGGTTTGGCAGCCTGGGTGCAGAAAAAGTAACGGAAGAGTTGGTACGGTATGGCGCACAACCCGTGTCGCTAAAATACACTGTGCCCAATACCATTTTTGTGCAGGCTACCCGTGCTACCATAGACCGTATGGCGGCACTTCCTTTTGTAAGTTACATTGCTGCAGAATCGACCACCGATCATGAGCTGAACTATGCCAACCGGGCCGTGCACTCGCTCGACGCACTTAACGCACCCAATATCCGCAACCTGCAAGGCAGCGGCGTTACCGTGGGCATTGGCGATAACAGCAATGCATCGCAGCATATCGATATTGTAAACCGCCTGCTGGTAAGAACCTCTACAGGTGTGGTAAACCACGGCACACACGTAACAGGCACCGTTGGCGGGGCGGGCACCGTTCACCCTTTATACAGAGGCATGGCACCAGCCACACGCCTCATTGGTCAGCTTTTTAGTGATGTAATTACCCATACCCCTATCTATATTCACGATTATGGTATGGTGCTTACCAACAATTCCTATTTCTCCGGCGCGGTGGGCTGCACAGGCTCCAGCGTGTATAATTTTCTGAGCAGGTATGTAGACAGCCAGTTGTATGTAACCCCTTCTATCCTGCACGTGTTTGCAGTAGGCAATGATGGATTATATACTTGTGGCACTTTTCCTACCTCATACGGCACCGTAAAATCGGGCTTCCAATGCGCCAAAAACGTGCTTACCGTAGGCGCTATAGACAACAGCACCAATCTTGTACTGCCCGGCTCCAGCAAAGGCCCGGTAGAGGATGGGCGTATTAAACCTGAGATCCTCGCCGGAGGGCTCAGCATTATTTCTACCATTCCTGGCAATGTATATACCCCCATTAGCGGTACCAGTATGGCCAGCCCCACCGTTACCGGTGCACTGGCGCTGCTGTATGAAAGATACCGCCAGTTGCATGGTGGCAATAACCCCGATGGCGCGCTTATTAAAGCGCTTATTACCAACAGCGCCGAAGATATTGGCACTACAGGCCCCGACTATGCCTGTGGCTTTGGTATGATGAATGCCCGGCGTGCGGTAGAAAACATGGAGAACAACCGCTACCAGCAGGGTACGATTATCCAGGGCGATAGCCAGACGGTTACCATTACCGGAGTACCGGCAGGCGCGCAACTGAAAGTAATGCTCTATTGGGCCGATAAAGCAGCCAACACTGCTGCTGCCACTGCGCTGGTAAACGATCTGGATCTTACGGTTGTGGAGCCCGGCCCGGGTACCGTGCACCGTCCGCTTATTCTAAACCCCATTTCGGTTACCAGTATAGCCCAGGAAGGCCGCGACTCTATTAACAATATTGAACAAGTAATGATGGTGGCGCCCAGTTCGGGCAACTATACCGTAGGCATTAAAGGCAGGCTTATCCCCAGCGGCACGCAAGCCTATGTGGTAACCTACCAGGTGCTGGCACCATCGGTTACGCTCGACTACCCTGTAGGTGGCGAAAAATGGGTACCCGGACAAACGGAAAAAATCCGGTGGACGGCTTTTGGCACTGGCAACAATACATTTAACCTCGACTATTCTTTAAACGGCGGCGCGTCGTGGAATGCCATTACCACCAATCTGCCAGCTGGATCTGTAAACTACTCATGGACCATTCCGGCAGACTCTGCTTCGGAGCATGCCCTGGTGCGCATTACCTGCAACACGCTGGGTTATACCAGTACGAGTACGCAACAATTTACCATATTGGGTCAACCCACACTTATTGCCCTCACCAATCCCTGCCCCGGTTATGCCAGCCTTACCTGGAATACGATAAAGAACGCGCAGGATTATGAAGTACTGCTCTACAAAGGTTCGGACACACTCACATCGCTGGGCTTTACCACCGATACCACATTCCAGGTTTCGGGCCTTAACCCGCAGGGCAGTTACTTCCTGGCCACACAAGCCAGGTTTGCCACCGGCACTACAGGTTTAAGGTCTATTGCCTTAGCCGTAAACCCGGCAGCAGGAGCTTGCACCGGTGCAATGTTTAATGACGATTACGCGTTGGATTCTTTAATGAGCCCGGTTACCGGGCGGGCCAATACCCTGTCTCAACCCGGCGTTGCTACCATACAATGGCGGTTGCGCAATTATGGCTCAGTAGCTGCACCAGCGGTAGATACACTATACTACCAGGTAAACGGCGGTACGGTGATAGCGCAAAACATTAGCCAAACCGTACCAGCATCCGGCACAGCTACAGTTACATCTGCTGCGACGGTTAATTTTGGCGTGCCCGGCAGCTATACCGTAAAAGCATGGATCAAACACCCCAACGATACCCAGCACGCCAATGATACCGTAACCGCTGTGGTAAAACACCTGAGCAATATTGCCATTAACCTGGCACCATCATTTACCGAAGGATTTGAGACGGCGGCAGAGCAAACCCTTACTGCCAATGCGATGGGCCTTACCAACCTCGACCGGGCCGATTACAATACCTCTAACAGCAACGGCCGTGTAAGAACCCGTGTAGATACCGGCTTTGCCCGTACCGGAAGCAGGTGTATTACGCTGGATCAGAAAATGAATATGCCGCAAACATCGCAAAACAGCCTTACCACCACTTATAACCTGAGCAATTATGCCACAACCGACAATATCTGGCTCAATTTCTACTTAAAAAACCACGGTGTAGACTTTACCGCACCCGGCAACCGGGTATGGATAAGAGGAAATGACCAGGCCAGCTGGATTCCGGTGCTTACATTGCCCACCGCGGTAACGCAGATTGGCATATACCAGTCATCGCCTTTTTACAACATACGGGAAAAACTGGCCGATAGCGGACAGGTGATCAGCAGCAGTTTCCAGGTACGGTTTGGGCAGGAGGGTTACACCTCTGCCAATGCGGTATACCCTACCGGCACCAGCGATGATGGTTATTCTTTCGATGACTTTACACTTACCAAAACCAACAACGATATTTCGCTGATGCAAGTACTGCAACCCACTATTCAGGGGCAATGCAACCTGGGTGCGAATGAACCGATTGTGTTTAAGATCAAAAACTACACACCCGGCACGATTAGCAATGTACCGGTAGCCATCATGATTAACGCCACTATTATTCATGATACTATTTCGGCACTCCCTTCTGGCGAATCTACTTTTAGCTTTGGCACTACTGCCAATCTCTCTGCTTTCCAGCATTACGATGTTAAGGCGTGGGTAAATATGAGCGGCGATGATTTCCGCAACAACGATAGTATTACTTATTCATTCCAGACCACACCATATATTACCAGCTTCCCTTACCTCGAAGGTTTTGAAAGCAACAATGGTTATTGGTATAGCCAGGGCATTAATAACACCTGGCAATGGGGCACGCCTAACAAAGATGTGATTACCAAAGCTGCCAATGGTACCAAAATCTGGACCACCAATCTAACCGGTCCCTATAACGATAACGAATTCTCTTACCTGTATTCGCCTTGCTTTAACCTGAGTACGCTTACCGCGCCTATGCTGTCGTTCAGTCACCTGGTGCAATTGGAAGATGCCTGTGTCTGCGATTTCAGCTGGATGGAATACAGCCTTAACGATACCACCTGGACCAAACTGGGCGTGCAGGGATCGGGTACCAACTGGTACGATTTTACCGGCAATCAAACCTGGCGCGGGCCCAACAATAATTGGCATGTGGCCAGTTACGGCCTGCCTGCCGGAGCGCCTAAGATCCGCTTCAGGTATGTTATGGCCAGCGATGCGGGCAGCAACTTTGCAGGTATTGGTGTAGATGATGTGCATATTTTTGACCAGCAGACCATCTACGCAGATTCGAGTTTACGCAATGGCATTACCCAAACGGTAAGCGGCAGCAGCTGGACCGATTTTACCGCCAATGGCAAACGGGTGCTGTCGATTAACGCTAACGGGCAAAACCTGGGCGCTACCACCCTTAAAACTTACCTGTACCCGGGCCCTATCCGCTTTGTGGGTACACAATACTACCTGAACCGTAATATGGTGATTCATACCGCCAACACACCAGCCTCACCGGTAACTTTGCGGTTTTACTTCCTCGATTCCGAAGCTAAAGACCTTATGAATGCCACCGGATGCGCTACCTGCACTTCTATTAAAAACCCTTACGAATCGGGCTTTACCCAATACAGTGGTATACAGGCAGAGGAAGACGACACCTTTACCAACAACTACAGTGGAGGTCTTTACCAGTTTATATTACCAGGTACGCAGGTAAAAGTAGTACCGTTCAATAATGGTTATTATGCAGAGTTTAACGTAAATGGATTCTCAGAGTTCTGGCTCAATGGCGGCGGACCTAACCAAAACCTGCCTTTGCCGCTCAGCTTACGTTCGTTTACCGCAACTAAAATAGATGATAAGGGGCAATTGAACTGGAGTACAGAAAACGAAGTAAACAGCGACCGTTTTGATATAGAAAAAAGCATCAACGGGCGCGACTATTATGTAATTGGAAATGTAAAAGCAATAAACAAGGCATCGGACATCAACTTTTACGGTTTTACCGACAACCAACTGATGAACGGTACCAATTATTACAGGCTTAAGATCATCGACAACAACAAACAGTTCTCCTACTCGCAGGTAAGAACCATCCGGTACGATAAAATGGGCAATGATGTAATTATATACCCCAATCCTGTTTCGGGAGGTAAAGTGTATGTGCGCAGCACTGCCAATTGCTCAAAAATTGAGATCAGCGATATTACCGGTAAAGTAATCCGCACGCAATACACCTCTGGCTGGCTCAATGCATTTATGCTCACCGGCATCAGCAAAGGAGTTTATATGCTGGATGTGTACACCGATATGGGTAAGAAAACGGAGAAGCTGGTAGTGGAGTAATGCTACAATGTGAGGATGTAGCAATGTAGAAATGTGTTAATGTGGCAATGTGCTAATTAAATGCGGTAGGTGCCGAAGACAATGTACCAATTAGAAAACCGGCTTCGCCGTGTCTTTGCGCTGCAGGCATGTGCCGGGGATGGCTGTTGTGGTAGGTGAAAAGTCAAACATGAAAGGTGAATGCGTGCAACCGTATTTTCCGCTGTGTTCCCGCATGGGCGGGACAGGCTGCTGCGAGCCTTACTCCTTCGCGCCCCTGCCCCTTGCGCCTTTGCGTGCAACCCGCCGTGCCACTGCGTCGCCGTGAGCCTTATTCCTTTGCACCCTTGCCTCTTTACGCCTTTGCGCGCAACTCCACCGTGCCGCTGCGTCGCCGTGAGCCTTACTCCTTTGCACCCTTGCCTCTTTGCGCCTTTGCGCGAAACTCCACCGTGCCGCCGTGTTCCCGCATGGGCGGGACAGGCTGCTGCGAGCCTTATTCCTTCGCGCCCCTGCCTCTTTGCGCCGTGCCGCCGTGTCGCTACGAGAGTCTTTAATTCACCAACAAAAACGACCAATAAAAAAAAGTCCCCGCAGTTTTTGCAGGGACTTTTTATGCTTTAGAAAGATCGTGATTAGCGAACAGTCAGGTGGAAGCTGGTTTTACCGTTTTCGGTATTCAGCTGCATCAGGTACATACCTGCAGCCAGGCCATACTGAGCAGGTGTGAACTGAATGGTGTGTGCACCAGCAATCTCTTTACTGCTGTAAGGATGTGCTACCAGTTGGCCCATTACGTTAAACACCTGCAGGTCTACTACAGACTGTGATTGGATATTGTATTCGATTTTAACCTGTTGGTTTACGGCTGTAGGGTTAGGATAAGCGTTCAGTACGTTAATGTTCTGTACTACTTCTTTAACCGCAGTAGGGCCACCAAATGCTTTCAGGTGAATCGATTCTGAGTTCAGGATCTCTTTTTTGTCGTTGGCAACTTTACCATCAAAAGCTACGAAAGCAACCAGGTGAATGTTATCTGTTTTCCAGTTAGGAGCTGGTTTAAACGAAACCGACTTGGTGTAGGTAGTGCCTACAACCGGCTGGGCAGGTACCACACCGGTAAAGCCCCATGCGCCACCCAATGCTTTGCGCAGGGTATTGTTGTGAAACCAGTTTTGCAATGGGCTTGCACCACCTTGTACACTGGAAGAATAGTTGTCTTGCTCGATTGTACCGGTAGCAGGAATGCCATCTTCCAGCACATATACGTTTATGTTAATCTTATCGCTGCTATCGTTTACAGGTACCTGAGAGAAATTTACGTTAACATCTGCAGTGTAAGTACCATTAGTAGCGTTGTAGGCCATGTTGGTAAAGCTTACAGAAGCAACGGCAGGCACTGCCTTACGCTGGTTAAAATAACCAGCCCATTTACCTCTTGTGGTACCGATCTTGGCTTCGGTAGGGAACTTTTTACGGTCAATAGAACCGTTCGGGTAAGAAGTCACACTCAGCCCTGCAACAATTGCAGCGCCTTCCACAGTTTGCAAACCATCGCCGTTGTGGTTAGCTACCGGAATGATAACATCAGGATATTGTTGTTCCAGACCTTCCAGGATTACAGTACCTTCCGGGCACCAGCCGCACCAGGCTCCGGTGTAATCTTCCAGAAATACTTTTTTAACGGTGGTTTGGGCTTGTGTTGCTAAACCAGAAAGCAACATAACAGAAAGTAGTCCTTTTTTCATTTGTGCCAATAATTTATATAAAAATAATATTCTAGCTGAATTTTCAATTTTTTTTTCGGCCACATTTCCACATACCTATCATTCAGGACAAATAACATCTACTTCTTCTGCATATTTAATGGTATTTGTTTTTTTCAACCACTTACCATCCGGGCCTCACCATCTGCGCAATGGTGCCTGCCAGCTACTCAATCAGGTCTTTTCACCATTTTTTGGGACCGTACTTGCCCCTAATTTTGAATATAAACCAAAACAACCATCACTATGCCAACGAACAAAAGCAGCTTCGTAGTAGACATCGACGAATCACTGAAAGACCTGGCCCTTACCGCCAATGTATTTGACGCCAATGGCAAATTACTGGCCTCTGCGCCGGTAGGCAAAGGCGGTAAAGTAGACCTCGACATTGATCCCGACACCCTGGCCCAGTCGCAACTGTTTATTACACCTGCAAGACCCAACACCGCATCGGCCAACATCACCACCCGACCTACTATCAGTGCCATGACCATGGCCAACGCCGTGCAACCTACCATTCGCCTCACCGAGGGTAAGATCACCGCTGTTACCGGCATCACATCCGACAAATTGCAGCTCTGGCGCTGGATACGCTGTAATGTAAGGGGAAGGCTCACCAAAAGAGTATGGATAGAAAACCAGTGGAAAGAATATGGTGTGTGCAAAGCCAGGGTACACATTTGCGAAGTAGACCGCATTCCTAGGCTCATTCTCGACCTGCCAGACGAAGTGATCTGGAAATGGCGTTACGAGTGGTGGAAACTGTTGAAACCACGCGTTAATCCACCTTTCCCTATTCCAATAGAAATTAAATGGCCCATTCCACAACCCGATCCGGCACCTTGGTTAAGTCCGGCCATTGACCCCACTATTGTGCGCACACCGCTCGAAAACATTTCGGAGTTAGCGCAAGGCATCAGCATATCCAACAAGCTGACCATTGCCAGCGGGCTCGGCAATATACGCATGAGCGCATTGAACCTGAATGCCAGGAACCTTACGCCTACTGTGCAGTTCCCTGCCGATGTAGAAACGGCTATGCTTTCGGGCAATATCAGCGCCATTAAAGCCAACCTGGTTAAGAATATCGAAATTTTCCGACCCTGGTTCTGCCAATGGAACTGGCTGTGGCCCTACATTCTGCGCATGGACGAAATGGCTACCGTAATTACCGACCAGAACGGAAACTTTGAAGCACCTATTTATTACCTGCCTACCGGCGATAAACCCGATGTGTACATCTGGGCCGACTATTACCTCGATGGCAGCTGGGTTTCTATCTACAAACCATCTATTGCCTGCAGCACCATTTGGGATTATACCTGCAATTCGGAAATCAAGATCAACATCACCGACCCCAGGGTAAAACTCTGTGGCACTTCGCCAGTGGTACCGGGTTCGGGTATTGAGTTCCGCCGCATAGGCAGCAGTTGTCTGCCGCACCAGGTGCAGCAGAGCAATACACCCATCAATGTAATTCAGGGCAAAAGGTTCGATGAAATAGGGCTTACCAACTGGATCTACGGCCGCTATATTTCACCATTCGGCAATACCCTGCCGCTTAAACTAATCTTCACCGACGGGCTCAAAGCCGCCAGCATTACCCACTACCGCTGGAAGTTCAGACCGGTAGCACTGGTAAACCCAGCCGGTATGCACAGCACCGGAGGCGATAATACGCTCAACTACATTCCTGCGCCGGGTGCCAGCTGGCAATATATTAATGTGGATGTAAACATTGGTTATGTAGAGTTCCAAAGCAGCCCTATCAAGTTTTTCCATAAAAGGTTTAAACTGGGTCCTGTAGCCGAATCGCCAGAACCTATGTATCTTATTCCACCTTCCAAAGTAGAAGACCTGCCCTTGCCTGCGCCTGCAGCCGGCACAAGCCGGTTCTGGGAAATTGAGGAATTCTACAGCTCTGCACTGGATACCATAGCCAATTGCCCCGAAGGATTGTATGAATTGCAACTGGAATTATTTGAGAAAAAAGCCAACGGCACTTTTGTGCAAAGGGAAATGACCAAAAACTTCTTCCAGGTACCCGATCCGTTGAACACCGATCAAAGTATAGATGCACCTAATTACCTGCTGCAAGCCGGATCGGCTGGCAATGCAACCGGGTTCAAAATACAAGTACGGGTAGACAACAGGGCTTGTGCAGCCGCTATTTATCCTATAACTGTAAACGGTACCGCGGTAACCACCGATTGTGGTTTTATGGCATTCCCTCCTCCGGATGCAACCGTTAAGGTAGATTACACCGCAGCGCACCCCAACGATTTTGCCTTCTTTGGGTTCAATATAGACCGGGCTTATACCTCGGCCCTGGCCCTACCCGATGTAAGCGGACAAATGGTAATAGGCGATGCGCCATACACCATTAGCGGCGACAACCGGTTGTACACCCTGGTCAATGGATCGCCCAATGTGTATACGCAAAGTTTCATGGCGAGCCAGTTGATGGGCGTTTGTCCTGCAGCGGCCTTCGTAGAATCACTGGGCGTGTATGCTACAGCTACCAATGGTACTTCAAGACTCGATTACCTGGACCGTTATCAAAACGCAGCTTTCGCATTGCAAAAACAATAGTTAACCTATCAACCGTTAAATCCCGAAAACAATAAAACCGCCCCGTAAGGCGGTTTTATTGTTACTTTTAAAATCCTTATACTTTATTCTTCAAAATCACTACTTCTGCGGCTTTATAAGCCAATGCATCTTCAATATTCAGTTCCTTTTTAATCCTGTCCAGCACATTTTGCTCTTCGGGTGCAGCAGAACCATCAGAGAAAACCAGATCGCAGGCGTATACGAAAGTGCCCTGGTGCAGGGCTGCCGGCAATGCAGCGATTGCAGATGTCAGCAACACTTCATGGCCAGGACCTTTTACAATTTTCATCAACTTGTTCATGGAATCTTTATACTGCCTGTCGGTATAGTTTTTCATGATGTTGGCACGACCCAGCGTTTTCCAGAAATCGTCTACTTCCTCTTCAGAAAAATAACCATCGGCAGCAATAACAGCTAAAAGCACACCCATAAATGCTTCCTGCTCATTAAATTTCTGATCGGCTTCATTGGAGCCTAAAAGGTTGCTAAAAAATCCCATTTTGATTTGGTTTTGATTATTATAATTATAGATAATACTATTTGTAATACTCCTTTTTGAAGCGTTTCTTACGGTGCAGTTGCCCGCTTGCAAAGTCTTCGCCAAAAATGATGGACAACTCAATATTCCTTTTGAGGCGCGAGGAAAGCTCTTTTATCTTGCCAGACTTTTCTACAGATACCCAAAAGCGGGCTATCTTATCTTCGAGCTCAACAGCATAAGCATTATAAGAGCGGTCTATCACAAATTCAATTATGCCCAGGAACTTATGCTGCGTTACCCCTTTACCCAACAGATAGAAAATAGCTTTTTCACACAAATCGATCAACTGCATATCATCACCAGCGCCAATCTCCACTTTATAGAAAAAATCACCGGTAAAAACGGGCACTTCTATCACCTTGAGCACCTGCCCTTCTAAAGGTGCTAACTCGCTCTGGCCTTTCTCTTCCAGCATATTGGCGTGCTGGCGCAAAACTTCTTTTACGGCTGTAACCCGGTCGTGTGTGTACACAAAGGCAAGGTCGCTCAGGACCTGAACCGATAGTTTTCCAAACTCGGCTTTGGCCCTTTTAAGAAAACCAGCATGTGGCGCAGTTCCTTCGGTTTCGGCAGCAACCAGAATAATGCCGCTATGCGGTATCATTACCAGGAGCGCTGCTGCATTGAGCAAGGATGCTGCCTGTTGCATAAATATAGGATCGAGCACCTTTCCTGCTACATCTTCTCCTGCTGCAGCTGTACAAAACAAATAAACAGCGCCTTCTTCACGCACAACCTGCCACTTCAGATCCAGCTCCCTTAAATGACTAAATGCAGCCTGCACCATTTCCTTACCGGTCATGTGCAACCGCTCCGGCGATTTTACCAACTGGTTGTTGCGAACAAAATAAATAGCAGGAATCTTGCGGCTGTGCATTTCATATTCTGGTACAAAAAGAGGAAAGGAATAATGGTTTATTACCGCTGCGTCCTCCATCTTTAACACCAACGAAACGGTTGATCGGTTAAGGTTAACTTCCATTAGAATGCTCTCTTACAATACAATGTATCGTTTATTATTTTGGCAAAATTAAAGGGATCGCTCCAAAAAAGGTCATAAAAATACCAATTTGTCCGTTTTAACAAAAACATACGTTTAGTGTATTAAATATTCTCTTTTATTCATGCTATAAAATAAAAAAACCGCCTAATAGGCGGTTTTTTTATAATTATTTAAAAACTTAAGCGCTTTGTCTCAATTCTTCCCCACTACTATCATCTTCCTTATCGTCTTCCTTAACCGGAAACACAACGGATGCCAGTACCGAAAGCAATAACACGCCTCCAACTACAGAAAGGGATATAGGTGATGAAATATGATAAAATGGTGCAATAAGCATCTTAATACCAATAAAGCTCAGGATAATGGCCAGGCCATACTTCAGGCGACTAAACATATGGATAAAATTGGCCAGCAGGAAATACAAAGCCCTTAAACCCAAAATCGCGAAGATATTGGAAGTGTACAGGATCAAAGGATCATCTGGCGCGATGGCAAAGATGGCAGGGATTGAATCTACGGCAAACAGTAAGTCGGTAAATTCGATTACAGCTACCACCACCAGTAAAGGTGTGGCCAGCTTAATTCCGTTTTCGATGGTAAAGAAACGGTCGCCGTCAAATTCTTTACTTACTTTAAAAAAGCGGTGTACAAGTTTGGCTCCGGCACTTTTGCTGAAATCTTTTTCTTCTTCATCATCCTCGCTTGAAAACCAGGATTTGATGCCAGCATATACCAGGAAGAAACCAAACAGCGTGAGCACTACGTTAATTTTAACCACCTGACCCAACAATGTCATTTCGGGCAGGAAGGTGAGGTTAATAAGCCCAACGCCTGTAAAGATGAATATGGCACGGAACAGCAAGGCTCCTATAATGCCCCAGAACAATACTTTATGGTGCAGTTCCTTAGGCACCTTAAAGAAGGAGAACACCAGTATAAATACAAAGAGATTATCTACAGACAATGCTTTTTCGATCCAGTAAGCAGACTGGAACTGAGCAAATTTTTCTGCGCCCGCGAAATAATATATAATTCCGCTGAACGCCATAGCGAGCGAGATCCAGACAATTGACCAGGAGAGCGCCTCCTTATTCGTAACCGCATGGCTTTTTTTGTTAAAAATGCCGAGGTCCAATAACAACATAATTACTACTGTAACCGCAAACAGGGCTATGAGCCCCGGATGATTGATCATACTGTCCATTATACTTCCGATTTATTGTTGACTTATTCTGCTTATTGGTTGGCGAGCGTAATCATTACAACCCTACCACCATCTTCTTTTGATAATAATAGCTTTTTACCGTCTGTAAGCTCTACCATTGCCCCAATGGGCACTTCCACATCTTCTGTAAGGTCTTTCAAAGAGGTTAGCTTTTGGTTAACCAGTACCCATTTGCCATTGTGGAAAGTAAAGTACCCAACCGGCACTTTTTGTGCGGTGGTGAGTTTCTCGTTCCGAACCACATTCCGGTTTACATGCCATTGAAATAAATACTGGTTGTGGTACACCATTAACCGGTGATTCTCCGGGCGCCATACCGTAGGCTGAAACTGGTAATACAGGTCGAGCACCGGCAGCGTACCCTTATGCGGCGTACCGCAAAACGGGCATTTGGGATTATTTGTATTGTCGAATACATACCATTTCTGATCGCAGGCCGCATTGCCGCATGGTTGCATCAGATCGGTCGTTTTGAGCAGGGCCTGCTCCCAGGTTTCTGCCAACGGACGCTCGTTAGGCTGGTGCAATCCTTTGATAAAAGCCTGATCGAACAATTCTTTGAGGTATGGCCCCGTTATATGGTAAGGAACTTTGGACACATCGGCCCAGGGCAGTTCCTTCGGATTGAGCTGGCCCTGCTTAGGCCGGTTAGACTGGTCTGAAGGGTGCTCAATAAACAAAGCCCGCTCTCCCATAGACAATAAATCGTCTTTTTCGGTATCCAGATCATGCACCTTGCCACCTTTTAACGGGTGCCGGTACAACAGATACATGTAAATCATTACCGCCAGCGCGTGCAGGTCGGTTACCCTGCTCGGCAGCTTGCGGTTAGGATCCTGTATATCGAGGTGTTTGGTAGCCAATACTTCCGGCGCAATAAAATCGGCGGTGCCAATCACATCGGGCGGAAACAATCCCGGTACCACCAACCCATCAATATCAATAATAGTGGCCGATTTGGTTACCGGGTCTACCAATACATTTTTATAAGAAAGATCGGAGTGTGCCAAACCAGCAGCATGCAGGCGCTTTACCCCACGGGCAATATTGACGCACACCTGGAAATAACTTAGCCAGTTGCCCAATTCACTATCATCGAGCCTTAGTGCAAATTGCTTATTCCTGAATTTGGGTGAAGCAAACCATTTTCCTTCTTTTTCCTTACCCCGAATAAGATCGCTGGTAGCATATCCTTTCTTAAAAAAGAAACTATCCTTGTATACCGGCACAATCAGCCCGGTTTTGCTGTTCTGCTCCACGATATCAACCGGCCAGCAATAAAGCTCATGATAATAAGCTCCGCCATCCCGGTTAAAAAAGCTGTTGTAATAATCGGTAACAATACGCTTTAACCTTTCGCGGGCGTTTTCGTCCTGGGTATCGCGGTAGAAAGCCACCACGTAACTCTTATCCGGGCTGAAAAAAACATCTTTCATGCCACCACGCATAGGCTCCCCATTATCAACATACTGATACGATTTGCCGGTGATACCCGATGACACTGTAATTGTTCTGCTCATGATCGATATTCCAAAGAGCGGATCTGCATCCTGCTCTGTTGTTTTAAAATATAATTGCCAATGTTCTGTCGTCGTGGTTGCCAGGGCTCCAGAAATTCATCCAATCCGAAAGTTGTTGTGCCAGCAATGGATTATCGCGGTTTAACACCACTTTTGCTCCTTCGGCATTATTGCCATCCAGATCGGCAAGTAAAGCATTCCATTTTTCCGGCTTTGCCAGGCTGGCTTCTACTTCAAACTTCGGATCGTAAATACCGTCGGTCATCAGCATGAGATAAGCAAAATCGCTAATCATAGTAAACCCAAAACGGGTATAAAACTGGTCGTTGCTGTATATTTCCGGCATGGTTACAAACCTGGTGCCACCGCCAAACTCTCCAACATCGAGCTTATTCATCAACTTCACCGTTGCACCATCTTTATCCAGCACTGCTATGGGACAATCGCCTACGCCAAACGTTAAGATGGCATAACCCGGTGCATATTTTTTAACCAAAGCGAATACCAATGTGGCGTGCAAGTCCTTCATCTGGCAACCCGCTTTAGCAGCAAATGCCTCCAGTTTCTGATAAACGGTTTGCACAGCCTGGGCCAGCATTTCACAAATCTGCGCCTGTAATTGCTGCCCGGCATCTGCTCCCGGCGCCTCGCTATAAGTCGCTAACGCCGCATCCAAACCTGCAAATGTAGCCGTACCAATCTTCTCTGCAAAATATTCTGTAACGGTTTGGCAGGCCAACCGGGATGCTTCGCGCGATAACACTGCAGAACCGGCCCCGTCAGAAACCGCAACCACGCTCCACCCCGATTCGGTCAGGTGCGTAAAACTGAAGTCATCGTCCCGAAAACTGCCTACATTGGCATGTGACCGTCCGCGCCGGGAGGCTACTACAATGGTACGATCGCCCAGATGGCCCGTTACCGCCACATCATCTTGCTTCCAATAAGGATCGGCCGTATCAGAAGCAATATTTTTCCATAGACTTCGTGGATCAGGATTGATGATGAGCATAACAGGTTTGGTAAATTCTTCCCCATCTACCTGCTGCAGTCCAAACCGCAACGTAAGCCGGATATCTCCACTTTTCTGAGGCACACCAGATAAGGTTTTAGATTCCGGTGCATAGGTAAGTCCCGTCTCTTCCAACCCTTCCAGCCGAACATTAACCAGGTCTTGCCAGCCCAAACGCACAATATCGATCACTGTTTCGTAAGGTTTACCTACTGTAGCGTTCGGAATCGAAAAAGCCTGGTCTTTGATATCATTAATCCTCACATCTTTCAGCCATTTTGCCATAAGGGTCTGTTGGTTTTGTTGTATCTGCAGCACGGCGTCACGATTGGCCGGGTCCTGAACAAACGCGTCAAACAGACTGCTCCGTTCCGGAACCACTTCAATGCCTTTTTGCGCAAACAGAGATTGTATATATGCTTTTGCCTCACTCATGTTTAATGCTTATCCTTTAGTACGGTTCACATCAAAGCCTTCGCCACCCATCGTGTACTCACCCTGGTTGCTGCACCAGGGGCAGGTACTAATCTGTTCTTCGCCGATGCAATGAATTTTATCGCATACACATACTGCAAAAGCGATCTGGTTGCCACAGCAAGGACAGGTTGGCACACCTATGAGCTCGCTGGTATTGATGCTAAACGCCTGCTCCGAATGATCGGACAGCTCGCTGTAGGACTGATCTACCTGAAAAGCCCCTTCGAGACGGTAAGCCAGGGTTTGCATATCCAGGAAGGGAGATGGCGTTAAGGTCTTTTTATATTTCATAAGGTATGGCCGTTTGGTATTCTGGCACATACCCGATAATACTACGTAATTGGGGTCGGCATATTCTTTGGGAGGTACCATCTTCAGCTCCATTTTCGACAAGGTTTCTTCGTCCAGCCCAGCCAGCTCAAATCCACCCGAATTATTTTCAACACTAATGCTGCTGGTTTTAATGGAATCGGTTACCCATTTAAAAAACTTACGGTAAGCGTTGGCATCGGTATTGTCGAACATGAGCACCTGATCTGTTAACTGATGCAACAAATGCGCATCCGTTTCCTCACCAAAAGAAATAGCAATCAGGTTAGCGGCACGTTGCCAGTTTTGTTTCCATTCGGTTATCGCAGTAGCCGTATCATCGGTTGGTACACCATCGGTAAATAAAAATACGATGGGTTTCCAATCACCCTTCTGCTCATAAGTCGTTTTCACAATATTTTTGCGCATTTCATACATCAGGTGCCCGAGTCCCTTGCTTACAGAGGTACCGCTGCCCACGGGAAACCTGGGCGGGTAAAAACTGATAATCTCCTGCAAGGGCACCAATGTTTTGGCCTGCCCGGCAAATACGATGACAGATACCCACACGGTTTCAATGGCATAGGGATCGGATTTTAATTCCTGTATGATAGCAGCCAGCCCGTCCTCTACCTGGCGGATCGGTTCGCCCACCATCGATTCGGACACATCTATTAAAAAGTAAATCGGTAATCTTCTCATAGTACTGTTGGTTGAAAAATTATACTACTACAATAATTTCGGGCGGCGGCGGCGGTAATGCTACGCTCTCGCTGGTACCCATGCTTTTGTTGCCTTGCTCTATTGTGGCCGAAACCCATTTAAAAAATTGTTTTAAAGTAGAGCTATCTGCCGTATCGAGATGCACCACGGTATCGGTAAGTTCTTTCAGCATGGTATCATCTGCTTTATGACCGGCAGCACAAGCTACGATGGTGCCAAAGTTCAGATTTTTGATTTTTGGAATCATATCTCTGTACAGTTGCAGATCGGAGGGTTTACCATCGGTAAACAGGAACAACAAAGGTTTCCAGTCCCCTTTTTGCTCTTCGTTTCCTTTTCTTACTTCGCGGGTTACTTTTTCGTGCAGCAGCTCGAGCCCTTTACCCGTATGGGTGGGCCCGCTTTGCGGACAGGTAATTTCCGGCAGCTGAAAACTCACCAGTTCGGTAAGCGGTACAATTTCCTTTACATCGCCGTCGAATGTGATCATGCTTAACCACAACGAATCGAGTGCCTGCGCATCAGACCGAAGCGCGCTAACCATACCACTCAATGCATTGTTCAGCGCCTGTATAGGCTCTCCGAACATAGAACCAGAAGTATCCAGTAAAAAATAAACAGGTAATCTGCGCATGTTATGTTGCTTTATCGTCGGTTATATTATAAACTGTTGCTGTTTTGTTGTGTACCTCTGTTGGTGGCAATTCCATTATTCCTTTTCCTTTCACAAATCTGATCTGCTGCAACAAATCCCAAGTCCCTTCCAAATCGAAACGGAGGTTCAGTATCTGCTCTTTTTTCAACTCATTGGGCAGATACGCGCCCCATTTACTTAGGTTAAACTGACCAGGATTTTCCAGCAATGCTACATCTACTAAGGTTCCAATCTTTGAAAATGCTTTTTTTGCATCTTCCCATACCGCTGTAATATCTGGTATATCAAACATAAACAGGCTTTCATCTTCGATATGATGGCATGCCACACCCAGGCTTTTGAAAACAAAAAGTAGCGTATGGTTGATGCGGGTGCCGGTAAAGGTGTACAACATTGTAGTGCCCTTAGCTGTATGAATACATGGCCTGTCGTAAAGCAACTCTTCCATCGCTATATCACTAAAATACAGTCGGAGTTTCTGCAATCCTTCAGCCACCAACACATCGGTCTGTTCTGGCATTGCATCCGAAAAGATCAACTCCAGCATTTTCTCTCTTATCCTCGGATGAATATCTCCACCACCACCAGTAAATTTAGGTCTTTTACCATCCATGGCCGGTTTGACCAGAATGATCTTTGCTCCCAGGTCTACTACGGCGACCTTCCATATTTTTGCACCCAGGTAAATATTATCGCCAAGCTCAATTATAATACCTACCTGCAAGTCGCCAATTTTTTTTCCTTCATGCATCACCTTCATCAATTCAGGTGTAAAGAACATCGAATAAAAATCTCTCGAGTTAGTCAGTTTCTCTCCTTCATACCCTACAATCAGCTCCCGTCCGAGGTCTTCTACCAGATTTGCCGAAATCATATATTTCAGAAGGTATTGCACATCCTCATCTATAATACCGAAAAAAGCAACATTACGTTTTATTCTTTCTACAAGTTCATTGGCGCTAATACCACAGGTTTCCTTTAATATGGAAAGGATTTGGTGCAATAACAGATCGAAGGGCTTCTCCTGTTTTTTTAAAGGTTCGATAAACCCGATTTTATACAATTCCCAACAACTAAACGACTGAAGCAAATCCCAGGGGGTGGTAGCAATCATCAACAGACTACTCTTTTGCCCTTCCCGTCTGCCGCTACGCCCTACCCGTTGTATCAACGATGCAATGGAATGCGCGGAATCTATCTGTACCACCATATCAACCGAACCAATATCAATACCTAACTCAAGAGTAGAAGTACAGGAGATGCAAAAGTTCCTGCGCGCGCTCTCCTTAGCAAAATCTTCTATATATTCTCTTAGTTCTTTGTCTACAGAAGAATGGTGTGAAAAATAAAAAAGATGTCCACCCTCACGTTCTGCATGTTTTTTCAGCTTAACGGCCAATTCTTCTGCGGCTCCCCTGCTGTTAGGGAAAATGAGTACCTTTTTGTCTTTCACTTCCTCATACAGCATCTCAATAAACGAAACGGTAAACTCCGCGCCAGATTGCTCATAAAACCTGAAAACGGTATCTATTTCCTTCGGCGTTTTGTCGACCAAAACTTTGGTTTGCGCTTCCTTGCCTGTAAATTTTTTAGCTTCCAGATAATCTCCAATCGTAGCCGACAAGCCTACTACCCGCGGTGCGGTAGCCACACTTAACTGCTCTATCCTTGATAAAAGTGATTGCAGGTGCATACCCCGATCACTACCCAAAAAAGTATGAATCTCGTCTATCACAATAAATTTGAGATTACTAAATAATCTCCGGGCATCAGCAATACGATTGACAAACATAGCTTCCAGCGATTCAGGCGTAATAAGCATTATACCTTCAGGCGTTTGAAGCAACCTTTTTTTGGCACCAACACTCGCTTCTCCATGCCATTTGGTAACCGTTACATCCATATGCAAGCACAACTGCTCTACCCGCTGAAACTGGTCGTTGATAAGCGCAATTAAGGGCGCCACATATAATACCTGCACACCAGGCTGCCGAAAATCGACATTGGACAATACTGGTAAAAATGCAGCTTCCGTTTTGCCCGAAGCTGTGCCTGCCACAATAATGTAATTATTTTCGGAACCCATTATGCTACGGATCGCTACATCCTGGATAGGGCGCAATGCACCCCAGCCCTGGTCGTGGATATATCTCCGAATGGGTTCAGAAAGGAGTTGGTACGACATTAGAACTCTTCTATGTTTTCAAATTCTTTTTCATCCGGACACTCATCTTTCACCTCAATATCGCCAATGAGTGAGCGCTTGTCCAGCTGTGGATTTTGACGCAGGATGCTCAGCATGTTGAGAAAATCGCGGGTCACCTCACGGGGAGTGAGAAACTCATCAGCACCCGGTTTGTTAAACAACTCTTCCATGAACATTGTGATGTCTTCATCCGTAATATCTATCTCTGTTTGGTAATGGATGTCAAATATCTTTTTGAGGTGTTGCAGCAACACAAAAATCTCGGTATGGCTAAGCGGCATCAGGCGGATAACCGGCTGGGCAAAATCGCGGGTTTCCAAAGATTCAAACCGGTTGGTCGACAGCCTCGATTTCAATGCCTGGTAACTAAACAAGCCCCTTCTTTCGTTTTCCAGGAACTCGCGAGTGCCCGCAAAATTGATGAGCAGATGTTCAACCTTGCCCTGGAAACAGTCGTTATATATGCTAAGTATTTTTTCGTAGTTCTTTTCGCGGATAGCACCTATCGGTATTTTATACAGATTGATAGCCTCATCTAGATTAATCATAAATCCGCTATACCCTATGCTTACAAACAACTTGCAGAAGTTTTTAAGCATATCATAGTAGTTGTGATCATTGATGATCTCCCGTACATCCAGATCCTGGCGCGCTTCCGTCTTGGTACGGTATTCTCCCTTGAGCCAGCGTAGCGCATTTTTGCGCAACTGATCATCATGGATAATGAATCCTTCGTAATATTTAACGATTACATGCCCGAAATCAAAACCACCCACATCCGTCAGTTCATTTACAGTGCGCATCATCCGCGACTGGATTTCGGCGGTGTAATTACCCAAGCGTACTTCAACAGGCGGCACATTCAACTCCTGGGCAGTAAGCACTATCATCTGTTCTATCCACTTTTCGAGCAGCGTAGCCAGCGCCCCACCTTCGGGTTTGGTTTGGATAGCAATATTATCCATGATGGAGGCATACATGGCCAAAGCCTTACCATCGCTAGCATACAAACGTTTTTCGGGTGTAAAGTCTGCATTAGCAACTACAAATTTTTGCTTGAGCGCCACAGTATTAAGCAAGTGCATCATAAACGACTTACCCGAACCAAAATCTCCGATCCAGAATTTGACAATACTATGCCCGTTTTTCACATCATTAAGGGCAGCCAGGTATGCATTGATTTCTTCTGAACGGCCTACTGCAATATGCTGCACCCCTATTTTGGGCACAACCCCTCCCAACAGGGAATTTACAATGGAGGTAAGCTCTTTAGGTTTAAGGTTTTCTAACATAGATTGGTGATTTTTTGAAAATAAAAACGATTGACTTCATACCCGTCTTCTGACTCTTCGATCAGCAGATCGTCCAGCTGGTCATAACACAATTCGTTAATGCTTTCTACCAGTTGGTTTTTAAAAAGTTTATGCTGTGAGGTGTACTCGTTAAGCATATCATTGCTGACTATAAATTCATGGCTGCGAAACAGGTCAAGCAATCCTGACTGGTGCTCTGAAAATAAAAGCCCGCAATAAAAAGTAAAATCCTCTGCCTTTGCTGGTATTGCAACCGGGTTCAGTTTGAGGTCTATAACGGCATCCTCACTCTCTGGCTCATCTTCTGCATTAAGAATGTTACCCAGAACATCTACCGTATCAGCAAGTTCGTTCCGGGTTTGCTCCAGCAAGCCACGGTCTATTGTAATTTTTCGGCGGCCAGGTTTGTATAGCTCATTAGCTGCGGACAAAGCCGCCTCCAGATTTTTATCAAAAACCAGCTGGTTTACAATGCGGGTAAACCCATCACACTGCTCCTGGCTAGCAAACAGGTTCTTTTGAATGCCTTTGCCCAGTGGTTTACGATCTATGCGTGGCGAATGCAGATCGGCATAAACATAGCGCAGATAAAAAGCTATAGCCACTTGTTTGTCGTAAGCAACCAGCATCTTGGATGCCTCGAAATATATCTGCTCCACTGCTGGGTTTTCAATATTGGCTGCACCCAGTGCTTCGAGCAGCGCTGCCTGTTCGGTATAATTATCGCTGTTGAGCACAGCTTTTATACGGTCGAGACCCAGCTTCCATCGGTTTACGTTGGAGCGGTTTAATGCCACTTCGGTAGCAGCATCCGGGGGCAGAATACGGGCTTGCAACTCATTAAGTATTGTATTGAGTGGCTCACCTATGCGCTGCTCAAAATAAGTAGCAGCCGAAGTGTAATAGAACTTATCCGTTATTTTGCGCTTGTGTGCATACGCATCACGCACCCGAACTTCGGCCCTACGAAAAAGGCATAGGTATATCTGGCTTTCTACTTCTTTGCGTTGGTACATAATGGCATCAACAAAGCCATTTTCGGTATGGTCATAACCAGGATATATGATTTCGAATAGCTCATTCCAGATGGTTATGAACGACAGGCCTACCGATTCCAGCCTTTGCCGCAAAGCCCTTACAGCAGCCAGGTACAACCTTATTGTGGCCACACAGCAGCCTTTTATTTCGAGAAAGGCATTGCAGGGATCATAAAATTTATCGAGCCAGATAACCTCTTTGCCGTCCAACCCCAATTTTTCGCGATATTGCTGCCCCAGCTTTAACTGCTCCCATTGTTGTACATCATCTTTATTGTAAAGCGGTGTAAGAGAGGATTCCAACGATTCCCTGTCGATGATAGTACCTGACAGACCAGTTACATCTATCACGGTATCCTCCACAATAGGAAGAGCTGCCGTTAGCGGGTCCATGCATTTTTGATAATCGTCAAGAATTGCCTTTCGCTGCGTAACCACCAGCTCCAGAACTTCGCGGCAAGAAGCCACCGACAAGCGTTGCAAATGGTACAACTCCACGACAGCATCGTACAAAAGCGCATACCGAAGCGGCCATACTGCGGTATCAAAAACAGGTACTGCCATACGATAATAAGCAGCATTCAATAGTTCCTGCTCATGAGCAGGTAATACATCATAAGCCTGAGCCATGCTCCTGCACAGCCACTCTCCTGAGTGGCAGGATATGCCCAGCTCCGCCAGGTATTGCTCCCATTCGGCAGCAAATACCCGCGTTGCAAATATGTTGCCTGCTATTGCCATATGCCTGTACTCCTATACCACTATATTTAATTCCGCCGGAGGAGGAGGCAATTCCTTAAGATTGTTGAGGTCGATGCCCATATCCTCAATTTTTACCGAGCTTACCGTAATAGAAGCCGTGACCCAGGTAAAAAATTGTGCAATGCTGTGGCTATCTGCCGTAGCAAGGTGCAATACATTAGGCGTAATCTCTTTTAATACACCGGTAGCAGCCTGCGTTCCGGCTACACAGGCTATCGTATAAGCCGTTTTGCGCTTCCGGAACTCCTGCAGCCCTTTCTTCCAGTCATCGGTAGGTACGCCATCGGTCATGATGAAAACGAGTGGCTTCCAGTCTCCCTTACGATCGGTTGTGGTGCGCATGACTTCGGTATCCATACAGCGGCTTACGAGCTCCAGTGCCTCGCCCAGGGCAGTGGTGCCCCCGGCTTTTATTTCCGGCACCTGAAAAGAAGCAATATCGGTAAGCGGCATCACCTGCCGGGCCATGCTGTCGAAAGTAATGACACTCAAATGCACGGTCTCAATAGCCTGCGGGTTTTGGCGCAAGCCATTCACCATTACCTGGATGCCGTTTTTAACCGCTTCCACAGGTTCGCCCAGCATGGAGCCGGATGTATCCAATAACAGATACACTGGTAATTTTCTCATATCGGTATTGATGTAGGGTTTAGGCGTACGATTGCAGAATACGCTGTATGGTTTGTCCGAAAAACACATCACTGGTCGCATCACCAATGGCATTGAACTTCCATTCTCCGTTTTTGCGGTATAGCTTACCCATAATAAGGGCTTTGCGTCCGGCATACTGCGCATCAGAAGCTACATTATAGGATGCAAACACTTCCCGTACCTGCTTGGCAGAGCCTTCATACATACGGATTTTAGCAAACGGAATTTGCGCAAAGTCTTCTTTACCTACATTGTTCAGGAAAAAGAAAATCTGCTCCACGTCCGCGCTCAGCGATGCGAGATCTACCGTAATAATTTCGTTATCCAAACCATCATCGCCACCGGAATCGCCAGACAGATCGTCGCCAGAATGGCGCAATGCACCTTCGCGGGTCGACAGCTTGCCCATGGGCAAACCAAATTTCTGCAGTACTTCCGGACGGTAAAGCGGAGAATATAAATGGTCGCAAACCTGCTTACTGCTGTTGAGCAGCACGCAACTCAAATCGAGGTCTACGTTAACGATGTTTTTAGAAAAGCCCAGGAAACCCTTTGACTCAATAGCACCCCAGTTAACGCCTACACAAAAGTTGGTTAACGCAGATCCTGTTTGCTTACGCAGGTCAATGCGTTGACCTTTTTGAAGATCAATAGCCATAATGATTAGTGATTGGTTGTAAAATCCGGTAATTACCTAGTTGTACTTGCTCAGGAACTGCTGTAGTCCACCCTGCATACCTACGCCCACCGCTTCAAACTTCCATTCGTTGTTGCGTTTGTAGATACGGCCAAATTCGATAGCGGTCTCGATAGAGAAATCCTCATCCAACTCGTATTTCAGCATTTCTGTTTTAGTCTCAGGATCAAATACACGAACAAAAGAGTTCCTTACCTGGCCAAAATTCTGCTTGCGGCCATCAGCATCGTGAATGGTTACCACTACGCAGATTTCCATAGCACGCGGATCGATCCTGGAAAGATCTACATTAATCGATTCGTCATCGCCATCACCATCGCCTGTCAGGTTATCTCCGGTATGCTCTACCGCGCCATCGGGCGATTTCAGGTTGTTGTAAAAGATAAAATGTTCATCAGACAGAATTTTCTTGTTCTCACCCAGGATAAACACAGAGGCATCCAGGTCAAAAGAAGTACCGGAAGCGGAATTGTTGGTGTCCCAACCCAGACCTACGGTAAATTTCAGGGTTCCAATGGTTTCTCTTTGTCCTTTTTGAAGATTAATTGCCATAACTATTGATTTGTTTCAGATAAATTAAAAATGGGCTGGCACAGTATTACATCGATTCTGTATCCAGCATTGATTTCAACATATTGGCCTCCACATCTACATTACTCAGATTTTGCAGGAAGCTTACATCTTCGGTCTTTTTGCAATACTCCAGCAGCAATTGTTTAACCTCTGCCGAAATATTGGTTTTAACCAGTTCGATCTTCGATTTCAACACATCTATCTTATCCTGAAGATCATTAATCACTTTGCTTTTCCGGGAAATGGTATCGTCCCAGTCTACTTCTGTTATTGTGCTCAGGTCACAAAACAGAAACAGATTACCGGAGGGATAGTACAGAAAATGACGGTCTGTATCCTTTAACCGGTATACTTCCAGCAATACATCGTCCATGCGCAAACCACCACAAAAACTGTTTCGAAAATCGTGTTTGCACTGCAATCCAACCAGCTTTTTATGGATAATGCCATAGGCGTTTTTATACACATCGCCCACTTTATAATCGATGAGGCTTTGCAGGGTTTCTTCCCGGATATCGTGAAAAAACTCTCTGGAATAACGGATGCCAAATTCCCTGATGTTTTTGGGAAAAGGATTATCGGTAGAATAATCCGACAAGTTCTTAAAGAGGTTTTCGATAGCCCTGCTTACCCGGGCTGCCTGCTTTTCTTTATCGCCGTTAAACTCCTGCTCGCTATACCCAGCATGTTTCAACCGGGTTATCAGCTCGTCATTGAGCTGCATTTCATCATACAACAGGCTTACGCGCTGTTCATTATTCTTTTTAATTTTCCGCAGCAGTTCTACCACTGTTTCGGTATACTGCAAGTGAAAAAGCTCTAGTTTATTGATATCCAGCTCATCATTACTGTCAAATAACTTGTGAATAACCTGGCTGCGCAAATAAATCCTGTACACCACCTCGTCTTCAAAAAAAGTGGCTAACAGTTGCAATCTGCTGATAATTTTTTCCGACTCTTTCAGTATTCTCTTCAGGTCTCCATCCATCACTTAACGGATCAGTTTACGTTGGTTACGTTTTTCTTCAATTCGGCTTCCAGGTTTTGCAGTTCACTGTTCAGCACTTTACGGCTCTGGTTACCTTCATCGTGAATGCGTTTTACTTCATGCAGCGTTTCGATCAGCGACTGTGTGGTACGTTTGAGCGTTTCTACAGACACTACTGTTTTTTCATTTTCCTTAGCCACATCAATACTGTTCTGTTTCAGCATCTCAGCATTTTTCTGCAAGATGGTATTGGTGGTATCGGAGATTTTTTTCTGCATCTCTACATTGGCCTTTTGGCGCTGCAGGGCCACCGCAATCGTCAGCTGGTTTTTCCATACCGGTATGGTTGTAGAAATGATGGATTGCGCTTTTTCAGCGATAGAGGTATTGTTGTTTTGTACTACCCGGATCTGCGCCAGCGACTGGATCATGATAAAGCGCACAATCTTCATATCGGCCAGGCGCTTGTCCAAACGGTTAATGTAGTCGCGCATATCGGCGATTTCATAATCCTGGTAGTCGGCTGCACGGCCTTCCATTTCGGCCAGTTTTTCGTTCAGCTCATTGTATTTCAGCTGACCCGAAATAATCAGATCTTCCATCTGCTTGATGTAGGTAACATTGTTATCGAACATCGTTTGCAGTGAGCTGTTGTCTTTAATGGAGTTAAGACGGCCAGCTTTGATCTTATTGGTTATCTTATCGATATTGCCTACTACGGTATCGTATTTCTGAAACAGTTTTTTTGCATCAACTACCAGTTTTTTGAGGAATGGAATCTTAGACAGGAATTGCTTCATTCCGCTTTGTTCCAGCTCATCCACATCAATGTAGTTCAGCTCCGTCAGCAAGTCGTTAATGAGTCCGCCTACTTCACCAGAGTTAAAGGTGCGTACCGAAGTCAGAAACTCATTACTGTATCTTTCCATGGAATTTTGTACGTCTACGCCATAGTTCAGAATCGAGTTTACATCTCCGGGTTGCAGAGATTGATTCATGGCATTAAACTTACGGGCCTCCTCGTCAGAAAGGGTTGCAAGGTTTACGTTACCTTCTTTATCTAACCGGTTCGTTACCTGCAGTTCGGCCTGGGTTGTATTTGGCTCCATGTAATTACAATTGAATATTTTATTTAAATAAAGATAACGGTTCCTATAAAACAATGGGCAAAAGAAGTACGGAAGTACTCCTTTTGCCGGCATGTAAAGGAACATATTTTTGCGCAGCGCGAACTACCTACCTATAGGTAATTCTGAGATACGGTGCGTACGGTTTCTTCCAGTTTTTTGTCTTTAGTAGGTTCGCCAATGGCATTAAACTTCCACTCCCCGTTACGTTTGTAGAACACGCCCATTACCATAGATACGTGACCGGCAAAACCAGCGCCGTTAGCAATATCATATTTTGCAAATACTTCGGTTACACGCGAAGGCGTGCCTTCATAAATGCGGATCGAAGCAAAGGGAATAGTACCAAAATCGTGACCACGGAAGCTGTTGAGCACAAAAGCTACGTAGTTTACAGATGGGTTCAAGGCTGAAAAATCGAGGGTAATCACCTCATTATCCAAACCATCGTCACCACCCATATCGCCGGTCAGGTCATCGCCGCTGTGGCGTACAGACCCGTCTTTGGAACGCAGGTTTCCGAAATAAATCACTTCCTGCAATTGTTTGCTATCGCTAAACAGTGCGCAACTCGCATCCAGATCTACTGCTTCTTTGGTTTTGTTTAACCCAAAAAGCCCTTTCTTTTCAATAGCACCCCAGTTGATGCCTACGCAAACGCTCTGCAGCTTAGCACCGTTACTTTTCTCGAGGTTAATACGTTGTCCTTTCTCCAGATTTATGGCCATAACCTATATTGTTTAATCAAGTTAATGTTACTATTAGTTGTATTTGTTCAGATAATCCTGCAAACCACCTTTCATACCTGCACCTACAGCTTCGAATTTCCATTGGCTTTCGCGTTTGTAAATACGGCCAAATTCCACAGCGGTTTCGATAGAGAAATCTTCTTCCAGTTCATATTTCAGCACCACTTCGTTGGTCGTAGTATCGATAATGCGAACGAATGAATTACGGATCTGGCCAAAATTCTGTTTTCTGGCTTCTGCATCGTGAATGGTAACCACCAGGCAAATTTCAGCAGCTTGTCCTTCGATCTTAGACAGATCTATTTGTACTTGTTCATCGTCACCATCACCATCTCCGGTCAGGTTATCGCCCATGTGCTCTACTGCGCCAGACGGGGTTTTGAGATTATTGTAAAACACAAAGTGCTGATCGGACAAGATTTTTTTGTTCTCGCCCAGTACAAACACAGACGCATCAATGTCAAAAGCGGTACCGGTAGAAGAGCTGTTGGTATCCCAACCCAAACCAATTGTAAATTTAGGAGCGTTGATATTTTCCCTTTGCCCCTTTTGCAGATTAATTGCCATGTTCTATAAGTTTTTTAGAATGTACAAAAATATGTTTCCTAATGATATCCAGGTTGGAGGCGTAGGCTTCAATGGTATGGTATCCGTTGCCAATAGCCATATCATAAAGATGATTAATAAACGTATCGGTCTGGTTTTGCATAAATACGGAAAAAGTATCGGTATCTGTATTCAGAATGTACTTTACAATTCTCGTATTCATGAAAAAAGCACCGTCTTTAATCACCTCATCCAGATCAAATATGGATTTTACTTTGTGGTAGTTTAAAAAATTCTCGATGTTGGGGTGAATGTCCTTATTAACGAGTTCGGCAAAATACAGCATGTATATTTCGTTGCTGAGGCCGTATTCGTTTACCATTTTCAGGATCATTCTTTCGTGGCTGCCTGTAATGCGGATATCATCCAAAAACAGCAGGGTCTTACCTTCCAGGAATTGCTTATCGATATGAAAGGAGTCATTACCAATCAGTTTCATCCGCTGCTCCGCATCCAATTCTCCGTAATCTTCTTTATACGTAATGGTACGGTGCACTTTGGTTTCCTGCACTACCGGATGCCCATGAGTAGCCAGCCAACGGTTAATGCGAAACACAAAATGATTTTTCATGGCAAACGTGGCAGTGGGTATAAAGCAGTAAGGGCTTGAAATAACCACCAGTTGCGCTGCATTGACTAACGCGCTCATATGATCGCGGATAAAACCATCAGCCAGCGCCTCTCCAAAGGCACGGGCAACGGCATCGTCGCCGAATTTAAACCGGCTGTAATGATCAGGATTAAAACCAAAAGTCGTTTCTGACTTTACCTTATGTAAAGAATAATTATGCAACATTAGTTCAACAGGCTTGATATGGAAATTTGGTTGGAATTGATAAGTAAGCTTTGGATACCTACATTACGGGCACCCCGCTCATCGGCCAGGGGATTGTCTCCTACGTGAATGATCTCATGCAGGGCTACTCTTTCATCCGGACGAATGCGGGACAACTCTGTAAGCATGAGTGCAAAAAAATCCGGGGCCGGTTTAGAAAAACCGGTTTCGTCGGAATACAACTGAAAGTTCAGGTAACGATCCAGTTCCAGCTCGCGAAGTACTTTACGCAGGGTAATGCCTTTAATAAAACCGGTATTGCTTAACAGGCTTACAGAAGCATCGCCGCGCTGGCAAATACGGTCCAGCACTTCCACGGTTTCTGTGCTGTATAAAACCGGCATATAGTCAAACACGAGTTCGTCCATAGCGGCATACAATGCAGTTACATCAACATCCTGGATTGGAAAATTAAAATCATTGACCAGGCCGATAACCATCAGGTAAAGCTCCTCTGCATCGAGGTTACGCCCGGTTTTTTCGTTGATGCTGTTACACATCAGGTCTACCTGCCGGAAAATGGCCGAAACTTCCTCAATGGACTTTTGGCTCCGGTTATAATGTTGGAAAAAATAAGCTGTACGTTCCTTTTTAAATGAAGGATTTGATTTAATCAATGTCAGCCACAGGTCAAAAGAATAATGTTTGTATGTCGCAGGCATAGGGTTACAGTTACACTAATTATAAAAACTATCAAAACTTAATCCATTCAGAAACAATTACCTCAACCATCCGGAAGTATTCATTGCTTTCAATCTATCTTAATCGGCCTACATGCTTAACATTAAAACGAGATCATTTTTCATAGCACGGGTTTGGTTATCAGAACGTGGAAGATACGTAATTCCTCCAATTCTGAACACCGGAGCGGGTTTCAGTACCGGAACCAACAAACAGTAATAATTTAAACAGGTATCTCACAGACCAGCCCAGAAGTTTATGCATCTTATTATTTTTTCATAAACCAGAGTATTAACTTTATCATAACCTTTTACCATGTTCTCCTACCAGCTCATACCACCCCATCCTGCTCTGGCACCCTATGTGCGCAGCTATTGGATACTGGAAGCAGCGCTGGAACCTGGCCAGCCTTATACCCATCGCACTATGGCCGACGGGTGCGCCGAAATGGTATTTCATTTTAAAGGCAGGTTTACGGAGCTGTACGATAATCATTCTGAATTATCATTCTATTCGGGTATACATGGGCAGTCTGGGGCTTTCAGGCGGTTTCTTATCAATGAATCTTTTGGCATTTTTGGCGTTTACCTGTACCCCTACGCCCTTTGGCGACTGTTCCGGTTACAAGCTACCGACCTTAGTAATCAAATGCCAGACCTGGGACTGGTATTGGGATCCGAAGGCAAAATAATGGAAGAACGGATGATGCTGGCTGCAACCCACCAAGCGAGGATCGAACTGCTGAACCATTGGCTGCTGGAAAAAGTAAAACGGTACGAAGCAAGGCAACCACCGGTTTTTAAAGCCATCCAGGAAATCATATTGAACCGGAACAATACCAATGTGCAAAAAATGGCAACGGATCACTTCCTTTCGGTAAGGCAATTTGAACGCAACTTTAAGCAATATGCAGGGTTGAGCCCCAAACTCTTTTCACGCATCATCCGGTTTCAGCAGGCATTAAACAATTACGGTAAAGGGCATTCGCTTACCGATATAGCCTACCAATGCGGCTACTACGACCAGGCTCATTTCATACATGATTTTAAAACATTCTCTGGTTACAACCCGGCCGCTTATTTTTCGGGCAACAACGAAGCCACCCAATATTTCGATTAGGTCATAAATGTCGTGTTTTTACAATGCCCCGGCTCTGGGGTATACTACTTTTGTAGCAGAACAAAATCAGACAAACCATGAACATTCCTGCCCAACACCAAACCGTAATGCCCTACCTGATGGTACCCAGGGCCGAACAATTCCTGGCCTTTATGCAAAAGGTATTCAATGCCAAAGAAACCTACAAAGCCCTGCAACCCGATGGCAAAAGCATAATGCATGCCGAAGTTAATATTGGCGGCAGCACCATTATGTTCTCAAACGCTACCGACCAATGGAAAGCCCAGCCTGCTAACCTGTTTATTTATGTGCCCGATGCAGATGCGACTTACCATGCTGCCATAACAGAAGGTGCAACATCTGTTATGGAGATGGACGATAAAGACTATGGCCGTACCGGCGGCGTGGCCGATCCTTTTGGCAATGTATGGTGGATTACTTCCGTAAAATAAATAAGGCATGTACTGCAGCCCAAAAACTGGCATCACCACAATCCTCAGCTTTCTGTTACTTTTTTTGCGGAAAAAAAGTAACCCAAAAAACCGTCCGAAAACGATTACGCCCCGTTTTCGGAGTGGTGCCTTGATTTAACGGCAATGCTACTGTTGCTTTGGCTAAACGCTTTGATCTGCCAATCTCTTATTATATCCAGGTATTGCAACCATACATCACGATCACAATAAAAGTATTCCATTGAGTGTTCTTAAATGTATAATAACGCATAAAGCCTCCATGATGGAGGCTTTATGCGTTAGGTAAAGCGTCAAACGCTTATATTATTGTCTGATGATGAGAACATTCTCACGGTGAATCTCATACAGGTTTTTGATCACCACCTGGTACATGCCACCTGGCACGCCGGCATCTATATCGAGTACAATCTGGTTGTTAAATACTTTAAACTGGTTGCGCTCATACTTGCGGCCAGCCATGTCGATAAGCATCACAGTCGCGTTTTCGTTAATGGTACCTTCGTAAGTAATAACCAGATGGCCATTAGATGGATTCGGGAACACTTTCACTACTTTGCCTCCGGTATAAACCATCAAACCAAAAACATCTGAAGCAATATTACCGTTTCCGGCAACGTCTACTACCGCATTTTCCGGAATAGAAACCAAAGTGGAATCGCTGGAGAAGATTGGAGTAATCAACGCAGTATACAAGCTGTCATTTACTTGTACAAATTGAGATACCGTACCATTGTCTACATTAACATCGGTACTGATAAATCCGCTTACAGGCTCACTAAATACAAACTGAACAGGGAACGGTGTGCGTGTTTTATCGGTAGTAGCGCTCGCCACCACCACACGGGGACGTGTAGCATCATACCACACATTAAGCGTATTGGAGGCCAGGTTGGTATTGGTAGCCGCATCGTGCGCTACTGCTTCTCTTACCTGCAAGCCTACGTTACCGGTTACCGCAGGTTGAATGGCGGCGGTAAATGTAATACTATCGGTAGTTGTGAGCGAGATGGTTTGCACATTCGTCATGGTAAGACCCGATGTAGTAAAGCCGCTCACTTTTTCGGTAAAGGTGATGGTAGCGTTAAATGCCGCGGCAAATATGGTACCGGGCGCGGTAATAGTCACTTCGGGACGAATGTTATCGTAAAGCATATTCAGCACATTAGAAGCCGTGTTTGGGTTAGTAGCCCAATCATTAGCCGCACCTGCATTTACTTTTACGCTTACATTGCCATTGGCTACCGGCGTAACCAGCGCAGTGTACACTATGCTGTCGGTGGTAGCAAAGGCAGATGCGGTAGCATTAGTCAGCATAAGATCATTCGCATCAAAGTTGCGCACTTTTTCACTAAACGTTACTGCAACCGGGAATGGCGTATTGGTTGGATTGGCAGAAGTAGTACTAACTACAACGGTAGGTGCTGTAGCATCATACCATACCGAAAACACATTGGATGCGGTATTGCCGTTACCTGCTTTATCGTTCACTGCATTTGCAGCTATGCTTACCGCTACGGTGCCATCTGCCAGAGGCGTAATGGTGGCATTAAATACAATGCTATCGTTGGTGATGAGTGCAGATGATGTGGCATTTACCAAAGTAAGATCGCTGAGATCAAAACCCCGCATAGCTTCGGAGAAGGCAAACGTGGTGGTAAACGCTGCATTGGTAGGATCGGCAACCGAGCTGCTTACCACTACATCCGGACGGGTAAAATCAAACGTCAGGCTCAGAGTGTTTGAAGCAGTGTTGGCATTGGTTGCCCAATCGTTGGCTGCGCCGGCAGCAATTTTTGCTGTAACCAGACCATCTGCAACCGGTGTTGCGGTAGCAAAATAAGTCATACTATCTACGGTAGACAAACTACCTAATGCTGCATTGGTTACAATCACATCCGATACTACAAAATTGCGCACTTTCTCTGTAAACGTAATGGTTAAAGGAATAGCGGCGTTGGTGGGGTCTGGCGCAGTAGTGGTAATAACAACGCCAGGGCTTGTAACGTCGTAAGTACGGGTAAACGTACCAGAGGCTGTATTGCCGTTGGTAGCAGCATCTGCCGCCATATTTGCCGGCAATGAAATGCTTACCAAACCATCGGTTACCGGGGTTACGTTAAAGGTATATGTCTGGTTATTGCCTGTAACCAGGTTAGATAAAGTTGCATTCGCTACAGTAAAATCGGACAGGGTTAATCCACTAACCGACTCTGTAAAAATAGCCTGGGCAGAGAAAGCGGTATTGAGCGGATCGGGAGCAGTACTCACAATCATCACATCGGGGCGAATGTTGTCGAAAGTGCGGCTTACCGTATTCGATGCAAAGTTGCCATTGGTGGCGGCATCGTTCGCCATGTTGGCTGGCAGCGTAATGCTTACCAATCCATTGGCAGTTGCAGTAACCGTCATGGTGTAGGTAATATTATTGGTGGTAGCCAGGCCGGATACCGTTCCATTTACCATTGCAAAATCAGCAATCGTTAATCCCGTTACCGCTTCGCTGAACACTGCTGTTACGCTAAACGAAGTATTGAGCGGGTTAGGCGCGCTACTGCTCAACACTACTGTTGGGCGGGTACCATCGTAAGTACGGGTAACGGTATTGGATGCGGTATTGCCATTCGTAGCCGCATCGCTCGCCATGTTTGCAGGCAGGGTGATGCTTACCAAACCATCGGCAGTTGGCGTTACCGTCATGGTATAGGTAATATTATCGGTGGTAGCCAATGCAGATACCGTTCCGTTTACCATTGTAAAATCAGAAAGCGTTAATCCACTTACCGCTTCGCTAAAAACAGCCGTTACGCCAAACGCAGTATTTAAAGGGTTAGGCGCGCTGCTGCTCAATACCACCGTAGGGCGGGTAAAATCGTAAGTACGGCTCAAAGTATTTGAAGCCATATTGCCGTTGGTGGCCGCATCATTCGCCATGTTGGCAGGCAGTGTAATGCTTACCAGACCATCGGCAGTTGGCGTTACCGTCATGGTATAGGTAATATTATCGGTAGTAGCCAATGCAGATACTGTTCCGTTTACCATCGTAAAATCGGTCAGTGTTAAACCACTTACCGCTTCGCTAAATACAGCCGTTACACCAAATGTAGTATTCAAAGGGTTAGGCGCACTGCTGCTCAATACTACTGTAGGACGAGTGGCATCGTAAGTACGGCTTACCGTGTTAGAAGCCATGTTGCCATTCGTAGCAGCATCATTGGCCATATTTGCTGGTAAATTAATGCTTACCAGACCGTCTGCTGTTGGGGTTACGGTCATGGTGTAGGTAATATTATCGGTGGTAGCCAATGCAGACACAGCACCGTTCACCATCGTAAAATCAGAAGCCGTTAAGCCACTTACCGCTTCGCTGAAAACAGCCGTTACGCCAAACGCCACATTTACAGGATTGGGCGCGCTGCTGCTCAATACTACTGTAGGACGGGTAGCATCGTAGGTGCGGCTCAGTGTATTAGAAGCATTGTTGCCATTGGTAGCGGCATCATTCGCCATGTTGGCAGGTAAAGTAATACTTACCAGACCGTCTGCCACAGGCGTAACCGTCATGGTGTAGGTAATATTATCGGTAGTAGCCAGTGCAGATACCGTTCCGTTTACCATTGTAAAATCAGAGGTAGTTAAGCCGGCTACCGCTTCAGTAAACACCGCAGATACGCTAAAGGTTGTATTTAACGGGTTGGCCGAGCTGCTGCTCAGCACTACCGATGGGCGGGTAGCATCGTAAGTGCGACTTACGGTGTTAGAGGCCATATTACCATTGGTAGCGGCATCGTTCGCCATGTTTGCAGGCAATGTAATGCTCACCAGACCGTCTGCCGTAGGGGTTACGGTCATGGTGTAGGTAATATTATCGGTGGTAGTCAGGGCAGATGCTGTTCCGTTTACCATCGTAAAATCAGCAACCGTTAACCCTGCTACCGCTTCGCTGAAAACAGCTGTTACACTAAACGCCGCGTTCAACGGGTTAGCGGCGCTGCTGCTCAGCACTACTGTAGGGCGGGTAGCATCATAGGTGCGGCTCAATGTATTAGAAGCATTGTTGCCATTGGTAGCGGCATCAATAGCCATGTTGGCAGGTAAGCTTATGATCACCAGACCGTCTGCCGTAGGGGTTACGGTCATGGTGTAGGTAATATTATCGGTAGTGGTCAATGCAGATACAGCACCATTCACCATCGTAAAATCAGAAGCCGTTAGGCCACTTACCGCCTCACTAAAGGTTGCCGTTACACTAAAAGCTGTATTTAAAGGGTTGGCAGCCGAGGTGTTCAGTATTACGCTAGGGTTATCGGTATCTACCAATACACTGGTGGTATTGCCTATATTATTCAAAGCAGGTACAATGTTGTTGCCTGCGGCGTCAATCATTTGAGCGCCGTTTAATGCGATACTGGCACCAGTGGCATCTACCCCATTATTATCATTATCGCCAGCTGCTACGGTATAGCGGAACAAGAGGTTGGCCGTACCGCTGCCAGATACATAAGTTACTGCTTTAGAAGTACCGCCTACAACCAAAGTAAAGGACGGTGTACCGCCGGTAATGTAAACCGGCTCGGTAAAGGTTATTGTAAAATTGAGTTGTGTGCCTGCTTTATACGCACCATTTGCAGGAACTGCTACTGAACTTACAGCAGGTGCCTGCACATCAATGGTTATGTTATATGCAGCGCTTACCGTACCGGTATTGCCTGCGGCATCAGTAGCCGTAGCGGTAAAGTTGTGCGCGCCTGGTGCTATGATATTACCGGTGTTGTTGTAAGACCAGGTACCACCTGCACTTACAGGTGCTGTGCCCAGCACAACAGCATCAAGCGATACGGTTACCGTACTGTTAGCCTCTGCCGTACCATTAATGATAAGGGTTTGATCGTTGGTAATTCCATCCGTTGCACTGGTACCTGCATCGGTTGTAATGCTGGCAATAACGGGGGCGGCAGGAGGTGTATTGTCAATCGTCCAGCTATACGTTGCGGGTGTAGCATCTACGTTACCTGCGGCGTCAATGGCACGTACTGCAAAGGTATGGGCACCATCGGCCAGACCGGCATAGATCAAAGGAGTGGTGGCAGTGATATATACAGCACCATCCAGACTGGCTTCGAAGGTTACCGGCGATTCGTTGCTGGTAAAGGTAAACGTTGCGGTGGCACTGTTGGTTACAGCTGGCGGATTGCTGGTAATAGTAGTATTAGGCGCGGTAGCATCTACCGTCCAGTTATACGTATCGGGAGTAGCGTCTACATTACCTGCGGCATCAATAGCACGTACAGAGAAGGTATGGGCACCATCTGCAAGGCCGGCATAGGCTTTAGGACTGGTAACTGCAATGTAAGCACCACCATCGAGGCTGGCTTCAAACGTTGCCGGAGACTCGTTGCTAGAGAAACCAAAGGAAGCTGTATTGCTGTTGGTTAATATGGGGGGGCCACTTAAAATAGTGGTATTGGGTGCAGTTTTATCTACAGTATACATCTGCCCCGCAAAAGGCAAAGTAGTGGTAATGCCCGGTGCTAGTCCGGTACTGTTGGCCAGGTTCAGGGTTAGCGTACCATCTCCGGTACCGGTATTTACCGTTACGGTATAGGTAGTACCCGATCCGGTAAGCCCGGTAATAGAAGCGCCGGTAAGCCCGGTAGTGGTGAGCGAGAAATTGGAAGTAGTTAACCCCGTTACGCTCGCTGCAAATGTTACCGTATACGTTACCGAAGCCGCATTGGTAGGGTTACCCACGGCCCGGTTAATAGAAGTAATGGTAGTAGAAGGTACCTCGGTGGTAAAATTAAAGAAGGTTTTATCGAGAATGGGACCAATAGTGTTGGTGTTCTTGTTCAGCTCGCCAAAAGTCATACCATCAGCATCGAAAAATGCAGAGGGGTTGAACTGTACATAATAACTGGTGAGCCCGGCCAGTGTAGCAGCCGGATTAATGGTAATGGTCGTACTGTTGAGGCCCGATACTTTGGCTCCGTCAGAACCGGCAATAGCTTCGATCAATGCATCATCGGAGCTGCGTCGGATAACGATGGTACCACTACCCGCGGTAGCAATGGTTTCGTTAAAAGTAAGGACCAGGTTGGTGTTTACCGATACACCTGTGGCATTATCAGCCGGTACGGTGCTTACCAATTGTGGCGGCAGGTTGCTTTGCTGGCGGAAGAAGGTATTGGCTATCCCCGCCCAGGTATCAAAATCGCCATCGCCATCTATATCTCCAATATGGTAATTGTTACCGGAATGATCTACCAGCGTTACCCCTGCAAAAGGAGATGCGGCAAGGCCTACGTTGGTATAGGTACCGTTACCATTACTCTTGTAATAGCCAAAAGCGGTACCGTTGGCCCCGGTTTGGTATAATATATCGGCATCGCCATCACCGTCGTAGTCGGCTACCGAAGTACGGGCGCCTGCTGCAGGCGATGGAAAAGTAGCAGTACTCTGGCTGCTGAAAGCAGTACCATCATTTCTGAAATAAGAACCGGTGCTTCCGTTAACACCTACCCACAGGTCCACATCGCCATCACCGTCAAAATCGGCTGTTCGGAAATTGGTACCGGAGTTATCGGGAATGGTTAAGCCTGCAAAAGGCGAAGAACCAATCGCTACTGCGGTAAAAGTGCCATTGCCATTGTTCCTGGAGTAGGCAAAAGGTGTACCATTGCCCACCGTTTGGTACAGGATATCGGCATCGCCATCGTTATCAAAATCAGCAACGCTGGTTCTGGAACCGGCTCCCGGAGCAGGACAAGTTACAGTACTCTGGCTGCTAAAACTGGCGCCATCGTTCCGGAAATACGAACCGGTAGTGCTGTTAACCCCTACCCACAGATCAATATCGCCATCGTTATCAAAATCGGCCGCGCGGAAATTGGAACCGTTATGATCGGGAATAGTTAAACCCGCAAAAGGAGAAGATCCAATTGCCACAGCAGTGTAAGTACCATTGCCATTGCTTTGCGCATAGGCAAAAGCGGTACCGTTGCCGCCTGTCTGGTACAGGATATCGGCATCGCCATCGTTGTCAAAATCGGCCATCATCACCCGCGAAGCAGCAAGTGGCGTTGGAAAAGTAGTGGTAGGAGAAGAAACAAACTGCGCCGAAAGTCCCTGATGTATACCCAACAGCAACAGACAACTTAATAGGGTTTTAGTCCACAGGTTGGTCAGGCTGGTATTTCGCGCGCGCCGTAAGGATTGTGCAAAATGTAAAAAATAACTTCGTCTGGTTTCTTCGCTGTTGGTGTAAATAGATCTCATAAATTCAGCATTCTGGTGGTTCTGAAAGAAAACAACCCGGTACAGTATTCACCTGTACCGGATAGTTATTTTAATAATAGCCCCGGCTCACTCACCGGATTAAACATTAGTTTCTGGTAGGATAAATACCTTCCAGGCAAATGATGTAGTTAAGCGCCAGGTATGGTTGCATATTGTTGTGCGGCTGCGAATTACCAGCTGCAGTTGTCATGCTGCCAATCATAGGCATTACAGGCGTATTGTTGGCATTGTTAAAGCCCATTACGCTGTTCAGCGAACCATCTACAGGTGCAGCCATTGCATTGGCACCGTTGGTGCCTGGTGTATGCTCGGTAGCATCGGTGGTTACCACATTAGGTGCGTGGTTGTGCATAGGCATTTGTGCCACAGTAAGGGTAACGTTTTCTGAACCAGACATCTGGCCCAGCACGTAAGAGCTCAATCCCGGACCCTGCGCGGCGTGCAAAGCTACCCTGCCACTCAGGTTGGGCAATGCAAAAGTGGTTTGCCCATCACCACCATAAGTGGTGCCTAAGATGGAAAACAAAGCAGAGTTTTGTGCGATAGACATAAGTTGTCCCTGACAAAATGCCCAGCCACGTGGTGCGAAATTGCCTGCGAAAAGTTTAACAATACCTAAGTACTCATCCATGATTCAGTTGTTTATTATAGGTTAAAGAAAAAACAGTGTTTACAATACAAAAACAAAGGCTGTTGTAAAAAAGTCATTACCGGTTTAAGGTTAGTGCATTGCGGTAATGCACGCCCATAGCGGCGTTCTCTACTTCAATAATATAATAGCCATTGTTCAGGCCAGATAAATCCAATATGCCGGATGCAGGCACTTTACCGCTTAACAGCAATCTGCCCGATACATCGTGTACCCGGTAGTCTGCATTGTTCAATGCATCCATTTGTCCGGTTATGTTCACCGTGCCTTTGCTCGGATTCGGATACAGGGCAATGCCTTCTGTATTTTGTCCAAATGCTACAGGCACAACCCTTGAATAATCAAAAGATCCGTCCATATCCACCATTTTGAGCCTGTAATAATTCATACCTGCAAATGGTTTTTCGTCCAGCCATTCGTAAGTAATGCCCGCACCTTCTTTGCCAGCGCTTTTGGCTGCTACCCATTGCATATCTGCTACAGCCTGGGTGGTGCCTGACTTTTGAATCAAGTAACCGGCTACATTCTTTTCAGAAGCGGCTTCCCAGCTCAGCTTTACATAAGCTTTGCCATCTTTCACTATTTTTTCGCCACGAATATCGCTCAGTACCACTGGCAGTGCCGATACACTGGTGGTAAAACTCAGGAAGTTTTTGGCCAGGATGGGACCATTGGTATTGGTGCTGCGGTTAAGGTCGCCAAAGGTCATACCATCTGCATCAAAAAACGCCGATGGAAAGAACTGTACATAATAACCTGTAGACACCGCAAGGTTGGTAGCAGGGTTAATGGTAATGGTGCTGGTACCCACGCCTGTTACTTTGGCGCTGTTGCCCAATATGGTTTCGATCAATGCATTATCAGAAGTGCGTCGGATAAGGATAGCACCGGTACCAGCCGTTGAAATAGTTTCGTTAAAAGTGAGCACGATATTGGCATTAATAGCCACACCTACCGCATTATTGGCGGGCACCATGCTCAGCAGTGCAGGTGGCAGGTTGCTCAGCTGGCGGTAAAAAGTACTGGCTGCACCAGCCCACATATCAAAATCACCATCGCCGTCTACATCGCCTACCTGGTAGTTGTTACCAGCATTATCGGCCAGCGTTATTCCCGAAAAAGGAGAAGAAGCTATGGCTACACTGGTAAACGTACCATTGCCATTGCTCCGGTAATAACCGAAAGCGGTACCATTACCAGCAGTCTGGTACAGGATATCGGCATCGCCATCGCCGTCATAATCAGCTACAGATGTACGGGCTGCTGCTGTAGGAGCAGGAAAGGTAGCCGAACTTTGGAGACTGAAACTAGTCCCATCGTTCCGGAAATAAGAACCGGTAGCCCCATTCACACCGCCCCATACGTCTGCATCACCATCGCCATCAAAATCAGCTACCCTGAAGTTAAGACCACTATGATCAGGAATGGATAATCCCGCAAAAGGAGAAGAGCCTATAGCAACGTTGGTAAATGTTCCATTACCATTACTCCGGTAATAACCGTAAGCGGTGCCATTGGCACCTGTCTGGTACAGGATATCGGCATCACCATCGCCATCAAAATCGGCAACCACAGTCCTCGCACCGGCTGCAGGGGCAGGAAAACTGGCAGAAGACTGGCTGCTGAAAGAGCTGCCATCATTCCGGAAATAAGAACCGGTGGCGCCATTTACCCCTACCCAAAGATCTACATCGCCATCGCCATCAAAATCGGCCGCACGGAAATTAGAACCAGAATGATCCGGAATAGTTAATCCTGCAAATGGAGAGCTAGCTAATACCACAATGGTATAAGTGCCATTCCCGTTACTTTGGGCATATTGGAATGCAGTGCCGTTGCCGCCCGTTTGGTACAGTATATCTGCATCGCCATCATTATCAAAATCGGCCATGCTCACCCTTGAGGCGGCTGCGGGCGTAGGAAAAGTGGTGGTAGCTGCAGATGAGAACTGCGCAGATGCTGCCTGGTGCAAGCCCAGTAACAATGCGCTGCTTAATAAGGTTTTAGTCAATAGGTTGATTGGGCGGGTATTGCGGCCACCCGGAGATGGTTGCATAAAACGGGTAGCATCTGCTGCCCCGGTTTCTACCCTTGTGGTGTAAAGTGTTTTCATGAGTTGGGCTTTCTGGTGGATTTTAATAGGAAAACTACCCGGAACAGCAATGCCGCTCCGGATAGTTTTGTTATGGTTACCTGGGAGGTAAACCCGTGCATTTTTTTAGTTTCTGCTCGGGAACACGCCTTCCATGCAAATGATATAATTCAGCGCCAGGTATGGTTGCATATTCTGGTGTGCCTGCGAATTACCCGCAGCAGTGGTCATGCTACCTGTCATGGGCAAAATCGGTGTATTGTTGGCATTGTTAAAGCCCATTACACTGTTCAGTGAACTATCTACAGGCGCAGCCATAGCATTGGCGCCATTGGTGCCTGGTGTATGCTCGGTGGCATCTGTAGTTACCACATTAGGTGCGTGGTTGTGGGTTGGCATCTCAGCTATAGTAAGGGTAACTGCTTCTGCACCGCCAGTCTGGCCCAAATCATAAGGGCTCAGTCCAGGACCCTGCGCAGCGTGCAGCGCTACACGGCCTCTCAGGTCAGGCAATGCAAAAGTGGTTTGTCCGTTACCACCATAGGTCGTACCTAAAATGGAGAACAGCGCTGTATTTTGTGCAATAGGCAACAATTGACCTTCGCAAAAGGCCCAGCCGCGTGGTGCAAAATTTCCAGCAAAAAGTTTAATAATACCAATCATTTCATCCATGATCTGTGTGTTTATATAGGTTAAAGAGAAAACGGTGTTGATACATTGCCGCTCTGGCAATTAAAATGCCTCACAAAACCAAAACCACGAATAGATTGAAAAACAATGTTCCCGGTACATCCGGCATGTAAACGCACAAACCGGCAAACCATCATTACAGACGGTTATACTTTAAACTGTACCAATACGAAATGATCTGCAGAAGCGGGCCATACACGGTGTGTTTCCGGCATGGAAAAATGTAGCAGAGGATTACATGAAGTAATGCTTCTTTTCATCGGGATGTGGTTTTCAAAAACAGGTGGTGGTTCTCTTTCTATGTCAAATGCTTAACAAGCATCAGTTAAGCCAAACATTTGACATATGACACAATAATACGCATAAATTTTAATAAACTATATAATGTTTATACAACCAATATAAAATAGCCTATTTGAACCATCCTATATAATCAATACTCATATAAAATATTCAGAGCGGCACAATGTTGTGTTTAAACACACAACATAATATTACAAATAAAAAAATGCAAATAAAGAGACAATATGTTCCTAAAAAACAGCCCGCACCGAGGCGCGCCCTATATGCACCACAGGATTGGTACCGGGCTTACGCCCTTCGTATTGAAAAGATAGTTCCAGGCTTTTGGCCAGTCGGCGATCGAGGTTCAGGCTCCAGAGCACGTTGGTACCATTCTGCAAGCCATCCAGCATAATATAGCCTACCGTGGTGTTGGTATTGCCATTGAATTGAATAGAGGCATAGGTAAGTTTAAGGCTCACCACACTGGTGCTCGCCACATTGTAACGCGATTCGGAAATCAGCGAATGAATCATCGCTTTTTCGCCGCCATAAGCAGGAGTGTTCTTCTTATCATCGTAGCGATAGGTAAACGAAGTACGGAAGATCGACTTTAAACTAAAACTCAGCGAAGGCTCCAGCGAATAGTAATTGAGGTAATAATTCTTGTTGGCAAAATCCTGCGTAGCCTCGGCGGTAGAGCTACGTTCCCCTATCCGGCCATTTACATAACTCGAAAAGTTTTTGGTGAAGTTCCAGCGCAGTTTAAGCTGGTTCTCTTTATTCAGGCGGCTTTCAAGGCCATAGGTAAGCAACGATTTACCACCCGTTTGCTGGTAAATATAATCTACTCCCCATACCGGGCTGGCGCGGTTAAACATAAAGCTGTTGGTAAGCGAGGTAGTATTGGTAATGAGGTTAATGTCGTTAAAATCGTTGAAGAACGGGTTAAACTGCTCCAGGCCCTTATTGGCCACCAGCCTGTTGCTCAGTTGTAATGCCGCAGAGTTATAAAAACGGCCTATAAACCGCAACAACGCACGTTTATCGCTGCGGTTAAACAACGCTGCAAAGTTCAATCCAAGCGTTTGACTGTAGGTTACAAAATTGGCTTTTACATACTGGTTAGAGGGTACAAATATGCGGATAAACTTAGCCTCATCCGGAAAGATAGCCAGCTCAAATTCGTTGAGCTGCTGCACCCCATCGTTGTTGTAATCTCTCCAGGCAAACTGGCCCTGCCCGGCCGGTACCTGCACATAAGTATACTCCCGTTTTTGCTCCTGCCCCGATCCAAATTCGTACAACGAAGTTGCGGTAAGAAAACCCTTAAACTCGTTAACGGTATATTCAAACCGGCCCAGCACACTTTCATCTGCCTTCTGCCCCGAAAGGGCCGAGTCCAGCACATCCAGTTTGCGGTAAGAGCCGGTAAACCTTATCTGGTGGTGCTCATTGCTCAGCCATGCGGCGTTAAGAGAAATGGTCTGGCTTTTATCTGCATCGCGAAATTGGTTGTCGCGCACCTTTCGGTCTTCGCGCACCATATATTCCAGCCCCACAGGATTCTTGCTTTGCGTACCATTGTTGATATAACCGGTGTAGGTATTAAACGAAAAACTGCTGGCGCTGAGCGTATCGGCCACCGTATTGCGGGTTTCGTTGTGCTCCAGCAAGTATTTACCTCCTACGGTAAGCCCTTTGAGCTTAGGAAATGTTTTTTCTACAAAACCATTGGGCCGGAAGTAACTGGTGGTAACGGTATCGGTAGAAGACTGCATCAGACTACCTGTAGCCATGCCCGAAAAACCGGCTTTGGCAAACTGTAAGGTAGCCGCGTTGCGCAGGCCTTTGTAAGTATTGCCACGGGTATACATGCTGGCTTCGTACTGCAGCGAGCCCAGGTTGGTTTTGCGCAGGCCCACCTTGGCCGATGCCAGGTTTTCATCTTCGGCCACCGGCTGGTTTACAATACTCCAATCGCGGTTAAACTCTACGTTACGAAAGCGCTCTATGGCTGTAAATTTCGATTGCACAAATTCATATTGCCCGCCAGAGAGCAACTCTACCGCGTATTTATCGGTCTTGCGGAGCTTCTTTACCGACTGGAAACCCAGCCTCGCCGCGCCACCCAGGTGCTGATTGTTGTTAATGGTAGAATACAGGTTGGGATCGTAATGCGTCATGCCCACTTCGGCAAACACCCGGTTGTCTTTGTCTATGTTGTAGTTACCGCCCACAATAAACATCTGCTGCATCTTGGGCGTTACCAACAGCGTTACCGCTGCATAACTTCCCATCGGGAAACCGTTTACCGGCGCTACCCATTCATACACCCGTCCGTTAACCGAAGAAGAAACCTGGTTGTAACTCCCTTTGCCCGGACCTACATAAGAAAACACAGCGTTGTACTTTGCACTATCTGCATTGGTAGAATACACCAGCACCGAATCGTACAACACACCGTTTACCACGGTATCTACCAGTTTGTACAATACTTTATTGGCGGCAAAGGTATCGGGCTTAATACTCGGAAATAAAGCCTGCTGGTAATTATCGCCCACCGATGCCAGAAACTGTTTCTGCTCGCCGGTAAGTTGCTGCACATAGCCCTGGTTTTTCGCATCCTGGTTGGAGTACGCGTTTAAGTACAGGCTCAGTTTGTTTTTATAATCCCAATGGTTGTTGAGAAAAAACAGCGAGTTTAGAAAGTTACGGTCGCTGTATTCAAACTCTACTACTACGCGCAAGTCTTTGGTGATAAGCCTGCGGGGCATAAACGTAACCTCGGCAGAGTTGTAGTCGATAATATAATCCTGGTCGGCACCACGCTTTACCTGCTGCCCGTCTATATACACTTTTTCGCTACCCGCCAGAATAATAAAAAACGATTCGCCATTGGCGCCCACCAGCTTGTAGGGCCCCTGGTTACCATCCTGCGGCGTTAATACGTTGCGGGTAAAACGGCCTTTGGCTACCGAGCCACTCACCATGCCTTTGGTACTCCAATCCTTGTTTATGCTGGCGCCACTGCTAAAAGCGAGCCCCTGTACCCTTTTGTAGAAATTCATAAAATACCCTTCGGGCCTAAACATTTCATAATCGCCCACAGTAAGCTTGTGCTGCCGTTTGCTAAAGGTGAGGTACACTTTATCGAACTCCTGTATCTGCTGGGTATTGCCCTCGGGCTGAAACGGAATATTGTTGTCGGTAATAGCGGCTTCGATAAGAATGCTGTCGCCCAGGTAACCATCCAGTTGCAGGTTAAAATTGGAGTTGAGCACCACATCCTGGTTGTTGCCAAACGATACGGCACGGCCAAAACTACCCGAATAATCGAGCGCACCAAATTCGATCAGGTTGCGCGAATCATCGCCCTGCACATCAAACGAAATGGGTGCCAGCAAAAAGTGCTGCTCAATATGATCGGGATTTTTATGGTAAAAACGCTTGCTGAGGCTAAACGGAAACACCCGGTAATGGGCATAGAAGGTATCGGTACTTAATGAATCTTTCCAAACCAGGATAGACCGCATAGGATCGAGCAGGTACCGCGATGAATCTACCCCTGTAATGGAAAAAGAACCGGGAATAATGGTCAGGCTATCCAGCCGGATGGTATCGCTATTGGGTACAATGGTTGTAAACCGCTGGTTGTTGTACAGGTTTGTTCCCGGAGATTGGGCCTGGGCCCCTATCACCAGCAAAAAAAAGACTATAAATAAACTTATGTTCCTGAACAACCTGATTGCGGTTTTCTACCTGCTGAAAATAAACAAAATAGTGGTTACGAAGGCATTCCGGGTATAAAACGCAGAGCGGCCTTATTTATTGAATGGCAGTCAATTGCAGCCTAATCCGGTTTCTGCTCTTTGGCTGACTGGCTCAGGGGATATGTCATGCTGCCCCGGTATGCGTGAATACCCCGCAGTGCACTAATGAACTTAGGGAGCAGCATCTCCCCAGCAGAGTACACATAAGAGGTACTGCTCTCGCTCGTGCCTCACTCGGCAGCATGACAATTCGTTCTCGTTTGTCATGCTGCCCCAGTATGCAAGAATAAACCGCAGCACGCCAATGAACTTAGGGAGCAGCATCTCTTCAGCAGAATACACATAAGAGATACTGCTCTCGTTCGTGCCTCACTCGGCAGCATGACAGTCCGTTCTGGTTTGTCATGCTGCCCCGGTATGCGAGAATACCCCGCAGTGCAACAATGAACTTAGGGAGCAGCATCTCTTCAGCAGAGTGCACATAAGAGATACTGCTCTCGTTCGTGCCTCACTCTGCAGCATGACAGTCCGTTCTGGTTTGTCATGCTGCCCCGGTAAGCGAGAATACCCCGCAGTGCAACAATAAAC
>JAVBJN010000082.1:0-12500 GCA_031546985.1 Chitinophagaceae bacterium
CCTTTCCGCCAGGTAGAATTCGACATTATTTATGGCGAAGGCATCAGTAAAGTAGGTGAGCTTATCGATATGGGTGTAGAACTGGCCATCATTGGCAAAAGCGGTTCATGGTTCAGCTACGGCGATTCCAAACTGGGTCAGGGCCGCGATGCGGTAAAACAATTGCTGCTCGATAACCCCGGCCTGGCCGAGGAGATCGAAGGCAAGATCCGCGCTAAGCTTGTAGCATCTAATGCACCAGTATTACCAGCAGAAGCATAAGAATTTGAATTATAAGGGTTAGTAAGTGAGAGAGCCTCTGCAGATTGCAGGGGCTTTTCTTGTTTTCAGCCCTTTGCACTTGGACCCTTGGATCTTTCGACCCTTCGACCCCTTCGACAAGCTCAGGGTCCGGTCTCAGGGTCCGGGGCTCAGCCACCGGATTTTTTTTGATAATGGATTGTCATGCTGCCCCGACGGAGGAGGAAGCAGCATCTTTTTTTGAAAATCAATTGGTAAGGAGATCCAGCTTCCCATTCGTTCCTCATGGGTGCAGGAAGACACTGGTGTGCTGGAAAACCTGCCAGCGCTTGTCCCGCCAATACTGGGCTCAGCCACCGGGGAAGCAAGAGTACAACCCGCTTAGGAATGACCGGCGGCGGAATCCTCGCTGGCCATTACCGGAGCACCGTTTTCTATGCTCCGCACTTTGGCGTCGAGAATGCGGTTAATGAGGTGATTAAACTGTTGTATCTCTGTTTCATCCAATTCATTCAGAATGGCAAACAGGTTGTCTTCTACCGTATCGATCTTACGCAGAATGTCCAGCGCCTTTTCTGTGATGTGAATATGGGTTTCCCGCTTGTCTACCTTATTGGTTACACGATCTACCAGTCCCGATTTTTTGAGGCGGGTAATAAGGCGGCTTACATCGCTCATCTTGAACAACATACGCTCCTTAAGCAGGTTTATGGTGCAAGGATCGGGGTACCGCCCCCTCAGGATGCGCAGTATATTAAACTGCTGGGGAGAGATTTCGTATTGTTTAAAGAAATCCTGCTGGTAGTTTTCCAGCCAGTTGCATAAATACACCATTCCCACATGGGCTTTCTGGTATGGCGATTTAAAAGTGGGTTGCTTAATCAGTTTCTGCAGATTATCGTCCATTTTCACAGGTTTACCGCGTTCTTAATGAGGCCCATAAGAAGCGTACTGCTAATTTACGTTGATATTCTGATATTTTACACGTTACAACATGTTTTAATGAAAAACATGTTGTAACGTGATTAACTGAATAAGTACATCACATCTTCGCGCGTCAGTTTTTTGATAAAGCCCTGATCGTCAGATATAATGTCTTTTACCAGCGATTTTTTCTTTTCCTGCAGCTCCAGTATTTTTTCCTCTACCGTGTCTTTACAGATCATGCGATAAGCCACAATATTTTTCGTTTGCCCAATACGGTGCGTACGGTCAATGGCTTGCTGCTCAATGGCAGGGTTCCACCACGGATCTACGATGTACACATAGTCGGCAGCGGTAAGGTTAAGACCCACGCCACCCGCTTTAAGGGAGATGAGGAATACCCGGCAGGTATCATTGCCCTGGAAGTTGCGGATGGCTTTTTCCCGCTCCGAAGTGCTGGTGCCACCATCAAAATATTCGAACGGAATGTTCAGGTTTTTGAGTCGTTCGCGAATCAGGCCCAACATACCCAGGAACTGCGAGAAGATGAGCACCTTGTGATCGCCTACGTTTTCGGTAATCTCACGGGTCAGTTCATCCAGTTTTACGGAGTGGTTTTCGTATTCCGAATCCTCGTTCAGGATGGCTGGTGAGTCGCATATCTGCCGCAGTTTCATCAAACCTTGCAGGATGGTGAGCTGAGAACGGTCTACGCCCTGCTCGTCTATCAGGCCCAGGATGCGGCTGCGATAGGTATTACGGAATGCCTCGTAAATTTTACGCTGCTCCGGGTTCATTTCGCAGAACAGCACCGATTCTGTTTTTTCCGGCAGGTCGCGCGCTACCTGTTCTTTGGTACGGCGCAGCAGGAAAGGATAGATCAGTTTGCGCAGGTGGTGCTTGGTATCGTCTTCCTGGAACTTATCAATAGGGTTGGCAAATTCCTGTTTAAAGAAATCCATGCCACCCAGCATACCCGGGTTCAGGAAGTGCATTTGCGCGTAAATATCGTAGGTATTGTTCTGCATTGGCGTACCACTCAGGCACAGGCGGTTTTTGCAATGCAGCAACTGCGCGGCTTTGGCCACTTTGGAAGTCGGGTTTTTAATGGCCTGCGACTCATCCAGTATCGCGTAGTCAAACTCCAGTTGCATCAGCATCTGGATATCGCTGCGCAGGGTACCGTAAGTGGTAATAATGATATGGTACGGATCAAAAGCACTGATCTTGGACGCGCGTTGCGTGCCATGGTGAATCATGTACTGAAGATCCGGTGTAAATTTCTTGATCTCGTTTTGCCAGTTATACACCAGCGAAGTAGGGCACACCACCAAAATTTTACAATTGGGGTGCGACTGCTGGTAATACTGTACAAAAGCCAGTGTTTGAACGGTTTTACCCAAACCCATGTCATCGGCCAGTACGCCACCCCAGCGAATTTCGTTGAGGTAGGCCAGCCAGCGGAAACCGGCAGCCTGGTAAGGACGCAATATGGGCTGGAGCAACTCGGGCACCTCGTAATGGTTGGTGTCCTCGGGGTTCATGTTCAACAGGCGCTCTTTCTTTTCCATCAGCTCATTACGCAGCGATTCATCGTCGATGTAATCGTACAGCTCGTCAATAATGCTGAAGTTGTATTTGCTCAGGCGCAGCTTGCCGCCTTTCTCTTCACTCATTTTAAAGAGCAGGCTGTAGCGTTGCAGCCACTCTTCGGGCAGCAGCCCCACACTGCCATCGCCCAGCTTTACATAGTTGTGCTTGGCCTTGAGGGCTTTCTTTACATCTTGTATAAGCACAGACTGGTCGCCAAACATGATTTCCACATTGGCATCAAACCAGTCGATACCCGAGCTCAGTTGTAAGCGGGTTTCCGGTTTGTGCTGGCTCACCTTAAACTGGCGCAGGTTTTCATAACCCAGCATTTCTACATCCCACTCCTTCATAGATTCGAAGAAGGAGAAGAACCAGTTCTTTTTAAAGGCTTCTTTGGCTTTGAGCATAAAATAGCGCTCCTGCGTGCGTATCACGAAGTGGGCGCTCAGGGTTTTAAGCCTGTTTATCCAATCCATCTCCGCATCCTTATCGCGGTGTATAAGGGCTACTTTATCGTTCTGCTGCACAAACATCGACATCTCTTCGTTCCACTGCGCCTCGTGCTTGTTGTATACAAAGATGGGGGTAAGCATAAAGAACTCGCCCTGCTCCTGCATATACAGCCGCATTTTGGGTAAAATGCCCGATTCTTCTTTCAGCAGTTTGGGGTGGAAGTGGATATTGTAGAGCTTGCTCATGGGCAGCAGCTCGTTTTCGAGGGTCTCCTGCCAGTCTTTCTGTTCTATTTTCCAGGGTCCCTGGGTTAGCAGCCTGTCGGCCAGTGCGGCATCCTGTTGTTGTTTAAAAGCATAGGCTATATTGTCGTAAACAAACAGCAGCCCGCTTTCCAGGGTGTTTTTCTCCAACGGAATGCGCAGGGTACCCACTCTTAAAAACGCTTTTACTTCTATTTGCTTGGCAGAAGGAATTACATCCATCTCGAGCGCAGCCAGTTCGGAAGAGATCTTTACCGGTTTAAGGTTGCTGGTCTTAAACGCTTTACGGTCGGGCAGCAGAAAGGTTCGCTTTCGGTGGCCCAGCGATTCCCAGAAGCGTACCAGCTTTGGGTGCAGGTATTCGCGGATAAGCTCCCGGCTTTCGTCGGTTATGGTAGTGCCGGGTTGGTACACCGCATCCATAAACTCGCCAAACGGCGCGTTGCGCTTAATATATTTAGCAATCTCGGTTTCGTGAAACTTGCGGATAACGGGAATTAGTTCTCTTTCCTGGGTTTGGAAATTATCGGCCACCACATATTTGCCCAGGTCTATCTTTTTAACCAGGTCTACAAACTTATCGCCATCCTCAGAGGCTTCGCCGCTAATGAGGTCGAGCGTAAAGAAAGGGTAGAGTTCCTGGTTCAGGTTTATCACCACACCGGCATGGTACAAGCCGTGCTTTTCGGTATCGGTATCGTCTTCGGCAGCGGTTTGTGCCTTGGCCATAGCCACCGCGGTAGCATAAGGGCTGGCATTTACCTTTTTTACCGACTGGTCCAGCACCTTCATGGTGAGTTTGCCATCGGTAAGCTGAAATTCGAATTTACCTTTAAGGTCATCTGCCAGGCTGTAGCCATAGAGGCTCAGCAGCCTGTTTTTCTGAAGATCCCAGTTGCGGATGGTATCAAAGTATCCCGGGCCGCGGGTTTTCTGCAATTGCAGCATCAGCGCGGTTTTGTGCACGCACAGGGCATGGTCGGTTTCATTACAGTCGCAGGAAGTATCAAAACTCCGCTCCTCGTTTCTGCCAATGATAACCATGTGTTCCTTACCTTCTTCGGTTACCTCGGCTTCTACCTTTTCGTCTTTGGCGCTAAAGATCTTGATCTTTTTGGCGGTGATGATGGCTTCGGCTTTGCGGAAAATGGCTTCGGAAGAATACAGTTTGATCTGGGTAGGATCTATCTGGCGCATGCGCACCACGGTATGTTTCTGGTTGTAGCTTATTTCGCCATGTTCCAGTCCCTGCGTGTTTAACAGATCATTTAACTGAAACAGCGCGGCAACTTCGTGGCGGCAGATTTCCCCCATATTGTAGGGGCACTGGCAGCGCACGCTCATGCTGCGGGGGTCATTGTATTTGTTGATGAGTACCCGGTAAGTATTCTGGTATACATCGTTGCGTACTTTGAATTCAGCTTGCTTAATAAGAGTATCCGCCTGCATCAACTGCACGCCGCCGGTAAGGAAAATTCTTTTCCCCCGGCGAACAACTTCCTCCGTTCCGTAGTTATAAATATGTTTCAGCAGTGGTGGTAGCGACATGTTTGCGCTTGCCCCGGTTTGAAAAAGGCAATCTGCAAAATTAAGTGAAAAAATCGGTGTAAACGAAATGCGCCTCAGGACCCGGGGATTTTACGTAACTTGCACCCGCTGCTGAAAGGCTGAAACGTCCGCCAGTACGATGTTTTGTTAAATTTGAGTTAACATATTATGGAAAAACCAGTTCTCATTTATTGTTACGATGCCTATTGCGGCTGGTGCTATGGATTTAGCGGTGCTATTAAAAAAGTAGCCAGCAACTATGCAGATAAACTTTCGTTTGAGGTATTGAGCGGGGGTATGATTGTAGGCGAAAACCCGCCCCATATTGGCGCTACCGCCGGTTATATAGTGCAAGCTTATAAGCAGGTAGAGGAATACAGCGGCGTTACTTTTGGCGACGATTACCTCTGGCACATTAAGAACCCCGATCAGAGCGACTGGTTTCCGAACTCAGAAGTGCCTGCCCGCGCACTTTGCGTGCTTAAAGAGCTGGTACCTGCTGCTACGGTTTTCCTGTCGTCCGATATTCAGAACGCCATGTTTCTCGAAGGCCGCGATCTTACCGATCCCGAAGCCTATAACCTCATTTTAGAGAAATATGGTATAGATAAAGCGGTGTTTATGGAGAAATTCAACAGCGAAGAATACCGTGAAAAAGCCCAGTACGAGTTCCAGTTGTGTAAGCAACTACAGGTAACCGGGTTTCCCTGCGTGTTTATCCAGGCCAATGAAGGCAAGTTTTACATGATTGCCCGCGGTTATACGCCTTATGAAGACCTCGTAACCCGTATAGACGCGGTGCTGAAGGAAACACAAGGGTAATAACCACCAGGTATAAAGCATAAAAAATGGCCGGACGTATTGTCTGGCCATTTTTATAATATGTTGAGCGAAAAGAATTATTCTGCTTCGGCTACTACTTCTCTTACTTCGGGAATCATACGTTTCATCATGCCTTCGATACCGCTTTTAAGGGTAATCATGCTGGAAGGGCATCCGCTGCAGGAACCTTGCAACATCAAGGTTACACGGCCAGCGTCGTAATCTTTGAACTGGATAGCACCGCCATCCATTTCTACGGCAGGGCGCACGTAGTTGTCCAGCAGTTCTTTAATACGCACTACTACATCACTATCATCGGCGCTTACCGCGTTGCCATCAGGTTTTTGTTCTATCTCATCTTCGTTGATGATCACTTTGCCTTCTTCCATATACTCTTTCAGAAACTGTTTGATGCTTGGAATAACATCCATCCAGTCGGTATCCGGAGTTTTGGTAAGGGTTACAAAGTTGCTCGCAATGAATACGCTACGGATAAAAGGAAATCCAAACAGTTCTTTGGCCAAAGGGGATGGTTTAGCCCAGGTTTCATCCGGAAAATCGATGCTTTTGCCCGGATACAACAGCTTGTTGGCTACAAACTTCATGGTTTCCGGATTCGGCGTCATTTCGGTATATATACTCACAATAGGGTTGCCGGTCTTCATCATTACTTTTTATGTTAGGCTGCAAAGTTACGTAATCTGGTATTATGTCGTAACAGCGCCCGGGTTAAGATATATTGTTATTTTCTTAAATCTAATATACGGTTGAGTTTGCCACCCTCGCTGCGGGCAATGCTGCCGGGCTTTTGCAGCACAATCTGCATGCTCAGGCCCACCTGGTCTTTAATTTTTTTGGCCAGTGCTTTTGCGGTAAACAGTACCTGGTCGTGTACGTTCCAGGCAGGTTCGTCACAATCGGTGAGTTCCCAGCCCGCTACGTACTGCTCCGCTACCTCCACTTTTACCAGCACATCGTCCATAGTGCCGGTGCGGCTTACGACCAACTGGTAATTGGGCGTAAGCTGGCTAAACTGGTCTATCACAGCTTCTACCTGTGTGTGAAACAGGTTTACCCCGCGAATAATGAGCATATCATCGGCCCGGCCCTTGATGGGCGCCATCTTAATATGGGTGCGGCTGCCTGCATTATCGTAATAAATACTGGTAATATCGTTGGTCCAGTACCGGAGCACCGGCATGGCTTCTTTGGTAAGGGTAGTAAACACCAGCACGCCTTCTTCGCCCTCTGGCAATGGCTCGCCCGTATTGCGGTCTACAATTTCGGGAAAGAAATGGTCTTCCCAGATATAGCTGCCCGTACCCCGCTCATTCCAGGCTTCGATAGATACACCGGGGCCAATTACCTCACTCAAACCATAAATATTGGTAGCTACTACATTCAGGTCTTTTTCGATTTGGTGGCGTATGGCCTCTGTCCACGGCTCGGCGCCCAGTACGGCGTATTTAAGATTGAGCGATTCCGGTGTAATGCCGCGGGTTTTCATGGCCTCGCCCAGCGCCAGCGCATAAGAAGGCGTGCAGCAGATCATTTCTGGCTGAAAATCCTGCAGCAGCATCAGTTGCTTATCGGTTTGCCCGCCGGAGATGGGTATTACGCACAGGCCCAGTGTTTCTGCGCCATAGTGCAGACCCAGCCCGCCCGTAAACAAACCATAGCCATACGCGTTCTGGATCTTCATGCCCGGTTGCCCACCGGCTGCGGCCAGGGAGCGGGCCACCACTTCCGAAAACACATCAATATCATTACGGGTATAGCCCACCACAATAGGCTTGCCGGTGGTGCCGCTGCTGCAATGCAGGCGTATTACCTCCTGCTGCGGTACCGCAAAAAGACCAAACGGGTAATTGTCGCGCAGGTCAGTTTTGTAGGTAAAAGGCAGTTTATGAATGTCGTGTATGCTTTGAATATCCGAAGGGCTTACACCATGTTCATCCAGTTTGGTTCTGTAGGCCGGTACCTTCTGGTACACCTGTTGCACCAGCTTGCGGAGACGTTCGCTCTGGAGGTTTCTCAACTGTTCCAGCGGCATTGTTTCCAGTTCCTTATTAAACATTGTCGGGCGGTGGTTTTTTATTAAAGTTAGCAATTACACCACACAGAAAACGCAGCCCAGACCCGCCGGACTTATATTTTTCCAATGCTCATTTAAACATTGCCGCCGTTATGTAAAATTTTGCGGATTTGTAAAATGTTATACATTTGCAACACACAGGCCGATTTGTTTATTGTTCAGCCTGTATAAATATTATTGAACTAATAAACGATCCGATCCTTTCTCCGAGCGTATTATTCCCCGGTTTTATTGGACAGACGTTTACAGGTTCAGTCAGAATCTAAAAAAGTGTTATGTCTAAAACAATTCAGCAACTCCTGCAGGAGCGCATTGTACTGATTGATGGTGCCATGGGTACCATGATCCAGCGTCACAAACTGGAAGAAGAAGATTATCGTGGCGAGCGGTTTAAAGACTGGCATATGGATATTAAGGGCAATAACGACCTGTTGTGCCTTACCCGCCCCGATATTATTAAAGACATTCACCTGCAATACCTCATGGCAGGCTCCGATATTATTGAAACCAACACCTTTAACGCACAGGTTATTTCCATGGCCGATTACGATATGCAGTCGCTGGCTTATGAGATTAACGTAGCTGCCGCCCGTATTGCCAAAGAAGCAGTGCAGGAATTTCTGCAAACGCCCGAGGGCAAAGAAAGGGGCGTAGCTTTTGTGGCTGGTGCCATTGGTCCAATGAATAAAACGCTGTCGCTCTCTCCGGATGTAAACAACCCCGGCTACCGCGCCGTTACCTTCGACGAAGTGGCCGATGCATATTATGAGCAGATAAAAGGCCTGGTAGAAGGAGGTGTAGATATTATTCTTATCGAAACCATATTTGATACCCTTAATGCCAAAGCGGCCATTTTTGCCACCCGCAAGTTTTTCCGCGATCATAAAATAGAGCTGCCGGTAATGATCTCCGGCACTATCACCGATGCCAGCGGCAGAACGCTGAGCGGACAGGTGCTGGAGGCCTTTTACATTTCGGTGATGCACGCCCGTCCTTTAAGTGTGGGGTTAAACTGCGCGCTGGGTGCCGATCAGATGCGCCCGCATATCGAAGAGCTGTCGCAGATCTCATCCTGCTATGTAAGTGCGTATCCCAATGCGGGCTTGCCCAATGCTATGGGGCAGTATGATGAAGAGCCGGCCGATACTGCACATTTCCTCGAAGAGTGGGCCAAAGAAGGACTGGTAAATATTGTAGGTGGTTGCTGCGGCACCACACCAGACCATATTCGTCATATTGCGCAGCAGGTAAAAGGCGTTACGCCCAGGGCTTTACCACTGGTAGCAGCGGAGTAGGAGTGTTGCCGGACTGGCTTATGCTGCTCCGGCTGTTGTGTTTTTAAACCCAAAATCATTATGTCTCAGAATATAATTCGTCCGTTTTTGCGTTTGGCAGGGCTCGAACCATTGGTGGTAAGGCCCGAAACCAATTTTGTGAATGTAGGGGAGCGGACCAACGTAACCGGCTCCAAGAAATTTGCCCGGTTAATTAAGGACAATAAGTACGAAGATGCCCTGAGCGTGGCCCGCCAGCAGGTAGAGAGCGGTGCGCAGGTGCTGGATATAAATATGGACGATGCCCTGCTCGATGGCGAGCTGGCCATGGTTACGTTTTTGAACCTGTTGCAGGCCGAGCCCGATATTGCCCGCATTCCCATCATGATCGACAGCAGTAAGTTCTCGATTATCGAAGCCGGGCTCAAGTGCGTGCAGGGCAAGTGTATTGTTAACTCCATTTCCATGAAGGAAGGGGAGGAGAAGTTTATAGAGCAGGCCATTAAATGCCTGGATTATGGCGCATCGGTTATTGTAATGGCGTTTGATGAAAACGGCCAGGCCGATACTATGCAGCGCCGGGTAGATATTTGTGAGCGTGCTTACAATATCCTTACCCAGCAGGTGGGTTTTACACCAGAAGACATCATTTTTGACCTCAACATATTTGCGGTAGCCACCGGTATTGAAGAACACAACAATTATGGTGTAGACTTTATTGAAGCTACCCGCATTCTGAAAAAGAAGTTTCCCTTAATTAAAGTAAGTGGCGGGGTAAGTAACCTGTCATTCTCTTTCCGGGGCAATGACCACGTGCGTGAGGCCATGCACAGCGTGTTTCTGTACTACGCCATTCAGGCCGGTATGGATATGGGTATTGTAAACGCAGGCCAGCTGGTGGTGTATGACGAGATTGAGGCCAACCTGCGCCAGTTGTGCGAAGATGTGATCCTCAACCGCAATAACGATGACAATGGCGCTACCGAAAAGCTCATCACCTTTGCCGAAACGGTTAAAGCCAAAGGAAAAGAAGAAAAGAAAGACGATGCCTGGCGCAACAATACCGTGCAGGAAAGAATGAAGCACGCGCTGGTCAATGGTATTACCGAATTTATAGAATCGGATACCGAAGAGGCCCGCCAGCAATACCCCCGCCCGTTGGATGTAATTGAAGGTCCGCTCATGGATGGTATGAACGTAGTGGGCGACCTGTTTGGCAGTGGTAAAATGTTTTTGCCCCAGGTGGTAAAAAGCGCCCGGGTTATGAAAAAGGCCGTGGCAGTGCTTACACCCTTTATCGAAGCCGGTAAAGAAAAAGGCAGCTCTGCCGGTAAAGTGCTTATGGCTACAGTAAAAGGCGATGTGCATGATATTGGTAAAAACATTGTGGGCGTAGTGCTGGGTTGTAATGGTTATGAAGTAATAGACCTGGGTGTAATGGTGAGCTGTGATAAGATACTGGAAGCTGCCAAAACCCACGATGTAGATATGATAGGGCTGAGCGGCCTTATTACCCCATCGCTCGACGAAATGGTGCATGTGGCCAAAGAAATGAGGCGCCGCTCTTTTGATATTCCATTATTAATAGGTGGCGCTACCACTAGCCGTATGCATACCGCCATTAAAATTGCACCAGAATACGAGCATGGTGTGGTGCATGTGCTCGATGCCTCCCGTTGTGTAACGGTAGCGGGCACTTTGCTTAACCTGCAAAACAAGCCTGGCTACCTGGGCAAGCTCACCGAAGAGTATATTAAACTAAAAGAAGACTTCTTTAATAAAAGGTCGGTAAAGCAGTTGCTGCCGTTGGCCCAGGCCAATCAAAACCCTGTGGCAATAGACTGGAACAATTTTGAACCCGTTAAGCCCCGTCAGTTGGGTGTGCAGGTGTTTAATAACTACAGCCTGGCAGAGATCGCTAAGTATATAGACTGGGGGCCGTTCTTTATTGCGTGGGAGCTGCATGGCAAATTCCCGGCCATCCTTACCGATGAGGTAGTGGGAGTAGAAGCCACCCGGCTTTACAATGAAGCATTGGAGATGCTGGAGCAGATCATTTCCGAAAACTGGCTCGTGGCCAATGGGGTGATGCGCATTTTTCCGGCGGGTAGGGTAGCGGCCAATGATGTGGCGTTGCAAACGCCGCAGGGCGAGGTGGTGCTTAACTTCCTGCGCCAGCAGTCTAAGAAGGTAGCAGGCCAGCCCAATTTCTCCCTGGCCGATTTTATTAAACCAGCCGCAGTTGGTGAGTACCCCGATTACATGGGCGGCTTTGCTGTAACCACCGGTGGCGATATTGAGGCCAAGCTAAAAGAATTTGAAGCCCAGCACGACGATTATAGTTCTATTATGTTAAAGGCGCTGGCCGATCGTATGGCAGAGGCCTTTGCCGAGCTGCTGCACGAAAAGGTGCGTAAAGAGATATGGGGTTATGCCACAGAAGAAGTGTTGAGTAACGATGACCTTATTAAAGAAGCGTACAGCGGTATTCGTCCTGCGCCGGGCTATCCGGCCTGTCCCGACCATACCGAGAAGTACAAGTTGTTCGATATGCTGGAAGTGGGTAAGCATACCGGTATTGAATTAACAGAGTCGCTGGCCATGTACCCTGCATCGAGCGTTTCGGGCTGGTACTTTGCCAATCCGGGCAGTAAGTATTTTGGTATTGGTAAAATAGATAAAGACCAGGTAGTGGATTATGCCACCCGTAAAGGCATGTCTGTAGAAGAGGTAGAGCGTTGGTTGCGGCCCAACCTGGAGTATGATGTCTGATCGCTGATGTGAGGATGTCTGATTTGAGGAAAATGATCTTTCGATCTCGGAAATGCGATCGCTGATCTGGGGTCTAAATTGAAACGTCAGACATGAAAAGGCAAAATGCAAAGGGCAAAGAGCAGAGGGTGGCTGAGCCCCGCATGAGCGGGACAGGCTTTGTCGAAGGGTCGCTTCATATTAAAAGCAGATTAAAACTAACGGGGCAAAGCTGTAAATTTGGTTTCTGGTTCGGGATTTGGATAAGGTGTATCAGATTCACTTCTTAAAATCTAGTAGAACATGAAAAAGATTCTTGCATTGCTCCTGGCAGCAACCGTATTTACCGGCAGCGTGATGGCCCAACAGCCGCAAACTGCTCCGGCTCCCAAGACTACAACCAAGCCCGCGCCTGAGAAAAAGGCGCCTCCCGCTGAGAAGAAGGCCGATGGGTCGGTAGCTGGGGCCAGCGTTCAGGATAGCGGCAGTGCCGCAAAACATACTAAAAAGGACGGCACACCCGATAAGCGCTATAAA
>JAVBJN010000042.1:0-10765 GCA_031546985.1 Chitinophagaceae bacterium
GATGACAAATCATTCCACTGTCATGCTGCCCCCCACCGAGCAGCATCCCTTCAGCACAAAACATATTTCCTATAACAGAGCCTGCTTCAGCTCCTGCCTCGCGGCGCAGGATGACAAATCATTCCACTGTCATGCTGCCCCCCAGGGAGCAGCATCCCTTCAGGAAACAGGTTCCGCTCCTACCTCGCGTTGCAGGATGACAAAAACGCTTTAGGCAATAAAGAAGGCCTCCCAGTGGGAGGCCTTCTGCTTTAACGATCTTATCCTTAAGACTATTCAGGTGTATCTTCTTTCTTCTTGCGAGGAGCACGCTTTGGCTTTTCTTCACCAGCAACGGTTGCTTCTTCGGTACCTTCTTCTTTCTTCTTGCGGGGAGCACGCTTTGGCTTTTCTTCAGAAGCAGCTTCAGCTTCTGCCTCTACAGCTACAGGAGCTTCTTCTCCGGCAACCACTTCGGCAGCTTCTTCTTCAAAGTTCAGCAGATCATTGGCTTTCAGCAATTCAAACCATTTGATCATTTTCTTCATATCGCTCGCGTAAACTCTTTCTTCGTCAAACTCCGGAAAAACAGCTTTGAAGTATGCTTTGATGGCCTTTCCGTCTGCCTTTGCAGGGTTCAGGGTTTCAACTTTACCTTCATTTGCTTTCATGCTGTTGAATACATCCTGCAAACGTACATTCTCACCGGTAGTGTACACTTCAATACTGTCCAGAGGAGTAAAATTGTGTATACGGGCGCTAACAAAACGGGTAGATTTATCTTCAAGGTTACGTACGATGGCGCCATCGGCTTTAGTAGCCAGCAGTTGATACAGTCCGCTCAGTCCGGATACAGCAACGATTTCTCTGTAATGCATATTTTTGTTTTTAGGAGGGGGCAAATATAAAAGTTTTTAACAAAAGAACCCCGACCCAACACATATGGCATTTGAACTAATATCTCCATACCAACCGGCGGGCGACCAGCCGGAAGCCATCCGCCAGCTTATTGAGGGCGTACAGAATGGCGATCCTTACCAGACATTGCTGGGCGTAACCGGCTCTGGTAAGACTTTTACCGCGGCCAATGTGATACAGGCGGTAGATAAGCCTACCCTGGTTTTAACCCACAATAAAACCCTGGTGGCACAACTTTATGGCGAATTCCGCCAGTTTTTTCCCAACAATGCGGTAGAATATTTCGTATCGTATTACGATTACTACCAACCTGAGGCTTACATGCCGGTTTCGGGCACTTATATCGAAAAAGACCTCTCCATTAACGAAGAGCTGGAAAAGCTGCGCCTCAGGGCCACCAGCAACCTGCTGAGTGGCCGGAGAGATATTATTGTAGTGGCCTCGGTATCATGCATTTATGGTATGGGTAACCCTACCGAATACGCCAATGGTATCATTAGGGTAAACCAGGGCGAGGAAGTAGGCCGCAACGCTTTTCTGCACAACCTGGTCAACTCGCTGTACAGCCGCAGCGATATTGAGTTTAAACGGGGTACTTTCCGGGTAAAAGGCGATACGGTAGACATTAACCTGCCTTATGTAGACTATGCCTACCGTTTTAGCTTCTTTGGCGATGAGATTGAAGAGATTGAAAGTTTTGACCCGGAAACCGGCAAAAGGATTGGACTGCTGGATAATGCTGCCATCTTCCCGGCCAACCTGTATATGGCGCCGAAAGACCAAATGATCCACATTATGCACGAGATCCAGGACGAGCTGGCCCGCCAGGTGGAATATTTTATCAAGATCGGTAAAACACAGGAAGCCCAGCGGATTAAGGAGCGGGTAAACTACGACCTGGAAATGATTCGCGAGCTGGGCTATTGCAGCGGTATTGAAAACTATAGCCGGTTCCTCGACAGGCGGCAGCCAGGCACACGCCCCTTCTGCCTTATCGATTATTTCCCCGACGATTTCCTGCTGGTGATTGATGAGAGCCACGTAACCATTCCGCAAATCAGCGGTATGTATGGTGGCGACCGCAGCCGAAAATTAAACCTGGTAGACTATGGTTTCCGCCTGCCATCGGCTTTGGATAACCGCCCATTGAATTTCCATGAGTTTGAAACGCTCATGAACCAAACCATTTTTGTAAGCGCTACACCGGGCAAATATGAGCTGGAGCATACCGAAGGTGTGGTGGTAGAGCAGGTGGTACGCCCTACCGGACTGCTGGACCCGCCCATTGAAGTGCGCCCCAGCTACAACCAGATCGACGACCTGCTGGAAGAGGTGGACAACCGCATTAAAAAAGGCGACCGGGTGCTGGTTACCACACTCACCAAACGCATGAGTGAGGAAATGGACAAATACCTGAAACGCATCAATATTAAATCAAGGTACCTGCACAGTGAAATTGACGCATTGGAGCGGGTAGAAATTTTGCGCGATCTGCGCCTGGGCAATATTGATGTGCTGGTGGGTGTAAACCTGCTGCGGGAAGGGCTTGATTTGCCGGAGGTATCATTGGTGGCCATTCTCGATGCAGATAAAGAAGGTTTTCTGCGCGATGAGCGTTCCTTAACCCAAACCGCTGGCCGTGCAGCCCGTAATGCCGATGGACTGGTTATCTTCTATGCCGATAAGATTACCGATAGTATGCAACGCACCATCGATGAAACCAACCGCCGCCGGATAAAACAGATGAAACACAACGAGGAGCATGGTATTACGCCTACTACGGTTAAAAAATCGATAGAGCAGATTATGGGGCAAACCGGCGTGCTCGATATTAAAAGGTACGATCCGAAGAATCCTTATGCCACACCAGAAACCACTTCTATCGCGGCCGAAGACCAGGTAGAATACACCAGTAAAAACGACCTGAAAAAAGCCATCGAAAAAACCAAAAAAGCGATGGACAAAGCAGCACGCGATCTCGACTTTATGGAAGCCGCCAGGTTAAGAGACCTTATGTTTGCCATGCAAAAACAAATGGAGTAACGCTCTTGTGCTAATCATAAAAAAATCCGGGCCTAGAACCCGGATTTTTTATTGGATCATATGCTCAGACCTGGCAGGAGCTACGTCCCGCAATGGCGGGATAGGCGCCTGACAGGACTTCGCGTCCTTTCACCTTTCACTTTTGGCTTCAACAAGGTCTGTCGAAAGCTAGCACTGCTCCAATGCCTGCACAATATCATGCAGAATATCATCTTTATGTTCCAATCCCACAGAGATGCGGATAAGCCCAGGGGTAATATTTACCGCCAGTCTCTCTGCCTCCGATAATTTGGCATGCGTAGTGCTTGCCGGGTGTGAGGCAATGCTGCGGCTATCGCCCAGGTTGGCCGTAAGCGACAACATGGTTAATGCATCCAGAAATTTACGGCCGCTCTCCAACCCGCCTTTCAGCTCAAAACATACAATACCGCCGCCATTCTGCATTTGCTGCGTTGCAATGGCATATTGCGGATGGCTGGGCAGGTAAGGATATTTTAACCAGCTAATCTTCTCATGCTTTTCCAGCGCTTGCGCAATGTGCAAGGCATTGCCGGAGTGGCGCTCCATGCGCACATCCAGGGTCTCCAGGCTCTTGCTCAGCACCCAGGCATTAAACGGCGACAATGCGGGCCCGCTGCTGCGGCAAAACAGGTAAATCTCTTTGATCAATGCAGCCTTGCCCACAACCACACCACCCAGCACACGGCCTTGCCCGTCCATCCATTTGGTGCCACTGTGCACCACCAGATCGGCGCCATACTCAATCGGGCGCTGGTTTACAGGCGTGGCAAAACAGTTGTCTACATTAAAAATCAGGTTATGCTTAGCCGATAGTTCCCCCACCGCTTTCAGATCTATAATATCCAGCCCGGGATTGGTAGGTGTTTCCAGGTAAATCATTTTGGTATTGGGCTTAATAGCCGCTTCCCAGGCTGCTACATCATCCGATGGCACGTAAGTGTATTCAATACCGTATTTGGGCAGGTATTTGGTAATGATGGTATGCGTGCTGCCAAAAATAGAACTGCAGGCCAGCAGGTGATCGCCCTGTTTGAGCAAGGCCATAAAAGAGGCAAATACAGCGCTCATACCCGATGCGGTGGCATAACCATCTTCGGCACCTTCGAGGGCACACATTTTATCGATCAGTTCCTGCACATTGGGATTGCTGAAACGGCTGTAAATATTATCGTCCGTTTCATCGGCAAATGCGGCGCGCATAGATTCCGCATCGTCGAAACAAAAGCTGCTGGTTAAGAACAGAGGCACCGAGTGCTCCATTTCTTCCGTACGTCCGGTTTGGATCCGGATGGCTTTTGTAATGGGATGTTGCATGGGTTTAGTTTTATACAGTTTACAATGAACAGCGTTGTTTTATACGGCAGGGTTCTTTACCACTACCTCCCAGCTCAGATTGCCTCCTGCGCGGCGCAGGGTTTCGGCTACCGAGCAGTATTTATCCATAGACAGGTCTACAGCTCTTTGCGCTTTGGCAGGGTCTATATCGCCGGTAAGTTCAAACACCAGCTTTACATTGGCCCAGATAGAAGGTTCTTTGCCCGGTTCTCTATCTGCCTCAATGCGCATGTCAAAGTCCTGCACTTCCTGCTTTTGCTTGCGCAGAATATTGAGAATATCGATGCCGCTGCAACCACCCAAACCCATGAGCAGCAGCTGCATGGGCCTTGCGCCGTAGTTCTCACCACCCATTTCGGGGCTGGCATCTATCGGTATAATGTGCCCCAGTTCATCGGCCGCGTCAAAACCAAATTGTCCGGCTACTCTTTTTAATGTTATGGTAGGCATGTACTTTTGTTTGCACAAATGTAATGGCTGAACGCTTTTACTTTACATTCCTGACTAAAAGAACCAGATGCAGCAATTTATTTCTACTTCGCCTTTTACACTGGAAAACGGCAGTTCGCTTCCGGAAATCCGGATCGGCTACCATACCTGGGGCACACTCAACCCCAACCGCAGCAATGTGGTGTGGATATGCCATGCGCTTACGGCCAGCTCCGACGCGGCCGACTGGTGGCCCGGCATGATTGGCGAAGGTTGCGTCATAGACCCTGCGCATCATTTTATCGTTTGTGCCAACATCATTGGTAGTTGTTATGGCAGCACCGGCCCTATGGAGGTAAACCCCGAAACGGGAGCGCCTTATCACCACAGCTTTCCACAGCTCACCATTCGTGATATGGTGCAGGCGCATATCCTGCTGCGCGAGCACCTGGAGATAGACAGCATTTACCTGCTCATGGGTGGCAGCATGGGCGGTTACCAGGCGCTGGAATGGAGCCTGATGGAGAAAAACCGCATCCGCAACCTGTTTTTGATTGCCACCTCGCCGCAGGAAAGCGCCTGGGGCATAGCCATACATACCGCACAGCGCCTGGCCATTGCCGCAGACCAAACCTGGCAGCACAACCAGGCCAATGCAGGCGCCGCAGGGCTCAAAGCCGCCAGGGCCATAGGCATGCTTACTTACCGGCACTACGAGGCCTTTGTGCGCCAGCAAACAGATGAAGACCCCGAAAAACTCGACCACTTCAAAGCATCTTCTTACATCGACTACCAGGGGCAAAAGCTGGTAAACCGTTTTAATGCCTACAGCTACTGGTTGCTGGGCAAAGCGATGGACAGCCACAACATAAGCCGCGGCAGGGGCGGCTCGGTGCAGAACACCCTGCAAACGATTACCCAGCCTACCTTAATCATAGGTATCGACAGCGACCAGCTGTGCCCATTGGCCGAACAGCAGTTAATAGCCGAGCATATACCCAATGCCAGTTTTGAAGTGATAGGCTCTGCTTTTGGCCACGATGGCTTTTTGGTAGAAGCGCCTGCTATTTCAAACACGCTTAAGAATTGGCTGCATACCTACCCGCTTCCTTCATAAACATTCTTTAACCCAATATTGGCAATAGTCTCCGCAGCAGTGCGGAGGCTATTTTGTTTCTGGTAAAGGGAGAGACACAAACCATCCAACTAATATTTTTATATTTACAATACAACAAAGACTATCTGGCCTTTGCTGTTCTATGGGCTTTCTGATGTCAATGTTTTATCCATCCGAAAACATCCTTTCATGAAAAAGATCTTTACCTTGTTTTTCCTTTCTTGCTGCACCTGGGCTACTTATGCGCAGCAAACCACTTTTCTCCAACAGGATTTCGAGTCCTACCCCGGCTATAACATTACCGATTGGCAACACGTATACAGTGCTCCGGTCCCGTTCCGCGCAGGGTATCCTTACCTCACTTGTCTTTGCGCCCCCGATGTGACCAAAGCGGCGGCAGCTACCGGTAACGGAGACGCGTTTATGGCCAGCCCGGTTATGAATATGACGGGGCACAATAACGTATGGCTGCAATACGATTGCTATTTCCAGAAAGTGGCTTTTAATGGCACGCCGGAATCGGCCACGGTAGAAATCTCTATCGATAGTGGCGCTACCTGGCATGTGGTGCAGGATGTACCTGCCAATACCAACCTGAATATTTACAAAACTTACTTTGTAGACATCTCGGCCTACGCCAACCACAACAAGGTAAGAATGGCTTACCGCTACACCAATACGCAGGCGGGATGGGCTGTAGACAACATAAAAGTATTTGCACCGGCGGCCAGGGACCTTAAACTCAAACGCATAATACCGGATGACAGTCTACGACTCTTTCAAACCCAAAACGAGCCTTTCTCCTTTGGTGGTACTGTTATGAACTATGGGCTGGATAACGTGAGCGCTTTCGACATCAAGTACACCGTAGACAATGGTCCGGTTGCCAATGCAACCATTACAGGTGTAAGCATTGCCCCTTTCGACACCATGAATTTTATGCACACAGTGCCTTATACCGTAACCTCCGTGGGCAACCACCAGGTTAAAATGTGGGTAGAGCTGGCTGGCGATAATGTGCACAACAACGATAGCCTGCGCACACTGCTGCAGGGCGCCGCTTTTATGCCTAAGAAAAAACTGCTGATAGAAGAAGGTACCGGCTCCTGGTGCGACCAGGGTACCAGGGGTATAGCTTTTCTGGATGCATTAAAAGGTGGCGATTATGCCGAAGCCTGCCTGATATCCGAACACCGGATGGACTCGATGGTGGTGGCCGATTACGATGATTACCTGTTTAAGTTGCGTTGGAATTTTGTACCCTATTTCCTCTTCGACAGAAGAATGAATGTAGCGCCAGATGTGTTCTTTACCGAAGCGCTTAAACAGATGCAATATTTTGGCTTTGCAGACCTGCAAATGAAAACCGAAATTACCGGCAATAAGCTGAATGTAACCACTACCATTGTACCGGCAATAGACCTGCACGGCGATATGCGACTGGCAGTAGTGCTTACCGAAAATGGTGTGCACAAAGACATGAAAGGCTGGGAACAGGCCAATTTTTATGCCGGAGGAGCTGGCGGACCTATGGGCGGTTTCGAAAACAAACCCAACCCCATTCCTGCGGCAGAGATGTATTACAACCGGGTAGCCAGGATGGTAGCACCCCATCCCGGTGGCATAAAGGGATTGCTGCCTAAGGATATGCTGCACAACCAATCTTATTCGCAAACCATAGTGCTGCCGCTTAACCCGGCCTGGGATCGCAGTAAGCTGCGCGCTATTGTAATGCTTATTGGTTATACGGCAAAAGATAGTGCGGTGCTCAACAGCAACCAAATGGCGGCGGTATTAAGCCTTCAGGAACAATCTTATTCTTTCGCAGCGCTTTCTATATACCCCAACCCTGCTACCAACCAGGCGCTGCTTGCTTACCAACCTATTCACAGCAGCGGTGGGGCGGTCTCCCTTACCGATATTACCGGAAAAATCATGTACCAGCTTAATCTTACCCAAGACGACCTGCTTAAAGGCAACATCATCATTTCAACAGCAGACCTTGTGCCGGGGCTATATTTTGTAACCCTCAGCACCTCCGACGGTAGAAAAGAAACCCTGAAACTACAGGTGATGCGATAAGTATAACAGCTATAAACGGGTAAAAAGCAAACATCCCATACCAGCTTACCGGTATGGGATGTTTCAATATTATTACAAGCGATGTTATTGGATCGTCACAGGTTTCAACCTGATGATGCGGGTCCAGTGCATTACTTTCATTACAGCGTAGGTAGGATCAAACTCGTACCATTTTTTGGCAAAGTTGGGTGATGTACCGTATTTATGGTGGTTGTTCTGAAACAGCTCACCCAGCAGGAATACGCCCCAGGGCTCAGAGTTTTTAGAATGGTCGCCATTATCGTAGTTGGCATAACCGTATTTGTGACCGCACCAGTTTACGATAGCGCCCTGGATAGGCCCCATCAGGAAGTGGATAGGCAGCAGCAGGAACCACCAGAGACTGGGGGCAAATGCCACATAAAAAGCAATATAACCGCTGATAAATACGATACGGGTACCCCAATGATCGCCTATACGGTCCAGTGTAGGCCAAATGGGCAGGTACCCTTCGGTAAACTGTGCATCGGGCAGGTTTCTGCCAGTCAGGAAGTTGTTATAGATATCGCGGGTGTGCATCATCATCTGCCACACATCCTTAAAGAAATGCGGGCTGTGCGGATCTTGTTCGGTATCGCTGTACACGTGGTGCATACGGTGCATTACTGCATAAGCCCGGGGAATGAGGAACGAAGATCCCTGCATAAACCAGGTAAGGAAGTAAAACAGTTTTTCGCGTTTAGCACCTGTGGTATACATCTGGTGGGATGCAAACCTGTGCAAAAAGAAGGTGTGGAAGAACAATGATAAGAACCAGTGTCCGAAAAAGAAGATGAGGATAATAACCATTACTTAACGCGCGGATTATTTTGATACGCCGCGCAAAGATAAGACGGTTCGCACACATTTCCGGCACTTGTTATGCGGCTAAACACGCTTTTTTGCAAGTATGGCCTTTTTTATGTGTTTAAAATTGTCACTGCTACAATATTGCCCAGCTGTTAACCTCTTGAAATCATGCAGATAGCATTTTTTACAGCCATCCTTGTCGCAAGCTTGCAGGTGCAAAAGATTACATTTATATTAACATTTAGCAACAAGTAAAGCACTTGCCGTTAAACCATTACGCAATGAAGCATTTGTACCCTCTTTTTTCCAGATCTGCGTTTACCCATACTATTTGCCTACTGCTGTTTTGCATCAGCGCAGGAGCCGTTTACGGGCAAACGCCAGTGCAGGTGGTAAAGGGGGATGTATCTGACAAAGAAAGCCATATCCGGCTCATTGGAGCCAGCATTAGCATTGCCGATGTGCCCGGGCAAGCGCTGGGTACACAAACCGATGCATCGGGCAGGTTCCGGCTGGAGAAGGTACCGGTGGGCAAACATACCATTCGGGTTACTTACCTCGGCTACCAGCCACTGCTAATCCCAAATGTGCAGGTTACATCGGGCAAAGAAGTGGTGCTGAACCTGCAAATGGAAGAACTGGTAAGACAAGCCAAAGAAGTACTGATCAGCGCCAAAACAGAAAACAGGCTTAACGCCACCAACGAAATGACCACCGTAAGCGCCCGCAGCTTTGATGTGGCCGAAACCGAACGCTATGCGGGCAGCAGGCAAGATCCGGCGCGCATGGCTTCTAACTTTGCCGGAGTGCAGGGAGCAGACGATTCCCGCAACGATATTATTGTGCGGGGCAACTCGCCTTCGGGCCTGCTGTGGCGGCTGGAAGATATAGACATACCCAATCCCAACCACTTTGCAGTAGCAGGCACATCTGGCGGCCCGGTTACCATTCTCAACAATAAGACCCTGGCCAATTCCGACTTTCTGACCAGCGCTTTTCCTGGCGAGTACGGCAATACAGTAGCGGGTGTGTTTGACCTTAAAATGCGCAATGGCAACAGTGAGAAGTACGAGGTAAGCGCCCAACTGGGTATTCTGGGTACAGAAGTAGCTGCCGAAGGGCCCATTTCCAGGAAGCAAGGTTCTTCTTTCCTGTTTACTTACCGCTACTCTACCCTCCGGCTGTTCCAGGGGCTAAATATTAAAATAGGCACCAGCTCGGTACCCAACTACCAGGATGCGGCTTTGCGGCTCAACTTTCCGGTAAATGATAAATTCAATGTATCGGTTTGGGGAATTGGCGGTTTAAGCAAAATAGACCTCATTGTATCTACCCTTACCGAGCGGCCCAATGAGATTTATGGCGAAAACGACCGCGACCAGTATTTCAAATCCAACGTTGGTGTAGCAGGTGTAACGCTTAACTATACACTCAACAGCAAAACCTATTCGCGGCTGGTAATGGGCATATCGGGCAGCAGCAGCGATGCTACCCACGATAAAGTATACCGCAGCCCGGCTTACGCCGTCGACTCTATACGGCAGATACTGGGCTATACCTTCCGCAACAGCAACATCTTAACGCATTGGTATATCAATAGCAAGATCAGCAACCGCACCACGGTTAAATTCGGCATCCTCAACAATGTAATCCACAGCAACCTGGTAGACAGCAGCAAGCAATATTCCAAAGCGTGGCAGCACCGCTGGGATTACCAGGGCTATACCGATCTGCTGCAGGCATACGCCGAGGCGCGGCACAAGTTTACCGATGCGCTGGTGCTCAATGTGGGCCTGCACGCGCAATACCTGTTTCTAAACCAAAACAAAAGCCTGGAGCCTCGTGCAGGGCTGCGCTGGAACATTAACGCCGCAAACAGCGTATCGCTGGGGTATGGCTTGCACAGCCAGATGCAACCCGTTTATACTTACTACGCTCATTTTCCCAACGCGGCTGCCAGCGATATGCACAATATAGACATGGGTTTTACCCGGAGCCATCATTTTGTAGCTG
>JAVBJN010000071.1:0-131121 GCA_031546985.1 Chitinophagaceae bacterium
CCTGAAACACGGAACCTGTTGCCCAGATGGCGAAATTGGTAGACGCACTGTGTTCAGGTCGCAGCGCCCGCAAGGGTGTGCTGGTTCGAATCCAGTTCTGGGCACTACAAAAAACCCCTGTAAATACATGATTTACAGGGGTTTTTTCTTTTTCTAAACTACCGGTAGCCTGCCCGCTATCCACACCCTTCCCTTATACCAATAATGCCCATCCGCCGTATTGCGAATGAGCATTATTATTACAAGAAAGAACAATAAATAAGCAGGACGGCTTGGTTACCTGAGAAGCCTCGCTTATACTTATTTTATTGACATAAAAGTTTAAAATACCACGTAGTAGAAAGATCCTGATTGATCCAGCGACATATTATAAACGCCTTCTGAGATAACAGTACCCTGAGGTAATGAAAGTGCTGCCCTTATTTCTTGTTTTACAAGCATATCTGAACCGATTTCGAATGTAGCAGAGTTATCCAGTTGCTGCCGGGTTGCATTTGCAAGCTCCAGCCTGGAAATAGCCAGGATAAGGCCTCCGTTGCCGTCAACGCTTAACTTGACATTGGCAAATCCACTGGCTATCTGACCGGTATTCGGATTGGGGGTCAGGGAGCCGTTATAGCTGCTGCTGCCACTAACAACAATCCAATCGCATATGCCCCCTCCTGAATTACAGCCGAACTGATCTACAAAAGACCGGTCTTTTGTACTGGTTACCGGATCCAGCCATATGCCCAATCTGATAGTACCATCGAAGGTTCCAACAACATTGTATTTATTTTTGAAATTTTCCCAATCTCCTGCGCTTATTGCTGAGGAAACCTTATTGGTTTGTTGTTGCGCAACCGGGGCTGTAGGTTCATTGTTTTTTTTACAGGAATAAAGAGAAAATAATAACATGGCGGCTACACCAGTCTTCATCATCATAGATTTCATAGAAAGAGTGTTTAAAAATTTAAAAAAGCTCCCTGTACTATTTCAGGGATACACATCAGCCATCAGCGAAATTCAGGTTGCCATTGCCTTTGTACCATAACAGGCCAGGCGCAGGTAGGGCGGCCACCACGCAGTATTAAAAGAACATCAATGGGATGCTGCTGTTGAGCAATACTGTTACCTGCCGGATTGCTAAAAGCTGACCGGATAAATGCCAATCCAAACCGCCGAATATCCAGGTTGCTTGCCTGCCTATCCGTGCTTTGCTGTATCTGACTCCAACAAAATTATATTGGCTCAGCTACTGTACATATCACCCGAAAGGATGAATTCTGGCCACTCATACCTTTCAGCCTCATCTAACCAGATGATTCCATGTTCAAAAAACGGTTATGAGGGCAGTTGGTGGATTGTAGCAATTACAGATGTAATTGGTGGTTGATAATCTGTAAGAAGTATTTTTATTGCTGAGTATGTTTGAAGTCATTTCTAGCAATAAAATAAAGAAGGGAAATCAAAAATCCAAGATAGAAAAATCATTGAAGGCCTTGATCATACCCAAAAAACTACAGTCAATTGATTTACACACTTGTTAATGCCGTTCTGGGCATACAATTAATTCCCAACAAAAGTTGGGGATTTTTTAGTTCATGACTTCCACCCGTAGTATTCTTCAAACGAATATCCCTATTTGGGAGTTGCACACACTATACTACCCGGTTATTGCTTAATAAATTCCAACACCTTACTTTGCCCGTTCTTTAATGTAACAGCAGCAAAATACGTTCCGGGAGGCAGGTTGCTGATGTCCATACTTACCGCAGTTTGATCAGCACTCATCATTTTCTCTACCCGGCCGGTTACCGACAGAATGGAAATACTTTTCAACACCGCTCCGCATTGCAGGTAAAGCATGTTATAGGCAGGATTGGGAAACAACTGTAACGCAACATCGTTGGCCCGCACCGTTTCTGTATTTAGTATTTGCCCCAGTATATCTTTGGCTTTGCACGCATCGGGCACACCGTAGCCAATATATTTATCGGGATTAGAAGCACGGCTGCCACTCTTTCTGATCGCTTGTATAAGCTGAACATTGGTTGCAGCCGGATAAGCCTGTTTAAGGCAGGCGGCCAGGCCCGCTACCATTGGAGTTGAAGAAGAGGTGCCACCATAATTCATAAACACATCCTTCCCATCATCCCCTATTCCATATATCGATATCGTTTGCGCTGCCACATCAGGCTTAACACGTCCGTCATATGCCGGGCCGTAAGAAGATATCTGGTCATATACACCATTATTATTCGAGCCCCCTACACTTAACACACTGTCGGCATCCGAAGGTGCCCCGAGAAATCCACTATTTCCAATCCCGTTCACCACCAACAATCCTTTCGCTGCCGCAATCCGGCACCCCCGTGTCGAAATCGCAGTCTTACCATCCATATCCGAATATTTGTAATTATGCAGCGCATTATCGAAATTTTTGTAGGATAAAGAAGCGCTTACAATATCAACGCCCAGGCTATCGGCCCATTCCAGTCCTGCTACAAAATAAAATTCGTCCTGTAGTGTTTCTGTATTTACATTTTCAGTAAGTGCAAATGCAGCACTGGCTTCATAAGCGGTGCCTACAAAAACACCTGGCTTATCCGACAAAATGTAGTTAGCCACATATGTCCCATGATTAGACTTATGATAAACATTGGCCGCGCCATCCCAAAAATCATAGGTGGCCAAAAGCCTGTTATGGCTCCGGAAATTATACAGATGCGAAATCGTATCCATACCGGAAAATCCAGCATCCAGAAAAGCAATACTTACGCCCTTGCCGGTATACCCCATATCGTGCAGGCAGCCAATGTTCAACAACTGGTTATGCGGGGTAGCCAATCCGTAATCGATAGCAGAGGTCTTGGCCAATGCTGGGGTATAGGGAGGAGGAGGCGCAATGTTGATAAAGGTCTTATCCTCCGAGGTTGGCGTTTGCTGCCCCCAATCGGCCACCACTACTTTTACAATGGCCGGCTGAATGGCTTGCAGCGCTGCCGCGGAAAGATCTGTTTCTACCAGGGCCGCATTCAGCCATTTAGAGCACCGGAGCACCTTAACACCTGCTGCCTCTAAGCTGCTGTTATACGCTACGGCCACGGGCATATCGTAATAATCTACCCCAATCTCCTCCTTTATCCTTTTCTCCTGTGCCGTTTGGCTCAATGATGCAGGCGGTTGCTGGTTATACCCAACTGGCAAATGGCCCTTGTCGCTGTAAAACACAATAAATTTCTGGCGGGCATGCACCTGAAAAGACAGAGTGGTTAATAACAGAACTGTAGCAAGCTGTTTCATACTTTTTCTTTTAAGGTTAAAAAAAGGAATACGCCCGCCTCACCTGCAACCTTAGAAAAGGTACACGTTATGAGTGCACAGATTAATTCTCTATTAATATACTCATTTTATACAAACTAATCAAACATTAAACTAACACATTGCCACATCCTGTTATTTGAATTTTGCGCCATGCTTCACCAATCAAAATCAGGCCCGATCACAACCACTTGCGAACTCATCTCCACCATCTACAAATTCATCCCTGCCATTCACCCGGCCATACCCCTATAGAAGACTTCAATATCTTAATATTGGTTCCACTTTAACCATTTATCAACTTTAAAATCAAATCAACATGGAAAGAGTCGCAACAGAAAAACTCGTCCTGGAGCCGCACCTGCCGCCCAACATTTTCCTGCACCCCATTTCTGCCAAGTACAGCTCGCTGGGCGGTGCAGCAGGATGGCTGGGCCCCGCGCTCACAGGCATTAACAAGTGCCCCGATGGTGTGGGCGCTTACCAGCATTATGCCAACGGATCTATTTACTGGCATCCCAACACCGGCGCCCACGAAGTACATGGCCTTATCAGAGCCAGGTGGCAATCGCTGGGTTGGGAAAAAAGTTTTCTCGGCTATCCCCTTACCGACGAAAGCACCTGCCCCGATGGCATAGGCCGCTACAACCACTTCCAGGGTGGCAGCATTTACTGGAGCCCCTCTACCGGCGCCTGGGAAGTACACGGTTCCATAAGAGCCAAATATGCCGCGCTGGGTTGGGAAAAAAGTTTCCTGGGTTACCCGCTCACCAACGAAAGCACCTGCCCCGATGGTGTAGGCCGCTACAACCACTTCCAGGGCGGCAGCATTTACTGGAGCCCTTCTACCGGTGCCTGGGAAGTACACGGCGCCATCAGGCAGCTATGGGCATCGCTGGGCTGGGAAAAAAGCGCACTCGGCTACCCCCTGTCAGATGAGATGGTGGTATACGGCGGCGCGGCCCGCATTTCCAATTTCCGGCACGGCAGCATTTACTGGAGCCCTACCGCAGGCGCCAGGGTGTTAAAAGAAAGGGTAAGGGTGCATGTAAAATGCCTGGTAGCCCCTACCTCATTTACCCTTAACGAGCAGTTTGCAGCCATGCAGGAAGTGTATGCTATGGCCGCGGTAAGGGTAGACTGGGCCACCACCGAAAACCTGAACCTGCCTTCGCTCAACGATGTGGACGTAGGCGGCTGCACCATGGGTACCGTAACAGCAGAGCAAACCACTCTTTTTGGCAACCGCAATTTTGTAGGCGCCAACGACCTGGTGGTGTATTATGTAAGAAGCACGGTGCCCGGCTACAATGGTTGTGCAGCACACCCCAGCGGGCGCCCGGGAGCCGTGGTGGTCAGAACCGCATCGCGGTGGACACTGGGGCATGAGCTGGGACACGTATTAGGCTTGAGCCATGTAAGCGACAACAACCGCCTCATGACCGGAAACGGTACGTTTAACATTACCAATCCGCCGCCCGATCTTATCAATACCGAAATCAATACCATGATCGGAAACGGCTCTACCATTCCCCTATAACCTATTAACCTAAAAAGATTATGCCAAATACAAGTTTGAACGAAATGGTGATCCAGTTTCTGCGACAGGATGAACTGGACTACCCCGCCGGCGCTGCCAAGTTTGGAGCAGCAGCATTACCGCTGCTAACCGAGCTCATTAATGGCAACGACGAAAACCTGGCGGTTAAAGCCGCTTACCTGGCCGGCTACATTAACCACGATGAGGTAAAAGACATTATCAGCAATGCTGCTACCAACAAGTTTACGGCAGTAAGAGTAGCCGCAGCCTATGGTGCGCAAAAACTCAAAAGCGCCGACGCATCGGCAGTGCTGGACCGTATACTGGACGATAACGACCCCGGTGTGCTCAAAGTAGCCATGCGCTCGGTGGCCAATATGAGCCTGGGCAAAAACTTTAAAACCAAGCTGGGCAAAATCGCCAAATCGCATGCCGATGAAACCATAAAAAGCCTGGCTACCGAGTTAAATAAGTAAACACATTGCAGGCATTGCCTGTACCATTGATCCTCCCCTTGCAATATCCCTGGCCAAACAGCCGGGGATATTGCTGTTAAAGACACAGCACCCTACCTTCATTTTGGCCTTATCCCTCCAATGGTATATCTTTAAATATGGAAATATTTATTAACCACTGCTTTAGAAGGCTGGGTTACTATATACTCCGTTATTGCTATTCCACCACCCCATCTGTATGAAGTATTTTGTATTGTTTATAATTGGCCTGCTCATTGGCACATCCCTCTACGCCCAGGATGCAGCTCCTGCCGACTCCAGCCTATTGCATAAAGACACCGTTGCCCGCAATTCGGTACAGGCCATTAAGACCCGGATGGCGATTATAGCAAAGGAAGGGGCAGACGATTACCGTTCGGAGCAGGTTACGCTAAGGCAACAGGCCCTGCACGAGAGCATTAAAAGCGCCAACCAGCAAGCCCGTATATTTCTTAAAAACGGGGTAGATACCTCCAGCATCAAATCTGCGCTGCAAAAAGCGCAGGATGCGCTCGAAATTGTGAAAGACGGCATTTTTACCAACACAGGCTCTTACCAAACGCAGCGCAACCTGGCCGTGTCGGCGGCCATTCTCACCGAGCTGTCCAACAGGATCGCGATTCATAAAAAACACCTCAACACCTACTCCGACAAGCTCACCTACTTTGCCAATAAGATAGACTCACTGGTGATCGACAGCGCCTTTTTTTACCTGCCCACCGATTCGGAAGAAGTGGTTAAGCGCATGCAAAAAATAGTAATGACGGCCCGGGAACTTAAACCTACCGATAGTGTTTTGAGGCTGGCTATTGCCAATGTGCAGGCGCTGCAAATAAAGGTAGACCTGCTCTCTTTTGAAATACAGGCGCGGGCAGAAGACATAGACATCTACAGTAAAAAATTATCGGCGCAGGCCCTGGACCGCGAGTTTGCCAACATATGGACCCCTCCGTTGGGCCACCGCCCATTTAAAGACATACTTCAGTTTTCGCGCGAGAAAGAATGGATGATGTTCCGTTTTTACCTCGAAGACTACCTGCCCAACCTGTTGCTTTGGGTAGTACTGCTCTGCGCTTGCTTCTATTTCCTCCGATCGCTCAAAGCGCAATTAAAGCACGAGGGCATACTCAATGCCGATTATTCGAACCAGCTTATTGTACGCAATCCATTGCTATCTGCCACGCTGCTGTGCCTTTGTATATTCCAGTTCATCTTCCCCAACCCGCCCTTTATTTTCAGCTTTATGGTGTGGCTTGGCGCAGCCATATGCCTGGCCTTTGTTTTCCGGGGTTATATTACCCGGTACTGGATGCAGTTCTGGATTATGATCGATATACTGTTTTTGCTGGCCGGCCTCGATAATATGATACTGCAGGCCTCCAGGCCGGGGCGCCTTTTTATGCTCGGGCTATCTGTAACAGGCGTGCTGTATACCGGTTTTATCCTGGTCAAAGGCCGCAAGCAGGAGCTAAAAGAAAAATACATTCTCTATTTTATCTCTTTTGTGTTCCTGTTCGAGCTCATTTCGGCTGTTCTTAACACCTATGGCAGGCTTAACCTTTCCAAAACGTTCCTCATCAGCGGTTATATGGGCGTGGTTATTGCCATCGTATTTCTGTGGGTGGTAAGGCTCATCAACGAAGGGCTCAACCTTATATCGCAGGTGTTTAAGCACCCTGGCAAAGATCTGTTCTACATCAACTTTAATAAGGTAGGCAACCGCATGCCGGCCATATTTTACGTATTGCTGGTCATAGGCTGGGCAGTGCTGGTAGGCCGCAATTTTTATGGTTTCCGGCAGCTCTCCGATCCGTTTAACGAATATTTACGGCAAGAGCGCACTTTAGGCAATTACACCTTTAGCATTATGGGCATAGTGGTATTTGTGCTTATCCTGCTTTGCTCCATGTTCCTGTCGCAACTTATCTCGGCCTTTGCATCCGAGCCGGTAGGCGTACAGCAAAGCGAAGAAAAAAGAAAAAGGGTAAACCTGGGCAGCTGGATCTTACTCATACGCATCTTCATCATCAGCGCGGGCCTGTTTCTTGCCTTTGCCGCAGCAGGCATTCCTATGGATCGTATTACCATCATTATCGGCGCCCTGGGCGTAGGTATCGGCCTGGGCTTGCAGGGGTTGGTAAACAACCTGGTAAGCGGCCTTATCCTCTCTTTTGAAAAACCGGTAAATGTGGGCGATATCATTGAGATGAATGGCAAGATCGCCACCATGAAATCGATCGGTTTCCGAAGCAGCATTATTACCGATGTTGATGGCGCCTGCATCATTATTCCCAATGGCGAGCTGCTCAATCACCCGCTGGTGAACTGGACTATGGGCAAAAACCTTAAACGGAATATACTTATACTGGGTGTAGCTTACGGTACAGATCTCGATAAAACCAAACAACTACTCAGAGATATTCTTTTGCAGGAAGACCGCGTACTTAATTTTCCGCCACCGGATGTGGTATTCCGCGAGTTCAACCAAAGCTCCATAGATCTCGAAATATCTTTTTGGGTTAAGCATATCGGAGAGGCCAGAACCCTCAAAAGCGATATCATTATGGCCATTAGCCGGGCTTTTGCCAACGAAGGCATTGTGATTCCGTATCCGCAGCACGATCTTTATATCCGGTCCTTACCAGATGAAGTCAACCCCCAACCCAACAATACACAAACACCCTCCTAAAACCAATTAATATGCACCCTTATTTTAGAATAGCCCTGCTGTCACCGGCCATCCTTTTGGCATCGTGCGAGTCTGGTAATGCACCCCGGGAACATGGCTCCGTAGCCGCTTCGAACACAACACCGGCACACGACACGATGACGGTTGCCATGGCAGCGCCTGAGGGCACCGACAACCATATGCAGGAAACCGAACAATTGCTGCAGCAAAAACTGCAAAGCATGTATAAGGCCGATCTCGACAAACAACTGATAGACTCTGCCAGCCGCAACTTTATTTTTTACGAGCAGGATCTGAACGGCGACCAAAAACCAGAAATCTTTGTAGGCATGATGGGGTCTTATTTCTGCGGCTCAGGTGGCTGCAATGTATTGTTGTTTAATGCCGATGGCACCCTCAACACCCGATTTACCGTAACCCGCACGCCAATTATTGTTTCGGCCAGTAAAACCCATGAATGGAACGACCTGCTCCTGTACAGCAGTGGCAAAAACAGGCTGGTTAAGTACAATGGCAAGGCCTACCCCTCCAACCCAAGCGTGCAACCGGCGTTTAAAGAAGCACCCGATGCCACCTGGCCCAAAGTGCTAGACTACCCCAACGCTGCCTACCACGAATCGCGATTCTAAAGCACCACCGTATTTTACAATATCCATCCCTGTCACCCACAATACGGCTGGCAGGGATTTTTCATTTCATAGCGCTGGCTCTTAAAACACCTCCATTCCATTCATCTATTACGCAATTTTTTTATAGTTGGTGCTAACATTCCACCGCTATCCTGCGTCTCTATATTTAACAGCCCAAACCTTGCAGCATTAAGCCACCATTACACAGGCCATAAAGTTGCATATGGGCAAGCAATAATTTGGGGAAGGTACCCGCCTGGCCCTATCAACACTGGGGAAACCAGCCCCTTATGAAAAGCATCAGTGGTATTACCAGCAGGGCCGTTCTGTAAAGAATGGCCCTGTTGGTTTATATACCCCAACTGCCCCTTCAAAACTTACCTAACCTGCCGGCAAACTCAGGAGTCTGAAGGGGTTATCACCAAGCGCCGCCTCCAAAGCCACGCTACCCGGCAACATAATACACTGTAAACAAAAATGCTTATGCATATTATTTAATTACCAATTCATTCATCTTACAAAAAAAAACCATAAATTACTATTGCTTGCGGCGGTGCACAACCATAGCACCTCGCAGGCCAATCCACAGCAGACCAGGCTCTACTTAAGCTCCGGCGCAAATCATGTTCTTTCTGCTTTTTGTTATTGTAAACAAAAACGGTATTCTAATATCTAAGACGGGCACTTTACCTTAAAAATGAATTTTTTATGTATGCTGATCCAAAACATAAAAAAAGCGGTGTGTTTGTTATTTCTTTGCACCCCCCAACCACCACCTGCCCGCCCAGCAAAGCTGTCATACACCGTGTAAAACCAAAGTATGATGCATAATTTTAAAAAAATAACCATTTTGCTGGGCTGCGGCCTGGCTATGGCAACGCCCGCTATGGCCCAGCTTACGGGTACCAAAACCATTGGCCCCGGCATGGACTATGCCACCCTGGCCCTGGCCATTGCAGACCTTAACACCCAGGGCGTAGGCGCAGGCGGCGTAACCTTTAATGTGGCCGCGGGCTACACCGAGGCTTTTGCCGCCCGGCAGGATGGCCTTATTACCGCCACCGGCACTGCCGCCAACCCCATTGTAATACAAAAAAGCGGCGCGGGCGCCAACCCGGTTATTACCGGCGCTACCGCCGGGCAAACAGGCGTTAGAGATTATATACTGGGGCTGAGTGGTACCGATTATATTACCATCGATGGGCTTAGCCTTTCCGAAACTACCGGAGCAGTTGAATATGGTATTGCCGGCTTTAAACCCTCGGGTACCGATGGCTGCCAGTTTGTAACCATTCGCAACTGTACTACTACCCTTTCTCTAACCAATACCACTGGTAATGGTTTTGGCTTTCAGAATAATACCGAAGCGGGCGGGGCCATTACGGTAAGTGCCGCTACCGGCTCTCACTCCAACCTCAAGATCTATGGCAACAGCATTAATAATTCGAGGGGAATCCTTTTATCCGGATTTCAGGACAATACACCACCCTATATCCTGGCCGATCATGATAATGAGATAGGCGTTACCGCTGGTAATACTATTACCAACCTTTCGGGCGGCACAGCCTTATTTCATGGTTTACGGTGCGATAACCAACGGAACCTGAAAATTCACAACAATACCTTTACCGGAGTGTTGCAACCTACAGGCGTACCCAACATGATTTTTTTGGCCATAGCCCCCAATGCAGATGCAGAGGTACTTAACAATACCATTACGGGCATCTCCATGCCCAATATGGCCGCCACAAGTTTTATAGGTATTAATATCGCCACCAGCTCCGATGGCAATGCGGGTACTGTAACAGTGAGGGGCAATACCATTACCGGCTGCACCTACCCCGGCGCTACTACCGGTAGCTTTACAGCTATTGCTAGCACCGTAAGCTCTAATGCCCCCTATAATTTTATTATTGCAGGCAATACCATAACTGGTAATACCCTGGGCAGCAATACGGCCACTGCCACAGGCAATTTTCAAGGCATAGCCATTACAGTGCCCAATACCAATGCTGGCAGCCTTACGCGTATAGATTCTAACATCATTGTGGGCAACCAGCACCTACAATCGGTACCCGGCCTGGGCAACGATAATTACATTGCCGTAACCGCATCGGGCCGCGCCCTGCAGGTGAGCTACAACCGTATAGACAGCAACAGCACCACTGCTACCCCGCCCACCTATGGCATACTGGCCAATTATGGTGCCGCTACCACCGAGGCCAAAACCATTACACACAATACCATAGCCAATATTACCGCGCCCGGTAATATTACCGGCATTGCACAAATCAGTACACCCACTACCGGCCTGGCCAATACCATTATTGCCTTTAACCGCGTGCACAACCTTAAAAGCACTACTACCGGCGCTGTCACCCTATACGGTATTAGCACCGATGCGGGCCTGAGCAGCACCCTTACCAATAATGTGGTATCGGAACTGTATGCCACCAACGCCACAGGTAACCAAATAATAATGGGCGGCATTGCCGCAGGCAACGTATTACCAGAATCGGCCTTGCAGGTATACCACAATACCGTGTATCTCAATGGCACTACCGCAGGCGGCAATTTTAACAGCAGCGCCCTGCTGGCTGCTGGCAGCGGCGCAGGCAGTGTAGATGTACGCAACAATAACCTGGTAAATGCCGCTACGCCCCAAGGCACCGGTACGGCTGTGGCTTATGCCGCACAACCTGCCAATGTAGCGGCTGCCAGCGATGGCAACAACCTGTATACCACAGCAGGCGCGGGCCGCCATTTGTTTATGAACACAGCTACCGCTACCCCTGCTACTACCCTTGCAGCCTTTAAAACACTGATGGGCACCTCGCACCAGAACGATACCACGGCCCTGCCCCTGTTTATAGATATAAGCGCAGCACCCTACAACCTGCATATTGCTACCAATATTTACAGCCCGCTCGAGAGTGGCGGCGTAGCCATATCACCCTCTGTGCTGGTCAATACCGATCACGATGGCAACCCCCGCTACCCCAATGCAGGCTACCCCGATAATGCATTATTCCCTGCCACCGCAGCCGATATTGGCGCTTACGAATTTGCAGGCTGGGCACCAGGTGCCGCGCTGCCTGTAACCCTGCTGCGCTTTAGTGGTAGCCGCCTGGCAGAGGGCAACCAACTGGCATGGGCCACCACCACCGAAACAAACGCCGCTTATTTTGAAGTACAATACAGCGCCGATGCCCGCAGCTACCACACCATAGCACAGCTAAAAGCAGCAGGCACTACCCTCCTGCAGCAAGACTATGCTTACCTGCACCGGGGTGTGAGCGGCACCGCTTATTACCGCCTTAAAATGGCAGATGCAGATGGCAGCTTTACCTATAGCAACGGTATAAAACTGGCAGCCAATGCCGCAGAATCTGTATTGGATATGCATTACTACCCCGTGCCCTTTACGCAAGCGCTTAACCTGCGCTTCTCCGGTACCCAGGCACAGTCTGTATTGCTGGTGATGTACAACCTTACGGGTAGCGAAGTACTGCGCACTACCATTCTGGCGCCAAACGGCGCGGGCCATTACACCCTACCCACAGACAAACTGCCAGCAGGCACTTACCTGCTACGCGCTACCGCCGAAAATGGCGCAACCATTACCCGCAAAGTGGTAAAACAATAAAGCCCTATGGGTGTAAAGAAAGGGGCCCATTGCATGCTCCTTGTTTTTTGATTATTGGATGGGAACCCCTTCATGGCAGCATGGAGGGGTTTTTTTATGCCCTAAACGGAGCTAGTAGGCAGTAAGGATAATGGCATGAATGGTGTTGGCAGTGCTGGAAGGTTTAGCATCGCTGATGACGGTCAGCACCGCTTTTTTGCCGGTACTGCTGTTGTGATAGGAAAAGGATACCATGTACCTGCCGTTTTCGCGGGTTATGCTCACGGGCTTGCCCCAGCGGGCTATAAGATCGGCGTAGGTAATGCGCTTAGGCTCGTCAAAGTTTTCGGTAACGCGCTTGCCCCGGGTAAGCCAATTGGCTTCTATCTCTTCAAAGGCAATGGAGAGGCGGGCCTGCCCCGCAGATTGTTTATAAAAAGTAATAACGGGCAGCTCAAAAGAGCAATGGCAGGTAAACATACTATCGGTACCAAACGCCATAAGGGCCGAATCGCGGGGCGAAAAGATTGCCCGCTCATAAGCACAGCAGGAAACGGGTAGAGGCCCTGTAGCAACCCATTGCTTCGCAGTACTGTCCCACACGGTTTGCTCCTGCGCCCTGCATAAGTCAAAGCGGTCTTGCAGGTGGGTAGTAATATCTGTAAGCGCAACCTCTTTTTGCGTAGTGGTCTTGCACAGCTGGTACAACAGCGCGGCAAACGCCCGGCCTTGGGCCTGGGCGCCTGCACTGGAAACTGCTGTGATGCAAAACGCCATCATACCTAAAAAAGCTATACCCATACTACGTGTGCGCATCAATTAGTTTTGTGGGGTTACAGCGTATACAATAATTTTTCCCATCAGATCGGCACCGCCTGTGCGCGATTTTCTTTTTACACCGGGGTAAAAATGAATCTCAAAGGGTGGTTTGCCCGTAGGCCGTTCCATACTAATATCGGCAATGGTTTGGGTGTAAGGGTGTACTTCTATTACATTGCCGGGCCGGGCATACCCCAGTGTAATAAAGCTGTCTATATCTTCTGGCCTTATGTGTATGCAACCGTGCGAGGGGCCCAGATCAAACGGCTGCTGGTGGGCTGTGCTAAACTCATCGTAAGGTGTAGTGTGTATAAAATCGCTCATGGGCGTTTCTTTACCGTTCATTTTGTAATTGCCATCCAGGTCTTTAAAATATTTGATGGTAATGTGGCCAAAATCGCTGAATATCCAGGTAGCAGGCAAGGTAGCTTTTTGCTCAGCATCCGTAAGCAGGCTTTTATCGGCAATGCTGTTTTTGTATTGGGTGTACTGCTCTTGCAGGGTTGCGATAATTGTTTTCTCATTGGCATCGGAACCAGCATATTTTTTAAAGCTGCCATAGCTGGTAAAGTTGGTCCAGGTGCCATTTACCTGCAATTGCAATTTGCCCAGCGACAAGCGCAGGGGTGTACCCCAGGGCACGCCCGAGAAAAAACCGTATTGTCCATAGCTGATGTGTTTAGAAATGGAGCACACCACATAGCGCCCGGCGCGGGTAGGTGTTTTTTTCTCTTTTTTATCTTCTGTCTCGGGGCCCCCATGTGCATCATATTCGGCCGCTTGTAAAAATCTAAAGCTGGGCATAGCGTTGATAATGGTATACCTACAATGATATTGCGGAATACTATCTTAACCAATGTACCGGGCTATTCATTTTTAAATTGTAGTAATACTACGACACTTGCGCTATTTATAGCATACCACGGCGCAGCACTATTGGGTTAAACCAATGCGCATAGCCCACAAAACATATTACAAAAACACCGTATTTTTGCATTGCAAAAAACACAAGCCTGGTTATTACCTGTCTACTGGCATACCTCCTAAGCACACGGCTCAATGACACCCTGCAACGCCCGGCATGGCATAAAGTTTAAAGGAAAAAAATACTCGTTTAGCATTAACCCCGCACCGCATCTATTTTTTTACCAATAAAACAGCTGTTATGAACAACCGAATTTCCGAAAGCATTCCTGCCGATGTATTGACCAAAGCACTCCAAAAACTCAATGAAGTAAAAGCCGCTTTGGCTCCTTTTCTGCAATCGCTTACCGTAGAGGAGCGGCACGACCTGCCCAAAATGAGCAATAAAACCTACAGTTTTGTAGCCAAAACAGCAGAGTATTGCCAGAGCAATCCCGAGTTTCAGCCGGGGTTTATGGTAGCCGGCGAGCTTAACCGCGATTTTTCTACCGTAGCCGCATTGCGCCCCGTTTTTCAGGCATGCGCGCAACTGCACAGCGATTTGGAAGACACGCTTATGCTGGCAGGCAGCGAGGCTTATACCGAAAGCCTGCTGTATTACAACAATGCTAAACTGGCGGCGGGCAAAGGCGAGGCATCTGCCCGGCCCATTTACGACGACCTTTCGGCAAGGTTTCCGGGGCGTAGCAAAAAGAATGGCGCTACCCATGAGGCTTCTAATGGAGGGCCTACCCCTTAACGGCATCATTATGGTAAGTTTACAAAGCCCGCCGCTACCTACGGCGGGCTTTTATATGGCATAGCGGTAAAATTGCTGCCCGCAGCGAGGGCTTTGTCGCTAATAGCCCCGGCATTGGCACTAAAAGCAGAAACGTTTCTACTAAAAGCGCGGAAGGTGCTGCCCGGAGCGGGATGCTTGCCGCTAATAGCCCGAACGTTCCCGCTCAAAGCGCCGGCATTGGCACTAAAAGGGGCACCGTTGCCGCTCCGGGCGGGAACATTGCCGCTAAAAGCGGGGGCGGTGTCACTAAAAGCGGGAACCTTGTCGCTTTTAGTGGCAATTTGACAGCTAAACACCCTTAACCGGCCAACATTCACCCAAAAACCAATAAAAATAAATGAAAATAGAAAATACCGTTAAAAAACGGTTGACAACAGATGATTCTTGTACTAGATTTGTGCTACCAATACGCTAACTACCCCAAAGCTTTATATACTATTACCTGCGCCAGACCAGCCCGCTGCCAGGTAAGCAATTTGTTTTTATTGTTATGCTACGGTCTAAGGGCTTTCTATTATTACTACTGCTCATTGTTTATATATTGGGCGTGCTGCTTTTAAAGTACGTATATGTGCATATCGCCATTGCCCAATATGGCGCAGATTATACAACCCGGAGCCATCTATTACGGGCGGCCATCGCCATGCTATTCCCCATGCTGCTGCCGCTCTACTTTTTGTATAAGCGCAATACCTAAACTGCCCGTTTCATCTTAAACCCGATATACACATGAAAAAAACAGCAATCCTGTGGTGTGCTGCGCTCTCCTTTGCAGCTTGTAAAAAAGACAATTTACCCACGCCACAAACTACACAGCCAGGCGCTGTAACCCAAACCGTAATGGCATCTAACACCCAGCGCAAAGCAGGTGCCCTTAACGACCCCAACAATGTAGATCTGCTGCTGAAGTACCTGAACGATCAGGACCCTACGCATTGCACACCACCAGCAGGGTTACTGGAAAATGGCAGTGCAGAACAAGTATTGACGCTTAAAAATTTTAACCTGTACTACGAGCCCGGCGATTATACACCCAATGGCGATGCTGTGGGTTCTTTCAGGTGCCCTACTACCTGGGCCATTTGCTACTTTACCCGCATTACCGGAAAATTGGAGGTTATAAAAGGGCCCAATACAGGTCTGGAATTGGAGCATGAGTACCTACCTGCATCTGCGGTTATCATTGCAGGTAAAGACTTTGCCACCTATCACGAAAATGCAAAAGTGAACAAAGCAGGAGATACTTATTCCGTTGTTTCCAGATAATAAACAAAAGGCCGCTTTCAGGAGTGGCCCTTTGCCTTTACTCAAACCCAACCATCATTTATGAAACAGGTATACTTATTACTAATCTTAGCGCTGGCGCAAGCTATTAATGCCTGCACCCCAAAGCAGGAAATTATACATGCCCAACTGGTAGATAGTGGTTATGTACATGAAGGAGCTTTTCTATACCAAAACCCTGCTGTGTACCGCTCTATGTATAAAACAGACAACCGTAGTTTCATACTATTAAGCGGCAACGAACATTTATTATTTGCCCAAAAGGATACAGGCAAAATAACCATCACCAAACAATACACCATTCCCGATTCGGTTTGGGCACAGGCGCAAGCCTTCTATTACCAATACATGCCACAAAAAATGGATGATGCCTGGGTAGATTCTATGAATATGGCTTTTGCCCAGGAGCGCCGTGCGCCCAAAGCCATCATATACAACTACGGTTATAATAGTAAGGCACACACCACCCATATACTCTGCGCATTTAATTGCCCTTATGTTAAAACCATAGACCGGGGCCATACCAGGTATAACCTTATTGCCAACCAGCGCCCCATGTTTATACTCACCTTAGATAGCGCAATGCAAGTGCAGCGGCTCAGTTATTTTTCTACCAACGATATTATGAATAATGGCGGCACCGTAGCAGCCGTAATGGGCATTGGGTATAACCACACTGGCGATACGCTTATACTGCCCGAGATCATTAAAAGCGATAACCAAACCAAACATGCGCTGTATGGTACCTATGCAGCGGAGCATGGCGTATTTAAAAAATTATCGGCATCGCCATTGAAATACCATGCTGCCCACAACCTTACAATGGAGGGGTACCAGCAATATTATATCCCCGCCTTTGCCTATTACCAAAATCATTTGCTGCTGGCCGATTTCAGAAATATTTATGACGTAACCCAATCAAAACTGCTGTACACCATACCTAAAGATTACCAACCCGGTAGCCGCATTACCGGCATGGCTTCTTTTGGCGAGTACATACTGCTTACACAAACCGATTTTAAATCGCCCAGCCGGGTAGACTCTCCTATGTACATCTCGGTAATAAACATGGCCTCCCAACAAATACAACGGCTGCCCAGTATATGCCGCAGTGGCGATACTTACAGCCTGCTGGCAGATAGCAATAAGGTGTGGGCCATTTATGCCAGTGGAGATGCTTTAAAATACAAGTTGTATGAGGTTTATTAAAACCGTATGCCTCATAGCATTGTTGCCCCTGTTTATGGCTATGCACGCCAGCGCCCAGCAGTTTTACCCCAATCTCGAAGGTTGGAAAAAAGGCCACGCCCACGAGCCCCCGGGCCGGGTGGTGATTATTGGTTTTATTACCCAGGATTGCATTAACTGCTATGCCAATTTTAACCCTGTGCTTAAGGCCTTTTTTGCATCGGACTATGCCCGGCGCCACAATATTATACTGCTGGCGCCCGCAGGTGTAAGGCAAAAAGAATACCTGGCTTTTATAACCCAAAATTGCGGCCCGGTACCTGCCACTGCCTCGTTTGTAATTAATAGCGCCTTGTACAAAGCCTTACAGGCTGGCATAAACGAAACCTTGTATTATGTAGTGGCAGATATGCGCAAGCCTGCGCTGGTAAGCCAGGGCTCGCTCAAAAACCTGTATGGTGTGGAGCGGTTCCAAATGCTGTTTGGCCATAAATAGTAAGTACCCTGTATTACAAAAAAAGCCCTCCACTATATGGAGGGCTTTGTCTTAAACCAAATCAACCTAAATAAAAAAAGGTTAAAGAATGAGTGGTTATTTCTTTTTTAAAGCCAATATCTCTTCTTTGGTAAACCCCGTTACTGCTTCAATATCATTTACCGCTATTCCTCTTTCCAGTAAAATTTTGGCAGTAAACATTCTTTGCTCTTTTATACCTTCTTCACGGCCTTTTTTTTGCCCAATCTTTTTACCCATTTCAAGCGCTTGCTTTTTGAGCAGTTCTTTTTCAACCTCTGGTATCAGATATTTTGTACTACGCCTAAGTTCATCTAGCAAGCCACTATTGGCATAGCTATAAAAGCCAGTTTCGCTAATAATAAGATGCTCAATTACATATGTTCCCAGAAAGTCGCCTATTTTAATAAACCTATCCGTAGTATCATTATCATTAATACTGGGGGTAAGCTCACCACTTGGGTGGTTATGCACCAGCATTACCTTTACCGCACGTTTTTGCAACGCTACACTAAACACCTCCATGGGCGTTACCACAGTGGCATTAACACTACCCAAACTAATAAGCTCTATATTTAAGATACGGTTATTGGTAGCTAAGCAAATAATCCAAAAATGTTCTTTATTACGGCCAATTTTATTCTCCCGCATCAGCACTTTTTGCATTATGCCAAATACATCATCGGCATTGAGCACCTTAATTTTATCGGCAGCAGTAAGGCGTATTTTCATATTAGCTTTGGTTTGCGATTTGATCGTACAATATTAACCAAAAGGCTGATAATTAGCCGTTTTTAGTCGACTAATTGCGTTTCGCATAAAAAACCCGCACCGCTATATATCTGCTAAAGCCCTGCCCCCATTTTAGGTAGTATAAAAACAATGCTGTCCACTATAATTCAAGTGTTTGCATAGTTATTGGCCACACCTGCAGGCCATGAGCAGCAGCAATATTAAATTATCAATATTTAAAATGTTATTTTTTGATGTTGTTTAAAAGATTCTTACTTTAACATACAATACAGATAGTTTTAATAAAATATATAACTATTAGCATAGGATTTATACTACAGCCTTGTATTTAAGCTCTTTAGGGATTAACGCTTTCTGGTCTTTAATAACATAACCCCCTTTAATTTATGTTTAGGCAAGATTACATGCGCATCCAAATGGGTTTACACCCTACCTCTCTTCTACAATACGAACCGCGGGCTGGCCACTATATAGCCCACAATGGCTCGGGTTGGTTTCCTTAGCCATAAGGATATACCCTTATCTAATCCATATACTTCGCAACTCTAAAATCTCAATCATAATGAAAACAATACCCAACAAACGCCTAACCGCGTGCCTTGCAATGGGGCTTTCTTTATGTGCCGCTACCTCCTTGCGGGCGCAAGACGAAGAAAGGCCTAAAAGCATGGAGATCTACGGCCACATCATGATGGATGCGGGCTACAATTTTAACCAGATACAGGGCGACTGGTACGATGTGGTGCGCCCTACCAAGCTGCCCTCTTTTGCCAACGAATATGGCAGCGATGGCAATGTATTCTTCTCGGTGCGCCAAACCCGCCTGGGGGTTAAAAACTACTTTACCACCCCGCTGGGCGAGTTAAAAACCACTTTCGAATTTGAAATGTTTGGTACCGGTGTAGATGCGGGCCAAACCACTTTTCGGCTGCGGCATGCTTATGCCGAGCTGGGCAAGTTTGGTGTGGGCCAGTACTGGAGTCCGTTTATGGATATAGATGTGTTTCCCAACACGCTGGAGTACTGGGGGCCTAATGGCATGGTATTTTTCCGCAACATCCAGATCCGGTATATGCCTATCCAGGGCGAGAGTAAACTAACCTTTGCGCTGGAGCGCCCGGGCGCCAGCAGCGACCAGGGTGTATACGCCAATCGGGTAGAGCTTAAAGGCGTATCTACCCGCTTTCCGGTGCCCGATCTCTCCGCCGAATACCGCTATGGTAAAAAATGGGGTTATGTAGAGCTGGCTGGTATACTCCGCTACATTCAATGGGACGACCACAACACCGATACCTTTGACCTTTCGGGCAATGCCGTAGGCTGGGGCCTTAACCTGAGCACCAACCTAAACCTGGGTAAGAAAGATGTGTTTCGCGGCCAGGTGGTGTATGGCCAGGGCATTCAAAACTATATGAACGATGCTCCGGTAGATATTGGTATCGAAAACCATTTTTCCGATCCTAAAAAACCGGTTATAGGTGTGGCCCTCCCTATGGTGGGTGTGGTGGCCTTCCTCGATCATAAATGGAGCGATAAATTCAGCTCCTCTGTGGGCTACTCTATGCTAAACATTGAGAACTCCGATGCGCAAACCAACCAGGCTTTTAAAAGCGGGCAATACGTGGCCGCCAACCTGCTGTATTACCCTACCAAAAATGTAATGGCAGGCGTTGAGTTCCAGTGGGCCGATCGTAAAAATTTTAAAGATGGCTGGAGCACCTCTATGTCTAAAGTGCAGGTATCGTTTAAATACAACTTCTCCCATACTTTTTACAAAAACTAGCGCTTTAACAACCTATAAAACTTAAGACCAATGAAAACAACACCCTTGATTCGCGGCCTTGTGCTTACCGGCCTAATTATGGTAGTATGCATTACCGTTGCAATCACACAAACCGGCAAAGGCAAAGCCGGTGAATCTGCTGCCTACCAGGCAGCCATCGACAAGGCATATGCCAAATACAAAGACCTTAAGGATGGTAAAAATGCCGATTACATTAAGGAGCTGGCCCGCGTAGATCCTAATATCTATGGCATAGCCATTGTAACTACCGATGGACAGGTCTTTACCAAAGGTGATCTGGACTCGCGCGTATCTATCCAATCTATTTCCAAAGTTTTTACCCTTGCCAAAGTAATTGAAGAGCAAGGCGCCAAAGCCGTGGCAGAAAAGATAGGTGTAGATGCCACTGGTCTGCGGTTTAACTCTATTGTGGCTATTGAACTGCAAAAGGGTAAAGAAATAAATCCACTGGTCAATCCCGGTGCCATAGCTGCTGTAAGCCTTATTAGCGGGGCCGATTCTGCTGCCAAATGGCGCAATATTCTTAAAACCCACTCCGACTTTGCCGGTGAGCAACTGGGCGTAAATATGCCGGTTTACATCAGCGAAGCGGGCGATAACCTGCGCAACCAGGCCATAGCGCATTTGCTGCTGGCTTATGGCCGCATGTATTTCGATCCGGTGCAGGCTACCGATGTGTATACCAAGCAATGCGCCATTAATGTAAATGCCAAGAACCTTGCGGTTATGGCTGCTACACTGGCCAATGGCGGTACCAATCCTATTACCAAAGTTAAATGCGTATCGCCCCAGAGCGCGGCCTTTACCATGTCGGTTATGGCTACCGCCGGCTTGTACGACGATTCTGGCCAATGGCTGTATGCAGTAGGCCTGCCCGGCAAGAGCGGTGTAGGCGGTGGTATTATTGCCGTATGCCCTGGCAAATTTGGTATTGCGGTAATCTCTCCCCCACTCAATGTAGTTGGCAATAGTGTAAAAGCACAGCTTACTATTTACGAAATCGTGAAAGAATTGCAGGTAAATCCCTACCTCGTAAATCCGAAGTAACAGTGATGTATAAATACAAACACCCGGCACGAAAGATTAATTGAATGACCCAGGCACCACCTGATAATATATAATGACATGAAGGTTAACCCAACTATTTTGTATGCCGCCACAACGCTGTTTATGCTTGCCCAGCAAGGCGTTGCTACCGCGCAAAAGAAAAACCAGGCTGATGGTTATTTGTATAACGACAGCCATTTTCACCTCACCAATTATGTGCAGGAAGGCATTAGCGTCACTAAGTTTCTCGATCTGATGGGTACAAAGGTGGGACGATCTACCCTGTTTGGCATTCCATTGCAGCAGCAGTGGTCTTACCAAAACTCTGGTATGTCTGGTCCCACCTATTATTTACAAACCGATGCCCCCCTATACTACTACTCGTTTACCGACGCATATATTGCCATGCAATACAAGGCGCTCACCAAAGCGCAGCAGGCCCGGCTAGACCCTATGATTACAGGCTTTAACCCGGCAGATATGTACGCGGCCCGGCATATAGAAAGAGTGCTGCGTACGTTTCCCGGGGTTTTTACCGGCATAGGCGAGTTCTCCATTCACAAAGAGTTTGTATCGTCTAAAGTAGCGGGCGAGGTAGCCAGCCTTACCAATCCGGCGCTGGATAGCATACTCGATTTTGCAGGCAAAGCTGGCCTTATCGTTATCCTGCATAACGATATGGATATGCCTATGGCCAAACCCAATACCGAGCCTGCCTACCTTAAACAAATGAAAGATGTGCTGCGCCGCCACCCCAATACCACCATTATATGGGCGCATATTGGCCTGGGCCGTATTGTGCACCCCGTGGGCTTTGGCTCTGCATCGGGCGAGACCGACGAAAGGCCGCCCAACCATATCGATATTGTAAAAACCATGCTGGAAGATCCTACGCTCTCGCATGTATACTTCGATATTTCGTGGGATGAAGTAGCCAAGTACATTGTAGCCACACCCCAAACCATTGCCAGCAGCGCCGAGGTAATGAACAAATACCCCGACCGTTTCTTGTTTGGTACCGATGTGGTATCGCCTCCCGACCAAAAATTTTACCTGGCGGTGTATGAGATGTACGCCCCGCTCTGGAAAGCCCTTACACCAGCTACCAGCGAAAAAATAAGGAAACAGAATTATGTGCGCCTTTTTGATGAAGCACGCAAAAAAGTAAGAGCATGGGAAGACAAAAACATTCTCAAATAACAGCATTTTGTGCATTACCCGGCTATGATACAACCGCTTATTTACCAGCTCTTAAATATTAGCTATGAACCCTAAACGACTTGGCTTGGCAATATGGATAATGATGGCATATGCCGGCCCTGCTATGGCCCAGGCGCTTTCTAACCCACGCGAAAACGATGTAGCCCCCGAAGAGGAGCACCGGGTTGGTTCGGGTTTTCCGGTAATCAAAAGCAAGTTTGGCACTTTTAATTTCTCGCCTTACGTTACCATCCGGTATTTGAACAATAACCTGATCGACGATACCTATACCGATGCCTTTGGACGCACTTCCAATATTAAAAAACGCAACGACATCCAGTTTCAGAAAGTAACCCTCTACTTTAAAGGCTGGCTGGCCGATCCTAAGTTCCGGTACTTTCTATACGTATGGACCGCCAATGCCAACCAGGGGCAAGGTGCCCAGGTTGTAGTGGCTGGTAATCTCCAGTACGAAATAAACAAACACCTCGATATTGGCGCTGGTATTGGCGCGCTGCCTACCAGCCGCTCGCTCTACGGCAACTGGCCCTTCTGGCTGCGGCAGGATGCAAGACCCATGGCCGAAGAATATTTCAGAGGTTCGTTTACAACGGGCATCTGGGCACAGGGCGAAATTACCAATGGCTTGTATTACAAAACCATGCTGGGCAATAACCTGAGCCAGCTGGGTGTAGATGCCGGGCAGCTCGATAACGGGTTCAATACCTGGAGCTCTTCGGTATGGTGGACCACCAATAACTATGGCCGTATGGCTACTTTCGGCGATTTTGAAAACCACCCCAAACCCGCTACCCTGCTGGGTGGCTCCTATACCACGAGTATAGAAACCCGGCAATCGCAACCGGGCTCCGACGCGCCAGAAAATTCACAGATCCGCCTGTCGGATGGTACAGGAATCTTCACCTTAAACGCATTTGCCCCCAACAGCCAGGTGCAAAAAGCCCGGTACCAGATGACTTCCGTCAATGGCGGCATTAAGTACAAAGGCTTTTCGTTAGATGCCGAGGTTTTTATGCGCTGGATCACCAATTTTGAATACACGGGTAATGCTCCGGTCAGAGATCTTTTCGACGATGGGTATACCGTGCAGGCTTCGGGCATGATACTCGATAAAACCCTGCAATTCTATGGCACCGGCTCTTATATCAATGGCCAGTTTGGCAAACCCTGGGAAGTTACCTGCGGGCTCAACTGGTATGTGTTTAAAACACGTATGTTCCGGGTAAATCCCGAGGTCATATTTATACACAACTCCCCGGTAGGTTATTACAGTTACCCCACCGTTGTAGGCGCAAATGGCACTATCTTTATGTTAAACCTGGAATTGTTTTATTAAACGGCTGCTAACGGTTTGCTGCTTATGGCAGATAACCAGTACAAGGCCCATACAAACCGGTGTTGCATGAAGCCAATCCTACTTTGCATCTTAATGATACTTACTTTAGGTAGCGCTGCCCAGGAGGCAAAAGACACCCTTTTCTTCGATAATGGGAGTATAATTATTGGTAAGATCAAAAAGGTAAAAGTAGGTATACTTACCTTCGACCCGGATGATGCCAATGATATAACCGTACAGCTGCGCAAGCTAAAAACCATTGCCGCCGTACGCAATATTTACCGGATAGAAACGATTAATAAACGGCTGTACTTTGGCAAGCTCTACCCCGATACATTAAAACACAGCGCCAATCTCCGAGGCTTTGGCGATTCTGTTCTGCTAGGGCTCGAAGACATCTCTATCCTCTACCCTTTTCACAAATCCATCTGGGAGCGGTTCGATGGGTCTATAGGCCTGGGCTATAGCTACACCCGGTCGAGCAGGTTGGGCCGGCTCAATGCAGATCTGGCCATCAGCTACCTCTACCGCAAAACAGAGCTTACGCTTTCTGCCTCATCGATCGGTACCGTCACCGACAGCGTATTTAGCCGCGACCGGGAAAACGCCAGTTTTAAAACCAACTATTACCTCAAACACAACTGGTTTGCCACCGTCTTTCTCTCTTACCAGCGCAACCTGGAGCTGGGCCTGCTGCGCAGGTTTCAGGAGGGTTTGGGCATGGGCAATAAATTTATTACCGGCAAGCATATTTACACCTGGGGCCGCGGTGGTCTGGTGTTTAACCAGGAGCATAGCGACGAAGGCGTTTATTCGGGCCTCTTAACCGAAGTCTTTGGCCAGTTGGAGTTAACCATTTTCCGGTTTGCCAAACCGGAGATCAACATCTTTATCACCCAAAGCTGCTACTACAGCCTGTCGCAGAAAAACCGTTTCCGGAACGATGGCGGGGTAAAAATAGCTTACGAAGTATTTAAAGATTTTGACCTCACCCTGGAGCTGTACAACAACTACGATGCTAAGCCACCGGGTGAGGAAAACAATAAGTACGATTACGGTTTCGTATTTGGCTTTAAATACACTTTTTAATCTTCTTTCCTGGGTCTAATCCATTCCTTGCATAAGCTGCAACGCGGCGGCATAATCCTGGTCGGAGAAGAAAACGAGGTATACCATTTCGGGCAAGGCTTGCGTTGCCACAAAGGTTTTGATGGTTTGCAGGGCAATGCCCGTAGCCGCCTCGAAAGGAAACTTATAAATACCTGTGCTTATGGCAGGAAAAGCGATTTGCTTTAACGCTTTATCCGCCGCTATCTCCAGGCTCTTCTGGTAGCAGGAGGTAAGCAATGCAATTTCGTTTTTACTTCCCCCATTCCATACCGGCCCTACGGTGTGAATGATGTAACGGGCGGGCAGGTTATACCCTTTGGTTATTTTAGCATCGCCGGTTTTGCAGCCACCCAGCAGGCGGCATTCGTGCAGTAACTCCGGCCCTGCTGCCCGGTGTATGGCGCCATCTACCCCGCCCCCGCCCAGCAGGGAACTGTTGGCCGCATTTACAATAGCATCCACATCCAGCCGGGTTATATCGCCCTTTACAATCGTTATCCTTTGTTTCCAACCCATAAAGTATCTTTTGGAGCGTGTTATGATTAGTATATTTACCGCTAATTTAGCAACCGCGCCTTAACCCGGCGTTATGTGTTAAAAATACATCCTATGGCCACTCCAATTACATGCCCGAACTGTAAGCACCATTTTAACCTGGAAGATGTGATGACCGAAGAGGTAAAAGCATCGCTCCGGGCCGAGATGATTGCCTACAAAGAGAAGAAAGAGAAAGAATTTGCCGATAAGGAAAAACAGTTCCAGCAGGTATTGCAGCAAAAAGAGGCCGAGGCCCTGCGCAAAACCCAGGAAGCCATTCGCCAGCAGGAAGAGCAGATCCGTAAAACCCTCTCGGGCGATTACGAAAACCAGTTGCGCCTGTTAAAAGATACCAACCGCGAGCAGGAAGAAAAACTGCGCCTGGCCCGTGAGCAGGAAATGAAGATCATGAAACTGCAACAAGACCTGCAAAGCAAGGAGCAGGAAATGGACCTGCGCCTGCAAAAAGAACTGATGCTGCAACGTGGCCAAATGGCCGAACAGATACGTAAAGAAGAATATGAGCGTATAGCCCTGAAAGAAACCGAACACCAGATGCAGATGAGCGAGCTCAAAAAGCAACTGGACGACCAAAAGAAACTGGCCGAAGAAATGCGCCGCAAGGCCGAGCAAGGCTCTATGCAACTGCAGGGCGAGGTGCAGGAACTGGCACTGGAAAACCTGCTGCGCGAAGCTTTTCCGTTCGATAGCATCGAAGAAGTGGGCAAAGGTGTAAAAGGCGCCGATGTAATGCAGCGGGTACGCAATAATTTTGGGCAGGAATGCGGCGCTATCATTTACGAAAGCAAGCGTACCCAGCACTTTAGCAACGAATGGATCGAAAAGCTGAAAGCAGATATGCGCAGTACTGCCGCCGATATGGCCATTATCGTTACCTCTGCCCTGCCCAAAGACATGAAGGGCTTTGGCATGCGCGATGGGGTTTGGATCTGCTCTTTTGCCGAGGTTAAAAGCCTGGCTATAGCCCTGCGCGAAGGCATCATCAAAGTGTTTAACACCCAGCGCAACGAAGATAATAAAGGCGATAAAATGCAGATGCTGTACAGCTACCTTACCAGCAACGAATTTGCCGAGCAGTGGAAAGCCATCAGCGAGGGTTTCCGGGCTATGCGCAGCTCTATTCAGAAAGAGCGCGATGCTATGGAAAAACTCTGGAAAGCCCGCGAAAAGCAACTGGAAAAAATATTGCTGAATGCTGTGCACATTCAGGGATCAATAGAAGGCATTGCCGGCAGCGACCAGATACACCTCAATCTCTTAGATGATGAAGAGGCGCTGCTGCTCGATTAATATTCTACCACCCACACCAGGGCAAAATCCTGGGTAAGGTGCACCTCAAGATCTAACCATTGGTTACAATCGGGCTTCTGAAAATGGAGCCTGATTTTTTTTTGCCCTGCCTCAAACGGTTCCAGGATCATGTGCTCGCTAAAATCCACTTCTCCCCGGCCATACCATTTAAAAGCCGCCTCTTTAGCGCACCAAACGGTAGTATTCAGTTGCAGATCATTACCACAGAAAGCCTTTTCAGAATCGTTCAGAAACTTAGGTGCAATACGCAACAATTTTTCATCCCACACCTGCAGGTCCATGCCCACATTATGGGTTTTACTCACCAGCGCAGCAGCATAATGCCCGGAGTGTGAGATAGAAAAGTGAAACTGTTTGTTGTTGAGGTAAGGTTTTTTGGTTTCGCTCACCAGAATATCCTTTACCGGAAAATCGCTAAACAGATGGGTGAGCAGGAAACGACCGGCCACATGCTCCAGCCGCTTGCGGGGATGGCTAATGGCTACCTGCGGCACATACAGGTCTGTAAAAAAAAACTCTGGCTCAGCAATGGTCCAGATGGCCAGGCGGGTATCATCGGTAAGGTCGGTACTGGAGTACAAAGGCATGCCCAAAAATAACACACTATGCTCGTAAATCCCTGAAAATGCAGAAGTGAATAGTGAATGGTAAATAAAACGACCTGCCGACCTCCGCGATACCTTTCCCGCAGATTTACGCAGATTGAAAACCACGCTGATCTCGCAGATGCTACACTTTACGTTCTTCCGCTGTGTCGCTGCGAGTATTGTATTTTTCCTTGCGCCTTTGCGTGAGGCCTCTACTCGCCCTTCCGCCGCGCCCCCGCATGGGGCGGGACAGGCTGCTGTGAGAGTTATATTATCACCCTTCGCCATACTTTCCCCGCAGATTTACGCAGATTGAAAACCACGCTGATCTCGCAGATGCTACACTTTACGCTCTTCCGCCGTGTCGCCGTGCCGCTGCGTCGCCGTGAGAATTGCCTCCCCTTGCGCCCATACGCTGTTCCCGCGAGAAATCCGCTTTTCCGGTAAGTACCTCCGATTAACACCGGATTTTTTACCTTTGACACTTTTAACCCTTACTGCATGATCCTCTCTGATAAACGCATACTGGAAGAAATGGAAAAAGGCACCATTAAAATTGAGCCTTATTCCCGTGAATGCCTGGGCAGTAACTCCTATGATGTACGCCTCGGAAAAGTACTGGCCCGTTATAAAGACGCTCAGCTGGATGCCCGTAAACATAATGAAATTGAATACTTCGAAATTCCCGAAGAAGGATTTGTGCTGCACCCGCACGAGTTTTACCTGGGCGTAACCGAAGAATATACCGAAACCCATGCACACGTTCCTTTCCTGGAAGGCAAATCCAGCACCGGACGCCTGGGTATCGACATTCACGCCACTGCAGGCAAAGGCGATGTAGGTTTTTGCGGCAACTGGACCCTGGAAATATCAGTAAAACAACCCGTTAAAGTATACCACGGTATGCCAATAGGCCAGCTCATTTACTTCCCGGTAGAAGGCGAGATTGAAGTAAAATACAACCAGAAGAAAAATGCCAAATACAGCGGTCAGCCCAACAGACCGGTAGAAAGCATGATGTGGAAAAACAAATTCTGATCCGGCACATAACTTACCAGTCCCTGCAACATTGCAGGGACTTTTTTTAACTTTAAGCCTATGAATACCGACTTCATCGAAAGCATCTGCACATCTTTCAAAGGCACCACCCAAGACGTAAAATGGGAAGACCATCTTTGCTACCTGGTGGGCGAAAAAATGTATTGCGTAACCTCGCTCAGCGCCGAGTTCTCCTTATCGATGAAAGTGCAGCCCGAGGAGTTCGAAACCCTCGTGCTGCGCCCCGGCGTAAAACAAGCCGCATATATGGCCAAAAACCAATGGATACACGTGTCCTCGCCCAGTGCTTTTACCCGGCAGGAATGGGAGCAATACCTCCAACAATCTTACGATCTCATATTCAGCAAACTCACCAAAAAGCTGCAAAAAAGCATTCTCGAATCATAATCTTTACAACCTATGCCAGTACAATCTATCTGTATTTATTGCGGCTCACGCCCCGGCAACAATCCCGAATATGTAAGGGTAGCCGCACACATCGGCAAACAATTTGCAGCGCAAAACATTACCCTCCTGTTTGGTGGTGGCAACGTAGGTTTGATGGGCACTGTAGCCAACAGTTGCTTAGACAACGGTGGTAAGGTAATTGGTGTAATTCCGTCTTTTATGGACGATAAAGAGCTGGGCCTGGAGCGCTGCACCGAGCTGATATGGGTAGGCAGTATGCACGAAAGAAAAAACCGTTTAGCAGAACTGAGTGAAGCATTTATAGCCCTGCCCGGCGGCCCCGGCACCATGGATGAGTTTTTTGAAATGTTTACCTGGTTGCAATTGCAACTGCACCAAAAGCCGGTAGCATTGTTCAATATAAATGGCTACTACAATGGTTTAATATCCTTTATGCAGCACATGGTAAACGAAGGTTTCCTTAAACAACAACAATTCGATCAGATCATCGTATCAGACAATATAGAATCGTTGCTGCAACAACTGAATGCGTACGAGCCGTTACTGGAACCCAAAAGATAAATCGGGATGCCTTTAGCACCTGGCAGGTTCGAAGATCCTGTCAGGTGTAAACCAGACAAAACACTTCTCATCCTGCGTTTCCCGCATAGGCGGAACAAGCGCAGGATGCAGGATCTCTCAACAATGGCTATCTTCAGAAGAGATGCTGCTCCTTTCAGGGCAGCATGACATACATGGCATGAAACGCGCTTTAACGCGCACCCTTCACTTCTCACCGCTCGCTTTTGCCCATTCACTTTTCACCTTTGACCTCTCACCTCTCACCTGCTGCCAAACAACAAGCTCCCTACCCGCACCATGGTACTACCCTCTGCTGCTGCAATCTGGTAATCGCTGCTCATGCCCATAGATACCTCGCGGAACGTTTCATCTTCAGAAAAGTATATCGTTTTAAGCTGCTCAAACAAGGTTTTCAACGAGCGGAACTCCCGGTGTATCTGCTCCTGATCTTCTGTATTGGTAGCCATGCCCATCAGGCCCACAATCTTTACATGACCAAAATGCTCGGGTTGCACACTATACACATCCAGCAAGGCTTTCAGCTCCGTTTCATCCATTCCGAATTTGGTTTCTTCCTGCGCAATATAGACTTGCAGCAAAACCAGGATGGTTCTATTCGCTTTAGCCGCCTGCTTCTCTATTTCCTGCAGCAGTTTAAGACTGTCTACCGAATGAATGAGGTGTACAAAAGGCGCAATATATTTTACCTTATTGGTCTGTAAATGTCCGATCAGGTGCCATTGGATATCTTTGGGCAACTGCTCGTATTTCTCCGTCATTTCCTGCACCTTGTTTTCGCCAAATACTCTTTGCCCGGCATCATAAAACGCCTGAATATCGGTTACAGGTTTGGTTTTAGATACAGCAATCAATTGTGTTTGCGTTGGTTCCAGGGCTGTTAATACTTCCTTCCAGCTGTGCAGGTTTATCATATCCGTGGCTTTTAAGGGTTCAAAAATAATCATTAATGAGTTTCAGGCTGCCAGCTAATAGCTATAAGCCGCTGGCTATAACTCAAAAGCCCCGTCCCGGCAATACTGCGGGGACAGGGCTTTTGTTTGGGCTGAGATTGTCAGCTTATTTTACTTCTTCGTACTCAGCGTCGGTGAAACCACCGTCGTTACCCGCGTTAGCGTTACCGGCAGCTTCGTTAGGAGCGCCAGCGTTACCGCCATCCTGGGTTGCTTTGTACATATCTTCAGAAGCGGCTGTCCATGCAGCTTCCAGCTGTTGCATACCTGCTTCTATACCAGCGATGTCGCGGGTTTCGTGAGCGGTTTTCAGCTGAGCGGCAGCAGTTTCGATAGCACCTTTCTTATCAGCAGGGATTTTATCACCATACTCTTTCAGTTGCTTTTCGGTCTGGAAGATCAGCGCATCTGCCTGGTTCAGTTTTTCAACTTCGTCGCGCAGTTTTTTATCGCTTTCTTCGTTAGCCTTCGCTTCGTTTTTCATTTTTTCGATCTCTTCCTTACTCAGACCACTACCCGCTTCGATACGGATGTTCTGAGATTTGCCGGTAGCTTTATCTTTTGCAGTTACGTGCAGGATACCGTTGGCATCGATATCGAAGATAACTTCTACCTGAGGTACACCGCGTGGCGCTGGAGGAATACCATCCAGGATAAAGCGGCCCAGAGATTTATTGTCTTTCGCCATTGGACGCTCACCCTGAATTACGTTGATTTCAACGCTAGGCTGGTTGTCTGAAGCGGTAGAGAAAGTTTCAGATTTTTTAGTTGGGATAGTAGTGTTAGACTCGATCAAACGGGTCATAACGCCGCCCATGGTTTCGATACCCAGGCTCAGCGGGGTAACGTCCAGCAGCAATACATCCTTCACATCACCAGAGAGTACACCACCCTGGATAGCAGCACCTACAGCTACAACCTCATCAGGATTTACACCTTTGTTTGGTTTTTTGCCGAAGAATTTTTCTACTACTTCCTGAATTTTAGGGATACGTGTAGAACCACCTACCAGGATAATTTCATCGATTTCGCTGGTGTTCATACCTGCGTCTTTCAATGCGCGACGGCAAGGCTCCAGTGTACGCTCAACCAGTGCATCTGCCAGTTGTTCAAACTTAGCACGGCTCAGTTTTTTAACCAGGTGTTTAGGCACGCCGTCAATAGCAGTGATGTAAGGCAGGTTGATTTCTGTTTCCTGAGAAGAAGACAGTTCAATCTTAGCTTTTTCAGCAGATTCTTTCAAACGCTGCCAAGCCATTGGATCTTTGCGCAGGTCTACAGCTTCGTCAGCTTTAAACTCAGCAGACAACCAGTCCATGATCACTTTATCAAAATCATCACCACCCAGGTGTGTATCACCATTGGTAGATTTTACTTCAAATACACCTTCACCCAGTTCCAGTACAGAGATATCGAAAGTACCGCCACCTAAGTCAAATACGGCGATTTTCATATCCTGTCCTTTCTTGTCCATACCATAAGCCAGTGCAGCAGCAGTAGGCTCATTAATGATACGACGCACCTGCAGACCAGCAATTTCACCGGCTTCTTTAGTAGCCTGGCGTTGCGCATCGTTAAAATAAGCAGGAACGGTGATTACAGCTTCCGTTACTTCCTGACCCAGGAAATCTTCAGCGGTTTTTTTCATTTTCTGCAGAATCATTGCAGAAATTTCCTGAGGGGTGTACATACGGCCATCGATGTCAACACGTGGGGTGTTGTTGTCACCTTTAACCAGTTTATACGTGCAGTGTTCAATTTCGCTGCCTACCTCATCAAAACGGCGACCCATAAAACGCTTGATAGACGAAATGGTGTTCACCGGGTTGGTAATAGCCTGACGTTTTGCAGGATCACCCACTTTGCGCTCGCCGTTTTTCAGGAAAGCCACCACAGAAGGCGTCGTACGACGACCTTCATCATTTGCAATTACCACCGGTTCGTTACCTTCCATTACTGAAACGCAAGAGTTGGTCGTACCTAAGTCAATTCCGATAATTTTACCCATAGTTATATCTGTTACAGTTTTTTAGTAATAGTCAATTACTTTCCCTCCGGCAATGATTATGCCATGCCATTTAAAAACAAAAATCCCCTGCAATATTGACACATTACAGGGGATTGGTATGTAAAAAAGACTATTCGACTGACAATAGTGACAGAGCGTCAGTTAATATACTGTACCTACAAACTTTAATGGCGCAGTACGGGGGTCTGTCTTGATGGTGCCAATGGTAGCCGCAGAGATCGTAGTACGCATGGTTCTAAGCGTACGGGTGTTGAAAAGGCCTAACGACAGCTTACCGCTAAGGTTGGTGTAATTGGGTTTTATCTGGTCGTTGGTAATGCCGCCCTGGGCCGAGGCTATATCAATATAATTGCTCATTACTTCGCCACCAGCCCAATAGCGGGCCTCTACAGAATCCACATATCTTTCAATACCTGGCCCTGCTACAGGAATATCATTGCCCAATACTTCGTAAAAACTGTTGTTGGCCACATCGTTAGCAGGTTTCGCTACCCCGCCACCTGCGGTAGTTGGCGTTTTAACCTTATCGGCCATGATCCAGTCTACATATTTGGCAGTTGAAGTTCCCGTATTGGTATTTTTCTCTACATAACGGAAACGCATGATCATGGTAAACATTTTGGCATTAGGCGGTGCAATGCAGGCCGGGCTGATCGTTTTGGTAGGATCTGCCATGTTTACCGGAATAGTAGGCGATGTAAACAGGAAGGTAAATTTAAACTTAGTGGGGTCGTTACTGATGATCGGCGTTTCGGCAGTAATGGTCTCGCCCGATTGTGGGTTTACGATAACCAGACGGTAGGTTTTATCTACGTTAATAGGCGCCTTAAATTTGTACGCGATATTGGAAGAGGTGGCAAAAGTACCACTGTCTTTAGGATAGCCCTCTGCATTAAGGTTTACTTCCTGCAACTGGAAGGTATTGGTTACCGTACCATTAGTGATCTCCTGTACCTTGGTATCGAGGTTTTTATAATATAAGGAATCGGGATTCTGGGCAATTACCGTAGCATCGCCATCAGTTCCGTTCTGGAAAGCTCTTTCAATTTTAATGTATTGAGCCGTATCTGCTGCATTCAAAAAGCCATATACAACGGTTACTGGTTTATAGGGCGCATTGGTTGTAAAGTCCTTACTGCACGAGGGCATCAGCATCCAGCTACCTAAAGCCATTGCTGCTATGATCGTTTTTTTCATACGGGCGTAAAACATTAAGACTACAAATCTAACTTTTTATATGATTTTTGAGAAACTCCGTTTAAGATTGGCGGCGTAGTTTAAATTTGCACAAATTTCTCCCTGTATGTCAGCATTAATTCAGGCCTTGAAAACCGCAGGAGCTGCGGCAGTTACGGCGTTATTCAATACCGAATGGAAATCTGAAGATATTTTAATCAACCAGACCAAACCTGAATTCGAAGGCGATTATACCCTGGTAACCTTCGCCATTATTAAAGTGGCCCGCCTCAAACCTGAGGAAGCCGGCCAAAAGCTGGGCGAATACCTGGTGGCCCATAACAGCGACCTGGTAACCGGTTTTAACGTAATTAAAGGATTTCTGAACCTGCACATCAACGAAAAATGGTGGCAGCAGTTCATATTAAATAACTATAACAATACAACATACGGTATTAAGGCGCCCAACCACACTAAGGTGATGGTAGAGTACTCCAGCCCCAATACCAACAAGCCCCTGCACTTTGGCCACATGCGTAACATTTACCTGGGTTACGCCGTGTCCGAAATTCTGAAAGCCAATGGGTATGATGTCATTAAAGCCAACCTGGTAAACGACCGTGGCGTGCACATTTGCAAATCGATGATTGCCTGGCAAATGTTTGGCAATGGCGCTACCCCGGCCTCTACCGGCATGAAGGGCGATCACCTGGTGGGCGATTACTACGTAAAATTCAATAATGCTTACAAGCAGGAAGTTGAAACCTTGGTTGCCGGCGGTATGACCAAAGAAGAAGCAGAGAAAGAAGCCCCCATTATGAAAGCCACGCAGGAAATGCTGCGCAAATGGGAAGCTGGCGACCCCGAAGTGCGCGAACTGTGGAGCACCATGAACGGCTGGGTGTACGAAGGGTTCTTCAAAACCTACGCACGCCTGGGGGTAGACTTCGATAAAATGTATTACGAGAGCAATACCTACCTGCTGGGCAAAACCCTGGTAGAAGAAGGCCTGCGGAAAGGTGTACTGTTCCAGAAAGAAGATGGCTCGGTGTGGATAGACCTTACGGCCGACGGACTGGACGAAAAACTGCTGCTGCGTGGCGATGGTACTTCGGTATACATAACCCAGGACTTGGGTACGGCGGTACTCAAATACAACGACTTTAAACTCAACCAATCGGTATATGTAATTGGCGATGAGCAAAACTACCATATGAAGGTGCTCAAACTCATTCTCCAAAAAATGGGCGAGCCTTGCGCCGATGGTATTTACCACCTGAGCTATGGCATGGTGGAGCTGCCTACCGGCCGTATGAAAAGCCGTGAAGGTACCGTAGTAGATGCAGATGATATGCTCGACGAAATGGTAGCGCTGGCCAAAGAAGAAAGCGAAAAAGCTGGCAAGGCCAATAGCTTTGAGGCAGAGGAGCAAAATGCTTTGTTCGACATTATTGGTATGGGCGCGCTCAAGTTTTACCTGCTGCGTGTAGATCCTAAGAAGAAAATGATCTTTAACCCCGAGGAATCGATAGACCTGCATGGTTTTACGGCTACATCGGTGCAGTATACCCATGCCCGTATTCGTTCGGTACTCAATAATGTGCTGGGTGGCGCTGCCTTTAATACCGAAGGTTTAACACTGTCCTTACCGTTAGAGAAACTGGAGAAAGAACTGCTGTTGCACCTGGAGCAATACCCTATGATTCTCGAAAGCGCGGGCGCGGAACTGAATCCTGCCCATCTGTGCAATTACGCTTACGATCTGGCCAAGTTGTTCAACACTTTCTACGGCGCGCACAAAGTAGCTGCTGCCGAAAACGAAGAGAAGAAAAACCTCCGCATCATGCTCTGCCAAATGACCGCCATGACCCTGAAAAACAGCATGAAAATGCTGGGTATTTCGGTGCCGGAAAGGATGTAGGACTGGATGTCTGATGTCTGATTTGAAGATGTCTGATTTGTCCGGCGCGGGTGAAGACCTGCCAGGTCTAAACGGAGCATATTCATAAGAAATATTTACAATACGAGTCCTGCCTTCGGGCAGGACTTTTTTTATCGCCCAAAAGAAACCGCTGGCTGAGCCCGGGCCCTGAGCTTGTCGAAGACCGAAGCCACGTGCAAAAGAATCTCATGCAACAAGACCGCTGGCTGAGCCGGACCCTGAGCTTGTCGAAGGGTCGAAGCCCTGTGTAAAAGAAATCTGTCTCCCCCCATTTCTGCCCTTCGATAAAGCCTGTCCCGTTGATGCGGGGCTCAGGAACCGAAGAATATTTAAGACTAATTAGTCTACTATTTTCAATTTACCGTTAAAAAACGGTACCACATGAAAAATCATATTTATATTTTGAGTACTCAATTAACAATTACCCGAATACCTAAATTTTAAAATATATCATATGGACTTCAAAGACGAAATCAAACAATTTGGTGATAGAGTTGAAAAGCTCAAAGATCAGATTCAAACAGAAGAAGCGACTAAGAATGCATTAATTATGCCTTTTATAAAAGCTCTTGGTTATGATGTATTTAATCCATTTGAAGTTGTTCCTGAATTTATTGCAGACATTGGCATCAAAAAAGGAGAAAAAGTTGACTACGCAGTCATGAGAGAAGGAGAACCATGTATCCTTATCGAATGTAAACACTGGAATGATAATCTGGACCCACATAACTCACAACTCTTCCGTTATTTCCATACTACCAAAGCCAAATTCGGATTGCTTTCCAACGGAATTGTATATAGGTTCTATACCGACTTAATTGAAACCAATAAAATGGATGAAAAACCATTTTTTGAATTCAATGTAACAGACATCAAAGACAATCAGATTGAGGAATTGAAAAAATTCCATAAGTCATATTTTGATGTAGGTAATATACAAAATACAGCAAGCGAACTAAAATACATGAATGAGCTTAAAACGCTTATCAATACTGAGTTTCAAAATCCAACAGAAGGCTTTGTAAGGCACTTTGCTAAACAAATATATCAAGGCATGCTTACTACCAAAATTATGGATCAATTCAGTAGCCTTACTAAAAGATCCCTTCAGCAATACATTAATGATCTTATAACGGAGCGGCTCAAATCGGCATTGAAAAAAGAGCATGAAAACGAAGGGCAACTGGCAGAACAGGAAGAACTTTTACCTTTAGATTCCAGTGAGCCAAAAATCGAAACTACTGTTGAAGAAATGGAAGGTTTTATGATCGTAAAAAGTATTCTCAGACAGAAGATCAGACCCGAACGTATTGCTCATCGAGATGCTCAATCCTATTTTGCCATTTTACTCGATGACAACAACCGGAAAACTATTTGCAGACTGTATTTAGGAGCATCAAAAAAATACATAAGCACCTTTGATGAACAGAAAAAAGAAACTAAAAATGAAATAGCGTCATTGGATGATATTTTCAAGTTCGGAGATTTACTATTAACTACTGTGGCCAATTACGATGGAGAAAAAGTAATGAGTAACTAATTCACAATGGGAAACATTCAATCCATACAATGATGATGTTAATTGCGATTCTTATTCCTGCTTTGTCCTTTTTATTGCGGGGCAAAATTTTTTCTGCGCTAATATGCGTTATCCTTCAGATCACTTTAATTGGCTGGCTTCCCGCTGCACTTTGGGCAATAATGTCTCTAAGTAATGATAGAGCTGATAAACGAACGGATAAAATTGTTAATGCATTGAGAAACTCAAAATAAATACTGATATTAATTGAATTAAAAGCCATTCTATTGGCTTTTAATTCTTCTACGACTACTCCCCCACCACCAATTTCCCGGTAACATATTCATCGCCCACCCTGGCACGCACCAGGTATATACCACTGATTAAGTTGGAGGTGTTCATAATCATTTGCATATCGCTGTTCTGCTGTTGCAGCAGCTCGCGCCCGGCAATGTCGAGGATGCGTACATCTTTGGCTTTGCCCACTGCACGGGCGTTGAAGCGTATAGTCACATGATCCTTTGCCGGGTTGGGCAGCATAATCATGAGGGTATTGCCCAGCATGCTATCGTAACTGCCGTTGCGTATGGTATTATTGGCGGTAATGAGCCACAGTTCAGGATCTACCTTTACGCTGTTGGCAGCAAAGGGCAGTTGCACCTGGAACCGCTGACCAGCAGAAGTATTGTTCAGCACCACTGTGGTAGAATCGTATCCATTGCTGAACTGAATGGGAACAGGCGCTGTAAAAAACGGCACCCGGAAATGCGATGTAGTTTGGTTGAGTTGTATCGTAGCCATACTCCCCTCCTGGTTCCAGATTACTTCATACGAGGGGTAACCTTCTCCTTCATACCATTGCTTAAAGAATTGTGTTAAATCCTGCCCGCTGGCGGCTTCCATATGCCGCACAAGGTCGGGCGTACGGGTATAACCGAATTGCAAAGCCGGATCGGCCAGGTAAGTATTAATGCCTTTAAAAAAATCTTCATCGCCCAACTGCCAGCGCAGCATGTGCAACAGGTAGGCGCCTTTGTTGTAGGTAAGCCGCCCGTCGAAAATACTGTTCACACTGGAGGTGTCGTAACATTTGACTGAACCCCAGCCACCTTTGGTAATATCGGTTACTTTGGCTTGTTTCCAGCTCATCCATTGATCAGGAAAGTAACGCGCTACCGTCAGGCCTTCAAAATAGGTAGCAAAGCCCTCGTTCAGCCAAATATCCTGCCAGCTGCCACAGGTAATAAAATCGCCAAACCATTGGTGTGCCGCTTCGTGCGCAATAAGACCGTATACAAAACTGCCCATAAAACTCATCGTCTGGTGCTCCATGCCACCACCCCAACCAAACTGCGCATGACCATATTTCTCTTTATAAAAAGGGTAAGGCGTTTTCGTAAGGCTATCGTAGAGTGTCAGAATTTCTTTGGTGGCTTCGAGCTGGGGTATAGAGACAGACTTCTTCTCCGGGTAAATGTAGTTGACCAATGGCAGGGTTTCGTTATTACTCAACAACATGTTCTGGGTAAACTCATCATAATTGGTAGCCGCAATTGCCACCAGGTATGCCGCAACGGGGTAACGGCTCTGCCAATGGTATTGCACCATGCTTCCAACCGTATCGCGGCTCACCAATACGCCATTGGCTGCCACTTTATTGCCCAATGGCACCAGCACACGAATGTCTATGGAATCAATTTTATCATTCAAGTCCTGTTTGCAAGGCCACCAGTCGCGCGCACCGTAAGGTTCTGAGAGCGTCCACATTACAGGTTTGGGCGCAGCGCTATCATGCGTAGAGGTTGCAAAGGAGCCAAATCCTGATCCAACAGGTTTACCAAAATAATCGATATAGATAGAATCAAGCACACCCGGGTTCACCACCGCCGGAAGCGTGATAGACAGCACATCGTTATTCCTGGTCCAGGGGATACTGGCGCCGTGGTACATCACGGTCGCAACACTCAACGAGTCGGAAAGATCAAAGTTAACGGTCTTAAAACCGGCAACCGTAGGTTTAAAACGGGTAAGAATGCGGCCATGTATCCAGTGCACTGCCGGATCTACTTCCCAATCGCAGCGGTGGTACACAATATCGTAGTCATTGGCAAAGGAAGCCGTCTTCATGAGTTTGCCCAAAGCTGCCCTGCGCTCACCCTGCACCACACGCTCAAAAACGGCATCTCCTGCCGGGTTACATACTTGCGCCTGTATGGATTGGCTAAAACAATAAAAGAGTATAACGAGCGTAAAAATTGGCTTCATGCGCATATTCATTTTCAGTACTATCCATATAACGTAAAGGCTTCTGAAATTATGCAAAAAGCGGGAAAGTGGGTATAGAGTCTTTACTCGCGCCCTTTCACCTTTCACCTCTGGCTTCTATCCTTCAAAGCAGACATAAAAAAGTCCCACCCGAAGGCAGGACTCGTATTTATTTTATTTCAGACCTGGCAAGACATCACTCGCGCCAGACAAATCAGACATCACACCTCCAATCCTACATATTAGCCTTAATCAGGTTGATGAAATCATCGAACAGGTAGCGGCTATCGTGCGGACCAGGCGTAGATTCCGGGTGATACTGCACAGAGAAAGCTGGTTTGTTCTTCATACGGATACCTTCAATAGAACCATCATTCAGGTTTACGTGGGTAATCTCAATGTTATCATTCTTTTTAACCGACTCAGGATCTACACCAAAACCGTGGTTCTGGGTGGTGATCTCGCTTCGGCCGGTAAGCAGGTTCTTAACCGGGTGGTTGATACCTCGGTGACCGTGGTGCATTTTGAAGGTACTCAACCCATTGGCCAGGGCCAGCAGTTGGTGACCGAGACAGATACCAAAGAACGGACGGTTTACTTCCAGGATCTGTTTGATATTGTTGATGGCGTAATCCAACGGAGCCGGATCGCCAGGGCCATTGCTATAAAAATAGGCGTGTGGTTTAAACGCCTCGCACTCTTCAAAAGAAGCACGGGTTGGGAACACCTTGAGGTAAGCACCCTGCTCACTCAAGAGGCGCAGCATACTGCGTTTTACCCCGTTGTCCATCACCGCAATGCGGATCGGAGCATCGGGATTGCCCACGTTATAAGCTTCGGTGGTAGATACTGCTTCGCACAAAGCCTGGCCTTCCATGCTGGGCACTTTGGTGAGCTCTGCTTTCAGCAGTTCCACATCGCTGTGTTCGCTGCTGATGATGCAGTTCATAGCGCCTTTGCTACGGATATGGGCTACCAACGCACGGGTATCAATATCGTAGATGGTTACTACATTATGGTCTATCAGGTATTGCTCCAGCGAAGTATCTGCCATATCGCGGCTGTACTTATACGCAACATTCTTGCAAATGAGGCCCGCGATTTTTACACCATCGCTTTCCACATCGTCTTTCTTGGTGCCGTAGTTGCCCACATAAGCGTTGTTCATGATCAGTACCTGACCTTTATAGGAAGGATCGGTAAAGATTTCCTGGTAGCCGGTCATTCCGGTATTAAAACAAATTTCACCACTGGTGGTGCCAATTTTACCAAAGGCTTTACCACTGTATACGGTACCATCTTCAAGTACCAGTAAAGCTGTTTTAACAGAAGAATTTTGCTGAGACATGCAAAACGTTTTAGTCAGATTAAGTTGTGCGAAATTACTTCCAAATTCTTCAAATGAAAAGCCCCAAAGGGTAATTCATTTGTTTTGGTTTGCAAAGATCGGTGTCTTTTCAGACACTGGCCTTCATAAAAAAAGACAAAACCAAAAGGTTTTGTCTTTTTTTAATATAATAAACAGGAATAGCGCTTCGATGATTGATCCGGTAGTTTACAACATTGTCTAACTTCTCGTTCATCAAGGGTACTATTGTTTTTAACCTGTTGGTTTGCCTTATTAGGGCTTTGCCGGTAAGATTACTCAGCAGCAGCTTCAGGAGCAGCAGATTCTTCTGCTTTAGGTGCTTCTTCAGCTTGCTTTTTAGGAGCAGCAGAGCTACGACGTGTTTTCTTGGCAGGAGCAGCAGCTTCAGCTTTAGCGCCTTTACCTTCTTTCACGTTATAGATCGTGTTGAAGTCTACCAGCTCGATCATAGCCATATCGGCGTTATCGCCCATACGAGGGTCTAACTTGATGATACGGGTGTAACCACCTGGGCGGGTAGCGATTTTCTCGCTTACTGTACCAAACAGTTCTTTGATAGCTTCTTTATCCTGCAGGTAGCTGAATATTACACGACGGTTGTGTGTAGAATCGTTTTTAGCACGAGTCAGGATAGACTCAACATACACACGCAGAGCTTTCGCTTTGGCCAGTGTAGTAACGATACGTTTATGTTCGATCAGTTGGCAGGCCAGATTGCTCAACAGCATTTTTCTGTGCGCAGTCTTTCTGCCTAAGTGATTTAATTTAACTCCGTGACGCATTGTTCAAGGTTTTAACCGATTGACATCGGGTGTTGTTGTAATTAAATTTTATAACAATTATTCCTCGGTCAGAGTGAATTTTGAAAGGTCCATTCCAAAGCCTAAACCTCTTTCTCCTAATACCTGTTCAATTTCAGACAGTGATTTTTGACCGAAGTTGCGGAACTTCATCAGTTCTTCCTGGGTGTACTGTACCAGTTCGCTCAGACTGTTAATCTTAGCTGCTTTCAGACAGTTGAAGGCACGCACGCTCAGATCGAGATCTTCCAGTGGTGTTTTCAGCATCTTACGCAGTTGCAGGGTCTGCTCATCTACCACGTCTTCTTTCTCGTCGTCCTTAACGTCAAAGCTGATGTTTTCATCAGTAATGATCATCAGGTGCTGGATCAGAATACGGCTGGCTTGCTTCACAGCTTCTTCTGGGTGAATAGTACCATCGGTAACTACTTCCATGATCAGCTTTTCGTAGTCAGTACGTTGCTCTACACGGGTGTTTTCGATGCTATACTTTACATTCTTGATCGGAGTGTAAATGGAGTCGATAGCAATGAAACCGAACGGAGCGTTTTCTTTTGCATGATTCTCATCAGCAGGAACATATCCACGACCTTTATTGATGGTCATTTCGATGTTCATGGTTGCAGAAGAATCCAGGTTGCAGATTACCAGTTCAGGGTTCATGATTTCGAAACCGTTAACGGCTTCGCCAATCATGGCTGCGGTAAACTGAGTTTTGCCCTTTATGTTCAGCTCCAATTTCTCGGAGCTAATTTCGTGTTCAACGATTTTTTTGAAACGAACCTGTTTCAGGTTCAGGATAATTTCGGTCAGATCCTCAACCACACCAGGAAGTGTAGCGAACTCGTGATCGGCACCGGTAATTTTGATACCGGTAATGGCGTACCCTTCCAGTGAGTTTAACAACACACGACGAAGCGCATTACCAATAGTAACACCGTAACCTGGTTCAAGAGGTCTGAATTCGAACTGTGCTTCAAAATCAGTAGATTTCTGAAGAACAATCTTATCAGGTTTAACAAAATTCAAAATTGCCATAAAGGATTTTGTTTAGTATGCTTTTTATGATGGTACAGTATCTTGCGCTGTACCAGCGCCTTTCAACACTACTATTTAGAGTACAACTCTACGATCAGTTGTTCCTTGATGTTCTCAGGAACGCTATCTCTTTCAGGATAAGTGATGAAAGTACCCTGCATTTCCTTCTCATTCCAATCGATCCAGCTCACTTTAGGGTTTTTACCACGCAGGTTGCTGATTACAGCATTGTTCTGCGAAGATTTTGCTTTCAGTCCGATTACATCACCTGGCTTACAAATGTAAGAAGGGATATTCAGAACTTCACCGTTTACGGTTACGTGTTTGTGCGAAACCAGCTGACGTGCACCTGGACGGCTGTTAGCCATACCCAGACGGAAAACTACGTTATCCAGACGGGCTTCCAGCAGGCGGATCAGGTTTTCACCGGTAGCGCCTTTCATACGGCTAGCTTCTTCGAAAGTGTTACGGAAGCGTTTTTCAAGCAAACCGTAAGTGTATTTCGCTTTTTGTTTTTCACGCAGCTGCAATGCATATTCGCTCAATTGCTTACGCTTGCGTGATCCTCCGTGTTGACCTGGAGGGTTGCTGTTTTTGCTCAGGTATTTTCCAGAACCCAGGATAGGCTCACCGAAAATTCTGCAAATTCTTGTTTTGGGGCCAGTGTAACGTGCCATGCTAAAACATTAGATTTTTGAGTACCCGGACGCGATCAGTAAAAATCTAGAAATTAAATCGCATCCAGCTCAGTTAACAAATAAAATACGAATTATAAAACAAATGAAACGATTGACGGTGAAGTCAATCGTTTTTCTATTTTCAGATTATACTCTTCTCTTCTTAGGAGGACGGCAACCGTTGTGTGGCAGCGGTGTGATATCCTTGATAGAGGTAACTTCGATACCGCTTACAGCGATGGCGCGGATAGCACCTTCACGTCCGGAACCTGGACCTTTTACAAACACATCAGCTTTTTTCATACCTGCATCCAGTGCTACTTTAGCAGCTTCTGAAGCGGCAGTCTGAGCTGCGTATGGGGTGTTCTTTTTAGAACCACGGAATCCCATTTTACCAGCAGAAGACCAGCTAATTACCTGACCTTGCTTGTTGGTAATGGAGATAATGATATTGTTAAAACTTGCGCTAACGTGCACATCACCGTGCGCATCAACCTTAACCACTCTTTTCTTAGCGGCAGTCTTTGCAGAAGATTGACCTTTTGCCATAATGTTTTACTATGAGGTAGTCTGTTAAAAAATAGATCAGGTGTTACCCTGACTGAACTGCATCTCCCCTGGCCTAAGTACATTAGGATCTGATGCAAGCTCAAAAGATTACTTCTTAGGCGCTTTCTTTTTACCGGCTACTGTTCTACGTTTACCTTTACGGGTACGTGAGTTCGTTTTGGTACGCTGACCACGAACAGGTAATCCTTTACGGTGACGCAGGCCACGGTAGCACACGATGTCCATCAGGCGTTTGATGTTCATCTGAACTTCCGAACGAAGCTGACCCTCAACTTTGAATTCGCTGTTGATGATATTACGGATAGCGGCTTGTTCATCATCGTTCCAGTCTTTTACTTTCTTATCCCAATCAATTTCTGATTTGTTTAAGATATACTGGGCAGTAGAACGGCCAATACCGTAAATATAGGTCAAACCTATTTCGCCTCTTTTATTTTTCGGAAGGTCAACACCGGCAATACGAGCCATATTAAATTGTGTGTTTTTTGTTTATGTTTTTGAATGTTTGCTCCAACATTTTATCCCTGACGTTGCTTATAACGTGGGTTCTTTTTGTTGATAACGTACAACTTTCCTTTTCTGCGCACGATTTTGCAATCAGCACTGCGTTTTTTGATAGATGCTCTAACTTTCATTACTTCCGGGTTTATGTAAATGTTACCTGAAACTTGTTAAAAAATGGATTATTTATATCGGAAAATAATCCTGCCCCTTGACAAATCGTACGGGCTCATCTCCACACCTACCTTATCTCCCGGTAAGATCCGGATATAGTGCATACGCATTTTTCCGGAAATAGTGGCGATGATCTCGTGCCCGTTCTGTAATCTTACTCTGAACATTGCATTGGATAAAGCCTCTACAATAGAACCGTCTTGTTTAATAAGTGCCTGTTTTGCCATAAATTCACAAAGGACTGCAAAGGTAGAAATTTTATTTCACTTTCTGAAAAATTCTTGATAAAAATATTTCATTTTATCATTTTACTTCACTACAGGGCTTTTTCGGTACCCTGGAGCTGCTTTTCCGTTGCCTATTCCCAGTTAGAACTGTTGAGGTTCGGGTTTTTCTTTTCTGCGGCTTCGATGTGTTCGAAAGAAGAAAGAATATCGGCTGCCCCCTTGCGTACCGCTACGGTATGCTCAAAGTGGGCCGAAGGTTTCTCGTCGGCAGTCACCACCGTCCAGTCATCATCGGCAAAAAGGATGTCCTTGGTGCCCATATTGATCATTGGTTCGATAGCGATAACCATTCCTTCTTTCATCTGCGGACCATTGCCACGGCGGCCATAGTTAGGCACCTGCGGATCTTCGTGCAGCTTACGGCCAATGCCGTGCCCCACGAGGTCGCGTACCACGCCATAACCGTGTTGTTTTTCGGTATACTCCTGAATAGCCCATCCGATATCGCCTATGCGCTTGCCGGCTACTGCCTGCTCAATGCCTTTGTAAAGCGATTCTTTGGTGATTTTCAGCAGTTTGAGCGTATCAGCGTCTACATCCCCGATAGCGAAGGTGTAGGCGCTGTCGCCATGGTATCCGTTCATAAACACACCACAGTCTACAGAGATGATGTCTCCGTCCTGCAGTACGTAATCGTTCGGAATACCGTGTACCACTTCTTCGTTCAGTGAAATGCACAAAGAAGCAGGAAAGCCATTGTATCCCTTAAACGAAGGTACTCCCCCGTTGTCGCGGATAAAGGTATCGGCCACTTTATCGATATCGAGCAGTGTGATACCTGGCTTTAAAAAGTTTGCCACCTCAGTTAAGGTGGCAGAAACCATTAAAGCACTTTTTCTGATAATCTCAATTTCTTCAGATGTCTTATAATAGATCATATCTTATTAAACAGGAGTAGTAACAGAGGAAACAGAAGATTGACGACCAGTAATACGGCCGGTTTTCATTAAACCGTCGTAATGACGCATCAGCAACTGGCTTTCAATTTGCTGGAGGGTATCCAGGATTACACCCACCATAATCAGCAACGAAGTACCACCAAAGAAGCTGGCGAAACCGGTAGTGATTTTAAGCAGGGCAGCAATACCAGGCAGGATACCGATCAGCGCCAGGAACACAGCTCCGGGCAGGGTAATACGGTCCATAATAGCGCCGATATAGTTAGCGGTCTCTACACCAGGTTTGATACCAGGGATAAAACCGTTATTACGTTTCATTTCATCGGCCATTTGGGTTGGATTGAAAATCAGTGCGGTATAGAAGTAGGTAAATACCAGTACTGCTATAGCGTACACCAGGTTATACCACAGAGAGGTATTATCACTGAAAGCACGACCGATACCGTTTGCAGTTTCATTTTGAGAGAAACCGGCGAAAGTAGCGGGAATGAACATGATAGCCTGGGCAAAGATGATGGGCATTACACCTGCTGAGTTTACTTTCAGCGGGATAAACTGACGCACACCACCGATCTGTTTGGCAGCATTGCCACCACCCATGATCTTACGGGCATAGTTAACAGGCACACGGCGTGTACCTTGAATGAGCATGATAATACCGATCAGGATAGCGATAAAAGCAGCAATTTCGATCAGGAAGATCAACAGTCCGCCACCACCCTGGTTCTTAGCAGCAAATTCCTGCACAACGCTGTGCGGGAAACGCGCAATGATACCGGTCATGATAATGAGAGAAGTACCGTTACCGATACCTTTGTCGGTGATTTTTTCACCCAGCCACATTACGAACAGCGTACCGGCGGTAAGCACCATTACGGTAGAAACGCTGAACAGTACATCGGGCAGGTAAATAGCACCGCCACTCTGGCGTTTCAGGTAAGCGATGTAGGCAAATGACTGGAATAAGGTAACCACTACGGTGAGGTAGCGGGTATACTGGTTCATTTTGCGGCGACCACTCTCCTCTTTTTGCAGTTTCTGGAATTGCGGTACGGCAATCTGCAGCAATTGCATAGCAATGGAGGCAGAGATGTACGGCATGATACCTAACGCAAAAATGGAGGCACGGTTAAACGCACCACCTGCGAACATGTTAAACAAACCTAACAAACCGTTACTGTTCTGAGCTTCCATCTGCAGGGAGTTGGGCTCAATACCAGGTAAAACGATATAGCAACCTAATCTGTAAACAACCAGTAATAACAGGGTGTAAACGATGCGCTTACGGAGATCTTCGATACTCCAGATGTTCTTTAATGTCTCAATAAATTTTTTCACAGGGGCGTTAATATTTTAAGCTGCTAAAAAAACGAAAAAAGACGCACTTCTCCAAATGCGTCTTTATTCAGAGTTTTATCTTAAACCAGTTCTAAAGTTCCACCTGCCGCTTCAATAGCTGCTTTGGCTGTTTCGCTGGCTGCATTAACTTTGATGTTAATCTTTGCTTTCAGCTCGCCATTGCCCAATACTTTCACCAGATCAGTGCGGTTTACCAGGCCATTTACGTACAGAATTTCCGGATCAATCTCGGAGAAACCGTATTTCTCAACCAGTTCACTCAACTGACTCAGGTTAAACACTTTGTATTCAACGCGGTGAATGTTGTTGAAGCCACGCTTCGGCAGACGACGCTGGATTGGCATCTGGCCACCTTCGTGAGCTCTCTTTAATTTAGAGCCTGTACGGGCTTGTTGACCTTTGTTACCTTTGGTAGAAGTACCACCTTTACCGGAAGCTTCACCACGGCCCAAACGTTTTGGTTTCTTTACGGAACCTTCGGCAGGTTTTAAAGTATGTAAATTCATTGTACTCTAATTAGTAGTTATTTACTAAAATTCAGTGCGCAATGGCATTATGCCATTTGCTCCACTTTGATCAGATGGCTTACCTTTTTAACCATGCCCAGGATCTGAGGAGTAGCTTCCTGCTCCACAGTCTGGTGCATTTTATTAAGGCCCAGAGCTCTCAAAGTAGCTTTTTGTCTTTCAGGACGATCAATGCCACTCTTGATCTGTGTTATTTTAATCTTTGCCATTTTCTATGCGAGTTAAATAAGGGTTACGGGAAATAATTAACCGTTGAAAACTTTTTTCAGGTTAATGTTTCTTTGCTTAGCCACTTGTACAGGCTCACGCAGTGATGCCAGAGCGTTGTAGGTAGCTTTTACCACGTTGTGTGGGTTAGCAGAACCCTGAGATTTTGCCAACAGATCTGTGTAACCTGCAGCTTCCAGAACCGCACGCATGCTACCACCTGCCAGTACACCGGTACCATGAGCGGCCGGTTTGATCAGGATTTTAGCAGCACCGGCTTTACCCAGTTGCTCGTGAGGAATAGTGCCTTTCATTACAGGAACTTTGATCAGATTCTTTTTGGCATCATCGATACCTTTAGTGATCGCTTCCTGTACTTCTTTGGCCTTACCCAAACCGTGACCGATAACACCGTTACCGTTACCTACCACTACCAGTGCAGAGAAGCTGAAAGTACGGCCACCCTTGGTAGTTTTAGTTACACGGTTGATAGCTACTACTTTTTCGTGCAGCTCCAGATCACCGGCTTTTACTTTATTTAAAGTTTGCTTTGCCATTAGTATTTCGAGAAATTACTTTTTAACAATTATGTTACCAGGGGTTATTAGAATTGCAGACCTGCTTCACGGGCACCATCAGCAACCGATTTTACACGGCCATGATACAGGTAACCTCCACGGTCAAATACGCAGGTACTAATTCCCAGAGCTAATGCTTTTTGAGCCAGAGCCAAACCAACCCTTTTAGATTGATCTACTTTGTTGCTATCGCCTTTTTGAGCAGCTATGTCTTTATCACGGGAGCTGGCTGAGGCCAGGGTAAGTCCGTTAACATCGTCGATCAGTTGCACATAGATATCCTTATTGCTGCGGAAAACAGACAAACGGGGCTTCTGTGCAGTACCAGATACATTCTTACGAATTCTGTATCTGAGTTTTTGTCTTCTGACAACTTTTGCGTCCATTGTTTTATGTTTTACGGGCTTCCCTCCTTGCACCAGGCAAGGAGGGAGCTACCGGGTTTAAAACTCTTTATTCGAAAAAAGAAAAAATGATATTGTTCTAATAAACAATCTGGGCTATTACTTACCAGCAGATTTACCAGCCTTACGACGGATAAACTCACCAACGTAACGCACACCTTTACCTTTGTACGGCTCGGGTTTACGCAGGCTACGGATTTTCGCAGCTACCTGACCCAGGAGTTGTTTATCGTTGCTTTCCAAAGTAATCAGGGGGTTCTGACCTTTTTCAGTAACTGTAGTTACTTTGATTTCTTTAGGTACATCGATCAGGATGTTGTGTGAATAACCCAAAGAAAGATCCAGCAGGTTACCAGTGTTTGTTGCTTTGTAACCCACACCCACCAGTTCCAGTTTACGGGTGTAACCATCGGTAACACCAGCAACCATATTGGCGATCAGCGCACGGTACAAACCATGCATAGCACGGTGACGGGGTTGATCTGTAGGACGGCCAAATGAAATGGCTCCGTCTGCGATTTCAACTTTGATATCGGCATCCAGGACTTGCTTCAGCTCGCCTTTAGGACCCTTTACCAGAACCTCGTTTGAGGGAGAAACGGTGATTGTAACGCCGTTCGGAATCTGAACGGGTTTCTTACCTACTCTTGACATTTTAATTGTTCTTTATGTTGTTTAACATTCCGGTTTTCAGCCAGGTAGGAACCGGCTTAGATTAACGGCTTAGTAAATATAACAAACTACTTCGCCACCTACATTCTGAGCTTTAGCATCCTTATCGGTCATAATGCCCTTAGAGGTAGAGATAATAGCGATACCCAGACCATTCTTTACTCTTTTGAATTCAGAAGGCTTGGCATATTTACGCAAACCCGGTGTAGATACACGTTCCAGAGCCTGGATTGCAGGCAATTTGGTGTTTACATCGTATTTAAGCGCAATCTTGATGACACCTTGTTTGTTGTCATCTTCGAATTTGTATTTCAGGATATAACCTTGATCGTAAAGGATCTCGGTCATACGTTTTTTCATGTTAGAGGCAGGAATCTCTACGATTCTGTGACTTGCCATCTGAGCATTTCTGATGCGGGTCAGAAAATCTGCTATTGGATCAGTAACCATTGTTTAACTAAGCGTTACGGTTAAAAAAAATTGAACAATGCGATATCCAAAAAAGTAATTGGATAAGTAAAGGCAGAAAATTACCAGCTGGCTTTCTTCACACCGGGGATCAGACCATTCAAAGCCATTTCACGGAAAGTTACACGTGAAATACCGAAGTGGCGCATATAACCCTTAGGACGACCAGTCAGTTGACAACGATTGTGCAAACGTACAGGAGACGCGTTCTTAGGCAGTTGATCCAGCCCTTGATAGTCGCCTGCAGCTTTCAGAGCGGCACGCTTTTCAGCATACTTCTCTACCATCTTTTGTCTTTTTCTCTCTCTGGCGATAATTGATTGTTTTGCCATTATCTCTGTTTATGAGTGATTAACCTTTCTTAATGTTTTTGAACGGCATACCCAGTTCTTTCAGCAGCTCGTAAGCTTCTTCGTCGGTTTGGGCAGTCGTAACAAAAGTGATATCCATACCACTGATGCGGCCTACTTTATCGATATCGATCTCTGGGAAGATGATTTGCTCAGTAACACCCATTGTGTAGTTACCGCGGCCATCAAATGCCTTATCGTTGATACCTTTAAAGTCACGTACACGTGGCAGGGAGATAGATACCAGCCTGTCCAGGAACTCGAACATGTTTACGCCACGCAGTGTTACACGGCAGCCGATAGGCATGTTTTTTCTCAACTTAAAGTTAGAGATGTCCTTTTTAGACATGGTTGGGATCGCTTTTTGACCGGAAATGGTAGTCATTTCCTCAACAGCGTTATCTACCAGTTTCTTATCAGCAACGGCACCGTTAATACCCTGATTCAAGCAAATCTTGGTCAGACGGGGCACTTGCATGATGGATTTGTAACCGAATTTCTTCATCAAAGCAGAAACAACTTCCTCTTTGTATTTCTTCTGAAGTCTCGGATTGTAATTAACAGGCGTGCTCATTATTTAATAACCTCCCCTGATTTTTTAGAAATACGTACTGTTTTACCTTCTTTCACATCTCTTTTAACACGTACAGCCGCTTTAGCTTTCGCATCCCACAGCATAATGTTAGAAATGTTGATAGGCGCTTCTTCCTTCACGATACCACCCTTAGGATTCTGAGCGGTTGGTTTTTCGTGTTTGGTAACGATGTTAACACCTTTTACCAGAACCCTGGATTTTTCAGGGATTACAGCCAACACTTCGCGGGGTGTGCTACGATTTTTATCGTCGCCGGCGATAACTACCACCTGGTCACCCTTCTTGATGTTGAACTTAGGTTTGAATCTCGTCTTCACGTTAATGATTTTATCTCGTTATAAAAACGGGCTGCAAAGATACAATTATAATACTTCAGGAGCAAGAGAAATAATTTTCATATATCCCTTGTCTCTGAGTTCACGAGCCACTGGGCCGAAAATACGGGTACCACGAGGATCATCAGAATTGTTCAGCAGCACCACAGCGTTGTCATCAAAGCTGATGTAAGAACCGTCTTTACGACGCAGTTTGTTCTTTGTTCTTACGATTACAGCTTTCAACACCTGGCCTTTTTTTACGGCGCCACCAGGGATGGCGTTCTTTACGGTAACAACTATTTTGTCGCCGATTTTAGCGTAGTCCTGACCGGAGTTACCCAGTACGCGAATGCACAATACTTCTTTTGCACCGCTATTGTCAGCTACGTTCAGCCTGGATTCTTGTTGTATCATTACTTAGCTTTTTCAATAATTTCAACTAATCTCCAACGTTTAATTTTACTCAGTGGACGGGTTTCCATAATTTTTACCACGTCACCGATCTGGCAATCATTGTTTTCGTCATGTGCCATAAACTTGGTAGTTCTTTTCAAGAACTTACCATAGAGAGGGTGCTTAATTTTACGTTCTACAGCAACAGTAATGGTTTTGGTCATTTTGTTGCTGGCAACTACCCCTACCCTTGTTTTTCTGCGTTTTCTTTCGGTCATGTTGAAAGTATATTAAATATTAAAAGCCTAATTCTCTGCGACGTAATTCGGTTTTCATGCGTGCAATTTCACGACGCACAGAACGGATTACCATCGGATTTTCAATAGGAGTGATGGCGTGACTGAAGGTCATTTTTTTCAGACGTTGTTCTTCGTCCTGTAATTTGTTCTTCAGATCATCCACGCTGATACCCTTAATGTCCACGTTTGCTTTCTGTTTGTTAGCCATTGTTAACTCTTTTTAATAAGCACCAACCGTGTTGGCCTTGGGTTTATGCTTCAACGTAATCGCGGCGTACCACGAATTTTGTTTTGATTGGCAATTTCTGTGCAGCCAGTTCCATAGCTTCTTGTGCTACTTGCTGTGACACACCATCAATTTCAAACATCAGACGGCCTGGTTTTACCACAGCAGCCCAAAATTCGGGGTTACCTTTACCTTTACCCATCCTTACCTCAAGAGGCTTACGGGTAATTGGTTTATCAGGGAAAATACGGATCCATACGCTACCCTCACGTTTCATGTGACGGGTCATCGCCTGACGAGCCGCTTCAATCTGGCGGTTGGTAATCCATTTAGGTTCCAGCGCCTTCAGGCCGAAAGTACCGTAGGCCAGCGTAGCACCACGCTTAGCGTCGCCTTTCATGCGACCTTTCTGTACTTTCCTATGTTTAGTTCTTTTTGGCTGTAACATTTCAATCAGTTTGACTAATTATACAATGCTCGCAATAGTTTGTTTCTGCGTGCGATTATTATTTTCTTCTGTTTCCACCTTGACCTTGGCCACCTCTTCTATCTCCTCCACCTCTTCTATCACCACCACCACGGTTGTCTCTGTCGCCACCAAAGTTTCCACGGCCACCGCCACGGCTTGGAGCGCCTTTGTCATTTCCGGCGAGCAGGTTAGGATTCAGGTCACGTTTGCCCAGAACTTCGCCACGGCAGATCCATACTTTAATACCAATCTTTCCGTATACAGTAAGTGCAAAAACAGAAGCGTAGTCGATATCCATACGGAAGGTGTGCAATGGAGTACGGCCTTGTTTGATCTCCTCAGAACGAGCGATCTCAGCACCACCCAAACGACCACCTACTTTTACTTTGATACCTTCAGCGCCCATTCTCATGGCAGATGCAATCGCCATTTTGATAGCACGTTTGAAGTTTACGCGGCTTTCCAGTTGCTTAGCAATGGTTTCACCAACGATATTGGCATCAATTTCAGGACGACGGATCTCCAGGATGTTGATCTGAACGTCATCTTTGCCGGTAAGCTTTTTCAGCTCTTCTTTAATACGATCTACCTCAGTTCCACCTTTACCAATGATGATACCAGGTTTAGAGGTATGGATAGTAATGATTAATTTACCCAGTGTACGCTCAATAACGATACGAGAAATACCGCCTTTGTTAATACGGGCATTGAGGTAAGTACGGATTTTGTGATCTTCTACCAGTTTAACGGAGAAATCTTTTTTATCACCGTACCAGTTAGAGTCCCATCCGCGGATGATACCTAACCTGCTACCTATTGGATTTGTTTTCTGACCCATGCGTTTATAGTTTGACTACTGGCAATTAGCCTGGTACTTTTAAATTAACGGTTTAGAATTATTGAGCGTTTTTGCTATCAACCACGATGGTTACGTGGTTGCTGCGTTTACGAATTCTGTAACCCCTACCCTGAGGTGCAGGACGCATACGCTTCAGTACGCGGGCACCATCAACAAAGATGGTTTTAACGTACAGGCTCGCATCTTCAACCTTAGCACCTTCGTTCTTTTGTTTCCAGTTGTCAATTGCGCTCAGCAACAACTTTTCCATTGGAACAGAAGAGTGTTTCGGATTGTACTTCAGGATATACAAAGCCTTCTCAGCGTCCATGCCACGAACCAGGTCTGCCAGCAATCGCATTTTACGCGGAGAGGTTGGATAGTTTCTTAATCTTGCAACAGCTTCCATTGTTTTCTTAGTTGTAACGGCTTGGGGTAGCCATCAGTTTTTTAATTACTTTTTACTACCTCCGTGGCCTTTGAAGTTACGGGTAGGGGCAAATTCGCCCAGCTTGTGGCCTACCATAAATTCAGTTACATAAACCGGAATAAACTTGTTTCCGTTGTGCACCGCAAAGGTGTGTCCTACGAAATCAGGAGTGATTGTAGAACGACGGCTCCAGGTTTTAATAACCCCTCTTTTGTTTTTTCCGTCATTGATAGCCAGAACTTTTCCTTCCAGCTTCACATCCACATAAGGACCTTTTTTAATCGAACGAGCCATGCTATGTTGGTTTGTTGATTTGTTCCCGCATTGCTGCGGTTACCATTTTAACAATTAATGAATTACAGTTTCTTACCGTTACTACGGGTAATGATCAGCTTGTCAGAACCTTTTTGCTTACGGGTTTTCAGACCTTTAGCGTATTTACCGGTTCTGCTGCGTGGGTGACCGCCTGAAGATTTACCTTCACCACCACCCATCGGGTGATCTACAGGGTTCATCGCAACACCACGTGTACGTGGGCGAATACCTTTCCAACGGTTACGACCAGCTTTACCCATGCTTTCCAGGCTGTGGTCACCATTAGAGGTTACACCTACAGTAGCCCAGCAGTTGATCAATACTTTACGCAGCTCACCAGAAGGCATTTTCAGTACAGCGTACTTTTCTTCCTTGGCGTTCAGCTGAGCATAAGTACCGGCGCTACGAGCCATTTTACCACCTTGGTTAGGTTGCAGTTCAATGTTGTGAACTACAGTACCCAAAGGCATGTTTTTCAGAGGCAGTGAGTTACCAATTTCAGGAGCAACGTTTTCGCCGCTGATGATTTGAGTACCTACCTGCAGGCCCTGAGGGCAAATGATATAACGTTTTTCACCATCAGCATAAGTTACCAGCGCGATGAATGCTGTACGGTTTGGATCGTACTCAACGGTGGTTACAGTGCCTGGGATGTCTTTTTTGCTACGTTTGAAGTCAATGATACGGTACATCTTCTTGTTGCCACCGCCCATATAACGCATAGATCTTCTTCCTGAAGAGTTACGACCTGCGGTATTTTTCATTGACTCTACCAAGCTCTTTTCAGGAACATTGGTAGTGATTTCAGCATAAGCATTACCAATTCTCCAACGGGTACCTGCTGTAATCGGTTTATATTTCTTAAGTGCCATTGTATAGCGTTTCAGAGTGTTTTACAAAAATTAAAATGCGTACAGATCGATGTTTTCTCCATCAGCCAGGGTTACCATAGCTTTCTTGAAAGAAGGTTTGCGACCTGAAATGTAACCGGCTTTAGTGTAGCGGGTTTTGTTCTTACCCGGCAGCACGGCAGTGTTAACGTCTGCAACCTTAACATTGTAGAACTCTTCTACCGCCTTTTTGATTTCCAGCTTGTTGGCACGCTTGTCTACTACAAAAGTGTAGCGATTCAGCTTTTCCTGCATCTGGTTAACTTTTTCAGTCAGTACCGGCTTGATTAAAATGTCTGTCAGTTTCATTATATACAGTTTGACAAGTCAATAATTAGGGCTTAGGCTTCTACCGCTTCTTCGGTAAACAGCTTCGCAGCGCTTTCGGTGAACACCAGTGTGTTGGCATTCATAATGTCGTAAGTGTTGATATCGCTCAGGATAGTACACAGTACGTTAGGAATGTTACGTGAGCTCAGCAACACATTCACATCATATTCCGGAACAACGAACAGAGATTTTTTGTCTCCAACGTTCAGGCTGTTCAGCATACCCATGAATGATTTTGTTTTTGGAGCGTCGATGTTCACATCTTCCACCACAACGATGCTGTTTGCTTTAGCTTTATAAGCCAGCGCAGACATTTTAGCCAAATCCTTCACTTTACGGTTCAGTTTGAAATCGTAAGCGTGTGGTTTTGGGCCAAAGATGGTACCACCACCTTTATACAGCGGGTTACGGATGTTACCTTTACGGGCGCCACCAGTACCTTTCTGACGGTGCAGTTTACGGCTGGAACCTTTTACTTCGGCACGGGTTTTCACTTTGTGCGTACCCTGGCGCAGTGCACCCAGGTGTTGTTTAACAGCCAGGTAAAGCACGTGGTCGTTCGGTTCAATACCGAATATATCTTCCGGCAGCTCAATAGTCCTACCGGTTTTTTCTCCCTTGATGTTTAATACCTCTACTTGCATGATTATTTTTGGATTAAAACGATGGAACCATTGTGGCCGGGAACCGAACCACTTACCAGTATATAATTCTTTTCAGGGAATATTTTAATTACTTTCAGCGCTTTCACTTTTACCCTGTCACCACCCATTTGGCCGGCCATACGAAGACCTTTGAATACGCGGGAAGGATAAGAAGAGCCACCAACAGAACCTGGGGCACGCTGACGATCGTGCTGACCGTGGGATTGTTCACCCACACCGGAGAACCCGTGACGTTTAACAACGCCCTGAAAACCTTTACCTTTTGAAGTACCGATTACAGAAACAGATTCGCCTTCAGCGAATATTTCACAGGTGATGAGATCACCTACATTTTTCTCGAGGGAGCTATTGCGGATTTCTTTAACTACAGCCTTGGGTGCTGTGTTAGCTTTTGCAAAGTGACCTTTCAGACCGGCAGAAGTGGATTTTTCTTTCTTTTCGCCGTAAGCGATCTGAATGGAGCTATAACCATCTGTATCAGCAGATTTAACCTGAGTTACTACGCAGGGTCCCGCTTCGATGATGGTGCAAGCCACTTGTTTACCGTTCGGCTCGAACACACTGGTCATGCCGATTTTTTTACCGATAATACCTTTCATCTTTATTTGTTTGAGTCAAGCGCTCCGTTGGTTATGTAAAACCCGGAGATAGACTATGTTAAACCTAAATGTTAAAAGAACCTACGAACTTACGCTTTGATTTCAACTTCCACTCCGGAAGGCAAATCCAGCTTTGATAATGCATCAACAGTACGGCTGGAAGATGTATAAATATCCAGCAGACGCTTGTGCGTGCACAGTTGGAACTGTTCGCGAGCTTTTTTGTTTACGTGCGGAGAACGCAAAACAGTAAAGATCTTTTTTTCTGTTGGCAAAGGAATGGGTCCGTTTACCACAGCGCCAGTACCACGTACTGTCATTACAATCTTCTGGGCTGACTTATCAACCAGATTGTGATCGTAAGATTTCAGTTTAATACGAATTCTTTGTGACATATCTATAAACCTGTCTAAATTTGGGAGGGCAAAGGTATCTGTAATTATCTACAGATCCAAAATATTTGCAATTTTTTTTTAAAATCTAAAGAAAATTTGCTTTAATAATGCCCGATTTTTCTACATTTCCGCCCGGCACCTACCCAAAGCAGCTACCCGAAACGGACCGCAAAGGTACAATATTATTACGGTTACACAAGTATCTGTATCAATAACTTATAAATTAACTAAAAACTTAGTTATTTAAGCATTCCGGGGTATAAAAACACGCTGGTTTACCTATTGTACCTGGCTATATTAATTCTATTGTTGCACCCTGCCCTAACTGGTGCTTATCACCATCAAAAACCCGGTTTATGGATGCAGGAACAGGCTTATTTGGAGATTATTACGCTCGAAAAGGTCATTCCGGAAGCGCAAAAAGACGTTTTTTTTGCGTGCTTTTGTGAGGTGTGCTGCTACCAGACTTTACGCAACGAACAAGCCCAGGGCTGCTTTAAAAAGGTGCGGGAAGCGGATTCCGGACACATTTCGGCCAATATATATACGGCGTTGATTATCAGACAAAACGAACAATATGCCGAAGCCATTCCCCATTTTATATCAGATGGCAAGCATATTTTCGGTACAATCCATTGAGCATTAACAATATAGAAAGGCTTCGCACATATATCAACTACCGGCTGAGGCAAATAAAAACGGGCAAACCTTAATGAGGTCTGCCCGCCGGTTTAGATTTTTATCTCGAAAAGACTGAGCGAAATAGCACTGTAATGTTTGGGGAGCTGGTCGGTTTGCGTGGGCGTTATCACCCCCAGGAAGCGGAACCCGCATTGCTGATAGTAAGCAATAAGCTCTTCATTATCGCCCCAGGTATCGAGCCTTATATATTGTTTGCCCGTTTCTTTGCCATGCTGGTGCGCCCATTTTATAATCTCCTGCACATAGTTACGACCCTTAAAATCGGGATGGGTTACAATGCGGTGCAGGTAAATGGAGGGCTCCCGGTCTTTTTCGCCCCAGATAAACGGATCGTTGTAGGCCACTGCAAAAACGCAGGCCACCTGTCCGTCTTCTACAATCTTCCATTGGCGGCCTTCGGCAATTTCGGCAGTCACCATATCGCGGTCAAAAGGTTGCCAGTGCTTGTTGAACTTCGTTTTCTGATAAGCTACCGCGGCATCGTACAGGGCAAAAATGAGGTCTATATCTTTAGGTGTACTGTTCTTAATCGTCATCTTGCTGCTTATTTTACGATGGCGATGGCCATACCATCAAATTCTTTTACACCTACGGTAGGGAGAATGGTGGCGGTAACCCCGGTGCAAGCGCCCAACATTTCATTAAACCGTTTGGCACCCTGCACCCTTTCATCTTCACTTTGGTCATCCATCACCTTACCATTGCGAATAACATTATCGGCCACAATAACGGTGCCCGGGCGGGATAGTTTTAATGCCCACTCGAAATACTCAACATACGGCGGCTTATCGGCATCGATAAAAATAAAATCGAAAGGACCGGCCTGCTCTTCTTCGAGCTGGGGCAAAATATCGATCGCTTTGCCCAGGCGCAGATCTACCATATCTTCTAAACCCGCGTAAGCAATGTTTTCCAACGCTACAGCCGCATGGCGGGGTTCCGACTCCAGGGTTATGAGTCTGCCACCCTCAGGCAGCGCACGGGCCAGCCAGATGGTGCTGTAGCCACCCAATGTGCCCAGCTCGAGAATAGTACGGGCATTGTTCATCAATGCCAGGATGTGTAAAAACTTGCCCTGGTTGGCCGATACGCTGATGGCAGGAATGTCTTCCTCTTGCATACGGGTCATGGCATTGGCCAGCGCTTCATCTTCCGGTGCCAGCAACTGGCTGATGTAATGGTCGGTTTGTTCAAAAAGATTCTGATTCATAACAGAAGTTTGGAGTGGTGAATGGAAGGCGTGGTTCTTTTCAAAATTACAGCGGCTGCCGGGGAGAGAAAAGCCAATTCTGTGTTAAGGCCCTTCGACAAACAAAAAGGGACCGGATAACTCCGGCCCCTTTTAAGGCATGGTTCTGTGCGCCTTACTATAATTTAGTGCGTAATCACCAGCTTGAGGCTGTAAACTTTACGCGTGTAGATCTTGAGGTAATACACACCGGCTGGCAAATCGCTGTGCAGCAGGGTGTAGTTCTGGTTGTAGATGTTTTTGGTACGGTACACCATAGTGCCACGGGTGTCGTACAGCTCAATCATATCTACCGGGTATTCCGACTCAATAAAGGTTTTGCCGGCATTGGTAGGGTTGGGATATACTTTAATACCGTGCTCGTTACCATACTCTACCACACCGGTTGGCACATGGGTGGTATCGATCACTTCAAAGTTTACACGGTTAGATACTTCGGTATAAGAATCGTTGATGAACAATGCGATAAAGTAACCACCCGGCGCCTTAGGCATAGCCGAATCCGGCAGGGTTTTGGAGCCTTCTGCTTTGCCATCGATGTAGGTATAGCTGAACAGCGGATCGATGTTAGGATCTTCGCCCTGCTTATACACACCCAGCCAGTCTTTTGGCGTGCCGGGACCATCGTGCCAGGTAGCAGCTACATACTCGCCCGGGTTGTAATTGTATTTATCAGTGGTAAGGGTGGTAATGGTATCGCCTACAGAGAAGAATGCACGTGCACCAGGCTCACGCAGACTATCGCGCAGGAAATAGCCTGCGAAATAGTATCCTTTACCCAAGCCAGACACATTCACATTACCAGCAACACCCGAAGTGTACACTTTACGCAATGGCGTATCTACACCCGGCACACGGCCTACTTTGTAAATACCCAGATAGTCGTTGGTAAAGCCAGGTGTGTTCTGGTACAGCACTTTTACCGTTTGCCCTACAGCATAGCTACTGGTATCGGTTGTTACCTGCGGTATAGGACCGTGGTAGAATGGCGCACGGGGAGCAATCTCCTGGTAGCCATCGTTGATCATGTATGCTACATAGTACTCATCGGCAGCGGTGAGGTTAAATTTGCGCACACCTGCAGCACCTGTGGTATAAGACCATTTGGTAGAGGTTACGCCATTTACACCAGGGTTCTGACCCTTGCGGTATATACCTACCCAGTCTTTTGCCCCGCCAGGGCCATTGCTGTACGTTATTTTAATGGTATCGCCAGTGGCATAAACGGCACTGTCGGTTACTACAGAAGGCAGTGCAACGGTAGAGTTGTATACTTTAAAAGAATCTACATCCGACCAGGCAGACCACTCGAGGTTTCTATCGCGGTGGCGAACCCTTACGTAGTGCTTACCATTGTTCAGCGCACCGGAAGGAATAGTGTATTCGAGAATGTTTACGTTATGGTTAATGTCGATAGAAGTATCGGGACCGCCTGCGCTGCCATACAGGTTTTCGTAATCGCGGAATTTCTCCAGTTCTACGTTGCTGAAATCCTTGATGTTAGACACCTGAAACATGGTAGAGTTAAGCAGTTCGCCAGCGGTAGAGGCAAAAGCCGTGCTCGTCATGCTGAAAGGCAGTTGCAATGAATCGGGAATTACAGATCCAAAAGCAGGTTTGGTAGGCGCAGGTCTGTTTTTGATGCGGTAGAAAGAGTCGATAAGGCGGTTGTTGTACTGGTGGTAAATACTACCAATAGAGTACACATCCACTTTAATTTTTTGCGTAGCGCTGTCTACCTCTACCACCTGGTAAGCCCAGTTGGAAATGGTTTTTTGCACGTCTTCAAAATCCTGCTCTACCGCCATACCCCAATACTGGTCCCAGGCGGTACCGCCCGAAATAATATTGTAAGAAGCTTTGTCTTTCATCTGTCCGCGGGCATACAGGTGGTGGTGGGCACCGATATGCAGGAAGAATTTAGGCGACTGAGACAGGTAGGGCACTACGGTACTGCGTACCCAGGTAGAAATATCGCCCACATACTGCTCGGCCTGGTAAGGGCGGTGACCAATAGAGATAACCCAATCAACCTTAGGATCTACGTTGGCGCTGTCCATTACCTGCTTGGCCCAAAGAAACTGCGCATTGGTACCACTTTCGGTATTAAGGTAAATAAATACTACCCTACCCGCCTGAAACGAATAATACGCTTCGGTACCGGAGTAGATGCCTTTGTAAGACATACTATCGAGCACAAAGTGGTCGTTGTAGGCCGTAAGCCCCAGAGAACCGTAAGTTTCGTGGTTACCAATAGCCGTTTGGATAGGCAGGATTGGAGAAAGATATTTCGATTTATTGAGGTGTACGTTTTCGTAATGGTCGAGCGTACCCACATCAACCTGGTCGCCCAGGTTGAGCAGCATACTAAAGTTGTCGTTGATATCGCCGGGAAACAGTTGCTGGCATTTGCGCTTGGCGGCCACCATTAATGAGTCGTAGCGGGGTTGCGCTTTAATCTGGTTATCGCCCAGGATCAGGAAACGCAGTTTGCCATTGCTAACCGCCGCACCGGGCACCGGCAAAGTGCGGAAAGAGAACACAGCCGAAGAGTCGTTGCCCGATACCACTTTGTAATAATACTTCGTGTTGGGCTGCAGGTTGCGCAGTTTTACCGTGTGGTAAAAATAATTGTTGTTATACCCTACATCGTTCATACCCTGGTTGGTGCCGCTTACATTAGCGGTAAGCGAAGCTGCCGAAGTACCCATACGCACCAGAGAGGCCGTATTGGTACTGGTTTTCCAGTTTACACAAATAGAATTAGGCGTAATGGCCTGCAGGTAGGGAGAGATGTTTTGTGCTGTTGCTTGCAGCACAGCCGGGAGCATAGCTGCCCCGGCCAACACCGTTCGTAAAAGAGCTTTCATGTTAGTGGTTTTGTATCCGGGCACAAAAGTGCTACCGCAATGTTACCCTAACCCCTTCTTAACATGAACAAATGTTTATGGAATTGTTACCAGTACAAATCATTAAAATACAATAAAATACACATTTATGGAGCCGTTAGTGTGTAGGTAAGCGTTACGCTGTAATCGCCCGCCGGTTTGCTCATCAGCTGGGGCACTTTTGCCGCAGGCACAGAGAATTTAAGCCCTACACTGCGGTCTATTTCGGGAGCAGCACCATCAATGATTTTTTGCGCGGTTTCTGAAAGCGTAATGGTATTTACACCCGTCTGCCCCGTAGCGGGACCAATGCTAAGAATACCTATGGGCAAAGCATTGGCGCCATTCGTAAGCGAAGGTCCGTTGGCTTTTACCGTAACGCTGTATGCCGTGGTTTTGCTTACCGTAAGATGGCCCGGCATTTCTACAGCAGCACCGTTAATGTAAGCAGCAGTGGTGTTGAAGTTTACATTTACCGCAGCATTGTTTACCGCTATCTCGCCCATATCGGCCACGTCTACTACAAGTGTAGGCGAAAGCGGTACGGCAGATAAGGTAGGACTTACACGGGCATCAAATGCTTCGTAACCAAGATTGGCGGTGTAGGTTCCTTTTTTTACAAAATTGGCTTTTAAATTGGCAGGCGTAATGCTAAAGCCTACCTGGCTGGTTTTACTATTACCGGTAACTACGGCAAAGCCACCCGATGGCGAAAGATCCTGGAAGCCGGTGCTGAGGCTGATGGCCGACTGGCCGGTAATCTGCGCCTGCACTTTGTTTACATTGGTTAAGGGATCGGTGGCCCCGCTATACCCATTGGAGAATATAAAGGTGGCTGCACCTGTTTTAAGCCTTATGCCATGCGCTACCGTTGTGGTTGCTACAATATTTTGACTGCCGCTAATGGTAGTAGTGCGAAAATAGTTGAGGTTATTGACGGTAAGTGTAAGATTGGTGGTGGCAGGTACCGTTAAAAAGGGTTGAATAACCAGGGAGAGCGTGCGGGTAAAGGTGGTAGAGCCGAGGCAAAGCGTGCTGCCAGGAGTAGTAAGAATAAGATCGGTGGTATTGGTGCCCGCGCTCCAGGCATAATTGGTCATTTCGGAAGCGGGTATCCGGTACCGTATATTGGCCGTACCGTTAGAACCCAGCAAGCCCGCCAGGGCAGAATATACAGTAGCGTCGGATGTGGCCAGCGGCTGTTCGGTGCCTGCGCCAAGCAGGTTTACCCCATCTACACTCACTACATTTATCTTCACTTTGCTGAGCGGTACGGCTACCGGACTAAAATTGGCAGTGGCACGCACGCGAATATAGGGCGCTACAGAAAGGAGGCAGGGCGCGTTAAAAGTATTGAGATCAAGCGTAACATCCGAAGCAATATTGCTGCTGGTAATGGTAAGGGTTGGAGCCTGCCCCAATGCCTCACCAAAACTTCCTAATCCTGCCAGTATGCCTATCCATATGCTGCGTCTAATCATAAACCAGTTCTTTTTCCGCTACTTTCAGATCCGTTTCCGGGCCGCAATCCAGCAAAGCCACGGCCAGCACATGTTTGTGCCCTTTGAGGGGTCTGATGTCGAGAAAAACAACCTGCTCTGCTCCGGGCAATAACGAAATGGACCGGCCGGGATACTTTATTTCTTCTCCGGTGTCTTTATCGGTCAGCTCCAGACGGATGTGCCCGTCGGCAACTACCTCACCGCTGTTCTTAATCTTAACCGCCAGGCGTTGCAAACTATCTGCCGTGCCTGGTTTTATGCCCCGGTCTTCGAAAGCCACAAAATCGAGTTGCTTGCGCACTTTCATGCCCGGGGTGTAATACACGTGAATACCCATTTCCAGTTTAATGTTGATACCTATCTGGTGCCCCTGCACATTTTGGGTATATGCTTTTTGCTCATTGAGTTGGGTAAAAAACAGCATAGAATTGGTAACACCTCCGGCAGGCGCGCCATCTGGAATGTGCATAAACACGGTAATGTTTGCCTTCCCGCCTGGCGGAATCTCGACCAGATCGGGCACCACCTCCAGCCAGCGGGCATTGGATGTGGGTACTGTGCCCGGCTCGGTGTATACCTTTTCGCCCAGGCTATCGCGTTGCCAGTCTTTAACAGAGCCTTTAAGAGCTACCGTTGCCGAACCATTGTTGCGCAGCTCCAGCTGCTGGCTTACCACCTTGCCGGAATTGCCGGTAAAGAACATTCTGGAGGGAGATACAGATAAGCCTTGCGCCTGTGCCCTATGTAAAACGGGGCACAGGCCAATGCCAAATATTAAAGCCAGAATGCTTTTTCGAATCATGCTCATTAATGTCCGTTAGTCTACAGCAATGGTATACGTGAGCGTAGCCGTGTAATCGCCAGCCGGTTTACCCAGGATAGCCGAGGTAGAAGAGGTAGCCGAAGGAATGTAATACCGCATATCGATGGTGCGGTTGGCCTGGGCCGGCGCCTCATCGATCAGGGTTACATCGGTGGTAGCCAGGCTTTGTGCCGTGCTGGTGGTACCTACACCGGTAGAGCTGCTGGCTACTTCTACTTTAACTACGCTTGCGGCAATGGTGTTGGAAGAAGCCGTAAGGTTGGCCGATCCCGATTTTACGTTTACATCAAAAGCCTGGTTGCTCGTTACAGTGAGGTGACCGGTGAGCGTAGTGTCTCTTCCGTTCACATAATCGCTGGGTGTTGTAAAAGTGAGGGTAACGTTGGGATGGTTTACCGCAATGCTCAATACATCGGTGAGCTTAACGTGCATAGTAGTGGTTCCTGTGGTTTGCGCATTGGCTGCAAAACCCGCGCACAGCAAGCTGGCGCCAAACACAAACTGTTTAACAAACTTCATGTGGTTCTGTTTTTGAATGGTTCAATATTCAGTTTACAAAAAAATACACTGCAAACATAATTAATAATTATTTCAAAATTAAATATTTTAGCAGTCTGAATGTTAGTGTTTTATGATGTTTGAATGTATATAAAAGCACCTTAAACCCTTTCAAATAATTTAAAATCAAAATAAAACAAATACCGATTTAAAAAATCTTAAACATTACACGGCTTGCGTTTAGCTGTAACCTGAACCCTGCCGCCATTGCATGAACCACCGAACCGCCATTACCACCATTGCCCTGCTTGTTGCCTGCGCGCGTGCCGCCGCACAGGAAGCCCCTGCTGTGCAGTTACGGTTCGTCTCCGATACGGTGCATGCCATAGCCGGCGAAACATTTAGCAACAAGGTAGAAGTGCGCAACAACAGCAACCACACCGTTACCCTGCAACGGACCGCCTCATCGGGCACTACCAAAACCCTGATAGGCCTGCCCGAGCAGCTTACCCTGGCACCTTACAGCAGGCAATCGTACCCGGTAAAATACCTGGCCTCGGCCCAAACCTCGGCCCTCAGCGATATTGAAGTGGAATACACCACCAAAGAACCCGTAAAAGTGGCTGGCGCAGCTAAGTTTTACGTAAGGCAGCGGCAAACAGAGCATATTTCCATTGCCAGCCCCGAACCTATCTATTACCTGGACCTGCGCACCGGTCAGGTAGAGCTACAGGTTAAATGCAGCAACCTGGGCAATACCGATGTGCAGATAACCCTGCAACCGCAAAGCATGCCCGCCGGGCTTAGTTTTGCTCCTGCTGCGCAAACTTTTTCGCTGGCGCCGGGCCAGGAAATATGGATGCGCTGCTTTGCACGCTATACCGGCAACAGCAGTTATATTCCCGATTTTAATGTAAACCTGCAGGTGCTCAACGGCTCGGGACAGGTAAGCGCGCAGCAAATGATTAAAGTAGTAGCGCTGAGCAGCAACAAGACTTTTGCCCCGGCTTACGATAACGGCGCGACCTTAAACCATGCGGTGCAGCTGGGTACGGTTATCAACAACAACCTGCCTTCGTTTTACCGCCTGCGGGCCAATGGCTCGGTACGCATCAATGAAAACCGGAGCACACTGGATTACAATGCCAACCTCAATTACTACACGCCCTCTCCTACCAACTTATCGGGCGTTGAATTATACGATACCCGGCTTACCCTCAACAACCGCAACTGGGGCGCGCAACTGGGCAATATTTACGAAAACCTCGACTATACTTTATTTGGCCGTGGCGCCAGCCTGCGCATTAATACCGATACGGGCCGGGCGGTAAACCTTTATTACGTACAATCGAGGTACACGCTGTACTCAGATGTAAACCCGCCACTGGCCACACCCGATACCTGGGCTGCCAGCTACACGGTAAACGACAACCCCAACCGCCAGAGTAAATGGGCTTTGCTGTACAACACCAATCCGCTAACCGGTATTCAGACCGGGTTAATGAGCGGGCAAATGCGCATAATAATGCGGGGGCAGCAAACCCTGGAGCTGGTAGCAGGCGCCAGTATCGAAAGAAGTAATACAGGTAACGGCGCCACCCAACCCGGCGCAGGCGGTGGTTTTAATTACAACAGCAGATTGCGGAAATGGGAACTGGCGCTTAACAACTACATCAGCACGGGCTACTACAGCGGCATCCGGCGGGGGGTATTGCTGCTGGACGATCGCATTACAAGGCATTTGAGCAGCAGCACCCAGGTGTTTGCCCGGTTCAGCACGGTTAATTCCGATCCGCGGTTCCTGAACGAACTGCAAACGGCGGGCAGGATGTACAACAAACTGCTTACCGCAGAAGCCGGGGTAAACACCCGCATAAGACAACACTTTACACTAGGTATACGACCTTATTTTCAACAGCAGAATGCCGCGAGCATAACCGTGCAGGCACCGGCGCTTATGTATGCTGCCCGCTTTGCGGTAGACGGCAGGCTTATATTTAACCGCCATAGTTTTTCTTTTACCTCAGACCAGGGCTACCTTTTTGTAAACAACAACAATGCAGGCTGGACTCAGCAACCCTCTCACCGCTTAACGGCCAACTACAACTACGGTAGTTTTGGCTTTAACGTATTTGCACAAACCGGGCCTTACTACATTACCGAAATATACCCTACCGCTGGCAACACCACCTACCGCTATTACTCCATGGGCCCCTCGCTGCAAACCCAGGCGCTTAAAGGCAGGCTGGACATTAACCTGGGCACCCAGGTGGGTTATTACAGCTACAGCACCGGCTGGAGCTACAGCGCCAACGGACAATTGCAATACCATGCCGGACATGGCTGGGACGCTTCGGCACAAGTAATCGCATCGCAGTTTAACCAGTTTAGCAATATGCAAACGCTGCTAAACGTAACCAAACGTTTTGGGCATAAAAAAAGTAGCACGCAAAAACGAATGAAAATAAACCTGTTTGGCGATGCCAACAGCAATGGTGTTAAAGATGAAAATGAAAAATGGCTACAGGGCATTATTGTAGAAACCGGGGGCGCTACCGCTATTAGTAACACCAAAGGTGAGCTCTCTTTTAAAAACGTACCGGTGGGCAACATTAGCCTGCAGGTATTGCCAGGCTCGCTGTGGAGCCATAACCAACCGGTGCAGGTATCGCTGCATAAAAACACAAGCGTAACAGTACCGTTGGTTAAAAGCGGTAAAATTACCGGCAGCATTGTACCCGCTTATGAAAAGTACCAGCAAAAAGGATTTAACCTCGAGGGTATACGGGTGCAGGTAACCGACGAGCAGGGCCATTTGTACAGCACCCTCTCTGACGAAAACGGCAATTTTGTTTTCTCCCTACCCGAAAATAAGTACACAGTGTTTATCGACGATGCGGGCCAGCCCTTCCAGATTACCAACCCCAAGCAGGAGATAAAAGTAAGCCAGGATAAGAGCACCCCCATGACCTTTACCCTTACCGACCACAGTCGTAAAGTAGATGTAAAGAAGTTTTAATTTTAAATGCTTTGCACGGTTTATGTGCCCCCTTCAAAGATTTTTTATCGCAATAAAGTTGCCATGCTGCAACTGCCTCCTTTGCCCAATCGGTTAGGCAAATGCTACTCTTCTTTTTTCTCATACTACACCAGTGATAGGACAGGACTTAGGGCAGACTTGCCAAAGGATAAAAAAGCAGGCCACCCCGATCGGGGTGGCCTGCTATAAACGCCTCACTTAACCAAAAGTTACTTCTCTAATATCTGGAATTCCGTTCGCCGGTTTTTGGGTGTTCGGTTTCGGTATATCTGGTACAATCGCTGCATTTTACAACGGATTGGATTACGCCGTAACCGCCATTCTCTATCCGCTTACCCGCCCTCACCTTTTGTTCACAAAATCATTTATCAAGCATTAAAAGCTACACAAACAAATATAGATATTATTTAATCAATAATAATATGCTTGTTTTCAATATTTTATAATTATAACAACCCGGCAAAGCATCACATGATCATTATTTTAATATTTATTATTATAATATATAATATGGTATTTTTGATACCCCATTTAACAGGAATAAAAACCCTTTTATACCTGCTTAAATGGTAAATTAAAGACCTGATAATACTAAATTGAATATGTTTAATATATAAAAGCAAAAAGAAAACAAAGCAATACGCATTTTGCAACAATGCCACTTACCTACCGGCATTTTGGAGCATAAAAAAGCCTCCCGGAAAGGGAGGCAAATGGATTGCAGTAAAAACAAACAAAAATCTTAGAGTTCGCTCATTTTAACGATGCCGTTTTTAATGGCAAATTTGATAACGCCTACTACATTTTTGGCGCCAATGCGCTTGGTAATACTGTTGCGGTACAATTCTACTGTACGCTCAGAGAGGAATATCTCTTTGCTGATCTCCTTGGCGGTTTTCTCTTTACACAACAGGCGCACAATCTCAATATCGTTTTGCGAAAACTCAAAATCGGCAATCTTAATCTTCACATTGTCGTCCTTCATAGATACCCGGTTCACAATATGGTTACGGGCTTCCTGGCAGAAATACTCCTTACCTTCCATCACGGTATCTACAGCATCCAGAAACTCATTCTGGTCGTCACTTTTCAGCACATATGCGTTTACCCCGGCGTAAAACATTTTTACGATGGCCTCTTCTTCAAAACTAAAAGTATAGGCAATAATGCGGGTTTCGGGCAGGTGGTAGCGTATTTCTTTTACAATGGTATCGCCGGTGGTATCCGGAAAAGAATAATCAATTACTACTAATTCCGGCTTATGTTCCAGGGCCAGTTCCAGGGCAGTTTTGCCTTCGTGCGCATGCCAGAAGTTTCCCGCTCTCGATTCCAGCAGCAATTTAATCCCATTAATGATCATGATATGATCGTCAATTGCCAGCACACTAATCCTTTTCTCATTTGATTTGCTCATAACGGAACTACAATTTTAATGTCATATCCCTGCGGATATTGATTATTAATATGAATACGCCCTTTAATCTGGGCTACCCGTGCCTTGATATTGCTCAGGCCCTGGCCATCTTTGTCCATATGTCCGGCCGGAAACCCTTTACCATCGTCGCAGTAATCAAGCTGCAACGTTTGCTCTGTTTTACTCACCTTCACGTTAATGTGAGAAGAGTCGGCATGCTTTACCGAGTTATTCACCAGCTCCTGCATCACACGCAGCAATTGGTTGTATTTTTCGAAACTCAATGGCAATGAATTTTCATCACAATCCACACTGTAATCCACACCGGTAACCCGTTTGGTCTTACGCAGCAGATCTTCTGTCTCCTTTACCAAATCGCGGCTAAAATACGCTTTATCCTGCTTTAATTCACGTGAAAGGTCGCGTACCGTATTAAGTGTATTGGTCAATTGCTCTTCCAGTTCTTTAAGATCTACCTTTCCGGTCCTGTTTTTTTGCATAGCGCTTACCACCAGCATTTTGGAATAGAACAGCATAGGGCCTATCTGGTCGTGTACATTACGGGCCAGGTTTACCCGCGCTTCGGTATATTTTTTATTCTGGTTGTACCGCATGCGGTAAAAGATAACCAACACCGCCAGCACAAACGACAGGAAAGCCAGCGCCATAATCCAGGTAAAGGTGGTCATCCGGATTTTTTCGCGGCGGGCTTCTTCCAGGTGTTCGCGGCTCTGCAGCAATTCGGTTTGTGCAAAAAGGCTTTTGTTGAGGTCAGAGATGGTGTTGCGCAGCAACGAATCTACCAGCACCCTTGAAGTGTTAAGTGCCGCATACGCCCTGGCATAATCTCCCTTTTTCTGGAAAGTGCCTGCCAAACCCTGGTAATAAGAAATATCGTTATCAATAATGCCACGGTTATAACTGCGGGTGCGGTAAAGCCCCAGGTACTTCTGGCTGCTATCGGTATTTAACGAAGCGTACAGGTTGGCCAGGCGTATGTTTACCGAAGACCTGTAATGCTCCTGTTGCGGCGCAGGAAATCCCTTGCTGCTCACAATATTGCGAAGCGCGTACAACATATCGAACTGCCCCACGGTATCGCCCAGTAAAGTATAGCGGTAATACATGGCATTGAGGTACTGGTACTGGATATTGTACCAATAAGCCCCCAGCGCATCGGTTTGGCGGGCAGCTTTTTTGCGTATATAAGCCAGGTCGTCTACGAAGTTGGTAAGTCCATTAAGGTTGCCCGTTTTCTGAAAATACGCGGCCATGGTACTGTACAATACCGTAATCTGGTTAATGAGCTTAGGCTCGCTGGCATATGTAGTATGCTTTACCACATAATTGCATACCGGAGCTATTTCACTAAATTTCTGTAGTGCCTTTTCATAACTCTGATTGTTGATATACAGGGTAATGATAAATTGGTAACTGCGAATTACAGACTGTACAAAACGGTTTTGGCTGGCAATTTGCAATGCCTGCTCGTTGTAGCAAACCGCCATACCAGCGTTCTTCTGCCCTATCGCATGCGAAGCCGCCAGGTGGTAGTAGTTGCATTGCTGTGCCTTAAGATTCGAATCTGAAAAAGCGGCTACGCGGTACACCTCCAGGTATTTTTCAACACCCGGAGCATAGATGACCGGTACCAGCAGCGAATCATACTGCCTGGCCAATGCCGTGGGCGACACATCGCCACCGGCATACTGCGCCCGAAGCTGTTCCAGCATCTGCCATGGGCTGGTTTGCGCCTTTAAAGACGCTACACATGGCAGGAGAAACAGTAAACAGATAAGGCTCACTTTTTTCATTTGCTTCATTTTGAAGTAAAAATATTTCAAATATTATTTTTTTGTTATTTGAAGTATTTATTATAAAATATGATTATCACAACATTTTTAAACTTTTTTCGTCTGCTGTTTTTTTCGGGATTTTTTTGCGAACTAAAAAAGAGTCTGGACGCCGGAACTAAGCTTTTGCTCATGTGCCAGTAACCACTGCTTTCGGCTTACTCCGGCTGCATAACCGGTAAGTCCGCCGCCCTGGCCCAGAATTCTGTGACAAGGGATCATAATCAGAATCGGATTTTTTCCGTTTGCACTACCTACGGCCCTGCTGCTATCGGGATCAGCAATTTTTTTGGCTATATCATTATAAGCCTGGGTTTTCCCAAAATGGACGCGTTGCACTTCCAACCATACCAGCTGCTGGAATGTACTGCCTTCGGGTAGTAACGGTAATTCAAATTGTTTGAGGGTACCTTTAAAGTACTCGTGCAATTGTTTCACGGCAAGTGCCGTAAGAGAAGAAGGGGAAGTATAAATTGATGGCTGTTGAATAGTATCAAAGTAAACCCTGCGGATGTACTTGTCATCCGCTTCAATGATTATTTTGCCGATTGGCGAAAAGTACTCGTCGATATAGGGCCAGTTCATCAGCTTTAGTAAAAAACAGGTAAAATTAGGTAAAAACTACTTTGCATCATCATTTTATTTTCCATGCTATTTGTGCGCTCCGCTCAGGAAAAAGCCCTATCGCACAACTACATAGACAGGCAAAAGGGTCTTGGGGGTTAGGAGCCTACCCCATTTTTTTTCTGCACACACACTGGCACGGAAAATGCTATTAAATATAATCTTCTTCTTCTTACCAGCAAAAAATAATAGGACCCGAAAAGCACAACGCTATAATCTAAAATTTTTTATAAATTTTTATAAATTACATTTTATAAAAATTTATTACATACAAATTCATCCTTTAATAGCTTGTAATGCAGTGTTTAAGCCTCGCAAAACTGCAAGCGCTCATATGAGTGTTGGCACATATAAGATATTGGGCTCTAAAACTTCCATTCGGGAACCGAAATCGGCTAAAACCCAATAGCGACGGGCTTTTTATTTCAAAACCAAGTCCCTATTTTCGTAATCGTTAATCACAAAGGCGCCAGTAGATTGACCCCGTGATTGCCGAAAAACGGGTACCAAAGAGTAGGCAAGAACCAACCTAATACCACAAAATCATGAACATCCTGGTAAACCTGCTGAACGTGATCATGGGCCTGATTTCCTCTCTGTTAGGATAATCTCCCCCTGAACAATCCTGTTAAAGGATTTGATAAATAAAACGAGTGCACTGCGGTGCACTCGTTTTATTTTGCCCCTGCCCTTGCTTTTGGTTCTTAACCACTGAGGTAAAAAGAAGAAACAATTAGCCACCGAGACCTGGCAGGTGCGGAGAGAAGAATCGAATAGCTGGTTTCAGGTAAAAAAACAGGCCCCGCATTGCTGCGGGGCCTGACAGGTTTTATATAAATGCCTTAGAAATTAAGCATTAACTTTTCCTTTCACCTTAGCGATAACTGTTTCAGCTACGTTAGTAGGTGCAGGAGCGTAGTGACTGAATTCCATGGTAGAAGCAGCACGGCCGGAAGACAGTGAACGCAGTTGGGTTACATAACCGAACATTTCGCTCAATGGCACTTTAGCCTTGATTACCTGAGCACCAGCTCTTGAATCCATACCTTCCAGCATACCACGACGACGGTTCAGGTCACCTGTTACGTCACCCATGTATTGGTCTGGGGTAGTTACTTCTACTTTCATGATTGGTTCCAGCAGTACTGGTTTCGCTTTGGCACCAGCCTCACGGAAACCTTGCTTAGCGCAAAGTTCGAAAGACATAGCATCGGAATCCACTGCGTGGAAGCTACCGTCAAATACGCGGATCTTCATGTTGTCTACCGGGAAGTTAGCCAGTACACCATTACCCATTGAGTTTTCGAAACCTTTGATGATCGCAGGAACGAACTCACGAGGGATAGATCCACCGAACAGGTCGTTTACGAACTGGAAGTTCTTCTCAGGGTTAGCTTCTTTCCAATCTGCATCGATAGGGCCCAGTTCAAACTGGATGTCGGCGAATTTACCGCGACCACCGGTTTGTTTTTTCAGGGTTTCACGGTGTGTAACAGAAACCTGGAAAGACTCTTTATAAGCAACCTGGGGAGCACCCTGGTTAATTTCAACTTTGAACTCACGCTTCATACGATCGATGATGATCTCCAGGTGCAGCTCACCCATACCTTGCAGGATGGTCTGTCCGGTTTCTTCATCGGTATTTACACGCAGGGTAGGATCTTCTTCTACCAGTTTAGCGATAGCCATACCCATTTTATCAACGTCGGCCTGAGTTTTAGGCTCAATAGCGATCGCGATTACAGGCTCAGGGAAGGTCATAGACTCCAGAACGATCGGGTGAGACTCTACGCAAAGGGTATCACCGGTTTTGATGTCTTTGAAACCTACAGCAGCTCCGATATCACCAGCTTCGATGAAATCGATTGGGTTCTGCTTGTTGGCGTGCATCTGCATGATACGGCTGATACGCTCGTTTTTACCGGTACGGGTATTGAGAACGTAAGAACCAGCATCCAGGTGACCGGAATAAGCCCGGAAGAACGCCAGACGACCTACGAAAGGATCGGTCATGATTTTGAAAGCCAGTGCAGAGAATGGTTCTTTTGCATCTGGTTTACGGATTTCAGGCTCACCAGAATCGGGGTTGGTACCTTCGATAGCTTCGATATCAACAGGAGAAGGCAGGTAACGGCAAACCGCATCCAGCATTTTCTGTACACCTTTGTTTTTGAATGAAGAACCACACATCATTGGAATGATAGCGATTTCGCAAGTTGCGTTACGGATCGCGTTGTGGATTTCAGCTTCGGTGATGGTGCTAGGATCTTCGAACCATTTGGTCATCAGATTCTCATCGTAAGAAGCTACAGCTTCGAGCAGGTTTGATCTCCACTCTTCAGCTTCTTCTTTCATATCGGCAGGAATTTCAATCTCCTGGTATTTAGCACCTTGTGTGCTGTCGTCCCAGATAATACCTTTCATGGTAATCAGGTCAACCACACCTTTAAAATGATCTTCTGCACCGATAGGCAGTACCAAAGGCACAGGGTTTGCACCCAGCATCTCTTTAACCTGCTTAACTACGTTCAGGAAGTCAGCACCGGAACGGTCCATTTTGTTAACGAAACCGATACGTGGTACTTTATATTTGTTAGCCTGGCGCCAAACTGTTTCAGACTGAGGCTCTACACCCGATACAGCGCAGAACAGGGAAACCAGACCATCCAGTACACGCAATGAACGCTCTACCTCTACAGTAAAGTCTACGTGACCCGGAGTATCAATGATATTGAATTTATATGTCTTGGTATCAGAAGTTTTTTCACCCTGTACAGTTGGGAAGTTCCAAAAGCAGGTAGTAGCAGCAGAAGTGATGGTAATACCACGTTCTTGTTCCTGGGCCATCCAGTCCATGGTTGCTGCACCTTCGTGTACTTCACCAATTTTGTGTGTTTTTCCGGTGTAGTACAGAATACGCTCGGTAGTAGTCGTTTTACCGGCGTCAATGTGAGCCGCGATACCGATGTTGCGTTGAAAACGTAAGTCTGCCATAAAGCGTGTTGTTGTTTTTTAATACAATTGGGCGCAAAGGTAAACTTTTTTTAATAAAAAAGGACCTACTGCTTTCCCGCGAAAAGATGTTTTCGAAAAAATTAATGTTAACCAAAACAGGCTACCCTGCGGATAGCCTGCCTCGAAATATGCTGAATGAAATTCATTAAACTCTGAAGTGAGAGAATGCCTTGTTGGCTTCAGCCATTTTGTGAATGTCTTCTTTCTTTTTGAAAGCTCCACCTTCACCTTTTGCAGCTGCTACGATTTCAGCAGACAATTTGTCGGCCATTGTTCTGCCGTTACGATCACGAGAGAAACGGATCAACCATTTCATGCTCAGAGAGATCTTACGGTCAGGACGAATTTCGGTAGGAATCTGGAAAGTAGAACCACCAATACGACGGCTGCGTACTTCTACTGCAGGCGTAACATTAGAGATTGCTTTTTTCCACATTTCATAACCATTTTCACCGGTTTGTTTTTCTACCAATGCCAGAGCATCGTAGAAAATGGTCATCGCGGTACTTTTTTTACCATCCCACATCAGACAGTTTACAAAACGTGTAACTGACTTATCGTTATATGTTGGATCAGGAGCTAAAGGCAGCTTCTTAGCTTGTGTCTTCCTCATGACTTACTGTATATTAATTAGATTGAAGTAAATTATTTCTTAACTTTTTCGCGTTTGGTACCGTATTTAGAGCGGCTTTGTTTACGGCCTTTAACACCGGCAGTATCCAGAGCACCACGAACGATATGGTAACGCACACCTGGTAAATCCTTAACACGACCACCACGAATCAGAACGATAGAGTGTTCTTGCAGGTTGTGACCTTCACCAGGAATATAAGCAATAACCTCAATTTTATTAGTCAGACGAACTTTAGCTACTTTACGTAACGCTGAGTTTGGCTTCTTAGGCGTTGTAGTATAAACGCGGGTGCAAACACCGCGACGTTGGGGGCAGGCATCCAAAGCACGAGACTTAGACTTGGCCTTAACGATTGTTCTTCCTTTTCTTACTAATTGTTGTATTGTAGGCATTCTATTCCAGAATTTTTTACGGACTGCAAAAGTATTTCGTTTTTATTTATCAAACAACTTTTTTTGAAAAAAAACTGTTTACACAGTGAAAATCCAGTCATGGGTATCGGCTACACGGCCATAACGGATATCATCAAGCTCTTTCTTCACATTGTTGGCAATGGTCCATTCCTCCATTGGAGGCAGTACCATCTTGTGCTCTTTATAGGTAAGGGAGGCGATAGGTGCCAGGGAGGCAGCAGTACCACTACCAAAAGCTTCTTTCAGCTGTCCGGCTTTGTAGGCTTCTTCCACTTCATCGAGGCTAATGGCTCTTTCCTCTACGGTAATGCCTTTGGCTCTGAGCAGGGTAATAATACTGTCGCGGGTTACACCGGCCAGGATAGTACCTTGTTCCAGATCGGGGGTAATTACTTTATCGCCAATTACGAAAAACACGTTCATGGTACCAATTTCCTGAGCGTATTTGTGCTCAAAACCATCGGTCCACAGGATCTGATCATAACCCATAGCACGTACTTCGGCCATCGGGAACATGCTGGCACCGTAGTTACCGGCAGCTTTGGTTTCTCCGATACCACCGGGGAACGCTCTTACATACTTATCATGTACATAAATGTTTACAGGCTGGCTGTAATAAGCGCCGGAAGGGCTGGTGATGATCATGAAACGGAATTGCTCCGCCGGGCGCACACCAATAAACTCATCGGTTGCGAACATAAACGGGCGGATATACAGTGCACTACCCTCTGCAGCAGGCACCCAGGCTTCGTCCAGTTTCAGCAACTGGCGCAGGCCTTCCATGAAAATTTCTTCAGGCACATCGGGCATACCCATGCGGTGCGCCGATTTATTAAAACGCTTCCAGTTGGCATCGGGACGGAAAATGGTAACTTCACCCTGTGGGTTGCGGTACGCTTTTACGCCTTCGAAAATAGCCTGACCGTAGTGTATAAATGTAGTAGCGGGACTTAAAGACAAATCACCATAAGGAACGATTTCGGGCGTTTTCCACGCACCGTCTTCGTAATCAGCCACTAACATGTGGTCGGCATAAAGTTTACCGAAACGGATATCCTGCTGATCTAACTGGCCTATTCTGCTCTGCTCAATCTTGTTGATCTTTATTTCAGCCGACTTTATATCCATAATGATTATATTTTTGTGGGGCCAAAGAAACAAAAAAATCCATAACTGGCGAATAAAAACATCCGTTTAACATGTTACTTCCTGATAATCTTCAAATTAATGAACCCCTGTTTGTAGATGAGCAGGTGGTTTTTGTGTGCGAAAACGAGCCGAATCATCCGGAGAGCATTGCACCCTTCCAAAGCCAGACACCCGAAAACGTGTTTATGGTAAAACCCGACCAGGCTACCCTGGCCGATGCAGATGCCCTGTTTATCCAAAAAATCATTGGCGCCTGCGATAACGATGCGGCCAAAACCCTGTGTTTGGTTTGGCAACCGGGCCTTTCCATTGCCACCATTAACCGGCTATACTCCCCTGCCCGCCTTGTTATGGTAGGCCTGCGCCCCGATGAAGTGAACCTGCATATGCAAATGCCGCTCAACAGCGTGGTGAAGCTGAATAAGCAGCAACTCATATTTGCAGCCTCTATCCAGGCCATGAACGCCAATGCCCAGCTCAAGAACGACCTGTGGCACAATGCCCTTAAACTGACCTTCAATAAATAACCCGCATGACACCCACCCTTGTATTTGCCAGCAACAACCAAAACAAACTAAAAGAGATAGCCGCCCTGCTCGAAAACGCTTTTGAGATGGTAACGCTGGAAGAAGCGGGCATTACCGAAGACCTGCCCGAGCCTTATTTTACCCTGGAAGAGAATGCGCAGAGCAAAGCCCGCTACCTGTATGAGCAAACCGGCAAAAACTGCTTTAGCGAAGATACCGGCCTCGAAGTGGCTGCCCTCAATGGTATGCCCGGCGCCCTGAGTGCCCGCTATGCCGGCGAGCAGAAATCGGCCAACGACAATATGGCCAAAATACTGCACGAGCTGGAAGGCAACACCAACCGCGATGCCCGGTTTAGAACGGTGATCTGCCTTATTCTCGATGGTAAGGAATACCTGGTAGATGGTGTGTGCGAAGGCACTATTGCCACCGAACGCTCCGGAGAAAAAGGCTTTGGCTACGATCCCATTTTTTTGCCCAATGGCGAGCTCCGCACTTTCGGAGAAATGGAGATGGAAGAAAAATCGCAGTACAGCCACCGCTCCAAAGCGTTTAAATCGCTGAAATCTTTATTGAAAAACCTATAAGTGGCGAAGGCATGGCCAGAGTAAAAATCCAGTTTCCGGAAAAATCCATTTTCTGCACACAGATCGAAATACGGGTAACCGACCTCAACTATGGCAATCATATGGCCAACGATGCGGTGTTAGGCTTTGCCCAGGAAGTGCGCATGCGCTGGCTGGCGCAATGGGGCTATACCGAGATCAACGCCGGCGAAACGGGCCTTATTATGGGCGATGCCGAGATCAGCTACAAAGGAGAGGCCTTCTTTGGCGATGTGCTTACGATTACGCTCTATGTGGGCGAGATCAGCAAACATGGTTTTGAACTACTTTTCCGGATGACGACCACCCGCGAAAACCGCACTACAGACATTGCGCATGTAAAGACCGGAATGGTATGCTTTGATTACCAGGAACGTAAAGTGAAAGCCATCCCAGAAAATTTTCAAGAAAAATTGGCCTAAAGGTTTGCAAATTTAAAAACCCTTATTACCTTTGCACTCCCGATTTGGCGAGGTAGCTCAGTTGGTTAGAGCGCAGGATTCATAACCCTGAGGTCACGGGTTCAACTCCCGTCCTCGCTACACCAGATCGAAGCCCATCTTTTTAAGATGGGCTTTTTTGTGCCCCATTACTCCGTTCCATATTTGGTGGCATTCTGAAAACTTTACCCACCACAATACTTTTCACTATTTTCAATACAGCAAAAGAACGCATGCACTAACACACCACCGCCCCACCATTTGATTTATAGATTATTTTATTCTTAACCCAATCCAATGAAATGAAAAAAAATCTAATGGCTATCAAAAGTATGCTGCTGACTTGTTTCCTTACCCTTTGCTGTTCCACCATGTTTGCGACCGCTCTTAAAGTTCAGGCCTGGTTGGTAGAAGCCAATGCAGGGTGTTATAAGATACATGTAGTGCTCACATTGGATGATGGCACTTTCGTTACAAGCGGCGGTGTATGGCTACCTCCAGGTTGCGCGCCTGCATCGCCTAACAAACTGGTGTATGAAGACCAGGCCGTTGTAGCAGACAATGGTCACACACAGGCTTTTATCGATTTAATTAAAGCCCCTGAGCATTACGGCAACTACCTCACCGCCAGAAATATTGCTATGGGCCATGCTAAAACCACTATGGGTACCAGTGAATTGCAAAAAATAAAAGGAGTGGATTTTGATATATACCCTAATCCTCAATCTGCGGGCAAAGATTTTAGTTTACAATTGAAATTTGACCCTAATACCGTTGCAATGCCTTTGTCTGTTAATATATACGATGCATTGGGCAAGTTGGTTGAAGCGCACCCGGTAACCAAAGCAGCTATTCGCAACACTGCCATACGCATACAGACAAAGACTTTACCAGCGGGGATCTACAATGTAGGCATCCTCTCAAACGGAGAGTGCATTGGCAACCGCGGCCTTATTATCCAATAAATCAGTTTAAATCATTATTCAGACCTCTGCTTTCGATAAAAGCGGAGGTTTTTTTATTTCTGGCCATTTTTTGCACCATTGTGCTTGCCGCATCCATTTTCAAATGACGAAAGCCTATCCGTTTCCATGCATTTTGTATCAAATAAATAGTACTTGTACTATCAAAACATGGAATTTATCCCATTATTTTCGGCAAAATATGTTCCAACAGGTAAAAAATCCGTGCTAGCACGGATTTTTTACATTAGTCACAAATATATTTTTGTGTTGTTATCAGATCAGAACACTTCAAGACATTTTACAACAAATCGTTTTTTAAATCTTTCCATAGGTTGGCATTTGGTTGATGCAACAAAAAAGGCCCTTGTTTCTACAAGGGCCTTCATTTTTTTATACGATTCCGGAAACAGGGAGTACATGCCTTCCATCTGACTATTACGCCGCAATAACACCGATTCTGTGTATCAGTTGCACATGATAAAAAAATCCTCCGCCGGATGGCAGAGGATCTTACGCTATTTTATGTTTCTTATGTGCTTAATAACGAAGCATTTCTCCAATAGCTGCGGCCACCTTATCGGTATTGGGCAGCATTGCTTTCTCCAGCTCCATATTCATGGGCACTGCAGGCAGATTTAAGGCACCTACGGTCTTAACCGGGGCATCCAGCCATCTGAAGCAATGCTGGGCTATACGGCCCGATAAAGCCTCGGCAAATGAGTTGCGGAGCTGCTCTTCGGTAAGCACTATGCATTTACCGTGTTTCTGTACTGTAGCAAAGATCAATTCTTCATCTAAAGGATACAAAGTGCGGATATCTATTACCTCTACCTGGCCGGGATATTGTTTAGCGGCATTTTTAGCCCAATGCACGCCCATACCGTAAGTAATGATACATACAGACTCTCCGTTGTCAACAGCCTCTTCACCGGCCGCTAACACCACGGCGCCTTTGCCCAGCGGCAGAATGTAGTCTTTATCCGGCTCAATGGTACGCGCTTCTTCGGTGCCAGGCACTTTGCTCCAGTACAATCCTTTGTGCTCCAGCATAATTACCGGGTTAGGATCATAGTAAGCGGCTTTCATCAAACCTTTCATATCGGCAGCATTGGAAGGATACACAATTTTGATACCCTTGATGGTAGCCAATGTGCTCTCTACACTACCACTGTGGTAAGGACCACCACCGCCGTATGCGCCAATGGGCACACGAATTACGGAAGCTACCGGGTATTTGCCGCAACTGAGGTAGCACGACTTGCTCATTTCGGTTACCAGCTGGTTGATGCCGGGATAGATATAATCTGCAAACTGAACTTCTACAATCGGGCGCACACCTACTGCGCTCAAACCTACGGTAGAACCAATGATGTATGCTTCCTGGATGGCGGTGTTAAACACACGCACATCGCCAAATTTATCGGCCAGTGTAGCCGCTTCGCGGAATACACCACCCAGCCTGCGGCCTACATCCTGGCCAAAGAACATGGCTTCGGGATGCGCCTGCAAAATTTCTTCTACAGCGTGCAAGGCCGCATCTACCATCACTACTTTATCGCGGCCGGCAGGGGTTTTAACACCCTTCTCTTCGGTAACGGTAGTGGGTGCAAACACATGGTCTTCTACCGTGGCAGGATCGGGCTCCGGCGCTGCTACAGCCAGGGCAAATTCCTGTTTTACATACGCGGCGGTTTCTGCTTCTATAGCTTCGAGCTCAGCGTGGCTTATGCCTCGGTTGCGCAATACATTTTCGAGTTTAGGACCGGGATCGTCTTTACCGTGCTTCTCCAGGTCTTCGGGGGTTCTGTACCATTCTTTACGCACACCGGAGGTGTGGTGGCCCAGCAAAGGTACTTTGGCATGCACCAGGATAGGCTTGCGGTGCTCGCGCACAAAGTTGAAGGCATCTTCCATCACTTTGTAAGAAGCTTCAAAATCGCTGCCATCTACCCTTACACGCTCCATACCTTTAAAACCTGCGGCATACTCGTAAGCATCCATGGTACGGGCTTCGTCGCTGCTTACAGAAATACCCCATTCGTTATCCTGCACCAGGTAAATAATGGGCAACTGGTGCAATACCGCAAACTGGAATGCCTCAGACACTTCACCTTCGGTTACACTACCATCGCCCAGGGAGCAAACGGTAACGGGCAACTGGCCTGTTTTTTCCAGCCCCTGCCTTTCGAGGTATTTGATACCCTGCGCCACGCCTGTGGTGGGTATTACCTGCATACCGGTAGCACTACTCTGGTGAATAATGCTGGGAAAACCTTCGCGGATAATATTGGGGTGGTTGTAATACGCGCGGCCGCCGGTAAAAGGATCGTCCTTTTTGGCCAGCAGTTGCAGCATAAGCTCATACGGACGGTAGTCCATACCCAGCATAATGCTCTCATCGCGGTAGTAAGGGCTTACATAATCGCAGGGCTTGAGCTGAAACGCGGTAGCCAGCTGAATGGCTTCGTGGCCGCGCGATGTGCTGTGTACATATTTGCAGATCTGCCTGTTGTCGTCGTAAGTAATGGCTATGGCTTTGGCGGTCATCATTAACCGGTAAGCCTTCAGTAATATATCGTTGCTCAGCATGTCTTTTGAAAAATAATGTGCAAAAGTAACTATTCGCTATGCGATTTCCGAAACACAAAACGCATATCAATAAAAAAGACGGGCTTTTGACCCATCTTTTTATTTCACTTCCAGTTCTAATAATTTTTCCTGGCCCAGGTAGGCTTCCAGGGTTTCGCCCGGTTCTATTGGCCCTATGCCAGCCGGCGTGCCTGTAAAAATGAGGTCGCCTATGTTTAAGGTAAAGTATTGCGAAATGTAACTTACCAGGCTTTCGATGCTAAAGATCATATTGCCGGAGTTGCCGTTCTGCACCTGCTCTTTGTCTTTAAACAAAGAAAAGCTGAGGTTATCTAAACGGGTTTCGGGTGTTACATCTACAAACTTGCCTACCGCGGCAGAGTTATCAAAAGCTTTGGCCATTTCCCAGGGCAGACCTTTGGATTTGAGGCGCTCCTGTATGTCTCTGGCTGTAAAGTCAATACCCACCGTCATTTTATCGAAATAATTGCGGGCAAACTTTTCCTGTATGTACTTCCCGTTTTTGCAGATGCGCAGCACCAGCTCGCACTCGTATTGCAGATCGAGTGTAAACTCGGGGTAGTAATAAGGTTTATTAAAGGTGAATAAGGCCGATTTGGGTTTCATGAAAATCACAGGATCTTTCGGAACCTCGTTATTCAACTCTTTTGCGTGTTCTACATAATTACGGCCCACACAAACGATTTTCATAGCTATAATGTTTTTAGCAGTTGAGCAAATTTATTCTTAATTGTTATACTGGCTCATAGTGCGCTCCAGCCCTTGTGCGGCAAAGCTTTCTATAATTTCTACAGACTTGTCTATTTTTTCCCGGATCACCGGCAACTCATCAGATTTCCATTTGCCCAGCACAAAATCTACCTGGCGCCCTTTGGGATAATTGCTTCCGATACCAAACCGTAAGCGGGGGTATTGCTGCGTACCCAGCATAACCTGGATGTCTTTGAGGCCATTGTGCCCGGCATCGCTGCCCGATGGGCGCAGCCTCAGCTTTTCGAGTGGCAGCATCAGGTCATCTACAATTACCAGCACATTATCTACGGTAATCTTTTCCTTATCCATCCAGTATTTGAGCGCTTTACCGCTCAGGTTCATGTAGGTGGTAGGCTTAATCACCACAAATATCTTTCCTTTCCACTTTACCTCGGCCACATCGGCCAGCCTTTCGGCCCGGTAACTGCCACCATGCTTGGCCACAAACGCATCTGCCACATCAAAACCGATGTTGTGACGCGTATTTTCGTATTCCTGCCCTATATTTCCTAATCCTGCAACCAGATATTTCACAGCTTTCTGTATTTCAAATTGGCCTGTAAAACCTGGTTTTACAAGCAAAAAAGTGGTCGAATTTAGTTGTTTTTTAACTTTTAACACAGCTTAGGCATAAAAAAACCCCGCAATTGCGGGGTTTTTCCGGTAATGCATTACCTTATTTTTTTCCTTTAGCATCTTTGGCAGCGGCAGCTTCTTCTTGTTTCAGCTGACGAGTCATTACGATAGATGCAACAGGGATACGTGCAGAGTTCAAGATTTCCATGTTCTCAACTTTAATATCCTCAACACGGATATTTTCGTTCAGTTCCAGGTTATCGATGTTTACTTCTACGTGCTCAACCAGGTATTTAGGCAAAAGTTTTACTTTGATGGTGTTCATTTTAGGAACAAAACGACCACCAGCTTTAACACCAGGAGCAACACCTACAAATTTCAGTGGCAGGTTAGCTACTACTTTTTTATCCTCAACCAGTTCCAGCATATCAATGTGGATCAGCTCGTCGGTAACTTTGTCGAACTGCAGGTCTTTCAGGATACATTTGTAAGATTTGCCCTCTACTTTTACTTCAGCCATCAGGAACTCAGCGGTATAAACCAGTGGTTTGAAAGCTTTCAAAGGTGTAGCAAAGTGAATTTCGGTGGCCCCACCGTAGATTACGCCAGGCACTAATTCCTGAGAACGGATTTGGCGGGACGCCTTTTTACCAAATTCGCTCCTCAGTTGTCCTTCAACAGTAACTGTTTTCATGATTATACATTGTGTTTTATCGGCTTTTCACCTGCCTTTGTTAGAAAAAAACTTTAGTCTTTCTTGGCGCGTACGAACAAGCTGTTGATAGACTTGTTTTCGTGTGCGTTGCGGATACAGGTTGCGAACAGGTCTGCGGTGCTTACTACCTTAATTTTAGAGCATTCGCGCTGCAAAGGAATAGTATCGCAAACCACCAGCTCACTCAGCACCGAGTTTTCGATGTTTTCATAAGCCTTACCGCTCAATACAGGGTGTGTACACAGGGCACGGATGCTTTTGGCACCTTTTTCCATCAGCATGGCAGCCGATTTGGTGAGTGTACCTGCTGTATCGCAGATATCGTCGATCAGAATAAGATCTTTCCCTGTTACATCACCAATTACGGTCATACTGGCGATTTCGTTGGCGCGTTTGCGGTACTTGTCGCAGATTACCATTTCGGCGTTGAAATAAGAAGCGATTTCGCGGATGCGGTTGGCACTTCCTACGTCAGGGGCGGCAAAGGTAAGATTTTCTATGTTAAGATTCTGAATATATGGAATAAAAATAGCAGAACTGTCCAGGTGATCTACCGGGATGTCAAAGAAGCCCTGGATCTGCGGTGCGTGCAGGTCCATGGTCATTACACGATCGGCACCGGCTTTGGTAAGCAGGTTGGCCACCAGTTTGGAGGCAATCGCAACCCTTGGTTTGTCTTTCCGGTCCTGGCGGGCGTAGCCATAGTAAGGTATTACGGCAATCACTTTGTAGGCAGATGCACGCTTTGCAGCGTCGATCATCAGCAGCAATTCCATCAGGTTATCTGCTGGTGCCATTGTAGACTGAACCAGAAAAACATAGTCACCACGTACAGACTCCTGAAAAACGGGGCACATTTCGCCGTCGCTAAACTTCTGGAGTTTGATCTGACCTAATTTGGTGCCATACTTTTCTGCAATCTTTTCAGCCAGGTACTGCGAGTTAGCACCCGAAAAAATTTTAACAGAGGGTTGCATATATAAAAATGTGAAATGTGAGCAAGTTAAACAGGACGCAAAACTACGATAAAGGGGGGGAATAACACAACAAAAAAATAATGTCCGGAATAGCCCGGACATTACATAAAACATAAATAATTATCTGATCTCTATTTCGCCTGGCATGCTTCCTTTGCGCCCGGCTTTGTTTAACCGGTAGCTGAAAGAAAGCATGACATAACGGCCTATGGTATTGGACCGTTGCTCCATCAGGTAATTGAGCTGGCTGGTGCGCTGTATGGCCTTGTTGCGATCCAGCAAATCGAAACCACTGAGGGTAATGGTGCCCCGCTGGTTGTGCAGCAGGTAACGCGAAACCTCGGCTTTGAGAATGGGTACCGCTACCGGCGCGGCAAAACTACGGGAGGTGTAATACGTCATATCGCCGGATACTACAACATTCCAGCCGGCGGTGGGCCGATACCCGATTTTGCCAAAGGCTTCATAATTATTGTACCGGTTATTGAGCTCGCGGTTAATGTTGTACCAGGTATTGGTCCACTCTACCCCGCCACCCACACGAAACTCCCAATGCTCATTATTCAGGTTACTGAAAGAGAATGACAGCTTATGCGATAAGGTATTATTTACATTATCTACCCCGTTTACCGGCGCCTGGCTGCTGCTCCAGTTTTCGTTAAGGTTTACCCCTGCCTGCACGCCCAGCTTTTTTATGGGGCGGCTGTATTGCACACCTAACCGGGCCTCGGTGCTATATGCCGTGTTAACGGCTTGTAGCTGCTGACTCAGATCGGGCCGCACGGTGCGGCTCCACCCTATTTTATCGCGGGTATAACTACCATCGGCAAATACAAAGAATGACGACATGGTAAACTGGTCGAACAGGTTAAAGTTGGCCCCTAAACGGTGGGTATACGCTGGTTTAAGATTGGCGTTGCCACTCGTGAGCAACAAAGGATTGCTGTAATCGGTAACAGGCAGCAACTGCAAAACATCGGGTGCCACCACGCTGGTATTGTATTGAAACGACAAGCGCTTACCCGGACCCATGCTTTTTTGCCAGGAGGCATCGGGCAGCAGGTAAGTATACAACTGCCGGTACAATTGCGACTGGTTTAATACCGGGGTTAACCATAATTGCCCGGCTTTGAGCACAACATGCCATTGCGTAGCCTTTGTGTTTCTTTTAAGCCCTATGCCTTCTTTAAGCTGCAATACATCGCGATAAAAAGCAGGGCTTAGCGAGTCTGTTACTTCATGCCCGCCGGTTAGTGGCCCCTGGGTGCGCAGGTTGGTAGCCCGCTCATAGGCCCCTTCTACCTGTGGCTCGAGGTAAAATCCATTGCCCAGCTCCCGTACTATTGAGGCATCAAGAAAGCTGCCCACCTTCACCTGCCGGTTGCGCAGGTATTGCTGGTCGGTAATCTCCTGCCCCGGCAAAAGATAATGCGCATAGTTGTGCCAGCGGCTTTCATCGTTCCGGTTGGTATACTCACCCTTTAAGCTGGCTTGCAGTACAGGCCAGCGGCCTTTCATTTTGCGTACCCAGCTGGCAGTTGCCCCCGCACCGGCCTGCGTGCCATTGCCATCGTTGCGGTTATCCAGGTAGTTTTGCAACCAATCCAGCAGCAGGGTTTGAGAATGTAGTGTGGCTTCGCTATTGCCGGAGCCCAGCTGACCATAGGTATTAATCGTAACCAGGTGTGCCGAATCGATCTGTTTGCGCCAGGATAGCGCCAGCCGGTGGCTCATATTATTGGTCAAGCTCCGGGATTCGTCCAGCTTTTCAAACTGGCCGTTGGGTGTATAGTTCTGGGTAGTGGTCAGTTGCTTCAACAACTTTTGCATGCCACTGCCCATATAATTGACCGATAAGCGGCTGTTGCGCCCATGTTCAATAGTATAGTTTAACCCGGCAGCACCCGAGGTTACATTGCCGGTTACCGGCTGGCCCATATCGAGCGGCATATCGCCGGTATTCATATCCAGCCGGCCACCACTGCCCAGCAATGAGCCCAGCCCGCCGTTAAAATTGATATAGTCCTGGAAGGTAAAGCCAAATTTGTTGATGTTGTTAAACATACCCAGCACCGCCAGCTGGCTTTTGGGCCGGAACTGAAACACCTTTGCCGATGCGTCAAATTTTTCCGGAATGCCCAGCCCTCCAGTGACTTCGCCAAAGTAACCGGCTTTTTTGCCGTCTTTAAGCAACAGGTTTAGGGTTTGCTCCCGCTGGCCATCGTCGATACCTGCAAACAAGCTTTCGTCAGATCTTTTTTCGAATGTCTGCACTTTATCTACCGCATCGGCAGGCAGGTTTTTGATGGCTATTTTAGGATCGTCGCCAAAGAAAGGCTTACCATCTACCAGCACTTTGCTCACATCCTTGCCCATCGCTTTTACATTGCCATCGTTATCGACCTGCACACCCGGCAGCTTGCGCAGCAGGTCTTCTACTACGGCATCGGGTTTTACTTTAAAAGAGCCAGCGTTGTATTCCAGCGTATCGCCTTTGATGCGCACCGGCACTTTTTCGCCGGAGATAACCACTTCGTTCAGCACATGCGCCCGTTTATTGGCCTGCATCATAATGCTCTCTAACCGGGTGGGTGCAGCAGCTCCCACTTCCACATTGCGGTATACGGTATAGTACCCCATATAGGCCACCTGTAGCAGAAACCGCCCTTCGCGGGCATCGGTTATTACAAACTCGCCCTGGCTGTTGCTGATGCCAAATGCAGCCAGCGTAGAGTCTTCCGGGTACAGCAGCGATACAGAAGCGCCCGCAAGCGCAGTACCCGTACTATCCGCAACACGCCCCGTAAGGCGGTAAGTACCGGCATAGCCAGCCCCTGCGCTGCCTGCCAGCAGCAACATAAAAAACACTAAACGTAGCATAGGTATGGATTTGTGTAATTATTTAGGGCCAGCGTTTATCATAATTGTCGTTTTGCCATCTCCGCCACCATATTGTTTCAACATTTCTTCTTCTTTCACCTTCACCATTTTATCAAATTCAGCTTCGGTAAGTTTCTTTCCTTTGCCGGGCGCTTTAATTTGCGCGGTAGCATTGGCCGGTGTTATGGCAGTAGCCTTAAAATTAAGCATGGACCCCATAGACAATTCGAGAATAGCGCCCGGTAAGCCGCTTACGCCTTCGGGACCTATGCTTACCGGCACAGAAGGGGTATACCAGGCCACCAATGTGTCTTTATCCTTTACCGCTACGGCTTCCAGGCAAGGCAGGTTGAGCAGCTTTTTTTGCCTGCCGGTAAATTTCCATTTGGGTGCATCTGCAGGTTTGTTGATGAGGAACATGCGGCCCATAAATTCCTTTTGTTCGGTTATGGTTTTAGTGTTGAGGTCGGTATACACTTTATCATCCGGGGTATGCTGCTCTATACGAATGCCTACATTGTCCTGGGCATACTCATTCACATTAGAAGCTTTGCCCGGAAGGTATTGGTACAAAGCCGCCGTGGGTATGAAATACAATACTTTCTTAAACTTCTGTTCTTTAGGTAGCATAGCGGCGAGCCCTTCGGGCAATCCTTCTGCACCTTTTAAGTCGATAGAAATGGTTTGCTCGTAGGTAATGGTTCCGGTGGTTTGCTGGGCCAGCAATGGCTTGGATGCCAGCAGTACAAGCAGGAATGGCAAGGCTTTCATATTGCATTAGATTTTGTAGCAACAAAGCTACCGGACTGCTTGCCGGAATTGGGTTAACAAACACCCAATTAAGGTTAAATAACGTTAATGAAAACGCGGCAGACCAACCGCATTCCGTTCCTTTGTGTACATTTAATTGACATGGCTACCTATCCTAAAAAACAAGCCCGGCGGCTGCGTATTATAACCTGGCTGATGCTGGCCAGCCAACTGATGCTTCTGCTGTTTGTAGGAGAATGGAACCGAGTGCAGTACAAGGAGGAGAAACGCAGGCTGCTGCAGGATGTAACAACGGTTTTTAACACCGTAGAAACCCGGTTAACCGATAGCCTGCTTAATTTTACGGTGGCCAATGTATTGCAAACCACAGAAAATGCCCCGGACAGTACACACATTAATATTCATTTTGGGCACTCAATTCCGGGCGATAGTTTACAACCCCACGACTCTGTAATACAGTTTTCAGCTACACCCGAGCAGCCTTTATCCTTTATGCCCGGCAGGCAAAAAGGCATTGTTATTAACCAGATGAATGTAAATGGCAAAGCCACTACGCAGCAACTGCCCGAGGGCATTAAAAAAATACTGCGCTACGCGTTTATACAGGTGGCGGGCGAGTCTGATATGATTGTACGCTCCATCGTTTCAGACACCATACTAAAAACGGTATTTACCCAGGATCTCCATCAAAAATGGCCGGGCCTTCGTGTAACATGGAACAATGATATTCCTGGCGATTATGCCTTTACCTTCCGGCAAAAAAACAATACCAATGCAGTGGGCATAGCGGTTACCGGCAAGGGCACCTACCTGTTTCAAAATATGCTGCCCCAGCTGCTCTTTTCAGTAATACTGCTGTTGCTCACAGGGTTGGCATTTTGGCTGGCATACCAAACCCTGCGCAGGCAGGCCATATTTGGCGCGCAAAAAGACAGTTTTATCGACAACATATCGCACGAGCTTAAAACACCAGTAGCTACCACCAAAGTAGCACTGGAAGCCCTGAGCGCATACCAGGGTATAGATGACCCTGTGCGCTCGCGCAAATACCTGCAAATGGCCACCTGGGAGATAAACCGGCTCGAAACCATTATAGAGCGGGTAATGCAAACCCTGCAAACAGAAACCGGGGCTGTGCAACTCCACAAAGAACCTGTAAACCTGTACCTGCTTGTAAATGAAATTACAGACATGCTGCAACCCGTGCTCACCGCAGGAGATGTAACAACAGTATGGGAGCGGGCCGATATGGACCTGACCGTACCAGCAGATAAGGCCCACCTGCTCAACACCATTTACAACCTGGTAGACAACGCAGCCAAATACGGTGGCCATCACATTACTTTTAACCTGCAAGCAACCAATGGTAAAGCGCTGCTTTCTATAACCGACAATGGGCCGGGCATTGATGCGGAATACCGCGAAAAGGTTTTTGAAAAATTCTTCCGCATTCCGCAGGGCAATACGCATACCGTTAAAGGGCACGGACTGGGGCTGAGCTACGCCCGTTATATTGTGGAAGCGCATGGCGGCACTATGCTGCTCGATGGTGCAACTGCAAAGGGTACTTCTTTTATTATTTCACTACCCATAACCGATCCTGTATATGCACGCTAAGGTTTTATATGTAGAGGACGAAGCGCACCTGGCCAGCATTGTAACCGAAACCATGATGCTCAAGGGTTACGAAGTGCTGCACCTGCAGGAAGGCGTAAAAATACTCGACAGTATTGCATCTTTTAAGCCCGATGTATGTGTATTGGATGTAATGCTGCCTTATGTAGATGGTTTTAGCCTGGGTAGCACCATCCGTAAAATGTACCCTAAGCTGCCGGTTATCTTTCTCACAGCCAAAAGCCAGACCAACGATGTGCTGGAAGGCTTTGCCGCAGGGGGCACCGATTATATGAAAAAACCTTTTAGTATGGAAGAGTTGATGGCCAGGATAGACAACCAGGTTAAGCTTAGCCGTGCTTTACAACCCGCGGTTATGCCTCCGGAAAAGCAACAGGAATTTGCCCTGGGCGCTTTCATATACAATCCCGACCGGCTGGAGCTGCGGGGGCGTGGCGAGGTTTTTAAACTATCGAACCGGGAAGCCGAGGTCATGAACATTTTCTGCACCCGGCAAAACGAAACCATAGACCGGCGGGTACTCATGCACCAGGTTTGGGGCGATGACTCTTATTTCATTAGCCGCAATCTTGATGTGTACATCCGCCGCCTGAGAGATTATTTTGCCACCGGGTATGGGGTAGAGATTATTACCCTAAAAGGAAAGGGCTACCATTTTAGCGTGCACCGCTAATAAAAAACGGCCGCCCGTAAGGAGCAGCCGTTGAAAAATGTATTGATGTAAGGATCTAGAACCAGCCTCTGCCAGCGCCAACCTCACGGAAAGGCCATGGAATAGACAGGAACATAATGATCATAGCTACCAGGAAGAAGATAAACGTCTTCTTGTGTTTAGCTGCATCAGGAATATCTTTTTTGGCTTGTGCTTTACCAATGTGCACCAGTGCAATAGCAATCACCATCATAATGAGGTGCTCCATGGCATAGAAACGGGACACACTGTTTTTCATCACTTCGCCCATACCCATGTTCTGGATATTTTTAATACCCCATGGACCTACTACATACAACACCAGGCCTATCAGCAGCTGAATGTCGCAGAAGATCATAAAAAATAAGCCGGCCTTTTTGTCGGTGGCTGTAAAGGGCGTGCCTTTTTGCATACCGCCAAAGGCCCGGATGATACTCCAGATACCGGCCAGTACCACCAGCCAGCGGAGAAAACTGTGTAAGTGTAATAGTCCTGTTTGCATAAGCGTCTAATAATTAATGCCGAACGAAGGTAATTCAGTTTTGTTCATTTCAAAAATATTACTAAATTTGTTAGCAATGACAAATATATTAGTCTATGTCCACCATTTGTAACAACCTCAAACACCTGCGCAAGCAGTCGGGATTAACACAGGAAGAGTTTGCCGAGATCTTAGGCATCAAGCGTTCGCTGCTGGGTGCGTATGAAGAAAAGCGGGCTACGCCTAAAACAGAACTGCTCGCTTTTGTGGCTGATAAGTTTAACCTGACCCTCGATGATTTGATTTTGCGCGATCTGGGCGAAGAGCGTACCGCTGCCTCCTCCTTTCTGGAGCAACGCCGCATGAAAAAAATGGAAGCGGTAGATAACCGCATCGTATTTGTACCCATGAAAGCGGCCGCGGGTTATATTTCGGGCTTTGCCGACCAGGAATTTATCTCGGAGCTTAACACCTTTACCCTGCCTATGATTACCGGCAACGGTTTTCGTGCTTTCGAAATCGAGGGCGATTCCATGCTGCCGGTAGAGTCGGGTTCCATTATTGTATGCAACCAGGAGAACTCACTCGATTACGTAAAAGAAGGGCTGCCTTATGTAGTGGTGGGCAAAGATGGTATTGTGTACAAACGCATTCAAAAACTGCCCCAGGAAAGAAATAAAGTACTGCTGGTATCGGATAACCCGATGTACCAACCCTACCCCATTAACAAAAAAGATATTGTGGAACTGTGGATGGGAAAATACGTGATTAATCCTGTGCGCAACAGCATAGGTTCGTTCAACGCGCTTAATAATGTAGTAGAAGAATTAAAAAAACAGGTAGATACTTTAAGTAAGCAAATAGGCCATTAAAGCCAGTATTAACGGCACTTTCAGCCAGGTGCCTAACCTAAGGAAATGTCAATGCCCACATATTTTTCGAAAAGGGCGTTGACATTTTTTTTATTTTGAAAGCTTTTTCCGACACGATGATGATGAGAAAACGATTGCCTGGAATACTTTTTGGGCTGGGCATACTTATTTGTTTACTGCAGATTTTTGTTCCTGATTATTTTGTGACCGGCGATGGGCCTGTGCATGTGTACAATTCGAAAATCCTTTCTGATCTGTGGCAGGATCGGGATACTTCTTTCTGGCTCAAATATTACACGCCTAATACACAGATGTCTCCTAACTGGAGTACACATATTGTGCTGGCTTTTCTCATGCGTTTCTTTTCCGGTGCCATGGCCGAAAAAATATTTCTGGCTGCTTATGCGGTAGTGTTTACCACAGGATTTGCTTTTTTATGTAAAAAACTAAACCCGGCATCCGGCAAATACTTTCCGTTGGTCGGATTCCTGTTTGTATTTACCCATCCTCTGATAAAAGGCTTTTTCAATTTTTCGATGAGCATAGCCATCGGAGTGTGGGTCATCTGGAGCTTTCTTACACTACTCGAAAAGCGAAGCTGGCCCAACATCCTTCTTTTCGCTTTCCTTTCGGTGCTTTGTTTTTTAACACATGGCATGGGCTGGCTATATGCAACAATGTTATGCGGCATTATCTTACTGTTCCAGGCTTTCAGGGCCGAAAACCGCAATAGGAATCTATTAATTATTACCATTATTTTCCTTTTGGTTAACCTACCGCTGGTGTCCTCACTATACCGTTTTATGGCCAGTGCAGATGGTTTGGGCATACAGCTGTCTTTCGATCCGGAGCGTCTTGAAACACTGCCCTACCTCGAGACACTGATCAACAGAAGCAGCCGCGAAGATTTCTGGGTAGCTTTTGCAGGCATCATATTACTCCTTGCAACCATCCCGGCCCTTTTCAGAGCAGGTAAAAAACTACCATACCGATACCTGGCATTAGTGGTTACATTACTAGTATTCTTAGCCATATTCCTTTTCTTTCCCAACTGGTTCAACCAGGGAGGGCTGTTTACCATGCGCGCGCAATTGCTGTTTTTCATATGCTGTGCAATGCTGATCTGCGCTTCGGGCTTAAAGAAGAGCCTTAAAAATGGTATAGGTCTTACGTTATTTTCGGTGTACCTGATTTTAAGCAGCTTCCGCTCAAGCGGTATTATGGCTGCCAGCGATGGCGTAGCAGACTGGCTCTCGGCCAGTGATCACATTCCTGCTTACAGCATAGTACTTCCATTAAGTTTCAACCATAATGGGCAAACCTCCAATGGCCTTCAAATTACCGACCGCAATTGGTTATTTATGCACGCATCCGAATACATGGGCGCTCAAAAACCGCTTATTATGCTGGACAACTATGAAGCGAATACGAGCTATTTTCCTTTAAAATGGGTTCCGGACATTAATCCATTCGCCCATTTAAGCGCGCATGAAACGATCGAAGGCCAACCACCCTTTGCCGCCATTGAGGCATACCGTGATCTTCACAACACCACCATCGACTATATTGCCCTTTGGTGTTACGACGCTACCTTCCTCAACCAAGGGCATACCCGCGAGCTCATGGACCAGGTGCACCGCAACTACAACCTTATTTACACTTCACCATCAAAGCGCACATTGCTCTACGAGAAGAAACCCATTATTGTACAGCAGCCGCTACCAATACCAAATACAACACCGGGCAAAATCATTTCAGACGAAACGCTAAAACTCCTCAATGGAGAATAGGAGTAATGTGCTAATGAGGAAATGGAGGAAGGACTTATGGGGGAATGCACTAATGGAGAAATATGTAAATGTGCCAATGGATAATGGCAAAATGAAACGAGGGCTATATGAGCGTAGCGAATCTCCGCTGTGTCGCCGTACCGCTGTGAGCCATTTTTGACGTGAATAGTGAATGGGGAATAGTGAAGAGGGGACTCCTTGCGCCTTTGTTCGTGCTCCCCGCGTCCTTGCGTGAAGCCCACTCTCATTTGCCGTGCCGCCGTGAGCCATTTTTGACGTGGATGGTGAATAGTGAACTCATTGCGTCATTACATGCAACTTATTGGAATCCCCGCTGTGTCGCCGTGTCGCTGCGCTGCCGTGAGAAGTGAAAAGTCAATAGTGAGATATGAATAGTGAACAAGAGCTTCTTTGCGCCTTTACGTGAAACCTTATCGCATTCGCTGCGTCGTTGCGCCGCTGTGAGTAATTATTATCAGTATTACTGCCAATGGCTAACCCAACAGCTCTGCCGCCGCTTTAAAGGTGTTACAGTGCGCCCTCACAATATCATTTACATTAGGAGAGTAACCACCACCCATTGCTGTAGCTACCGGAATGCCTCGCTTCATGCAATGTTCAAAAACTATGGTATCGCGGTTGCGGCACCCCTCAGCAGTCATCTTTAATTTCCCAAACTTATCGGTGTGCAATACATCTACACCAGACAGGTAACAAACCAGGTCTGGCTTTTCTTTATCCAGCAGTTGGGGCAAATGGGTTTGCAAAAGATTCAGGTAAGTATTATCATCCGTACCATCCAGCAGCGGTATATCCAGATCGGACATTTCTTTATGAAAAGGATAGTTGTGTGCGCCGTGCATACTAAAAGTAAACACCTGGCTGTTGCCTTCGAAAATAGCAGCCGTACCATTGCCCTGGTGCACATCCAGGTCTACAATAAGCGCTTTGGAGATTTTGTTTTGCCGGAGCAGGTAATTCACCGCTACCGCAAAATCGTTGAGCAGGCAAAAACCCTCGCCACGGTTGTAAAAAGCATGGTGTGTGCCTCCCGCTACGTTTAGCGCAATGCCCCCATGCTGCAGCACATGCTCGGCACAGTCTATGGTACCCTGGCAAAGCATCATTTCGCGCGTTACCAATTGCTCGCTTAGCGGAAAACCGATTTTACGCATACTGCGGGCATCCAGCGTCTGGTTAAGCAAGTGGCCCAGGTATTCGTCGCAGTGGGTATACAAAGCCCATTCTTGGGGCAGGTATTGCGGCGCATGAAGGTTCTTTTCGGAGATTACCCCTTCGTAGATGAGCTGTTCGGGAATAAGCTCATATTTCAACATCGGAAAACGGTGCCCCTCCGGTAAAGGATGCGCGTAAATAGGATCAAAGGAAACAAACAACTCTGCCATGGGGCAATACTTTCTGAAACAGGTTAGTTTACAATGTTGCGTACGCCATTGTTGTATTGCTTCATAAACAGGCGGTTGTTCATAAAATAGCGAAACTCTCCGTTTTCTATCACCGGGCGAATGCGGTATTCGGTAAGAATGCCTTTTTTATAGTCGCGGTAGTCTTTGTTGAAATACACCCCATTTTCTTTTAGCAGGCGGGCATAATACATCATGGTTTCAAACCCGATATAAGCCTGGTTGGCAGGCCAGGAGCCATATTGTTTCTTATACTTAGCCCGGAAATCGGCATTGTTCATGGTATTGTAGTTTTCGTACAAGGGCGTGGTATAATACACGAAAATATTGTTCTGCGTAGTAGTCTTGTTCTGAAATTCGAGCTCCATCCCTTCCCAGGTGGGCATACCAAAAACATGCACGCTCAAACTATCGCCCATACCATTCAGGCGGCGTAGAATATCTTTGGATGTTTTCAGATCCAGCACCGGCACAAACACCACATTATCATCTTCGGGATCGAATTTGTCCTTCAGCACTTCGGCAGTAAGTTCGGGGCTGTACTCCAGCTCTTCGATTACCGGGTTTTTCTTTACCGCTTCTTTAAAGTATTTGATAGCGGTTTCGTCCAGCTGCACATTCTTACGCTTGATGATCCAGATTTTCTGGTTCCTGAATTTGTCGCCAATATATTCGCGCACGGCTTCGCAATGCTCGGTAAGGCGTGGGTGCAGAATGGTAAAATAAGGATTGAAAAACATGCCTCCATCCTGTGGCGACACTGCGGACACGAAGTTGATGCGCTGCTTTTGCGCATAACCCGCCAGGTCTGCCACCTCATCGGCATTAACAGCGCCTATGAGTAGATCCATATTTTGCAGCGCGCCATTCTTAACCAGCGCGGCTATATTCTTGTACTTGTCTTTGCTATCGTAAACATACAGGTCGATGGGCATTTTGGTTTTGTTCAAACTATCTACCGCCAGCATCATACCCTGGTAAAACTCCAGGCCCGGATACACATATTTGGGCAATTGAATGCGGGGCAGATTGCCGCCACGAAATACCGAATCGAGATAGAACGGAATAAAGGCTGCTACTTTGTAGCGTGGCTTAAAAACGGTTTTGGGATAAATGGGATCTTTGGGTGTAAACCAATCTGCCGGACGCAACACGATTTTATTGCTCTGCGCGTTGTTAATATCCTGCAAGTCATCATCATTCTGCGCCTGCATTTGCGTGGCGCTTCCTAATAAAGCGAATAAACATACCCATTTAAAGATCCTGCTCATAAATACAATTTTCCGTTAGTTGATTGTTGATTGACGGCGTTAAATTAACCAATACTCCACAGAATCGCACATAATTACCTCAATCCAATGCTATATTAGCAAATCCTGTTCCTGAAAATACAAACACCAACCGATTTTATCCTGTTGGTGTTTGTTATAAGATGCTCTAATATTATTCCCACTCAATGGTTGCAGGAGGTTTGGAGCTGATGTCGTACACCACTCTGTTGATGCCTCTTACCTTATTGATAATCTCGTTACTGATGTGTGCGAGAAACTGGTAAGGAAGGTGCGCCCAATCGGCGGTCATACCATCTACAGAAGTTACCGCTCTGAGTGCGAGGGTATACTCGTAAGTCCGCTCATCGCCCATTACACCTACACTCTGCACCGGCAGTAGAATAGCGCCGGCCTGCCATACCTGGTCGTACAGTTCCCAATCGCGAAGACCGTTAATATAAATGGCATCAGCTTCCTGCAACATTTTAGCTTTGTCGGCAGTTACCTCGCCCAGGATGCGGATACCCAGACCCGGACCCGGGAAAGGATGGCGTTTCAGGAAAATTTCGTCTACTCCAATCTCTTTACCCACCCGACGTACTTCGTCTTTAAACAAACTGCGCAATGGCTCTACCAGTTGCATGTTCATTTTCTCTGGCAAGCCGCCTACGTTGTGGTGCGATTTAATGGTAGCAGATGGTCCGTTTACAGACATAGACTCAATTACATCGGGGTAAATGGTACCCTGACCTAAGAAACTAATGTCGGTAAGCAGTGTAGCTTCTTCCTGGAACACGTCGATAAACAGGCGGCCAATCACTTTACGTTTAGCTTCGGGATCGGTTACACCTGCCAGTTCTTTATAAAAAGTAGCGCTGGCGTCTACACCTTTAATATTCAATCCCAGGTGTTTGTAGGCATCCAGTACTTGTGCAAATTCGTCTTTGCGAAGCAGCCCGTTGTCTACAAAAATGCAGAACAGGTTAGCGCCAATCGCTTTATGTACCAGCATAGCCGCTACGGTAGAGTCTACCCCACCGCTCAGCGCCATGATGGCTCTTTTATCGCCTACCTGTTGTTTGATGCGCTCTACGGTTTCTTTTACAAAAGCCGAAGGCGTCCAGTCCTGCGTAAATCCGCAGATATCGATCAGGAAATTTTTGATGATTTGTTTACCTTCTGTAGAGTGGGTTACCTCCGGGTGGAACTGTAACGCAAACAATGGGTTAGGGCAAACGTTGCCTACGCTTTTGAAAGCGGCAACAGGAATATTTTCGGTAGTAGCTATTACTTCAAATCCTTCTGGCAGGCGGGTAATGGTATCGCCGTGGCTCATCCAAACCTGGCTGCCATCGGTTACTGCAGCCAGCAAACCTTCTTCTTTGTTTACTTTGCTCATGTGCGCGCGGCCATACTCGCGTGAGTTGCTGCGGGCCACTTCGCCACCAAAGCTCTGGGCCATCAGCTGTGCACCGTAGCACACACCCAATACCGGTACTTTAGCCGCCAGCTCGCGGATGTCTATTTTAGGAGCGTTAGGATCGTTTACAGAAAACGGGCTGCCGGATAAGATTACACCCTTCACGCTCTCATCGAACTGAATGGGTTTCAGGCAGGGCTGGATTTCACAATATATGTTAAGCTCACGTACACAACGGGCAATGAGTTGTGTAAACTGGGAACCAAAGTCGAGAATGATAACTTTTTCCGTCATAGTGGTGCAAAAGTAGTAACTAAATGGCGTTATTTAAAAAATCAGGGCAAATCCTGGTGCGCATTTTCTGTTGAGGAAGCAGCAGATACGAAAAACGGGCCCGTAAAGGCCCGCTGTTCATTATCGTGTTAAGGTGCTGGTACAGTTGTCGTGTCCACCGCCCTGGTATTGCCTGTAAAAAGACAAGGTGATGGAATTATCGGTGTACTGCCCCGTGCCCGACAAACCAACTGTGCCGGAGTTGATGGTTTGGCTGGGAATAGTTAAGGTATGGTTTACCGAGTCTACCGTAATTTCTACATCATTGCCATACATAAACGATTGCAACACCATTCTGTTGGGATATAACTGGTGTTTCATTACCAGCGCACCAGTAGAGGTATTGCTGCAACTGCTGCTTATGGTATAAAAACCCGCCATACGATCGAGCAGGTTGGCAAACTGTACCACTTTTATGTTGCAATCATAGCTTTTGGTAGCGCCACTATTACCCGTCAATACAATCTTGGTCGGATAGCTGCCTATAGCCATATTGCTGGCTTTAAATGTAAGCATGCTGGTAAAGGTAGGCGTGCCACTCGCAGGATTAATATCGCAGGTAATGCCGGCGGGCAATCCGGTTACGCTTACTTTCACATTTTCCTGCACAGTGCCTTTCAACTCTACCAATACGCCCAGTGCCGCGGTACCTGTGCGCTCTATCGTAACATCGGTAACGCCATTGGCTATAAAGCTGGTTTCTGCAGCCGGTGTGGTATGTTTATTATCTTTTTTGCTGCAGGCGGCCATCAACATGATACCTGTAAATCCGAAAAGGAAAAGTTTTTTCATCTGGTGTTTTTTTCGAATAACGAAGATATTAAACGGCAGCATTCAATCAATTCCCTTCACCAAGCATTAAGAATATTTTAAGCTTATAACGGAAGCAGCCGTTCCTGCATTACTGCGGGAACGGCTGCTTCCAATGTGTTTTAGGTACATTCAGTGTCTTACGCCTGAGCGGTAGGACCACCAAAGTTCATTGGCATATTCACTTTATCGTCTTCTTTGATTACACCGTTGGTAGACTCAAAACGTTTAACGTTTTCGATGAGTGCACGCATCAGGCGTTTAGCGTGTGCAGGTGTCATAATTACACGGCTTTTTACACGTGCTTTAGGCACACCGGGCATTACGTTTATGAAATCCAGTACAAATTCGGCGTTTGAATGAGTGATAACGGCCAGGTTAGCGTAGGTACCATCTGCCATGTCTTCGGTCAACTCAATGTTCAGTTGATTTTGATCTTGATTTTCCATTGCTTCAAAATTTTCCACGTTAATGTTTTAATACTTTTTGGAATAAGTTTCTTTAAACAACCAGCCCCTGAATGTTCAGGGGCTGGTGTTTGCAAGATATACTTTTATTCGTTTTCGTCAAACTGTAAAACATCTTTCGATGCCAGCAGCAATTCGTATTCCTCCTTGCTACCTACGATTACAGCGTCGAACTCTTTCATACCAGTACCTGCAGGGATGGAGTGACCGGTGATCACGTTCTCTTTCAGGCCCAGCATGTCATCGCTCTTACCATTGATCGCAGCGGTTGACAGTACTTTAGTAGTTTCCTGGAACGATGCAGCAGAGATCCAGCTGTGTGTACCCAAAGATGCTTTGGTGATACCCAACAGTACAGGTGCAGATGTGGCAGCCTGAGCATCGCGGTATTCTACCAGCGCTTTGTCGGCACGACGCAGGCTGGAGTTTTCTTCACGAATCTCGCGCAGGGTAACAATCTGACCAGCGTGCAACTTATCGGAAGCACCAGGCTCGGTTACTACTTTTTTGTCCCAGATCCAATCGTTCTCTGTAGAGAAGTCGAAACGGTCTGTGAGGTCGTCTTCCAGGAACTTGGTATCTCCCGGATCAACGATTTCAACTTTCTTCATCATCTGGCGAACAATCACCTCGATGTGTTTATCGTTGATTTTTACACCTTGTAAACGGTATACTTCCTGGATTTCATTTACCAGGTATTCCTGTACGGCAAACGGACCTTTAATAGCCAGGATGTCGGAAGGAGTAGTGCTACCATCACTCAGTGAGGTACCCGCTTTTACGAAGTCACCGTCCTGAACCAGGATGTGACGGGTTAACGGAACCAAGTATTTTTTAATAATGCCTTCTCTTGATTCGATGATGATCTCACGGTTACCACGTTTGATATTACCGAAGCTTACCACACCATCAATCTCTGCAACTACTGCAGGGTTAGACGGGTTACGTGCTTCGAACAATTCGGTAACACGTGGCAGACCCCCTGTGATATCTCGTGAACGACCCATGATACGTGGAATTTTCACCAGAACCTGACCGTTACGAACAGTGTCGTCTTCGCTCACCACAATGTGTGAACCTACCGGTAAGTTGTAAGACTTGGCCTCTTTACCTTCAATGATGATCGAAGGAATTTTGGTTTTGTCTTTGGTTTCAATAACCACTTTCTCACGGTGACCGGTTTGCTCGTCGGCTTCTTCACGGAAGGTAACACCTTCAATAACGTTTTCGAAGCGAACGGTACCTGAAATTTCAGATACGATAACGGCGTTGAACGGATCCCAGCTACAGATGCTGTCACCTTTCTTAATGGCCTGTCCGTCTTTAACCAGCAGGATAGAACCGTAAGGAATGTTGTTGGTGATGAGCAGGCGATCGTTTTTCATATCCATGATACGGAGCTCACCGGTACGACCAATTACAACGTGCACGTCTTCGCCTTCGTCGTTCATGAATTTGGTGGTACGCAGACCATCAAACTGAACGGTACCATCGAAGCGGGCAACCAGTTGAGAATCGGTAGCAGATGAACTCGCCACACCACCCACGTGGAAGGTACGCAGGGTAAGCTGTGTACCCGGCTCACCGATGGACTGTGCTGCGATGATACCTACGGCATCACCCTGCTGTGCCTTTCTGCCTGTTGCCAGGTTAAGGCCATAACATTTAGCACATACACCACGACGGCTTTCGCAGGTGAGTACAGAACGTATTTCAACGGTTTCAATACCGCCGTCTTCAATTTGTTTAGCGATGTCTTCACTGATTTCGTCACCAGCAGCAACAAGCAGTTCTTCTGTAATCGGATCGAATACGTCGTGAACAGAAGTACGGCCGAGGATACGATCGTACAGTGGTTCTACGATGTCTTCGTTGTCTTTCAGGGCAGAAGTAGCGATACCACGCAGGGTTCCACAATCCGGCTCGTTGATAACCACATCCTGTGCTACGTCTACCAGACGACGGGTCAGGTAACCTGCATCCGCCGTTTTCAGAGCCGTATCCGCCAGACCCTTACGGGCACCGTGCGTAGAGATGAAGTACTCCAGTACGTTAAGACCATCTTTAAAGTTAGACAGGATCGGGTTTTCGATGATCTCGGAACCGGTAGAACCCGATTTACGAGGTTTAGCCATCAGACCCCTGATACCAGCCAGCTGTTTTACCTGCTGCTTACTACCACGCGCCCCGGAATCCAGCATCATGTACACAGAGTTGAAGCCCTGTTTGTCGGATGCCATTTCGCGGATCAGTGTTTCGGTAATGCGGGTATCGACACGGCTCCAAACGTCAATAATCTGGTTATAACGTTCGTTGTTGGTGATCAGACCCATGTTATAGTTGTCCCAAACTTCATCTACTTCTTCCTGTGCACGATCCAGCAGGTTTTCTTTATCGTCCGGAATGATCAGGTCATTAATGTTAAACGACAGACCACCCTGGAACGCCATACGGAAACCTAATTGCTTAATATCATCCAGGAACTTAACAGTTGCAGGGATATCGGCATTTTTCAGGATAGAACCAATGATCTGACGCAGAGATTTCTTAGTCAGCAGCTCATTCACATATCCGGCTTCGGCAGGAACGTGCTGGTTAAAGATCACACGGCCTACAGTAGTTTCGATGAGTTTTTTCTCGGTAACGCCTTCTTTATTCAGTACGTTGATCTTAACCCTGATCCAGGCGTGCAGATCCAAACGGCCTTCGTTGTAGGCGATCAGCACTTCTTCTGAGCTGTAGAAGGTCATGCCTTCACCTTTAACGATTTCGGTCTCGGTTGTTTTCTTGCCTTTAGAGATGTAGTACAAACCGAGAACCATGTCCTGAGAAGGCAGGGTGATCGGCGTACCGTTCTGCGGGTTAAGAATGTTGTGAGAGGCCAGCATCAGCAGTTGGGCTTCCAGAATAGCAGCGTGGCTCAAAGGCACGTGTACCGCCATCTGGTCACCATCGAAGTCGGCGTTGAACGCAGAACACACGAGCGGGTGCAGCTGAATGGCTTTACCTTCTACCATTTTAGGTTGGAAGGCCTGGATAGATAAACGGTGCAGTGTTGGGGCACGGTTTAGCATTACCGGGTGACCTTTCAGAATATTTTCGAGGATATCCCAAACCACCGCTTCTTTCTTATCTACCAGTTTCTTGGCAGATTTCACGGTTTTAACGATACCCCTTTCAATCAGTTTACGAATGATAAACGGTTTGAACAGCTCTGCCGCCATTTCTTTAGGCAGACCGCACTCATGCAGTTTCAGTTCAGGACCTACCACGATAACGGAACGACCAGAATAGTCCACACGTTTACCCAAGAGGTTCTGACGGAAACGACCTTGTTTACCTTTCAGTACATCACTCAGTGATTTCAGCGCACGGCCACCTTCCGCTTTAACGGCGTTGGACTTACGGCTGTTATCGAACAGAGAGTCAACCGCTTCCTGCAGCATACGTTTTTCGTTACGCAGGATTACCTCTGGCGCTTTAATTTCGATAAGGCGTTTGAGACGGTTGTTACGGATAATAACACGACGGTAAAGATCGTTCAGGTCAGAAGACGCGAAACGGCCACCATCCAAAGGTACAAGCGGACGCAATTCCGGTGGAATTACGGGCAGGTACTGCATTACCATCCATTCAGGTTTGTTTTCAACGCGGGTGTTGGCATCGCGGAACGCTTCTACCACACTCAAACGTTTGAGGGCCTCTTGCTTACGTTGCTGAGAAGTTTCGTTCGCAGCCTGGTTACGCAGGTCGTAGCTCAGCTGGTCCAGGTTAATGCGGCCCAGCATGGTTTCTACAGCATCAGCACCCATTTTGGCGATGAACTTGTTCGGATCTTCGTCTGGCAGGTACTGGTTTTCTTTACCCAGGGTATCCAGGATCTCGAGGTATTCATCTTCGGTGAGTAACGCATGGTTTACATTCTCGGTTTCTTTCATGCCCAGAATGTTACGGATCGCACCTTCGCCTTCACCGCCCTGAATTACACAATATCTTTCATAATATACAATGGTTTCCAGCTTTTTAGAGCTCATGCCCAGCAGGTAACCAATTTTATTAGGCAAACTTTTGAAGTACCAGATGTGTACGATAGGCACAACCAGTTTCAGGTGGCCCATACGCTCACGGCGTACTTTCTTCTCGGTCACTTCCACACCGCAACGGTCGCACACGATACCTTTATAGCGAATACGCTTATACTTACCGCAGTAACATTCGTAGTCTTTAACCGGACCAAAGATCTTTTCGCAGAACAAACCATCACGCTCGGGTTTGTACGTACGGTAGTTGATGGTCTCTGGCTTCAGTACTTCACCGTAAGAACGGTCAAGAATGGTGTCAGGAGACGCAAGACTAATGGTAATCTTGTTAAAAGCTGATTTAGGACGATTATCCTTTTTTATAGCCATTGTAAGTCTTTTTACAATTAGTTGTTGAATTTTTGAACCGACCTTCCGGTCCCTTTTCCCCTCTTCACTATCGTTAACCGGAACGGGTGCATCGCGGACCAGCCGCGATGCACTTATTTCCAGTCAATAATATTAGTCAAACTTCAGATCCAGACCTAAGCCGCGAAGCTCGTGTACCAATACGTTGAATGACTCTGGCAATCCTGGTTTAGGCAGGTTATCACCTTTAACGATGGCCTCGTACGCTTTGGCACGGCCCATGATATCATCCGACTTAATGGTAAGCAGCTCCTGCAGGATGTTGGATGCACCGTATGCTTCCAGTGCCCATACTTCCATCTCACCAAAACGCTGACCACCAAACTGGGCTTTACCACCCAAAGGCTGCTGCGTAATGAGACTGTAGGGACCGATAGAACGGGCGTGCATCTTATCATCTACCAAGTGGTGCAGTTTAAGCATATAGATAACACCTACGGTTGCCTTCTGGTGGAAACGCTCCCCGGTTTCACCATCATACAGGTAAGTGTGACCAAAACTTGGCAGACCTGCTTCGGTAATCAGATCTTTGATCTCGTCGGTGTTGGCACCATCGAAGATCGGCGTTGCGAATTTGCGGCCCAGTTTCAGACCTGCCCAACCGAGTACGGTTTCGTAGATCTGACCCAGGTTCATCCTCGAAGGTACCCCCAGTGGGTTCAGTACGATATCTACTGGTGTACCATCTTCCAGGAACGGCATATCTTCTGCACGAACGATACGGGCTACGATACCTTTGTTACCGTGGCGACCCGCCATTTTATCTCCCACTTTCAGCTTACGCTTGCTTGCGAGATAAACTTTAGCCAGTTTCAACACACCGGCTGGCAGTTCGTCACCGATCGAAATATTGAATTTCTCACGTTTGTAACGGCCCAGTTCTTCGTTGTACTTAATGTTGTAGTTGTGCAACAGTTTGTTTACCAGTTCATCCAGGTTCTCATCGCCGGTCCATCCCAGAGGATTGAGGCTTTGGTAATCCAGTGATCCCAGTGTTTTAGCTGTAAACTTGGCGCCTTTGCTCAGTACCAGCTCACCGTATTCGTTGGTGATACCAGCAGAAGACTTGTCTTTCAGCAGTTGTTGCAGTTTGTCGATCAGCACCGTGCGCAGATCCTCGAGGTTTTTCTCGTGGATTTTTTCCAGTTTCTCAATAGACGCTTTTTCGCGGGCTTTTGAGTTTTTGTCTTTCTTGGCACGGGAGAACAGTTTCTTGTCGATCACCACACCTTCGGTGCTTGGAGGCGCTTTCAGAGAAGCATCTTTAGCATCGCCGGCTTTATCACCGAAGATCGCTCTCAGCAGTTTTTCTTCCGGTGTAGGATCTGTTTCACCTTTAGGGGTGATTTTACCGATCAGGATATCGCCTTCGCGAACGTGGGCACCGATGCGGATGATACCGTTCTGATCCAGGTCCTTGGTAGCTTCTTCAGATACGTTCGGAATGTCCGGAGTCAGTTCTTCTTCACCCAGTTTGGTGTCGCGCACTTCCAGCTCATACTCATCGATGTGTACAGAAGTAAACCAGTCATCACGGGCTACCTTCTCAGAAATCACGATGGCATCCTCGAAGTTGTAACCTTTCCATGGCATGAACGCCACTTGCAGGTTACGGCCCAGTGCCAGTTCACCATCCTGAGTGGCATAACCCTCAGTCAGGATATCACCGTTCTTAACTTTCTGGCCCTTGGTTACGCAAGGTTTCAGGTTAATGCTGGTGCTCTGGTTGGTTTTCTTGTACTTGGTCAGTTTATATACTTTCAGGTCGCCTTCAAAGGAAATGAGTCTTTCGATCTCGTCTCTTTCGTAACGAACGTGAATTTCGTTGGCATCCACGTATTCTACCACACCAGTTCCTTCTGCCATAATGAGCAGACGGCTGTCGCGGGCGGCTTTACCTTCCAGACCGGTACCAACGATCGGCGTCTGAGGACGCAGCAATGGTACAGCCTGACGTTGCATGTTCGATCCCATCAACGCACGGTTGGCATCATCGTGCTCCAGGAACGGAATCAACGATGCGCTCAAACCTACGATCTGGTTCGGAGCAATGTCCATATACTCTACTTCGCTAGGTTCGAGTACAGGGAAGTCACCTGTTTCACGGGATTTTACTTTGTCTCCGGAGAAGTTGCCTTTATCATCCAATGGCGCGTTGGCCTGGGCGATTTTAGCAGAATCTTCTTCTTCAGCACTCAGGTAGACGATGTCTTTCATGTCTACCTTACCATCATTAACCTTGCGGTAAGGTGTTTCGATGAAGCCCATGTCATTGATCTTGGCGTGTACACAAAGTGTAGAGATCAGACCAATGTTTGGACCTTCCGGTGTTTCGATGGTACACAGACGACCGTAGTGGGAGTAGTGTACGTCACGAACCTCGAAACCGGCACGTTCACGACTCAGACCACCGGGGCCGAGGGCGGAGATACGACGTTTGTGCGTAATCTCTGACAACGGGTTGGTCTGATCCAGGAACTGAGACAGCTGGGAAGTACCAAAGAATGAGTTGATTACGGAGCTCAGGGTACGGGCGTTAATCAGATCAACTGGTGTAAACACCTCGTTGTCGCGCACGTTCATACGCTCACGGATGGTACGGGCCATACGGGCCAGACCCACGCCGAACTGAGCGTACAATTGCTCACCCACGGTACGTACACGACGGTTGCTCAGGTGATCGATGTCATCGATCTCTGCTTTACCGTTGGTTAACTGTACCAGGTATTTGATGATAGAGATAATATCTTGTTTGGTCAACACCTTGTGATCCAGCGGATAGTCCAGGTTCAACTTGCGGTTGATCTTGTAACGGCCTACTTCACCCAGGTCGTAACGCTTGTCGGAGAAGAACAACTTCTCGATGATACCGCGGGCGGTTTCATCATCCGGAGCATCAGCGCCACGCAGCTGGCGGTAAATGTGTTGAACGGCTTCCAGCTCAGAGTTGGAAGTATCTTTATTCAGGGTATTGTAGATGATGGAGAAATCACCGCTTACTTCTTCCTTCTGCAGGAATACAGTGGCGATACCCATTTCCAGGATCATTTCCAGTGCCTCGTCGTCGAGTACATTGTCACGGTCCATCACTACTTCGTTACGCTCGATCGTTACTACTTCACCGGTGTCTTCATCCACAAAGTCTTCTGTCCAGCTGCGCAGTACACGGGCTGCCAGGCGACGGCCTTTGTTGGCTTCCAGTGCATCGCGGGTTGCTTTGATCTCATCGGCCATACCGAACAGTTCCAGAATGTCCTTATCGGTTTCAAAACCGATAGAACGCAGCAACATAGTTACCGGGAACTTCTTCTTACGGTCGATGTAGGCGTACATCACGTTGTTGATGTCGGTTGCAAACTCCATCCATGCACCTTTGAAAGGAATCACACGTGCAGAATAGATTTTGGTTCCGTTGGGGTGTACACTTTGACCGAAGAACACACCGGGTGAACGGTGCAGCTGCGATACAACCACCCTTTCCGCACCATTGATCACGAAGGTACCCCTTGATGTCATGTATGGGATATTACCCAAGAACACGTCCTGGATAATGGTCTGGAAATCTACGTGCTCCTCGTCATTACAGCTCAAACGGAGTTTGGCTTTCAGAGGCACAGCATAGGTCAGACCACGCTCCATACACTCCTCGAGGGAGTAACGGGGGGGATCAATAAAATAATCCAGAAACTCCAGTACGAAGATGTTCCTGGTATCAGTAATCGGGAAGTTTTCCTGGAACACACGGAACAAACCTTCGTTGTTACGCTTATCCGGAGTTGTTTCCAACTGGAAAAAGTCCTTGAAAGACTGAATCTGAATCGCGAGCAGATCGGGAGTTTCTGCTACCTGCTTCGTTTTACCGAAGTTGATTCTTAGTTGTGCGGTTTTTGTTGAAGACATATAGATAAAAAACGCGTTTTACGAACTTACCTGAAATACCAAATAAAAAAATTCCACCTGAAAAGAAACCTTTCTTTTCAGACGGTGAAACGATTGCATTTCAATTATTTATGGCCACTGGTTGAAAATGCACGATGCTAATTAGCCCAAAATAGGGGATGCAAATCTAAGCATTTTTTATTAAAAAACAATTTTGTTACATTATGTGCAACACTTTAACATTTTAATTACCATATATTTTGGGGAATTTGTACATTAAAAGTAAAAATAATTAAATATTATCGCCCCGCCAACAACCTTTACCGCTTGAAAAATCCAGCCCGGCTACTCCCCTACTGCCTTCTGCTGTGGCTTTTGAGCCATACAGGGCTCGTTTTTGCCACACGGACCGACTCCCTTCTGATAGACCAGATGATAGGCCGGTCTATGGCCAACCGCAAAATTGAGGTGGGCAGTGTGGTCAAAGATGCGCACCTCGACTCCGCCTACCAGCTCTCCTTAAAAACGCGCAGCCAGGTACAAACCGTACGCATCCTCAACATCCTGGGCGAGCGGTACCGGCAACTGAGCCAGTTTGGCCCGGCGCTCGATATGCACAACCAGGCCCTGGAAACCGCCCGCAGCATTAACGATTCGGTGCAGATTGGCGAAAGCCTGAACAAAATAGGCGTGGTTTTTCGCCGTATAGACGAAAACCAGAAAGCCATGAAATACCATATTCAGGCGCTGGAGATAGCAGAAGCCCGCCACGATACCCGCAATGTATGCGTTGCGCTCAACAGCATTGGCAATATTAACCTCTCCCTCAAAAAGCCCGAAGAGGCCATTCGGTACTTTCAACTCTGCCTTTCTTATGAGAACAAACGTAAGAATCCACTGGGCGAGGCCATTAACCTCAACAATATTGGGGCGGCCTTTCTGATGCAGAACAAATTTTCGGAAGCCATTGCTTATATACGCCGGTCTTTGGAGAAGAATATTTCCATTTCTTCCAAACTGGGCATTGGCATCTGCCATACCAGCCTGGGCGATGTATACAAGAAACAGGGTAAGCTGGACGATGCACTCCGGGAGTATGAAACCGCCGATAACATTCACCGCTCCCTGGGCGACAGCATTTACCTGGCCGAAACCCGGGCCAACCTGGGCGAGGTTTACCTGCTGCGCAACCAGCCTACCCAGGCGCGGCAATACCTGGATGATGCCTTGTCTATAGCCCAACGCATCAATGCCAAAAGCCAGATTATGAATACCTACCAGCTCATGTCCGACTACTTCTCCAAAAGCGGGCATCCTGCCGAAGCATTACAATTTTATAAAAAATATACTACGTTCAAAGACAGCCTGGATGATGAAGCCAACAGCAGCCTGGTGAGCGAGCTGGAATCGAACTACCAATTGCAGAAAAAGGAAAAAGAGATCTCCCGCCTGGATGAAATGAACAGCAAGCAAAAACAAAAACTAACCAATGCCCGCAGCATTATTGCCATTATGATCGTGGGGGCGGTATTGCTGGGCATTATTGGCGTGCTGGTCTTTTACCAGAACAAACTGCGCGATAAATACCAGCTCAAAATGGTGGAGCAACAATTACTGCTGGCGCAGATGAATCCGCATTTCCTGTTCAACTCCCTTAACACCATCGATGCCTATATTTTGCAGAACGATGAGTTTAAGGCATCGGCCTACCTCAACAAGTTCTCTTCGCTTATACGAAAAACACTGGAAAACAGCCGGCATACCTTTATCAGCATTAACGAAGAAATAGAAAGCCTGCGCCTTTACTGTACGCTGGAGCAGGAACGGTTCAACAACCAATTCGATTTTTCCATAGAGGCAGACGAAGACCTCCTGTTTGAACAACCCCGTATACCTACGATGGTTTTTCAGCCCTTTATTGAAAATGCCATTTTACACGGATTAAGGCACAAAACCAACGGAAAAGGGCTTTTAACCATCACTTTTAAGGAAAAACAGGGCAAAATCATTACAATTATTGAAGACAACGGCATAGGCCGCAAGGCATCTGGCGTTATAAACCACCACCGCAAGCAGCACGAATCGGTGGGCATTAGAATTGCTACAGAACGTATCGAAAAACTGGCCCTCACACACCATGTAAAAGGCAGTATTCATATCGACGATCTCGAATCTGAAGACGGCCAGCCGCTGGGCACCCGTATTACGATGGAAATAGACCACCATATTTAACCCCCAACTCACCTTATGGAAAAGATTAAAGCCGTTATTGTAGACGATGAGCAGAGCAGTGTAGATGTACTGCGTATTAAACTGGAGAAGTTTTGCCCCGAAGTAGAAGTCATTGCCGCTTTTACCCAACCGCTGGAAGCCCTGAAACAAATCCGGCAGCTTAACCCGGGGCTCATTTTTATCGATGTAGAAATGCCGTTAATGGATGGCCTGAGCGTGGTAGAGCAAATTGCCGACCTGCCGCTGCATGTGGTATTTGTAACCGCCTACAACCACTTTGCGTTAAGGGCTTTCAGGTATAATGCCTTCGATTACCTGCTCAAACCCATTAATACCGACGAGCTGCAGGCTACCATCAAACGCCTGAACCTTATTTCGATGGAGAAAGAGAAAGAACGGATGCGCTACCTGCTGCATTTCATCAAATCGCCCGATGGGCCGGCCCAATACATAGCCCTGCCCTTACCCGGCGGGCCGGAATATGTAGTGCTCAATGAGCTGATCAGGTTAGAATCGGCCAACGATTTTACCAAAGTGGTGCTTAAAGAAAAGACTTACATGATTGCAGAAAAGAGCCTTCGATATTTTGAAGAAACGCTGGACAGCACCGAGTTTTTCCGGGTGCACCCTGCCCACATTGTAAACCTGCAACACATTAGTGGGCTAAACCATTCCGAGCCATTGGGCCTGCTGATGAATGATGGTATAGAAGTGCCGGTATCGCCCCGTAAGAAACAGGAGCTGCTGGCCGCCATGAACAGGAAGTAGTGGCCAGAGGTGAAAGGTAAAAGGTGAAACGTGAATACACAAGACAAGAATACCCTCGAAGTCCTGTCTGGTGCCTGTCCCGCCACTGCGGGGCGCAGGTCCAGCCAGGTCTGAAAACTAAAGGTGTAAAGTGAGAGGCAAACCAGAAAGACCTGCCAGGTGCCTGTCCCGCCTATGCGGGGCGTAGTTCCTGTAAGATCGAAGGGGACAAAAGCCTATAAAACAAAACAGGGTTGCTTTGGCAACCCTGTTTTAATATTGTTGAAGTTCGAATTAAGCGATTTCAACTTCTGCACCAGCTTCTTTAAGCTTAGCAGCCAGATCTTCAGCTTCAGCTTTAGATACTTTTTCTTTAACAGCTTTAGGAGCGCCGTCAACCAGATCTTTAGCTTCTTTCAAACCTAAGCCAGTCAGTTCTTTTACGATCTTAACTACGTTCAGTTTGCTAGGTCCACCGCTTTTCAGGATTACGTCAAAAGCAGTTTTTTCTTCTGCAGCAGCAGCTGGGCCACCTTCTGCAACAACAACTGCAGCAGCAGCTGGTTCGATGCCGTATTCATTTTTCAGAACATCAGCTAATTCTTGTACTTCTTTAACGGTTAATGCAACCAGTTGTTCAGCAATTACTTTTACGTCTGCCATTGTTATAAATTTTTCCCGCCTTCATTGCCTGAGCTCCGGCGGAGGTTTAAAAAATTTGAATACACCCCCAGGCAGGGTGATAAATTGAAGTCAGCAGCACCAAAGCGCTGCTGACTGAATTTGAATTATTCTGCAGTTGGAGCCGGAGCTTCTTCTGCTACTGCTGCACCACCTTTCAGTTCGATGTTGTTCAACAGCGCAGAGATTACGCGGCGAGCAGGAGATTGCAACAGACCGATAACGTCTCCGATGAGTTCGTTTTTGGTCTTGATTTTAGTCAGTGCAGCCAGTTGCTCGTTACCCATGTAAACATCTTCACCGATCAGCGCAGCTTTCAGCAGTGGCTTTTCGTTGTTGTTTTCCTTACGGAAAGAAGAGATGATTACAGCAGGATCTTTAGGTGTATCAGAGAACATCAGCGCGGTTACACCGTGCAGTGCATCGTAGATACCAGCATATTTTTCAGCGTCTAAAGATTCCAGGGCTTTACGGATCAAGGTGTTTTTAGCCACCTTCATTTCTACATTCTTGTCGAAGCATACGCGACGCAGTTTACCTATTTGCGCTACGCTCAGAGACTCGGTATTGGTGATGTAGAAGTTGTTATATTGAGAGAACTTTTCTTTCAAAAGTTCAATCACTTCAGTTTTTTGCTCTTTGGTCATGATGTTGTTTTTAAGCAGTTAACCAAATTAGTTTTGAACGGTTTTAGTATCAATAGCGATACCAGGACTCATAGAAGCAGCCAGTGCCAGACCTTTCAGGTAAGTACCTTTAGCGGTTGCAGGCTTCATGCGGATCAGGGTATTGATCAGCTCCTGAGCATTTTCTTCAATTTTCTTGGCGTCGAAAGATACACGACCGATAGATGCGTGAATGATACCGGCTTTGTCAACTTTGAAAGCGATTTTACCGCCTTTTACGTCGTTTACAGCACCAGCTACATCATTGGTTACCGTACCTGTTTTAGGGTTAGGCATCAGGTTACGTGGACCCAGGATTTTACCCAGTTTACCAATTTTAGGCATCACGGATGGAGTAGCAACGATAACGTCAACATCTGTCCAGCCACCTTCAATTTTTTGGATAAATTCATCCAGACCTACGAAGTCCGCACCAGCGCCTTTTGCTTCTGCTTCCTTGTCAGGAGTACACAGAACCAATACACGTTTGGTTTTACCGGTACCGTGTGGCAATGTTACAGTACCACGCAGTGCCTGATCTGCTTTTTTAGGATCAACACCCAGGCGGATGTGAACATCAACAGAGCTATCGAATTTTGTGCAGTTAATATCTTTTACTAAAGTTGTAGCCTCAGTCAGGGAATAAAGTTTGTTTTTATCCACTTTTGCTTCAGCAACTTTTCTTTTTTTGGTCAGCTTAGCCATTACTTAAAAGTTTGGTAGTGAAAAAATTAGTTTTCCCAGGGGGCTTTACCTTCTACAGTTAATCCCATGCTGCGAGCTGTACCAGCAACCATGCTCATGGCGCTATTCAGTGTGAAGCAGTTCAAGTCGGGCATTTTATCTTTAGCGATAACCTCAACTTGTTCCCAGGTCACTTTACCCACTTTGTTACGGTTAGACTCTTTAGATCCTTTCTGGATCTTAGCTGCTTCCATCAGTTGGATTGAAGCCGGAGGAGTTTTGATTACGAAGTCGAAAGACTTGTCAGCATACACAGTAATCAGAACAGGTAATACTTTACCCATTTTGTCCTGAGTTCTGGCGTTGAATTGCTTACAGAACTCCATGATGTTCAAACCTTTTGAACCCAGGGCTGGACCGATTGGAGGTGCAGGGTTAGCTTGGCCTCCTTTACATTGTAACTTAACGTAACCAGTAATTTCTTTTGCCATTGTTAAATGAATTTTGGTTTTAACGTCCCTTCCGCCGTTGCCGGTTTCAGAAACTCCCAAACACTTTTTGGGGCTGCAAAGGTAATTGCTCTTTTAATACCGGACAAATAAAATCCGGTTTTTCTTGAATAAATACCTTTCAGAACGGCAAAAATAGCTATTTTTTGGTTTAGATAGCGATTGTAGATTATTGTTTATCAATTTAATAGACCACTCTTTCTATTACAGCTGTTTTTGTGAGAGCCTACAAATAATGCACATTCAACTCACGGTTATCAACATTAATCGTTGCTAATAAACAGGTTATCCACATTTCATTGAAGAATTAAACAATGAGACAAGTATTGGGCACTAAAATGAAGTTATAAAGGCCGTTACTGATCGAATTTCCACAATAGCCAACCATTACCACACCTTATCAACTTTAAGTAAACAGACATAATCTATTAACAATCAATAAAAATGGATAGTTTTAAGCTAATTCCCAGCAAATGCAAGACAAAAGAAGATGATAATCGTTGCACTATATTAAAGCGCATAATACTTATTACCAATAAATTATCTGCCAAAACTTAAACTATTACATTATACCTAAAACCCTTTTATCACCTGGTTGTGTGCCCGAATCAATCATTTCCGCATATTTTTACAAACACTTAATTGTAAAAATATAAGCCAATACACGACTAACAATATCAAATAGCATATAATCAGAGATTTACAGCAATGATATAAACCAAAACTTCATGCTTACCAATTCAGCATAGGGCAAAACCTGACAAGTATCGCACCTATCACCTGATGAAGTACAATAACTTCACGTAATGTAGCGTAAAATATTGATTTACAATAAAAACGCAATAAATGCTTAAAATATTGTATTTATCGGGCGGCGAAAGGATAAATATCCCGCTACTGCCTGGCATTGGTCAATCAGATGATAGTCCCCCACCCTTATTTACAATGCTATAAAAGGCAGAATGAGAAATGAAGTTGATTTCCTAATAACACATTAGAGAAAATAGCTTTGCAATAATCAATTTCACATTATATTAATTAATAATATTACAGACAAATTACTCAGCCCAAATAATTCAGCAAACCCCAAACGCATTAAAACTAAATGCAATAACAAAGAACAAAACACATTACAAATTATACAGCTATAATAATATAAACCAGATAGCCGCCTGCCTGGCAATTGTGTTTAGCGCCACCATACATTATAATAATTACACATAAAAAAGCAGAAATAATATTATAACTAAATGTCGTATGTTTCTAAAAAGCACATTTAGTTTTAACTAAAGCCAATCATATATAAAATAAAACGCTGTAAAAAAAGAGGCCCAAAGCCCCATTTGCATAATACAAAAACAGCATGTGATTAGCACAAGAAATAAGATATATAAAATACAAATAATGAGAAAGCGAGAACCGAAACCAACAATACGTGCAAATTTTGTGTCATACAAATTCTCTACTTTGCACCTTTCAAATTAACTAAAAACAGTATAATATAATTCTCGACAAATTCGTTATCCCCTAAATTCATAATCAGCCTCTTCATAATATTCTATTTAATTAGCATACAAGAAAAAAGGTTCCTCTTTATAATATTAACATTTTTCACATTCAAATAAAATTGAAAACTGACTAAACTTAATAAAAAGTCAGTAAGGAGTAAATCCTAAAGAGAAACTCAAAGGAGGGATCGCGATACAAAATTTGGGGGATTACCAACCGAATTGAAATGTGATTATTTTTCAATATCATTTTCAAAGCCAAGGACAAAATTCCTTTCATCAAATTTTGCAAAAATCTATAACTTCTATTTTTTAAGTACGAGGCAACAAATGAAAAAGTATAAAGAGATTGTATTCGTAAAATTTCAAACACGATTATTTGAAACCAGGTAATTTTCGAAATTGGGGATTGGTGGGAAGTCTTTTATTTTTTGGACTACCTGTAGCAGCACAACAGCCCATCAAAGTGCTCAACCATACTTTGTCTAAACCAGAAGCTCATGTGCTTTACCTGGCCATACCCAACCGGCTGGAAGTGATCGGCGCTTCCGGACACGATTATGCCATCCGCAGCAACCAGGCAGAGATTCAAAAAAAGGGGCCGGGCATTTTTGAGGTAGATTATGCTACAGGAGATAAGGTTACACTCCAGGTATGGGACAGCGGGAAACAGGTGGAGACGCTGGAATACAAGGTAGCCGGGATTCCCTACCCCATAGCTTACTATGGTGGCTTCAGAGACACCGCACTCCCGCACTCCCTTGTGATCCAAAACCCATTCGTCTCAGCTTTGTTCCCTCCCGATTGCCTGCTTAAAGCCAGGTTCATCATATGTGGTCATAGCGCCAGAATCATGAAAGCGCCTTTCTATAAAAATGAAGGGATCACCTTTACCAGTCACTCCTTTTATCTATCTCCTGAGCTGCAGGATAGGCTTAAGGAATTAAAACCTGGCGACAGGATTATATTCACTGATATAAAAGCCAGAGCCAACAGCTCATGTGTAAGGACACTTTCAGACCTTACCATCACCATACGGTAACGAGTGCTATTACGCCTCCAGTGGACTCTGGAAGGGTTATATAATAATCCCTCATTTATGCGCTAGCCCCTACGCACATTCCCACCAATCCATACTATACATCACTGGCCAACGATTGCAGGGCCAACCTTGAACTCAACCCGCTTTTCTTCTTCTGTTACTTTTTTTGCGGAAAAAAAGTACCCCAAAAACCGCCCGAAAACGGTTACACCCCGTTTTCGGAATAGTGCCTTGATACAGCTTGTACTACTGTGACTTTGGCCTAAGCACCCCAATGACAAATGAATTCAATAAGCGACCGTAACCTTCACACATCGCAACCTTAGGTCATGATGTTATTAGGGTTAATGAAAAAAGCCTCCCAACAATGTTGGGAGGCTTTCAATATGATATAGTAGAAAACTAGGACAGTTTCTCTACCTGCATGTAGTTGAGCTCTACCGGCGTAGAACGGCCGAAGATCTTCACTACTACTTTCAGTTTCTTTTTCTCTTCGTTTACTTCTTCAATAGTACCGTTAAAGTCGTTGAACGGACCGTCGATGATCTTAATGGTTTCGCCTACGATGTAAGGCTCTACCATAACCATACCCTGATCGGCCACTTCGTCCATTTTACCGAACATTTTGTTCACTTCGCTTTTACGGAGAGCTGTAGGATTATCCTTACCGAGGAAGTGAATCACACCGCTAACATTCTTAACAGTCTGGATCATTTCATCGTTCAGTTTACCATCTACAGCTTCGAGCATAATGTAACCCGGGAAAAGGATCTTTTCACGCATTACTTTTTTACCCGCCTGTACTTTGTACACCTTCTCTACCGGACACAGCACCTGTGTAATGGCAGTACCCCAGCCAGAGCGGCGCACTTCAATATCCAGGTATTCCTTAACCTTTTTTTCCTTACCGCTAACTACCCTTAAAACGTACCACTTGGTTTCAGGAACATTTGCAACTGCATCCATTAGCTGAACATTTTATAGAAGGTTTCCAATACGAATTCACAACCGCCATCCATCACAAAGATGAGGAGGGTCAGCAGCAGCAAAGCTACCAATACCAATACGGTTGACTGTTGCAGTTCTTCCCATGAAGGCCAGGTCACTTTGTGCACCAGCTCATCGTAGGCAGATTGAATATAGTTAGTGAACTTGCTCATAAGTTTTACAAATAAAGGCAGGTTTTTATACCTGCCATTAGCACGGGAACGCGGATTCGAACCACGATCAAAGGTTTTGGAGACCTCTATTCTACCGTTGAACTATTCCCGTAAAACGATTAGGGGAGCAAAGCTAAAAAACAATTCTGAATAATCCTACTTAATTTCAACTTTTTGGAAAGAAATTACGCGATCATATTGAGGCGCAATCACTTCGTTACCAGCATGATCTATAAAGCCCCACTTTACCCCCTTGCCGGGTATACTTTGGCCAAACGCAGCCCTGTTTTGCTGCATAGGCTCTAGCCCCGCATACTTCGGTTTAATCACCCAGCTATAGTCGGTATTCATAAAGCCGTAGCCAGTTTCCCCGCTGGCTTTGGTACTGGCGAGTATGAGTCCTTCTGACCGGCCAAGTATCCATGCTTTATCGATACCAACAAACTTGCCCTCCAGGTCTATATGCCCGTAATCCCGGTCAGTAATCCCATATGAATACTTAACCGTGGCAAATCCATCGCTGAAATCATTGGCAATGGCAAAACTCTTTCCAAACCGGAAACGGCCGGTGGTATCCGCATAGCGGAAATGGCCGTTTTCCCCGGTACTAACCCGAAACAGGCCATCGCCCAGCCTGCCAATTTCCCGGAAAGACAGTTCGAGGATCTGCTTGCCCATAGGATTTATCACCCCATTAACCCGCGTATTACCGCCCTGCGACTCAAAAAGGCTAAAACTTTCCTCGGTTACGATAAAATAACCCTGGTCATTGATCACCGACCGCACAGGCCCGATAGCAAACAACGAATCTCCAGCAGTATTAATGATGGTGCCTCCAGAAGTGCCTGGTTTATATACCATACAACGATTGCCCTCAAAGCGGTAATAATCGCTGTTCAGGTAATAAGATTCCTGGAATGTTTCCCTTGCCATAGCAGCCCGGCCGGTGCCGCATATACTGCGGTTGAGCATCGCCGCTGCCCGGTCGCTGGCTGTGCTACGCAAAATATAAGTGCTTAGCTCATAAATAGTATCGATCACCAGGCGCCCTTCGTAATTTACAAAGCCCACTTTATAATCTGGCATGTCGGGTTCTGGTGCCTGGATCTGTACCCGTCCCGTCTGTGGTGGCGGTGCTGGCCGCTTTACCATTACGGGCAGCAATCCATTGCTGAAATGCGGCATGGGGTACAATTCGGGATCGGTTTGGTAATAAAACGGCAGCACATCTTTGCCACTCCGGTTTACGATCTTGATCCGGCTCTTCTGTTGCACTACATAAACCGGTACCGTATCTGCCGCAGCTATAAAGTCGTACACGGTGTCTATTACCAAATGGCCCCTTGTGTCAATTACGCCCATTTTTCCTCCAGGAGAAACTACCACGGCCTGCCCTTGTACAAAATGGCGTTCCCGCATCCGGTAAGCATCGTTAAACGGCCTGTTGGGATACTGATTGAAGACGGAAGCAGGGCTATAGGTACAGGGAATGACCAACTGGTTTTGTGCATTCTTAAATCCGATACGATTATTGCGGATTACGGCAAACATACCTTCTCCCGAGGCCTGGTATGAGCGGTAGCCATCATCTTCTGTAGCCAGAGAATCGGCCAGGGTTTTGCCAGACAGGTCAATGGCTTTCCAATACCCCCACTCCAGCACCAGCGCAAAGCTTTGCGCCCGCACAGAGCCGGAAATCAAAAATCCGGAAAGGAATATGGTAATAAAATGCCGGTGCATGAATGAGGATGTTTATAGCTGTAAAACGCAAACCGGGCTCAAAAGTTATGGCTTCGTGACCCGGGTTATGAAAATAAACAATCTCCGGCATTAACGGGATAGGATAAAAAGAAAAACCCTCAGCAAATGCTGAGGGTTTTTCGATATGAAGTAACAGTGTTAAACTGTAAACAACTTATTTGATGATTTCAGTAACCTGACCGGCACCTACTGTACGTCCACCTTCGCGGATAGCGAATTTCAGACCTTTTTCCATCGCGATTGGAGCGATCAATTTAACCAGCAGATTCACGTTATCACCAGGCATTACCATTTCAACACCTTCAGGCAGCTGGCACTCACCAGTTACGTCTGTGGTACGGAAATAGAACTGAGGGCGGTATTTCTGGAAGAATGGAGTGTGACGACCACCTTCTTCTTTGCTCAGAACGTAAACTTCACCTTTGAACTCAGTGTGAGGAGTGATAGATTTAGGAGCGCAGATTACCATACCACGACGGATATCTTTTTTATCGATACCACGGAGCAGGATACCAGCGTTATCACCAGCCTGACCTTGATCCAACAGTTTTTTGAACATTTCAACACCTGTGCAGGTAGAAGTCATTGGCTCTTCATTGAAACCTACGATCTCAACGTTTTCACCAACTTTAATGATACCACGCTCGATACGACCTGTAGCAACTGTACCACGACCAGTGATGGTGAATACGTCTTCTACAGACATCAGGAACGGTTGATCAATAGCACGTGGAGGCAAAGGAATGTACTCATCAACAGCAGCCATCAGTTCGTCGATTTTAGCAACCCACTCAGCGTCACCCGCCAGAGCACCTGTTGCAGAACCTTTGATGATTGGCGTGTTGTCACCATCGTATTCGTATTTGCTCAGCAGTTCACGAATTTCCATTTCTACCAGGTCCAGGATCTCAGGATCGTCAACCAGGTCAACTTTGTTCATGAATACTACGATACGAGGTACACCTACCTGGCGAGCCAGCAGGATGTGCTCTTTAGTTTGTGGCATAGGACCATCGGTAGAAGCAACTACCAGAATAGCACCATCCATTTGAGCAGCACCGGTAATCATGTTTTTCACATAGTCGGCGTGACCTGGACAGTCAACGTGAGCATAGTGACGATTAGCGGTTTGATATTCTACGTGAGCAGTATTAATGGTAATACCACGTTCTTTTTCTTCAGGAGCGGCATCAATCTCATCATAACCTTTCTTTTCAGCCATACCTTTGTCGGCCAGAATGCTTGTAATGGCAGCAGTCAAGGTAGTTTTACCGTGGTCAACGTGACCAATGGTACCAATGTTAACGTGAGGCTTCTCCCTCTTAAAGGTTTCTTTTGCCATTGTATTGGATTTTTTTGAAGTTTATAATTGTTGTTTGTATAATTGGTTTCAACTTCGAGCTGTTGATGAGAATTGAACTCACGACCTCTTCCTTACCAAGGAAGTGCTCTACCCCTGAGCTACAACAGCATTCATTACTAACTTCTTTTTAAAAAGAGAGCGGGAGACGAGGCTCGAACCCGCGACCTACAGCTTGGAAGGCTGTCGCTCTACCAACTGAGCTACTCCCGCATGTATTTTCTAAAAAGAACTTAAACAAAGAAAAGTTAAAAGGCCTATCACACAAGGCGAAGTTCTTTTAACTTTTAAGGTGGGCAGAGAAGGATTCGAACCTCCGAAAGCGTAAGCTAGCAGATTTACAGTCTGCCCTCGTTGGCCACTTGAGTATCTGCCCAATATTTTACAGAGCCAAAGAAGGGACTCGAACCCCCGACCTGCTGATTACAAATCAGCTGCTCTACCAGCTGAGCTACTTTGGCAATGAATTAGTTATGATTTGTAAGAACTGTTTGCGTTACCGCTTTCCCCGTTTGGGATTGCAAAGATAGCAATGAGATTATCAACTTTCCAAGCTTTTTCAAAAAAAAATTTTTGAAGGCATAAAAAAGCCCCGCCCTTACTGGGGGCGGGGCCCAAAAAATCTCAGATTTTCCTAGGCTGTCAGCTTCTCTTTCTGACGTTTGATCTGGCTTACCAAAGCTTCGAACGCAGCTTCGAACGATTCTTCGAACGCTTTGCTCTCCTGCTTTACAAAGAACGTATGCCGGGGAACATTAACTTTTAGTTCTACAATTTTATCCTTGATATGGTGTACTACATTGTCCAATTTCAAATAAACCTCTACATCCACTATCCTATCGTGAAACGTTTTCAACTTTTCTACCTTTTTCTGTACAAGTGCAATCAACTTAGCGTCAGCATCAAAATGCACGGCATGAATTTGAACGTTCATAACTGAATATATTTAAACGGTGAACAAAATCTAATCTTATGTGAAAGAACTTTAATCGGTCCGGACTGTTTAAGTTTCTGTTATGAAATTATAAAAAGAAAGTCACAAAAGCAAGTTAAAAAAGGGAAATCATCAGGCTTTGGGATGCGCCTTGCGGAATATTTTCTGCAACTCTTCTATAGAGCTATGGGTATAAACCTGTGTGGCGGCAAGGCTGCTGTGGCCCAGCAGCTCCTTTACGGCATTAAGCTCGGCCCCGTTATTGACCAAATGAGTGGCAAAACTGTGGCGCAGGGAATGCGGGCTCTTCTGGGCTATGGTAGCTCCGGCGTATTCCAGGTGCTGCTTTACGGTACGGTACACAAATTCGGGATACAGCGGCTTGCCGCTATCCAGCACCAGCAACACATCATGCACAGGCGCCAATGCGGTTCTTTCTGCCACATAAGCCTGCAGCAGGGCTTCCATCTCTACCGTAAAAGGCACCACACGCTCTTTGCCCCCCTTACCCCAGACTTTGAGCAGGCGCTTTTCAAAATCTACCTGGCTTATTTTAAGCGTAACCAGTTCCGACCGGCGCAAACCGGCCTGGTAAAGTAGCTCCAGTATCACTTTTTGAGTAAACCCGGTAAACGTATCGGAATGTACGGCTTCCAGCATATTGCGGGCGGTATCTTCGCTCACATACTGGGGCACTCTGGACGGACGCTTAGGGCCAATAACTTTGTCCATAGGCGAAACGGCCAGCAATTGCTGTTTCAATAAAAAACGGAAATAGGAACGGAGGGTGGAAATTTTGCGGTTGAGGGTAACCGCGCCTGTGCCTTCATCGGCAAGGCCTGCAAGCCAGCTGCGCACATGGGTATGGCGCACTTCTCCTGCTTCGCTTATGCCAAAAGCAGAGCCGGCATAAGTGATAAACTGAAGCAAATCCATCTCATATGCCTTTACAGTAAGCCGGGAATACCTCTTTTCGTACTTGACATATGCGATAAAAGCCTCAGAATAAAACATAAAAGGAGATTGACAGCTGTAAAGCTATTTAAAACTTCACAACTATCAAACTCCTGGTATTATGTATCGTCTACCTTATTTTTCTACCTTACCGATAGAAATTTGTTGCTTATAGATAGCTTTAAGCACCTCTTCTCTGCGAGAGATAGAAGGCTTAGTAAACGACTGACGTCTTCTCAGTTGTTGTAAAATACGGGCCTTTTCAAATTTCTTTTTGTACTTTTTTAAGGCCTTGTCTATGTTTTCACAATCTTTTGAATCGATGATTAACATTTTTTCTCCAATTTTAGGACGGCAAAGGTAAACGTTATTTTCTCATTCACAAAATCAAAATTAAATTTTCGCGTTAGTATCTTTGATTTTCTGGTCGTGAAAATATATCCGGTACCATCTGCGTTATGGTAGTACCATTTTAGCAACAAAACCCCGCAATGCCTAAGTATATCAATATCAATAAGTTTATGCGCAGTAAAGGCTTTATGCTGTGTTGTGCCCTGGTGGCACTAGGCGGCTATACTGCCTGCAAGAAAACCACAGACCCTGCGCCGGTAGATGACGACCGGCTGAACAGGCCCTATTGCAACGATCCGGAAGCAGTAAACTACAACTGGAACTTTCCGGGCAAGCCCGACAGCACCGTATGCTACTACCCTTCTGACCTGTTTTCGGGCAACTGGCAATACTCCGACTCCATCATGTCTGCCGACGGCACATCGGTGCTGGACTCGGCCCAATACCTGCTCACCTTTAGCAAAACAGGCAACAAATCGATGTTAATGAAGGGGTTATGCAACACCAAAACGCTCAACATCACCGCTTTCCGCGCCCAGATATTCAGCATTGATACGGTTGTAGCCCTGGGGCAGTACCTTTGCGACAATACCGATACCATTGCAGGAGCGGGCTCCATGTATTTTAACGAAAACGGGCGTTTTTCATTTTCGTGGATACTAAACTCAGATACAGGCATAAGCTACCACCACGGCACAGCCGTAAAACAATAGATCCGCATTTTTAAAATACAGACATGTTTACAGGAATTATTGAAACGCTGGGCACCGTTACCAGCCTTAGCAAGGAGCAGAACAACCTGCACATTACTATAAAAAGCGCCGTTTCTCACGAACTGAAAATAGACCAAAGCGTAGCCCATAATGGCGTATGCCTTACCGTAGTAGCCTTAACAGAAGACACGCACACCGTAACGGCCATTGACGAGACCCTCAGCAAGACCAACCTGGGCAGCCTACAGGAAGGTACAGAAGTAAACCTGGAGCGCGCCATGAGGCTCGGAGACCGCCTGGATGGGCATATTGTACAAGGCCATGTAGACGGCACCGGAATCTGCACCGCCATCCGCCAGGCAGAAGGCAGTACAGAATACACATTCTCCTACCCACAGGAGTTTGACGACCTGATAATTGAAAAAGGTTCCATCTGCATGAATGGCACCAGCCTCACCGCCTACCGGGTGCAGGACAACACGTTTACCGTGGCCATTATCCCTTACACACTGGAACATACCACCATCAAACATGTTAAAACAGGCGATGTGGTAAACCTGGAGTTCGACATCCTGGGCAAATACATCCGGAAGATGCACCAACGCTAACCAAAGCGATAAACCAATACTAAAAAAGCCGTTCCCACAACATTGCGGGAACGGCTTTTTGTTTGCGCCAAGGCTTTACAACCTACCTCAGCAGGTACATTTTGCCAAAGCCTTGCTTAAAGTATTTATCGGTACTCTTAAGGTTACCACGGTCAAATTTATCCATTGCAGAACCATTCAGATTGGCCACTACCCGGTACAGGTACACGCCATTACCCAAAGCCTGCCCATACTGGTCGGTGCCATCCCAACGGAAATCGGTGCGGTTTAAACCAATGTGAATAGGCCCCAATTCCTGTTTGGTTATTTCCCGCACTACTTTGCCGGTTACCGTCAGCACCTGAATTTTAAGGTTAGAAGGAATCTGCGAGCCTGTAAGTGTAAACACAAACTGGGTGGCAGAAGTAAACGGATTGGGATAGTTAAGCAGGTTAGAGATCATGGCTTTGTTTATCACCTCAAACTGTATGCGGTAAGCGGTTTTACCAATGGTGTTGTTCAACTTGTCTTTACCACTTACGATAAGCTCATACATACCATCTTCGGTAAAGTTGGGCGTATACTCAATCGATGCTTCGTTAGCTCCGGCCTTACCCTGACCCGCAGGATAAAATTTGAGCGTGCTGTTGTCGAAAGGCACCCGCATTACGGAGTCGCCGCCTACTTTTCTTAGCCCAACCGTCATCACCGAAGTGTCGTTCAGCAGCAGGTATTTGTTGTCGTCTTTCAGCTTCACGAAAATGAATGGCTTGGCCGATACGATATCGCCGTTCATAATATGCACCCCATCGAAAGTAACATCCATCAACGGGTTGGTTTGATCGGGACGCACATACAAGGGCAGCACACCCACATTGTTGATACGGGTAAGCTCTGGCTGTGCAAAAGCAGGGTTTACATCAATGGTAAACACATTGTTTCCGGGGTAAAGGGTCGAATTCAGATCCATCCCTACCTGCAAGGTATCGTTGGCCTTAAGCGGGCCATATTTCTTCAGCGTATTGTGCTTATTGTTGTTTTTGTCTGTAATGGTGTATTGCACCAGCAGGCTGTCCATATCTTTGTGGGTTACATTCTCTACCACGGTTTTAAATGTTCCACCCTGGCCCTGGCTCAGGCTATCGGTCTTTACCAGCAGTTTAGACGGGTTAAGCGCAGCATCGGGCAAGGTTTCGTACAATACCCTCCAATAACCCATCTGGTAAGCACTACGCAGTGTATCGTCCTTCATATCCAACTGAAGTTTCAGGTAAGGGTAGTTCTGAGCAGAAACCGCGCTGATGTCCACATCGTTGGTAAGTCCGTATAATTTCTGCAACAAGGTTGTGTTGTTGTTATAATCCACTCCGTAAACAGAGATCGTTACCGAATCTTTAGAAGGATTTTCGAGAGAAACACCATCGTATACAATCTTGTTCCAACTACGGGCAGGACCAATAAGATCGGTTACCGCCACACCCTCATCGCTTGTCATCTGGAAGTTGAAAGTTCTATTGAGCAACTCCAGGCTATCGCCATAATACTGAGCCGCCGTTTGCGGTTTGCCTACCACGAAACTGAAAATTACAGGTCGCAGCCGGTTAAATGAATCGATCTGGGTAATACCCGCATCGCGCAAACGATGGTACAACGAACCCTGCACACCATAAGTCACCGAGTCATTTTTCCATTGCGAAGGGCCAATATGCGCGGCATTCTTCGTGGAAATGTTCATCATGTAAACCGTGAATCCGGCAGGAATAGAATCCAGGAAAATCGTAGCCAGGTTTCGAGCCGGTGCATTGGAATAAGAATATTCAAACGCGGGCTGGTTCAATGGATCGCGGCAAGGATAGTTACTATTGTAACGGCCGCCGCCGCCTACCTGGTGATTGCGCCAGGGAAGGCCCAGCGTATCAAAAACAAAGTAATCGAAGATGCCGAAGGTACATCCGAAGGTATAGAACAAGGTATCGTTGAGTATTACTCTTCTTTCCCCATCGGTGTAGATACCTCCCAGGGCTGCCCTCAGGTTTATTTTCTGTGGCACCTTTTCAAAAAAAGCAAAATTAGACATTGTAACATCGTAACCGGTAAGACTATTCATGGTAACCTGTCCCCAATGCGACTGGTTCCAACCCTCGCCTTTGCCAGGCAAGCCGGTAAAGGAAAATACCTGCGACACCGAATCGTTACCCACGGTGGTCTTTTTTACCCGCCAATAGTACACACGGTTGTTTTGCAGGCCCGGCACTGTCCATTTGATAAAACCGCCATTAAAATCGAACAACTGTTTCCGGTATTGGGTACTGTTAAAATCGGGAGTAGTATCCAGCTCCATCCAGTATTGCCTGCCGGTAAGGAAAGGATTTACACAAGCCGCATATAAGCTAATATTAGAGACGTCATCTACAAAACTGAAATTGCTCGGATAAAAGGGTTTCACATCATCAGAATAGATGAGCAAACGGGTTGAAATCGTATTGTTGGTTTCGTTCTCTTCAGGAATCACATTGTTCTCATCGATCAGCAGCTCAATAATATTTTCGCCCGGATCAATGCTCTTGTTAATGTTTACAACCAGGTTAAGGGTATCATTAAAGGCTATTCTACCCACTTTACCATTAAACAGGTTACGTTCATTTGACCCATTTCTCATACGTATGCGCAAAGGCACAGAATCGGCAATGGCCCTGCCCAGGTTGGAGAGCACCACTTTCAGTTTAAACTGATTATCTGATGCATACACAATACCTGGTGTTATGTAAATGTCATTAGGCCGTGCAGTATAGTCTGGTTTAGCAGGCTGGTACAGGCTAAGTACCGGATCGGCGTATAACACAATCTGCTCAGAGTTGATACGCATTGCATCACTACCCGGGAAAGATGTAGCCATTTTAGCAATAGTGTTGGTGTACTGGTCGCCCATGGTTCTGCCATAGCGGGTTTTAGCCAGTATATCGTACATGCCTACCTGGTATGGGCCCAGCAGGTTAGACCACCCGGTGGTAGATTGCGCCCAAAAGCCAATGGCTGCCTTATCGGGCTCTGCCAGCATCTGCTCGGTAAGATTGCGGATGGTATTCAGCCCAAATGTATTGCCCACACTACAACCCAATGCAGTCATGAGGAAATACTTGCCTTTATTCTGATAGGTAGAAGGATTATCGAGGTTGTAATCCAGGTTTTGCTGCGAAGAGTGACCAAAGAAGGAGATGACCCCTACCCCGTTGTTAATAACAGAATCTACAATAGCAGGATCGGCCACCTGGATATAATCGGTACTGTTTTTAGCGATAGTGGTTACCGAAGCACCCCAGGGCGTATCTACTGCGATATCGGAGCTGGCTTTAAATTGGACCAGAATATAATCCTGGAGACCGCCACTGGCGCCAGCGGCAAACAGCACACGTTTCTTCCATTTTACATCGTCGTAATTGAACTTATTAAACGATTCATACTCCTTAACCTTGGCAAGGTAATTGGCAATGTCCGTAGCATTAAATACCGACAACCGCCCTACAGGTAGTTCGGGAACACCATCCATATTAAAGTCTGCAAAAAGATAGTCAGAACTCCAGTCACCATAAGTTGGTACAATCGGGTAAGGATACGTTTGGGGAGACTGCCGGTAGGTTTTGTAATTCCTGTAGGTAGTAGGCTTGCCGATTATAAAAAGGTTGGCGGGTTTTACAGTCCAATTATCATAAGCATATTCAAGAAACCCCTTTACTCCTAACGGGTTCATATCATAACCAAAAGCAAACTCATCATACAACTCTTTAGCAGAAGCCACGGTTACCGTATACCCTCCTCCATTGGTAGAACTACGGTAGTTCCTATAATCCTGGATGGCAGAACTCTGAGCCATCAAATCAGGATGGGTGATTATCACATAATTACCCTGTTTTCCTGTCTGAGTATAGTTGCCGAGGGTAACGGGTGTAATGGCCGAAGATGGAATGCTTGTATTTACCGAACTCACATAATACGCACCGGATTGGTTACTGTTGCCAAACTGGTAACGCAGCACATTGTTTATAACAGTATCTGCTTCATAAATCTGGCGGTTCTTAATATCATACAATCTTGGTTTTACACTATTGCGTTGAAAGCCATTGATTTCAAAATAAGCACTGGCGCCAATAAATGGATCGGTTTCAAAATAATAACCAGATAAGCCATTAAAATTATAGCCACGCGGATAGATAAGCCGGGTGGCAAAATCGATGATATACTCACTGGCATTCTGGTAAACAGGCTTGTAGACAAAACTATTCGTAGAGGTAAGCCAGTTTTTATCGACTTCCACCTCACCTTTGAGCATAGAAAAATCTTCATGCGTTTTATCCAGCACCTGGTTATTATTAAACAACATAGTAGTCCTGTGGGAACCGTTGTTTCCTCCCCGGAAGGAATAAGACACTTTGGGATTAGGCCCTCCGGTGTAAGCATCTGTAATGCTCAAAGACGAGGTAATGGAGGCCGTATTAGCAGGAGTTGTACCAGCATACAGGCGATAAAACCCTTCACCTTCATCATACATGGCAGAAGCCATATATGACCCTGATGTTCCGGGTACAGCATAGGCTTTTCCCACATCGCCTACGGTTCCGTAAGTGCCCGTTTCTGTCCAGCAATACGGTACAGCAGCAGGTGGATTATTAATTACATTAGAAGCCAGGTTGTACTTCAACCCGGCAGCTGCATTGCTCCAGGTAAGGAAATAAACCGCCGAATCGTTAAACAAACTTTGTTTATCTGTAGGCTGCCAGTTGGGGTCTTTATACAACCGGGTATCTGGCTTACCATCTATCTTTTCTCCGTAAAACTCAAGGTAATCCGCAGCACCAAAGGCTGCATTGTTGCTCACATATACCGGAATCTCGTTTCCATCGCGGTATATTCTAAACTGGCCGCCGGTTACCGAACCGGGTACGCCTATGGCATCGAGTGTGCCTTTGCTGATGCGGTAAATACCGTTATCCTTAATCTTAAACTTGTAATAGCTCTGGTTATAGTTGATCCACTCGTTACCATATGGCTGAGCAAATCCCGGTAATGTAAATAGAACAAAATGGCATATTAACCGGTAAATCTTTTTCATAACTTTTCTGGTTCTAGGTTAAAACTTCTGTGTCTTCTCAATCGTCTTCTCAGGCAGCGCCTGCTCTTTGGCCTTTTCTTTCTTTTTCGAATTAAAATCTACCCGAAGCGAAAACACATTGGAGTAAAGCGCCTGCGACTGGTTGCCCAGGTCGGTGTAGGCATATTCGAGACATACACTTTTGAGCCTTACACCCACACCAATAGTAGGCATAAAGGTGGTAATCATTTTACGGTTGGTCGTATCGGCATCATCCAGCGCTTTCTGGAAATTGCCTATACCAGCCCGCAGGTATATCAGTTTGTTATAAGATGCTTCCACACCGAATTTGGGGTCAATGCTTACTACATTTGATTTAATAAGCGTATTACGCATACCATCTGTGGTAATGTCCCAATCCAGCTCTGTAAGCAGGTTAAATTTCTTACCCAGGTCAAAATCACGGCCCACACCCATATTCAGGCGGGGCAGGGTTACCTCGCTCGATTTGGAAGGCAGAATATTGCCGGTATTTACCAACACTTCTTTTTCCTTATCGGTAAAGCTAAACGACCATGCGGTGTAGGTAGTGGTAATGTCTTTGGCCATAATACCAATGTACCAGCCCTTTTTATAGGCCTGCACCGCCGCATCTATCCCCACGCCCCAGGCATTGGCAAAAGACCCCACGTTGCGGTAAATGATTTTGGCATTACCGCCGAGCAATACGTTCCAGCCGTTGAGTTTGTCTTTGTTTAAACGCTGCGCGTAAGACAGCAGCACCGAGTAATCGGCAGCAGAGAAAGATTTGATCTTGGAGTAATCCACACTACCATCGGGGTTCACCATTTCGAGGGTATTGGGAATATCGTCGGTGGCAAAACGGAGAAAAGTGATCCCCACCGCCCTGTTTTTATCCTTTAAGGGAATACCTACCGAACCAAAATCGTACTTGGAGATGCCTGCGAAATACTCGGAGTGCATTAATCCCACCTGAAAATCTGAATTAATGTGCAGGTATCCTGCCGGGTTCCAGAATCCGGAAGCATAATCGCCCACCGTAGCTACCTGCGCGCCCGACATAGCCTGGCCACGTGCCCCGGCTCCTACGTTCAAAAATTCGTTCACATACTTTCTGGTCTGAGCCTCAGCCCAGTAACTTCCTAATCCTACCGTAACTATGGTTAATCCAAGTACTTTTTTTAGCATACACATTAAATTGTAGTTGATTCCTGTTGACAAATAAAACGGGCTTTGACACCTAATATTATCGTTCAAGCTCAATCATATAGGCAAAATTATGATAAAGCAACACAATAATTATGATCCGTTTATAAAATGACCTGTTTTAATTAATTTTGGCATCCTTAATACATTTGGAAAACTGAGCAAATGAAAAACCTGATTGAAGAATTACAGTGGAGAGGAATGATCCAGGATGTAATGCCCGGAACAGAAGAGCAATTGAATAAAGAAATGACTGTGGGTTATATCGGCTTCGATCCTACGGCAGATTCTCTGCATATTGGCAACCTGGTACCCATTATCTTACTGGTACACCTGCAACAGTGCGGCCACAAGCCTATTGCGCTGGTAGGTGGCGCTACAGGTATGATTGGCGATCCGTCGTTCAAGGCCGAAGAGCGCAAACTGCTGTCAGAAGATATTCTGAACCATAACCTGAGCTCCATTCGCAAGCAACTGGAGAAATTCCTTGATTTTAGCACATCCAGCGCCAATGGTGCCGAAATCGTAAACAACTACGATTGGTTTAAAAATTTCACTTTCCTGGATTTTGCACGTGAGATTGGTAAGCACATCAGTGTAAACTATATGATGTCGAAAGATTCGGTGCAGAAAAGGCTCGAAACCGGGCTTTCGTTTACCGAATTTACCTACCAGCTTATCCAGGGCT